>JANQVJ010000027.1:149821-186679 GCA_030730365.1 Verrucomicrobiales bacterium
GGAGAAAACTGCCGCCGCTGAAGAAGAGGCCTGATTTTCCTTTCACATCGAGGCGGACTCTCCGCCTTTACAACCTTTTGAGAATGGCGGCTCGCGATGAATAAATCCCGGCCGTCATTTTTATTGGTCGACGGGAACAATGTCATCCACGGCTGGGATGACCTGCTCGACCTGCATCGTCGCGTCCCCGGCAGTGCTTATCCGGAACTGGTGAGACGCCTCGCCGAGTATCGGGATTTTACGGGTGAGCGCGTCGTGGTTGTCTTCGACGGTAGGGGAGCGACCCTCACCGAAGAGCGGCCCTCACCCGGTCTCCAGGTCATCTACACGAGTGGTGGCCAAACCGCCGACGATGTCATCGAGCGCCTCGCGATCCGATACGCTGCGCAATACGAGATCACCGTCGCGACCGATGATCGCGCCGAACAGGATGTCGTCGCCGCCGCCGGAGGTCAATGCATGTCCATTGATCTCCTCCGTCAACGACTCGAGGCCGCCAAACGTGCTCAGGAGGAATGGCTGAAGCGCCATCGGCGCAAGCGTTAGTGAGGCGCGCCCTTATCCGGCAGGGTTGGGGATCTCGGCCCGAGCGACCGCCTGCGCGATCGAACAGAAGGGCGGGTAAATCGATTTCCTGCATCGCCCTTGCGCGGCGCAGCGGACTATCGTATTTTCACTCACATGAATTCCACCGCCCAGGAACGTTTCTGGACTCGGCGCGCCTCTTCTCTGGCGAGGCGGGTGAACCTGGGATGGTGGCTTGATCGTTTCAACGGTCTCTTCGTCGTCTCGCTCGTGGTCTTCGCGGTCGTAGTTCTCGTGGTGCGGTCCTACCGTGGCGCTTTTCTTTCTCTGCCCCTGCTTGCAGCCAGTCTCGGTGTGCTCGTGCTCGTGCTCGCCCTCACTGCATGGCTCCTCAGTCGCCGGCGCTTCATTGGGATCGAGGAGGGGCTCGTGAGACTCGATGACCGGCTCCATTTGCACAATCGTCTCAGTGCCGCTTATCATCGTGTCGGTCCATGGCCCGCGAATGTGAGCGAATTTTCTGCCGCCGCTTTCCGATGGCATTTTGGCAGGGCCCTGCTCCCTGTGATCCTGACGCTGGCGCTCGTCACGGTGGCCTGGTTTGTGCCGGTAAAGCGCGCGCCCGGAGGCGAACTTGCGGCGCCGGTGGAACCCGGGGCATGGGAGCAGATGGAGGACTGGCTCGCTACTTTGGAAGAGGACAATCTAATCGAGGAGAGCGCGGTTGAGGAACTCAAGAGTCGTATCGAAGAGCTGCGCGATCAGCCCGAAGACGAATGGTTCAGTCACTCGAGTCTGGAGGCAACCGACACCCTCTCGGAGACGCTGGGGCGGCAACTGCGTGACATGGCGTCAGAGATGGCAGCGCTGGATCGTAACATCGCGGTGCTGAAAGATTTTCCATTGGAGATGAGCGAGGCGAGCCGCGAGCAAAAGCTGAAAGAGTTCTCCGACGCGCTCGATGCCCTCGAAGGCAGCGGTCTCGCGATGAACATGGAGATGATGAAGCAGTTGAAATCCCTCGACCCTTCCAGTCTCGGGCAGGAGACGCTCTCCGGGCTTTCGGCGGAGCAATTAAAGGCCCTCCAGAGCCAATTGCAGAAGGGGTCGTGCGCTCTCGGCTCGCTCGAGGGCCTGCCCGGGCTAGGGTCGATGCAGCTGGGCATGGGCATAGGAAAAGGGAAGGGGATGACTCCGGGCATGGGCGGAGTGGACCGTGGCCGCGGGGATGCGCCGATCTTCTTTGGCGACACGGAGGACGATCTCGGCACCAACAGGATCGAGAAGGTGAAAAACGAGGATTTTTCGCGTGCTACGATAGGTGAAGTTCTCGGGCTTGGCGAGACGGAGCGCGAGCTCGATGAGTCCGCGATCGGTCCCCAGGCGGGCGGCGGGGTGAGCTCGACCGGTCAGGGCGGTGACGCAGTCTCGCGGGAGACGCTGCGACCGGATGAGGAGGCGGTGCTGAAACGCTATTTCAAGTGAGATCGCGGACCGATTCCGCTGGGTCCGGCCCACACTCGACAAGGGGGCGATTCGGGGCTTTAGTCGGCGGTCCCTGTCTATGCACCGCCAACCGCTCCTCACACTCCTCGAACATTACCTGATGCGACATCCCGCCGAGGGCGACACGACCCTGCGGTATCGGGATTTCGTCATGCGGAATCCGCTCTGCTTCGAGCGGCATCTCGCCGAGGGCCATGTCACCGGATCGGCCTGGATCCTCGATCAGAGCGGAGAAAAAACGCTCCTGACACATCATCGTAAACTGAATCTATGGCTCCAGCCGGGGGGGCATGCCGACGGCAACAGCGACGTCCTCGCAGTGGCGATGCAGGAGTGTCTCGAGGAGACGGGGCTGACCTCGCTCGTCCCGGTCGCTAAGGGTATCTTCGATCTCGATATCCACGCGATTCCCGCGAGGAAAGACGAGCCCTCACATTACCACTACGACGTGCGATTTCTTGTCCGGGACACCGGCGGGGAGGATTTCATCGTTTCCGGGGAATCGCACGAACTGGCCTGGGTGCCGCTCGAGCGGCTCGAGGACTACACGAGCGAGTGGTCGATGCGCCGCATGCGCGACAAGGCGCTGCGGTCCGGCTGATTACTTCCGCACCGCGTAGAGGATGTTGTCGGTCCGGATGTAGAGGGTCTTGCCCGCGGGGACGATGGAGGCGCGAATGTTGACGCTCTGCGAGGTGCCGAAGCTGGTGGCGTTGAGCACTTCGCCGCCATCGACTCCGGCGCTGTAGACAAAGACTTCGCCGAGGTGGCTGATGAGGTAGATCTTGCCATCGACGCCGGTGGGCGAGGCCTCAAGCTTGGTCTTGGCGTCGATCGCTTTGCTCCAGATCACCTTGCCCGAGACGGGGTGGACGCAGCTGAGGAATTTGTTGCGGTCGTTCAGCACGTAGAAGTAGCCGTCGTAGAAAAGCGGAGTGGGCACGTCGGAGGTCATTTCCTTGCCTTCGCTCATCCAAAGCTTAGACGAACCGGGGAGATTGCCGTTCCCGCCCGCCTTGATGGCGTAGACCGGGTCGCCTTTGGGGGCACAGACGAGAAAGACTCCCTCGCCGTAGACAGGGGAGGGGACGAGGCGCCAGTGACCGATCTGAGTGGGGTTGTAGGTGCCCCAGCGCCAGAGTTCTTTGCCGGTGGCGGGGTCATGTCCGGTGAGGCAATCGCCGCCCGCGATGACGATTTCGGGACGACCGTCGTGCAGGACGGGAATAGGAGTGGAAAAGGCCTCTTTTGACTCCTGCACGGCGTCGTTCGGGCGGATGTGTTTCCACTTGGTTTCGCCGGTAGCGGGATCCAGCGCGATAAGGTAGGAATCGATCGGGCCATCGGTGCGGCCGCGACCGTTCACGGGGACATCGCGCTGGAGCACCTGGAGGTAGAGAAGACCGTCATAGAGCTGGGGTGAACTCGAGAAAGTCCACTGGAAGGCGAAGTCTCCGTAGTCGGCCTCGATGTCGCGGTGCCAGAGTTGTTTGCCGTCAAAGTCGTAGGCGGCGAGGTCGCCGTTGCCGCTGAAGAACCATACGGTTTTACCATCGGTCACAGGCGAAGCGCCAGCGTAGGTCGATCGCTCATCGATGCGGACCCCTTTGCCGAAGGGAACCGACCAGACGATCTCGCCGGTCTTCGCGCTGATGCGGATCCCGACGACCGCGTCGGCCTTTTCATCGACAGAGGTCAAAAAGACAGCCTCGCCCCAGACGGCTGGCGTCGAGGCCCCTTCACCGGGAAGTTCGCTTTTCCATGCCACCCCGTCAGTCGGGGAGAAAACGGAGGGAAAACCCGTCCCGGTCGATGATCCGTTGAAATGGGGGCCCCGCCAGTTCGGCCAGTTTTCGGCCTGCAATGTCTGGGTGCCGGCGAGAGTGGCGAGGGTGGCGGCGAGTGAGAAAAGGGCGGGTTTCAACATGATCGAGCGGGTTAGGGATAGGTAAAGGCTAGGCGAAAGGAACATCCTCTGTCAAGATGACGAATTGGCGTAGACAAGTCTCTCGACGGTTGGTTCAAAAAAACTCACGTTGCTGCTCAAGTTGACGCGGGACTGCGCCGGCCGGGGCGAAACTGAAATCTCCCATTGAAACCTACCGGCGAATAGCGTCCCCTCGTTGGGGTGCTCCCATCAGACATGAAACAACTCCTCCTCATCCGGCACGGAAAATCTGACTGGGATCATCCCGGATTGACCGATCATGACAGGCCTCTCAATGATCGCGGTTTGCGCGACGCCCCGCGCATGGCAAATGCGCTGATCGGGCTAGGGGTGCGGCCCGACCTCATCGTCTCGAGCACTGCCGTGAGAGCCCTGACGACGGCGCAATTGCTCGCCGGCAAAATGGGTTATCCTCCGGAAAACATTCTCGAGGCCCCCGCGCTCTATCTCGCTCCCCCCGGCGTCATTCTGCGGACCATCCAGCAACTCGACGAGGCTGCGGGGACGGTCATGATCTTCGGGCACAATCCCGGGATGCACGAGGCTGTGGGTGCCTTTGCCGCAGGCGAAGAGGTGGCCGACTTTCCGACGCTCGCGGTTGCGCGGATCGAAATTTCGGCAGAGCACTGGGGATCGGTGGAGTGGGACTCGGCGCGCCTTCTCGAGCTCATTATCCCGCGGGGGCTAACTCCGGAGTGACGCGAAATTTTCTTGGGCAGTCCGGCTCGCATGTTATATATAATGCCTTCACTTTTCTTATTATGAACGACGCACCGCCTCCGCTGACACCCTCTTCGTCCAATCCTTACCAGCCCCAGCAATATCAACAGGCACCTCCCGCCGGGACGCCGAATTCAGGATCGGGAAAGAAGTGGCTTTTCGGTTGCGGCTGCGGTTGCCTGGGGCTCATTTTGATCCTCTCCATTGGTGGTTATTTTGCCTACATCAAAATTCAGGAGGTCGCAGCCACCGCGATCGCCGAGTACACCGCGACCGAGTCTGTCGCGGTGGAGATCCCTCAGCTTTCCCAGGATCAGATCGATCAATCGGTCGAGAAGTTTAGCGCCTTCCAGGCAGGGCTGGCCGACGGCACCGAGCCGGTGACACTCGTGCTCTCGGGGCAGGACATCAATGCGCTGATCCAGTCTCATCCGACCTTCAAACCGCTCGCGGACCGAGCCAGTGTAACGGTGGAGGAGGATAGGCTCCGCAGCCAGGTGAGCCTGAGCCTCGAAGAACTCGACATCCCCATCCCCTTTATCGCCGAAGCGGTAAAAGGGAAATATTTCAACGGCATCGCGACCTTTTCCGTTGGGATGACCGCCGGTCGCCCTGCGCTCTACATCGAGGGGCTGGAGGTGAATGATGCCGCCATTCCGGCCGAGTTCATGAGCGAGATCAGCAAACAGAACTTCCTCGAAGACGCCGGCAAAGATCCTGAGTTCGCAAAGCTGATCGAAATGATCGAGGACATCCGGATCGAAAACGGGGAGCTCAGAATCGTCCCGAAAGCGGCTCCCTGACGCCGGGGCCGGTCACCTCAGAGCTTCTCGTAGGTGCCTTCATCGCGCTTTTCCAGCACGGTGAAGCCCGCCGATTTAGCGTCACTGACCGAGAGCGGCTTCGTGATCTTCGGTGAGGTGATGCCTCGGGAGACGAGCTTTTTGACCGGATTGCGACAAAGAGGGCAGGCTTCCAGCGCCGGACGCGTGATCGGACGTCGGATCTCGAAACCTTTTTTGCAAATACGGCAGCCTCTCTCGGGATCGGCGGTGATGTATTCGTAGAGAGGCATGGGGAAACTTCCGTGCGCGGGAGGGGATTTGCAAGAGCGGCCCGACGGAGAAACGAAAAAAGCGGAGTCATCAGACCCCGCTCTCGGTGTGCCGCACGAAGCGGATAAGGAGCCGGCGAATTACCAGCTCGACTTGGTCACGCCGGGGATCATCCCGTGTGAGGCCAGTTCGCGGAAGGTGATACGCGACATGCGGAAGCGGCGAAGGTAGCCACGACGACGACCGGTCACTTCACAACGATTGACAAGACGAGTCGGGCTCGCGTCACGGGGAAGCATGGTCAGACCATCATAGTCCTTCTCTGCTTTCAGCTTGGCACGAAGCTTCGCATACTTATTTACGGTGCGCTGCTTACGCGCGTTTCTGGTGATCCAACTCGATTTCGCCATAGTTGGAGGGAATCTATCCGTTTTGAGGGATTTTCAAGCGGAAAATGAACAATAGCGCTGGTAAGCAGGTCCTCATTTGTGATTCTCTATGAATATGTCCAAATTTGCCCTCTTCGCGGGTCTTTTTCTCGCTCCGGTCCTGTATTTCAGCCCCTCTCTATTGCAATCACAGGATGCCCCGGAAGATGAACCGGAAAAGGACTGGCTCGAGTTTTACTACGAGAATCCCACTCCCGAGCAGTTTGTCACGCGGATGAAAGACTGGTCCGGCGACGGCACTCTCGACAACGAGCACGCGCGGCCCGCCCTGATCGCCTTCATCAGCCAGTTAATCAGGCAGAATGAACCCGAGCTCCAGGGCTGGTATGAGAACCTCTCAGGACTCACTCCCGGGCAGCTCCAGGTGATGCACACGGCGATGCTTTTTTCCCGCACGGCCGAGGCGGACCGGATCATGCGCGAAGTCTTCGGAAAATTCTACGACGAGCAGAAGCAGGAGACGCAGAAGATCCTCGAGATGCCGCTCGACGAGGCCTCCACGATGGACCTGCTCTGGGGCTTTTTCTACGCGACCGGTGCTGAGAGCGCGATCCGGCGCATCGTGATTGCGTTCCGTTTCAAAGATGCGCCCGATAATCCCCCCGGAGTGGACATCCCCGAGGGATTTGTGCCGATGTATAAGGAGCTCCCCGAGTTTGCCGGTAACGCTCTCGTTGCCAACGGAGAGCGTCACCCGCGCGTCGTCGAGATTCTGAGCGAGATGCTTGAGAAAGACGAGTCGCTCATGAAAGTCGAAAAAGAGGGCGTCTACGACGTGCTCTCCGTGCTCGATCCAAAAAAGTATCCGCCGGTTGATCGTGAGAAAAAAGCGGCGTGAGAGGGGAAAGGTGAGTCGGTCACTTCGCCTCCGCCGGACCCCTCGTCATGAGATAGGCGACGAGATCTTTCACCGCGGCTTCGTCCATCGTTTTAAGGAGGCCTTCGGGCATAAGGGAGACTGGGAGGGCCTCTCGTTTCGTGATCGTGTCGGCGGGAATGACGAGGCGCTCCACCGGCGTCTGCACCGTGACGGTTTTCTTGTTCTCTTCCGGAATGACACCGGAGACGACCCGGCCGTCCCTGAGGGTGAAGACGGTGAGCCGGTAGTCGGCGGGGACGACCTCGTTCGGATTGACGATGTTGCCTAACAAATAATCCAGATTGTGCCGATCGCTCCCGGTGAGGTCGGGTCCGATCGCGCCGCCTTCGCCGTAGAGCTTGTGGCAGGCGGCGCAGAGGGCGGCGTAGGTCGTTCTGCCTTTCGCCGGATTGGCGGCGGCGATGACCTCGGGGGTGAGGAGCGTTTTCCAATTCGCTATTTCAGCCTTCACCGCTTCGGGAGTGTCGCGCACATCACCCCAGACCTCGCCAAGTTGTTTGGTCAGGGATTCATCACCGAGACTGCGAATCTGGCGGGCGTGGAAGGGACTGATCGCGTCGCGGGGGATCTCGCCCTGCGCAATACGCGCGAGGAGGACCCCGGTAAAAGACGCTCGCGAGACGAGCACATCGATCACGACGGCGCGGTGGACGGTGTCGCGTTTCCACTGATTGAGGACACGGTTCGGGACATCGGCATCATCGTAGTTGGCCAGTCCGAGAATGGCTTCGCGGGCGAGGACGCGGTCATTGGTCCATTCCTTGAGCTTGGGCAACAGATCAGTCGTGGGATCGCGAAGCAGGTTGGTGAGGGCGGCGCGGCGGGCACCGGGATCGGCTTCGGCATTCGCGGCGATGGCGAGCAGCTCGTCACGGGCTCGTCCGTCTCCGAAGACAAGGGAAAGTTCGCGGATGAGGGTCTGCGCTTCCTCGTCGCCGCCGGCTTTAATGATGTTGTCCCAGACGGCCGGTTTGGGGGCCTTGCTCCAGCCCTTGAGGCCCTCATTGAGACCGCGCAGGATGGGGAGGCGATTCTCGTCGGTGGCGCGGGAAAGGAGATCGTTCACCGGCGCGGGTGTTTTTTCGAGATCCTCGGCGAGACGGCGTGTGATGAGTCGAGTGACGGTGGGGAGTTTGGAGGAGAGGGCGAGTTTTACGGCTTTGTCAGGATACTTCGAAACGGCTTCGGCGATGCCATACCAGATCATGAGGGATTGCTGGCGGTCGGTGGCGTCTTCGGAATGGGTGGAGAGAGAGGTGGCGAGGGGAAAGCGAGACTCAAGCGGAATCCTTTGGAGGGCGGCGGCAAGTTCGAGCCTTATGAGTGGAGTCGAATTGGACGCGAGGGCCGGTTCGGCAGAGCCCTTGTCTTCCGCGATCCATCGAATCGCGAGAGCGCGCTGTGATTCGTTATTCGAGGAGAGATAGCTGGACGGGTCAAAGGACTCGCTCTCCCGCTTCGTCAGCCACTCCGGCCGCTCCGTCGTCGGCTCGCCCTTTTCCGGCCCATCATAGACAATCCGGTAAATCCTTCCGCTCGTGCGGTGAATGCCGTCATTGTCATGGCACTCGCCGGTGTCGCTCCAGTCATTCATCCAGACCTGGCCGTCGGGACCGGTGATGAGATCGAGACCGCGGAACCAGGGATCCTTCAGCATCATGAAATCCTTGCCGTGTTTCCCGACGTAGCCGTTGCCCTCGCGTTCGAGGATGTCCATGTTGATGCGGCGACCGTGCAGGTTGCAGGTGAAAAGCTTGCCGTGGTATTCCTTCGGCCAGACGCCGCCCTGGTAGATGAGGCAGCCCATGTGGGCGTGGCCGCCGCCGAGCTCGGAGGTCTTGTCGCTGATGCCTTTGCGGACGTCGTTCCATTTTTCCGACCCGCGGTCCCAATGATAGTGGTCGGCGGTATGGCCGATGTATTCGTAGGCGAGCGGATTCAGATGCGCGCCGAACATGCGTTCGTAGTAGGCGCCGGGGATGGCGTGCCAGAGGTGGCCGATGACAGTGTTGGTGTAGAAAAGCTGGCCCTCCTCGTTCCAGTCCATGCCCCAGGGATTGGTGCCGCCGTGGCAGAAGACTTCGAGCTCTTTCGTGAATGGATGAAAGCGCCAGATCGCGCAGTTCATCGCGACGCGCTCCTTTTCCGGGGTGCCGGGAGCTCCCACGTAGGAGGTCGAGGTGATCCCGTGGCGACCATAGAGCCAGCCGTCGGGGCCGAACTTCAGCCCGTTGACGATGTTGTGGCCTATCGTCTCGGCATCGAAGCCGTCGAGCATCACGACCGGCTCGCCATCGGGGACAAGGTCGCCGTTCGCGTCAGGAATGAAAAGCAACTGCGGCGCACAGGTCACCCAGACCCCGCCGTGACCGACCGCGACGGAGGTGAGCCGTTTGCCCTGATCCCAGAAGACGGTGCGCTTGTCGGACTTGCCGTCGCCGTCCGTATCTTCGAGGACAATGACGCGGTCCTGCAAATTCATGTCCCAGCGCAGCGGCGTCTCCGCGAAGGTGTAACACTCGGCGACCCAGAGGCGTCCCTTGTCATCAAAAGTGATCCCGATGGGCTGCTGCACCTCGGGCTCGGACGCGAAGACCTCGAGACGAAAGCCCTCGGGGAGCTCGGCGGTTCTGGCCGTCTCCTCCGGTGACATCGGCTCCGATTTTTCGGCCTCGGTGTTGTAGATCACGGGGAAATCGGCGGCGCGGGCGACGGCACTGTTCCACAGGAACGCGGCGAGGAGGAGTAAACGAATCATGATGGGGGGATCATTTCAGGCACCTATCGCACGGTCGAGCAGATTCTTCGTCATCCGCTGCACCCGCGCATCCGGACCGTGCGGTCGTGACCAGTGCGACCATGGCAGCATGTGCCCCGGGGGCGAACTGAGTCCCTGGCACCAGAAGATGGTCGAGGCGTTGAAGACAAAATTGCCCTTCGGTCCCCGGTAGATCGTGGCGGTCCACTGCTGCGGATTGACCCCGCCCTGGAGCGCGGTGCCCGCGCCGACGACTTCCAGTCCCGGAATATCCGCCGGAGGATCACCGTGGTATTCCCATCCGATGAGACCGGGGATGGAGTCACCCTTTTTCATGCCGGTCCCGTCGAAGATCCAGTGATCGGGTTTCTCGCAGACCCAGTCGCCGCCGCCGTTAACCGGATCGACATTGCGCGAACCCATCAGGTAGCCCTCGTCGGGACCGCGATGGGGGAAAGGGCCTTCGGTGCGTTCCCGGTCGGTCGCGTACTTGTAGTCGCCTCCGTAGGGGCCGCCGCGGAAAATGATGCGATTGGGATTCTTCCCGTCCTCGCTCGGCGTCATCGGCGTGACCCAGCAGACCGAGTTGCCCGAGAAAAAGAGCAGACTCGTCCCGGTGTCGCGCAGCTTCACGACGTTTTCGTATTCGCGGATGTCCCAATACTCGTCATGGCCGTTGCTGAGGAAGGCCTTGAATCGGTCGGGCCGTGCGTAGGCAGGATCGACCATGTCCGCGTTCGAGCAATAGGTCACATCGTAGCCCTGCTCTTCCAGCCAGTAGGCGAGGGGAAACTCGAAGCAGAGCCACTCGCCCGATCCGAGCGACATCGGATTCTCATAAATCTGCGAATATTTCCCGTAGGGCCGGTCAAAGCTCACATCGGCCCACGGGCCCTGATTGCCCTTGGGGTGCGTGTAGATCGAGAAATTGGTCGGCCACATGTTGTAGGCCTGCCAGGTGTTGTCCGAGCATTGCAGGCAAAAATCGGCGGGCCTGTCGTCCTTCACGATAAAAACGACATAGTTCTGCCAGTAGCCTTTTCCGGTAGTGTCAGGAGTCGAAAGGCGGCCGAGATAGACGCCGCTGGGCCATTCCTCGGGGATCGTGAGCGTGACCGTCGGTTTCCAGAGGCATTCGTGGAGATGCCGATCACCCCGGGTCGATTCCGGTGTCGGCTGCGGCTTACAGGGGAGGGGACCGAGTGTCTCCATCAGTCGAGCCCCTTTGCCGCCGTAGTAGCCGGTGCGAAAGATTTCAATGGTGCAGTGCCCCTTGAGTTTCGAGCTGACGAAGAGGTCGATCTTTTCCCCGGCAGCGACGGATTGCTTCGAGCAGTAGCCTTCGATGTCCGAGGCTCGCACACCGTCCTTTTGATCGAGCCGCACCCGCGTGAGCTGCCAGTCATCGGATCCCGGCTTGGCATTCTCTTCGCGGATCAGATTCGGTTTCGCTTCGGCGGATTGCGCGCTCGAAGTCGAAAAAGCGAGCGCCGGAGCCGCGGCCGAGGCGAGAAAGGAACGTCGGGTCGGTTTCATATCAACCCTTTTAGCGAAAAGCGATCACCCCTGCAATGACGCGAAGGCGGGGGATGCACGAGTTACGGAATTCGGACTGTATTTTTGGATATTCGATCGGGAAGATCGAGGAAAGTCAGCCATTGAGGGATCGAATGGGAGAGTTCGAGTAATAACTCGCCTTCGATGCGGGCAATCATACGATAAGGAGAAGTCTCGGAGGTGTTGTCGTAGATCGAGAGCGCATCGACTTTTCCGAGGACGCGGGCAAGATTTTCCAGAACCCTTGGAAAGCGTTCGCGGATCTTTTCCGCGGGCACGTCGTGTCCCCCTTCACCTACCCGTTGAAACACCCGCGCGAATGAATATTCGTCCGATTCGAGTCCAATAAAATTCACCACCACCCGGTAACCATGGCTCCGAGCAGTCGTGAGAAATGCCACCTTTGCGCCAATCGGATCGCTGAGAACTGTTTCAAACATGAAGGATTGCCGCGCGATGAAAAGATCCTGCCGTAGCCGCTCGGCCATTGCGGCTGCCTCGTAAGCACTCACCTTTTCTTCGGCGGCAATCATATCCGCATTGATAAATGGAACGGTAGAATCGCCGTAGAAAATCCGACGAAAAGTCGATTTTCCGGCTCCGTTAGGGCCGGCAAAGACAACCAGCAGAGGCGGGCAAACGAGATCCGGTTCGGGATTGCTCACGGAGCAAATGTGAGTGCAAACGACGTCGTTGCGAGCAGAAAAGGGAATCAATCTTCCACAAACTCCGAGCCAACACGATGTCCGCGTTGTCGAGTCCCGTCCGGCGTTACCCGGATGAGTCCTCCGGGACGTTCCGGGTCTGGCAGGTAGATAGTCATCTTATCCAACCCGATCCTCTCCCGCAAAACCGAGGCCGGGGTGTTCCGAAACTGTTCTAGGGCTTCGAGAATGTGCTGCTTCTCGATTTCCTCTTCTTCGGGCGCTAGTTCGGGCCACTTCTTGAGCGCCGTGATAGTCTTTGTCGTCAGGAGCGGTTCCACTGCTTTGCCGAGGCGGGCCCAATGTTCCACCTGACCGGTAAGGGAGCGGTCCGCATCCTGAGCCGCAGCGCGGGCTTCTTCGGCGAGGGATTCCGAGACTTTGATGGCCGTTGACATGTGAATAAACTGCGCCATTTAGGTGCAAAATGCAACTTTTTGCGACGCGATGAAAAAGTGGCCTCACCACGCCGTCCAGCCGCCGTCCACCAGCAGATTCTGGCCGGTGATGTAGCTGCTCGCTTCGCTCGCGAGGAAAACGACGGCGCCTTTGAGCTCATCGGGGCGGCCCATTCTCCCCATGGGCGATTTCGCGGTGAGCCGCTCGACCATGGTCGGGTTCGCGGCAGGGCCGGGGAAAGGACCGGGGGAGAGGCAGTTCACGCGGACGCCCTCCTTTGCCCAGTAGACGGCGAGGTGGCGGGTCATGTGGACGATGCCGCCCTTGAGCGCGTGATAGGCGACGGGACTGGCGGAGACGGCACCCTCGTAGGCCTCGGGATAGGATCCGACAACGCCATACATCGAGCCTATCATGACGATACTCGCGCCGCCTCCGCGGGCGACGGCGTGTTCGTGGACTTTGCGGGCGAGGAGAAAATAGCCGGTGGCGTTGGCGAGGCTGCGGTTGAATTCGTTGGCCGTCACGGTGGAGAGGTCAGACCCGTTCGCGGCGTGGCCGTTGTTGATGAGGATGTCGATGCGTCCGGTGCAGGCGAGCGCGGCGGTGAAGCCGGATTCGATTGAGTCTTCGTTGAGGTGGTCGAGAGCGACTCCGTGGTGGGTTTGGGCTCCGGTCGCAGGGAGCGCGGCAGCGGCGTCGCGGGCGCGATCGGGGTCGCGACTCGTGGTGATGACGTTGGCTCCGGCTTCGGCGAGGGCGCGAGACATGGCCGAGCCGAGCCAGCCGCTTGCTCCGCTAATGAGGGCGGTTTTTCCGGTCAGGTCAAAGAGCTGGGGGATGGTGGCTTCGGGATTCATGCGTTGACGATCTGCCAGGTTCCCTCTTTCACGCTGAGGTGCGAGGCGAGGTTGACTTTGAGCGTGCGGATCGCCTCCTCGAGGGTGCAGAGGACGCTGCCTTTTCCGTCGATCGCGTCGAGAAAGGCGCCGTTCTGCCGGCGATACATGACATCGACTTCGGGCATCTCGACGGCTTCGTGATGCCAGGCTCCGCTCGCCTCGGTCATCCAGGACCAGCGTTTTTTTGCATACTCGGCCTGCAGGGTGCCGCCCTCGCAGACGACGGTGATGAGGACTTCGTTAGGGTGCTGGTAGAGGTTCAGGGCGTAGCTGCCCATGACGCCGCCGTCGGCGCCTTGACGCACGAGCGAGTGGACGGTGTCCTCGACTGTGACGCCTTCGAGGGTCTGATGATCGGCATCGGTCATGACCCGCCGGATCGGGCCGGCGAGCCAGTCGCCGACGTTGTAAAAATGGGTGATCATGTCGTTGATCGCGCCGCCGCCAAGTTCGGGTTTGGCGAAATAGACGTCGCGGTAGGCTGGACGCAAGGTTGCGAAGGCCTGGCCCGAGGCGGTCCGGATCTGGAGGACGCGACCGAAGCGGCCCGAGTCGAGGGCTTCCTTCATCGCCTCGACGGCAGGATGGGCGCGATGGACGTAGCCGACCGCGACGGTGAGATTTTTTTCTTTCACCACTTCGACGAGCGCCTCGATGCCGTCGATCGTGAGGCTGAGCGGCTTTTCGATGAGCAGGTGAGTGCCGAGCGCCGCGAGGCGGGTCGCGATGGGGATGTGTGTCGGCGCAGGAGTCGCGATGACGGCGGCATCGTAGTGGCCGTCGGCGAGGGCGCTTTCGAGGTCGGGAAAAGCGAGGTTCGTGGGAATCCCGTAGCGCCCGGCGATCTCGGCACGTCGCGGGGCGTGGGTTTCGCAAAAGGCGATCGCGTCGCAGCGTTCAAGTTGCTGGAAACAGCGCAGGTGCCGCTCCCCGATGGAGCCGGTGCCGATGAGAAGAAGTTTCATGAAAGAGGATAGAAGGTCGGACGCGACAGGGTTGCCCCGACGATCCAACCCTATTGAATCGGGTTTGGCAATGGAGGAAAGGGAAAAGGATGGCGGGGCGGGAAACTCTTCTTAGCGTGAACCCGCGAGATTCCGCGCTTGCCCGGCGGGGGGCTTTTCGTTTAACAGATCGGCGATATGAGTGAATCCCGCGCCACCGCCCTTTCCGGGGTCCTCCCGGTTTTTCAGACTCCCTACCTCGCCGACGAGTCGATCGATTTCGAAACGCTGGGGCACGAGATCGACTGGCTCTTCCATCAAGGCGCCGACGGGATCGTCATGGCGATGGTCTCGGAGGTGCTGCGGCTCTCGGACCGCGAGCGCGAATTGCTCGCGGCTCAGGCCTGCCAGTTCGCGGTGGGAAAAGGCCCGGCCATCATCAGTGTCGGCGCGGAGAGTAGCTACACGGCCGAGGGCCACGCCCGCCACGCCGAGGAATGCGGGGCGGCCGCGGTGATGGCAATCCCTCCGATTTCGATCAGCGTGGAGGAAAAGGAGTTGCTCGATTATTACCGGCGGCTCCTCGAAGTGATCGACATCCCCGTGATCGTACAGGATGCCTCGGGCTACGTCGGCAAGCCCATGTCGATCGCTTTTCAGGCTCGGCTCCTCGACGAGTTCGGGCCCGAGCGAGTTCTCTTCAAGCCCGAGGCCTCACCGATCGGGCCGCGTCTCTCGGCCCTGCGCGATGCGACGGGTGGGCGCGCCCGCGTCTTCGAGGGCACGGGCGGGATCGCCCTGATCGACTCCTACCACCGCGGGATTTGCGGCACGATGCCGGGGGCCGATCTCATCACCGCAATCGTCCCGCTCTGGGAAGCGCTCGAGGCGGGCGACCTCGACACCGCCGCGCACATCCACGAACCGCTCAGCGCGCTCATTTCGCTGCAGACCAGTCTCGACGGATTCCTTGCCGTGGAAAAACATCTCCTCATCCGTCAGGGGATTTTCCGAAATGAAATCGTGCGTGGGCCGCGCGGATTCATCCTCGATGAGGAGACCCGCCACGAGGTCGACCGCCTTTTTGACCGCCTCACCGAAGCAACTGCCGACTTATGACCATCGACGTTCACAGCCACACCTGGCCTTTTCCCGATGCCTTCAGCGAGGATTTTATCCGGCAGGCCTCGGGCGCACGGGCGAATGCCACGATCGACATCTCTGTGCGATACGAGGACTATGCCGCGACGGTGCCTCCGGGGACCAGGTCGATTGTCTTCGGGGGCAAAGCGAAGCTCTCGGGCATGTGGGTCGACGATGTCTACGTCGCGGAGTATGTAGGACGCCATCCCGAAGCGCTCATCGGCTTTCTCTCGGTCGATCCGACCCAGTCGGGCTGGCAGGAGGAGTTGCACCGCGGGCACGAGGTCCTCGGACTGCGCGGGGTGAAGCTGCTCCCGATGTATGCGGGATTTAAAGTGAGTGACCCGACTCTTGAGCCGCTCTGGCAGTATTGTGAGGCAAAAGGGCTCCCCGTCCTCATGCACACGGGCACGACCTTTATCCGGCAGGCGCCGCTGGAGTGTACTTTCCCCCGCTTGATCGAACCGGTCGCGCTGAAATATCCGGGGATAAAGTTCATCCTCGCCCATCTCGGGCATCCCTGGGAGGGCGAGTGTGTCGTCACGATACGGAAACACCCGAACGTCTTCGCCGACATCAGCGCGCTGCATTACCGTCCTTTTCAGCTCTATCAAAGCCTCATGCTGGTCCAGGAATACGGCGTCTGGGAAAAAGTGCTCTTCGGGTCCGACTTTCCTTTCACCACAGTGAATGCCTCGATCGACGGACTGCGAAAGCTCAACGACATGCTCGAGGGCACGGCCCTGCCGCGGCTCGATGTGGATCAGATTGAGGCCTTGATCCATCGCGACAGTCTGCGTCTCCTAGGCCTGGAGTAAAAGAAGGCGGGAGACATTCCTGCCCCCCCGCCGAGCCCGAATTTTTAACGTTTTTTCGCCGGTAAGGCGGCTTAACCTAGTGCCATTCGGGCTAGCCCTGCGATGTTTGAAGGGCGATCGAGTAGGGGGCACACACGCGAGGAGCTCACCACTTTAAAGAAGTTTGCCGTGCAGAGATTACTATGGCGAAGAGCACTCCTCACTCCGCTAACCGGGCAATGATCGCGTCGACATCGTAGACGCATCCTCCCCAGGTCCCGCCGCTCACGTTTTGGAGGGCGGCCCAGAGACGGGTGTCGTCGGGCACGTTCGGGAGGGGTTGCAATTTCTCGTTGGCGGGACGGGCCATCAGCTCGGTGAAGTCGCCGGTGTAGTCGACCGATCCGGTGAGCTTGCGCGAATCGATCTCGATGCGGATGCGGTCGCCGTCGCGCACTTTACCGATGGGGCCTCCCGCCCACGCTTCGGGTGAAAGATGGCCGACACAGGCTCCCGTCGAGACACCGGAAAAACGGCCGTCGGTGATCAGCGCGACGTGCTTTCCCCAGGACAGATGCTTCAGCGCGATCGTGATCTGAGCGGTCTCGGGCATGCCGCATCCGATCGGGCCGAGCCCGATCAGGACGACGACGTCGCCCTCTTTGATGCGATCTTCGCCAGTCGATTTTACGGCGGCAATGGCGGCGGTTTCCGAAGCGAAAACGCGGGCCGGACCCTCGTGCAGGTAGATGCCGTTTTCGTCCAGTTTACTCGGATCAATTGCGGTGGATTTGATGACTGATCCGTCAGGAGTGAGGTTGCCCCCGGGGAAAGTGACAGTGGAGGTGAGTCCCCGCGAGACTGCGACGGAAGGTGACATGATGACATTGTCAGGATCAATACCGTCGAGTTGAATGAGCTTTTCGCGGAGCCGCTGACGACGCTCGGATTTTTCCCACCAGTCGAGATTTTCTCCGACTGTTTTGCCCGAGACGGTGAGGGCGTCGAGCTTCAGTAGCCCGGCGTTGCGGAGATGGAGCATGACCTCGGGCACGCCGCCGGCGAGAAACACCTGAACGGTTGCGTAGTGTCTTGGCCCGTTTGGCAGCGCATCGACGAGACGCGGGACGAGCGCGTTGACGCGCCGCCAATCATCGACATTGGGCCGGGTCACTCCCGCTTGATGAGCGATCGCAGGGAGGTGCATGATGAGGTTGGTTGATCCGCCAAAGGCCGCGTGAACGGCGAGGGCGTTCTCAAAGGCGGCGTCGGTGAGAATGTCTTTCGTCGTGATGCCGCGCTTTTCCAGAGTGACGACGGCGGCGCCGGAGCGCCTCGCCATGTCGCGCCAGATGTCCGCACCTGAGGGCGCGAGAGCGGAATGGGGCAAGGCCAGGCCCAGTGCTTCGCCGATGACCTGACTCGTTGCGGCCGTTCCGAGGAATTGGCATCCACCGCCTGGCGAGGCGCAGGCTTTGCATCCGGCCTCGGCCGCGTCGGCGTAGCTCAGGGTGCCTTGGGCGTAGCGCGCTCCGATCGTCTGAATGCGTCCGAGGTCTTCCTCGGTGTCCTCGCTCAGCAGGGTCACGCCCCCGGGAACGAGCACGGTTGGGAGATCGTGCATCGCGGCTAGGGCCATCATCATGGCAGGGAGCCCCTTGTCACAAGTGGCGACACCGACGACACCCTTGCGGGTGGGGAGGGAGCGGATGAGACGGCGGTAGACGGTCGAGGCGTCGTTGCGGTAGGCGAGCGAGTCCATCATCCCGTCGGTGCCTTGGGTGCGTCCGTCGCAGGGATCGCTCACGAAGCCGGCAAAGGGGACTCCCCCCAGAGTGGTGATTGTTTTCGCAACCTCCTCCATCAGCAGCCCCACTTCGAAATGTCCGGTGTGGTAACCCAGAGCGATCGGTTTGCCGTCGGGCTGCCGGATCCCGCCCTGAGTACTGAGGATGAGGTAATCCCCGCCGCCGACCTTGTCCGCATCCCAGCCCATCCCGACATTCTGCGTCCAGCCGAAGAGGTGCCCGCTCGGGTCCGTCGCCAGTTGCTCGCGGGTGAAGGGCAGCACTCCGCTCGGCCCTGGAGCCTTCGTGCGGAGGGTGAAGATGGCGTCGTCGCCGGAGTCGAGGAGTGGGTGCATGGGGCAAAGGGCAGGGGTCGGAGCGAAACGCAAATAGACGGAGTGAAACGAAGTCAATCAGGAGTCAGAAAATGGCTTAAAAGCTAAAAGCTTCACACTTTCTCCACCGTGTTCTGCAAGGTGCCGATCCCTTCGATGGTGATCGAGACGACATCGTCGACTTGCAGGGTGAAGCTGGAGTCGGGGACGATGCCGGTGCCGGTCATGAGGTAGGCTCCCTTTTTAAAATGATTCGAGCTGAAGAGGTAACCGGCAAGTTCTTCGAAGGAGCGCTTGATCTGCGAGAGGGAGGTCTCTCCGGAAAAGACTTCGCTGCCGCCGCGCGAGATCGAGATCGCGATGGTGGTCTCTGGCGCGGGGGCATCGCCGACGACGAGGCATGGGCCGAGGGCGCAGGCGCCGGTGTAGTTTTTCGCCTGGGGCAGGTAGAGCGGGTTTTCCCCCTCGATCGAGCGCGAGCTCATGTCGTTGCCGATGGTGTGGCCGAAGATCTTCCCTCCGCTGTTGATCGCGAGAGTGAATTCTGGCTCGGGCACGTCCCAGGTCGAGTCGCTGCGGATCCCGACATGGTCGAGATGACCGCGCGTCCTCGCCGCGGTCGCTTTGAAAAAAAGCTCGGGGCGGGGGGCTTCGTAAACTTTATCGTAAAAGACATCGCCGCCCGCGACTTCAGCTTCCTCCATCCGCGCGGTGCGGCTGCGGAAGTAGGTTACCCCGGCAGCCCAAACTTCCTGATCGCCGATGGGGGCTTCGAGCGGGGTATCAGGACTGAAGGAGACTTCTTTCCCGGCACTCTCATAGAACTTTGCAATGTAGGCGGCGGGTTCGGCCGAGGTGAAGAGATCGTCAAATGAGAACCCGTCGTCGACATGGCGAAAGAGACCGGGAGCGTCGGAACTCTCAAGGAAAATAGAGGTGGAGGTTTTAAAAATTCGGAAAGACATGCTGCGAGCATAGCGAAAATTCCGGCGTGCGCCAGTCACATCGAAGGCGCGCTTGTGCCGCCGACCGGCGGAGGTTAGCTTAGCGGGGTGATGCGCCGTGAAAAATTCTCCCGGGTCGCGGGATTGATCCTGTTCGTCGTCCTGTCTTTCGTTCCCGTTCGGGCGGAAAAGGTATCGGTGGCAACGATTCAACCGACTGATCTGATCGAATATGAGACGGAGCCGGAGGAGGTGAAAAGGCTTATCGAGGTTTCGCTGGGATTGACTCGGAAGAAGCTGGGTTACCGGTTCGGTTCCAATTCGCCGAAGAAGCGCGGGATGGACTGCTCGGGTACGGTGCAGTGCAGTCTTGTCGAACTGGGTCTCGGGGAGATCCCGCGCTCTTCGTGGAATTTCTACGAATGGGTCGAGGCCTCGGGCAAACTGAAGCCCACCCCCGGAGTGACGACGACGGAGGATCCGGTCTTCGCCGACCTGAAACCGGGCGACCTCCTTTTCTGGGAAGGCACGTATGAAACGGGCGAACGGCTTCCTGCGATCTCGCACGTCATGATCTATCTCGGCACGTTGAAAGAGGACGGCGAGGGCGTCGTTTTCGGGGCGAGCAGCGGTCGCCGCTATCGCGGCAAAACGATTCACGGAGTGAGTGTTTTTGACTGGGACGTGCCCGACGGGGAATCAAAGTCCCGCTTTGTCGGCTTCGGGCCCATCCCGGGACTGCGGAGAGATGAGGTAAAACAAGCTCCTTTAGAAAAACCAAATTCACTCAAAACATTTCTTGAAAATTTATTTAAGAAAAGCGAAGCTTCTCCACCATGAAAAAGCTCGTCGCCTCTCTGCTCTGTGTTGCTACTTTCGCCATCGTTGGATGCAACCCCACGCAAAAGGGTGCCGTGACCGGAGGCGCTGCCGGCGCCGGTATCGGTGCGCTCGTAGCCGGTGACGGGAATCGAGGAACCGGTGCTCTTATCGGTGGGGCGATCGGCGGTCTAGCCGGTGCCGCTGTCGGTTCCAATCAGGAGAAGAAACAAGTTCAGCAGCAGCAATACGGCCAGCCGGCTCCTTCGCAATACGGCCAGCCGGCCCCCGGCTACTACGGTCCCCGCTACTGAGATGAACGGGTTTTAAACCATTTTTCCCAAGCCGGGCGGAGCCAGTGCCGGCAGGCTTTTTTTGCGGGAATTATCCCGCAAAGGTCCTGAGCGACTCAGGCGCCCAGGGCGAGGTGTCGAGGCCGCACTCTTCGGCGAGGTGGATGAATCCTTTGACCTCTGCTTCGGTGAAAAGAAGCCCGTTGGCCTTTTCGCTGAGCTTGGCACTGTTTGCCTCGATCGTGCCGGGGAGCATGCAGTTCTCGTTGCCGTGGCCGAGAATGTCCTGCACCACGGCACTGATGTTTTCCGCCTGGTTGCGGCCCTTAGAGAAATCGCCGACATGGATGGCCTCGGGGTGGACGATCTGGAAATAAAAGGCGCAGGTCGTCTTCTCGCCGGTGCCTTCTGCCTTGGCGGCGCGGCCGCGCAGGGTCGGGAGAGAACCACCGATGGCGGCGCCATAGAGTTCATTGAGAAGGCCGAGGCCGTAGCCCTTGTGTCGTCCGAAGGGGAGCAGGGCGACGACGGCGAATGGATCGTCGGTGGGGTTGCCGTCCTTATCGACGCCGAAGGAGGACTCGAGCTTTTTGTTCTCGCGCTTGTATTGCTCGACCTTGCCCATCGCGATCTCCGAGGTGGCCCAGTCCACGACGACGGGGTAACCGACGGCATCGGTCGTGGGGAATCCCCAGCTGTGCGGGTTGGTCCCGAGGGTGGGGAATTTACCGCCAAAAGGCACGACTTCGGCGAGGGTCGAAGTGCAGTTGGTGTAGGCGATGTAGCCGCGCTTGGCTGCGTCCATCACGTAACCGCCGCCCCAGAGGTAGTGAAAGGCGTTGTCGATTGCGACCGTGCCCGAGCCATACTGGTCGGCGAGGCGGATACAGGTCTCGATCGCCTCGCAGGCGACGGCTTGGCCGAGCTTGCGATGGGCGTTCCAGCTCTGCACGGCGGGGAAACGTGTCTCGCGCACCTCGATCTGCGCGCCGGGGACACAGCCGCCGCTGCCACTGCCGAAGAGCTCGTCGAGATGGAGCGCCTTGAGGGCGTTGTGGGTGCGGATCCCGTGCCACGAGGCCTCGCTGCACATGCGGGCGGCGGCGGCGGATTCATCTTCCTGATAGCCGCGATGCTGATAAGCGGCGGAGACGAGCGCCTCGTGCTGCTCGCGGGAAACGACGAAATAGGTGGGGGTCGACATGGGAATGCTATGGCGTGAAATCACCCCTTTAGCCAGTGAAAAGTTGCCCGGATCGGGTCTTCGGGAGCGGTTCCCGGAGATGCCGCCGGGGCCTTCCCGCGCCCCTGATCGCAAAAAAAATTGGCACTTTTCGTTCATCTTCGGGGATAACTTGGGAAAACTGCGGCGACTGCATGAACGACGACACCCCCGCGAGCTCCACCGAGAACCTCATTGTGCTCCTCACCGGGCATCAGGAGCGCCTTTTCCGTTACATCTACAGCCTCGTCCCCTCAGAGGCCGACGCTAAAGACATCCTGCAGGAGACGAGTCTGGCGCTTTTTCGTAAATTCGATCAATACGACGCGACGCGGCCCTTTCTTCCCTGGGCCTACCGCTTTGCCTACCTCGAAGTGCAGAAGCACCGGGGAAAGTCGGGCCGGGCTCCGCTGCTCTTCAGTGAAGACATCATCGACCTGCTCGCGATCGAACGCGAGCGCCACGAGCCGCGTCTCGAGGAGAGGCTGCATCATCTTGACCATTGCCTTGGGAAACTCGGTCCGGCCGACCGCGACCTGCTCACGAGCCGCTATGCCCGCCGCGAGTCGGCGGAGGAGATGATGGCCCGCTACTCCCTGAGCCGGCGCACGCTATTCCGGAATCTCGAGATGCTGCGCCGGCGGCTTCACGACTGCGTCTCGCAACAACTGAAAGCGGAAGGCTTCGCATGAATCTCGAATCGCTCATCCACGCCCGTCTCGACGGGGAAATCTCTGCCGAAGACCTCGTGCGGCTCGAGGAGATCCTGCGTGAGGACTGGCAGGCGCGTCGCCTTTACCTTGAACTCGCCGACCTGCACGCACGGCTCCTGCACGAGCCCGGCGTGACTTCGGGTCGTCTCGCGATGCCGGGAGAGCCGGACACTCGCAGGCGTGGATGGTGGCGAACGGCGGCTCTCACGACGGCGGGAATCGCCGCGGTGGTCGCCTTAGTGATTTTGTCAGGGAAAACGACATCACCCGGCGGCGGTGGGAAAGACGAGGCCGTCTCGGCCGGGGTCGCGATGCTGAGTCAGACGATCTCGGCGAAGTTTGCCGGGGGCGAAAGGCGCAGCGGTGACACCCTTGCCCCTGGGACGATCCATCTCACCGGCGGACTCGCCCAGATCGAATTCTACAGCGGAGCCACCGTCGTGATCGAGGGGGAGGCCGAGCTCGAGATCGTTTCACCGTGGGAGGCACGTTGCCATCGCGGGCGGGTGAGGGTGCAGGTGCCGCCGGCGGCGAAGGGCTTTTTGCTTCACGCGCCGGGCTTGAAGCTCGAGGATCTCGGGACCGAGTTCGCTCTCAATGTGGATATGTCAGGCGTCGGCAGCGATGTGCATGTCTTTGACGGCGAAGTCATCGCCCATCGAGAGGGAGGCGGTTCACAGAGCCTCACCGGCGGCATGTCACTGGGATCCGACGGGGAAAAGGCAGTCGATCCGGCGGTCTTTCTCTCCCTCAGTGAACTCGACGGGCTCGCCGCCGAGCGCGGGGTGCGGCGGCTCGAGGCCTGGCGCGCGTGGTCGCAGGGGGCGAGGCGCGACGAACGACTGATCGCCTATTACGATTTTCATCACCAGACCGCGGCTGGTCGGGATCGATTCGTCGCGAACGTGGCCGAGCCGCGGATTCAATCGCGGACCGGCGGCGCGGTGGGAGCCCGCTGGACCGACGGCCGCTGGCCCGGGAAGGCGGCACTCGAGTTCAAGCGACCCGGTGATCGATTGCGCATGAACATCGACGGCACCTATCGTGATATCACCTTCGCCTGCTGGGTGAAGGTCGATAGCGTTGATAAGAAATATAATTCGCTCCTCCTCACCGACGGCTATGAAAACGGCGAGCCGCACTGGCAGATCTACGAAGACGGCAGCCTGATGTTTTCCCTCGTCTATCGACCCCCGGGGATCTTGGGAAAGGGCGGGAAATACAATCAGATGTATTTTTCGCGGCCCGTCCTCACCGCCGAGAGCCTCGGTCGCTGGCATCATCTCGCGGTGAGCTACGACGGCACGAGCGGCGAAGTCGTGCAGTACTTCGACGGGGAGGTGGCGGGGCGGGAGGTCTCGCCGCTCCACAAGGCGGGACGCAGCATTCAATTCGGTCCGTGCGAAATCGGCAACTGGGGGCTGCCGACCGAGTCCCATCAGTTTCCCATCCGCAATCTCAACGGGGCCATCGACGAATTTGCCATTTACCGGACCGCCCTCTCTGCGGGCGAGATCCGGGCCATGTTCGAAGCGGGGAGGGTGGAATGAAAAAAGAATCCCTTTTTTTGTGGCACTCGCCCGCCGTATCCCGGGATAATAAGCAGCCCCGCATGAACCGCCTTCATTCCGTCCATCGCCTCCTTTTTTCTTTCGCGCTCTCGTCCGCCGCCCTCACGCAGCTGGTGGCGGCCGCCGACGATGCCGAGGCGCTTTTTGTCCGCCGCATCCAGCCGCTCTTCAGTGAAAAATGTATCGCCTGTCACGGACAGGAGGAAGTGAAGATCAAAGGCGGCTTCGACATGCGCAGCCGCGAGTCCATCCTCGCCGGAGGCGACAGCGGCGAACCCGGACTCGTCGCGGGGAAGCCGCTCGAGAGTCCGCTCTATCTCGCTTCGACCCGCGAACACGAAGACTGGGAGGCGATGCCACCGAAGGAGACCGACAAACTCTACGCCGAAGCACTCGGCTGGATCGAGATCTGGATCGCCGGCGGCGCCCCCTGGCCCGATGCGACGCGCGCGGTGGAAATCACCAAGGCCAACGAAGCCGCCTGGGCCGCCGAGGACGGCATCATCGTGAAAACCACGGGCGGTCTTTCACCCGACTGGACGAACCGCCGCTACCCGACCGAGGGGCTGTGGGGTTATGCGCCATTGGCGACTTCGGATTTCGGATCGGGGATTTCGGATTGGGAAAAAGGGAAAGGGGAGCACCCCGTCGACGCGCTGATTGCCAAACACTTCCCCGTAGGCGTCACGCCCGCCCCGGCGGCCGACGCGCGGACTTTCATCCGAAGGGCCACCTTTGACCTCACCGGCCTCCCTCCAACGCCCGAGGAAATCGCTGCCTTCGAAGCCGAATCAATCCCCAATCCCCAATCCGCAATCCGAAATCTCTTGGACCGTCTTCTCGAGTCGCCCCACTATGGCGAGCGCATGGCGCAACATTGGCTCGACGTGGTGCGCTATGCCGACAGCAGCGGCTTCGCCAACGACTACGAGCGGGGCAACGCCTGGCGCTACCGCGACTACGTCGTGCGGTCCTTCAACACCGACAAGCCCTACGATCAGTTCATCGTGGAGCAGATCGCCGGAGACGAACTCGATCCCGCCGATCCGGAAAAGGTCATCGCCACCGGCTTCCTTCGGATGGGACCATGGGAACTCACCGGCATGGAGGTCGCGAAGATCGCCCGCCAGCGCTTTCTCGATGATGTCACGAACAGCGTCGGCGAGGTCTTCATCGCCCATTCGCTGCAGTGCGCGCGCTGTCACGATCACAAGTTTGATCCGGTTCCGACGGTCGATTATTATTCCATTCAGGCCGTTTTCGCGACGACACAACTGGTCGAGCGGCCTGCGCCGTTTTTGCCTAACGAGAACACAGAGGGGTTCGGGGAGCGGGCTTATCTCGAGAAAAGGCGCGCCGAATACCTCGCTACGCTCGCCGAGCTCGACCGCATCCTCCTCGAAAATGCGCAGGCCTGGTTCCGCGAGAACGGCAAAGACCCGTCGGGCTGGAACGCTGCGGTCGAGGCAATCGCGGCGCAGGGAGAAAAAGGCGGCAACCGGGGATTCTCCGAAGTTTTCGGGGCCGCGCGAAACCGTCTCATGAAGGAAGGCGTAGCCGAGAGCGACTTTCCGCCCAAACTCGTCGGATTCACCCCCGAGCAGTTCGGGCTGGAGCGCGTCGCCCGCAAGGGGCTCGAGCGACTGCGATGGGAGGTCGACCGCTACGAACCCTACGCCCTCGCTGTTTATAACGGGGCGACACCGCAGATGAAGTCGGTCAATTCGCCGCTGCGTCTTCCGAAGAATCCCTTCGCCGCGGGTGAACTTGAGCAGACCTGCATCCTTACCGGAGGCGACCCTTTTGCCTCGGGCGAAAAAGTAAAACCCGGGATCCTCTCGGTTCTCAGTTCTACGGCGGGACTCGACGGCGCCGTGCCCGAGGCACCCGAGGGACGGCGCACCGCCTTCGCGAAGTGGGTAGCGCATCCTGACAATCCGCTCACGACGAGGGCCATCGTCAATCGCGTCTGGATGTGGCACTTTGGCGAGCCGCTCGCGGGCAATCCGAACAACTTCGGCAGCACCGGAAAAAAACCGACCCATCCCGAGTTGCTTGACTGGCTCGCCGCGACCTTTGTCGAATCGGGCTGGAGCTTCAAAGAACTACATCGCACCATCATGACGAGCGAAGCATATCGGAGAAGTTCCGGGTTGGAAGTTTCAGGTTCCAAGTTGAGCCGGGAAGAGCTGGAGAAAACCTACGCCGCTTTTAAACCGCGTCGTCTCAGTGCCGAGGAGTTGCGCGATGCCATGCTCGCGGCGACGGGCGAGTTGAATCCGGCGCTCGGCGGGATCCCGAATCGTCCCGAGATCAATCTCGAGGCGGCCATGCAGCCGCGCCAGGTCATGGGCACCTTCGCCTCGGCCTGGGTCCCGAATCCGCTGCGCGAAGAACGTCACCGCCGCTCCCTCTACGCGCTGAAGCTGCGCGGCCAGGCCGATCCCATGATGGAGGTCTTCAACGCCCCGACGCCTGATTTTTCCTGCGAGCGCCGCGACGCCAGCACGGTGACGCCACAGGTCTTCGCCCTCTTCAACAGCCGCGCCAGCCTGGGCCGTTCGCTCGCCCTCGCTACCCGCGTCCTGCGGGAAACGGAGACCGATGAAGCCGCGATCGACCGAATTTTCGCGCTTCTGTTGGGGAGAACTGCGACCGCTGCCGAGATCGCGACCTGTCTCGCCCACTGGCGTGAGATGACGCCCGTGCAGGAAAAGGCCGTCTATCCCGAGGTCACGCCGCCCCTGACCGTGCGCCGTGAGGCCGTCGAGGAAAACACGGGCGAAAAATTCTCCTTCGACGAGAGGCTCCACGCCTACGCCGACTTTGTCCCCGATCTCCAGCCCGGCGCTTGCGACGCGAGAACCCGCGCCCTCGCAGATGTGTGTCTGGCTTTGTTGAATTCCAACGAGTTTGCTTATGTTTACTAAACGCTACTTCCCCTGTGCCGGCGCCCGCGCCCTCCATGTCCCGACGCGGCGCGAGTTCGTCTACGGTCTCGGTGCCTCGCTCGGGAGCGTTGCCCTGACCTCGCTGCTCGCGGCGGAGGAAAAAGCGAATCCTCTCGCTCCGAAAGAAGGCCATTTCCCAGGGGCGAAGGCGAAGAATGTCATCTTCCTGATGATGGAGGGCGGTCCCTCGCACATCGACACCTTCGATCCGAAGCCCATGCTCGAGAAGATGCACCTCAAGGAATTCGTCCGCGAGGGAAAGCAGAAGTCCGCGATGGAGAGCGGCAAGCGCTACTACGTGCGCAGCCCCTTTCCCTTCATCAAGGCGGGGCAGAGCGGAGCCGACATGGCTACGAACTGGTCGCATCTCGCGAAGGTCGCGGACGAGCTTTGCTTCTTCCGCGGCTGCACCGTCGACAGTGTGAACCATCCCACCGCGATGTATCAGATGAATACGGGGAATCGCTTCGGCGGCGATCCAGGACTCGGATCGTGGGTGAACTACGGGCTCGGTTCGGTCAATCAGGATCTGCCCGGTTTCATCGTCCTGCCCGAGGTCAGCTACCCGCAGGGCGGCGCGGCGAACTGGAGCAATGGCTACCTGCCCGCGCAGTTCCAGGGGACGCCGCTGCGTCCGAAAGGCTCGCCCATCCTCGACCTCGCGCCGCCCCCCGGGGTGACGCCGGAACATCAGCGAAAAAATCTCGATCTCATCGCAAAACTGAACTCGGAACACGCCGCGACCCGCCCCGATCACGAGGAACTCGTCGCGAGGATGGACAGCTACGAGCTCGCCTTCCGCATGCAGATGCAGGTCCCCGAAACGCTCGATCTTTCAAAGGAAGACGAAAAGACGAAGGAGCAATACGGCATCGGCAAAGATACCACCGACGCCTTCGGGCGGAAATGTCTCCTCGCCCGCAAGCTGGTGGAAAAGGGCGTTCGTTTTGTCCAGCTCTACCACGGCTCGTGGGACAGTCACGACTACATCGAGCGGGCCCACGGCAATCTTGTGGCCGGGGTCGATCAGCCCATCGCCGCGCTCATCGCCGATCTGAAAGAGCGCGGACTCCTCGAGAGCACCCTCGTCGTCTGGTGCGGTGAGTTCGGTCGCACTCCGGACAACGGTGTTCGCGGCGGCACCGCCTACGGGCGTGACCACAATCCCAACGCGATGACGATCTGGCTCGCCGGAGGCGGTTGCAAAGCCGGACATACCATCGGAGCCACCGACGAACTCGGCATGGAGGCGGTCGAGGGCAAAGCCCATGTGCGTGATTTTCATGTTACGCTTCTTCGTTTGTTAGGACTTGACGATAACAAACTGAGCTTCTACCACGCCGGACGCTTCAAGCAGCTCAGCCAGTTCGGCGGCACCGTGATTCAGGATTTGATTGCGTGAGCCGGCGAAGATGATTTTTTCGGGAACCTGCGGCGAGCTCCGGGGTTTCTTCCATCGAACCATTATGAAAACCGCCCTTGTTCTCTCAACCGCTCTCTTTCTCGCACTTCCGCCTCTTTCCGCCGCCGATCCGGTGCTGAAAGCCGATTTCAGCACGGAGGCGCTGCCGGAGGGGTGGAAAGGGATCAAAGGTGAATGGAAAGTCGTCGACGGTGCGCTCACCGGGGCCGAACTCGAAAGTGACAAACACGCCGCCGTCTTCGCGATCCCGGATCCACACAAGGACTCGAGCCTGCAATTCCGGTTTCGTCTCGACGGAACCAGGGGCTTCCACCTCAGTTACAATCACGCCAAAGGTCATCTTTTCCGTGTCGTCGTGGCCGGTGACACCGTTTCCGTGACGATGGACAAGGACAAAAAGGATCCCGCTTCGAAGGCCGTTCCGCTCGGGAAGGAAACGTTCACCGCCAAGCCCGGCGAGTGGGTTGGGATGAGCTGTTCGGTTGAGGGCACCACGGTCAAGGTCACCTGCGGCGACGTCACCCTGACAGGAACACATGATGGCCTCGCGAAAGAGAAGACCGGCTACCGCTTTGTCGTGCAGGGCGCGACGGCGGGATTCGATGATGTGGCGTTTGCGAGTGTGAAGTAGCTGGCGGACGGAACCGTCGCTGCTTGCGATGCCAGGTGCGGGCGGGACGCCTGCGGTCCGACGGGCTGATGGATTGATCACAGGGGTGCAACCGAAGCAAGGGACGCCGGACCGCGGGCGTCCCGCCCGCCTCATATCTCAGGCCCCGTGCACCGGTCACACCGGAAAAAGCCTCTCCTCGCCCTTGAGAAAACGGGCGATCTCCCCCGAGGCTTCGAGCCGTCCGCGCCGACGCTGTTCCTTCGTCGCCCCGCCGATGTGAGGGGCGAGGACGACGTTATCCATCGCGAAAAGCGCCTCGTTCACGATCGGTTCCTCCTCGAAGACGTCGAAGGCGGCTCCGGCGAGGTGTCCGGATTGGAGGGCGGCGACAACGGCGGCTTCGTCCATCACTTTGCCCCGGGCGACGTTGATGAAAAAGGATCCCTGTTTCATTTTGGAGAGTCGCTCGGCATCGATGAGTTGACGTGTCTCGGGCGTTAGCGGGACGAGGGCCACGACGATATCAGCCTCGGCGAGGAGCGTGTCGAGTGATCGGAAGCCGGGGTGATCGTGCGGACTCGACTTCGTGTGGATGACTTTCATGTCGAAGGCGCGGGCGCGGCGTTCGACCATTTTGGCAATGCGACCGTAGCCGATGATCCCGAGCGTTTTCCCGCCGAGGAGGGTGCCCTCCCATCGCAGAGGCTCGGTTCCGCGAGCCCACTTTCCGGTGCGGACAAAGCGGTCGGACTCGGAAATGCGGCGGGTCACGTCGAGCATCAGACCGAGGGTGTGATCGGCGGTCGACTCGGCGAAGGCGGCGGGCGTGTTCGAGGCGGGGATCCCGCGACGGCGCAGCTCGGCGAGATCAAGATTGTCTATCCCCATGGCGGCATTGGCGACGAATTTCAGCGCGGGGGCTGCGTCGAGCAATTCGGCATCGACCCTAAGTTCCCCCTGTGAAAGGACCGCGGTGCAGTCAGAGATCATTTCGAGGACTTGTGCGCGCGGCGCGGCGGCAACTCCATTGTCGGGCATGACGATCTCGGCGAGACCCGCGAGAGGCGAGAGATGTTCGAGCGGGATATTCACCGTGACAAAGACGCGAGGGAGGGGAACTGACATGGAAGTAAGGAGCGGAGGAGCAGCAGCGCGACAAGGGAAATTTGCAGACGCGAGGCTAATTAGCAAAAATCGAGAACTCAGGAATTATGAAATTTCTTAAGAGAGCATACCTGACAGACCAGTTCTCACGATGCGCTCGATTCTCAGCAGGATCCGGGACTTGACTGGATTTCCTCGCTCGATCTACTCCTCAATCCGGAAAATTACTTCGGACTCTCGATCTCCGACGGCGATTTCATCGAAAATTCGTTTCTGAATCCTCAGTGGATTCTGAGACGGCTCGAGGCTTCTGCGGAGTGCGCGGTCATACGAAGCTCGAGGTGAGTTTTGGAAATTTCGGACTGGTCAGGGCAGCGAATGACGTAGGAGGGCACGACTTCCCCCTCTGAGATGTGGGTTGCCCCCGTAGACACCCCAATGACGATGCCCGCGCACTCGCAACCCTTGTCACACCACTTCACCGTTGTGCCTACCTCGAAAGGCCATATCCTGTTCATTTCGATTTAACGACTACTTCGATGAAGCAGTCGTTAAAGTAGTAATTTCTTTACAGCTTTTCTCGAAAAAGTCAGGGGAAGCGAATCAGCGGGGCAGCTTGATCACTTCCCATCCGGCCGAGCTGGCGTTTCGTCTGTGATCCTCGCTGCGGTCCCGGATATCCGGATCCTTACAACGCTCCCGAAAACTTCCAGAGATGTCCGTCGCTGCGAATATACAGAGCGCCACCGGAAAGTGCCGGGGTGCTGAGGATGGTCTCGCCGAGTTCGATTTTGCTGACGATCTTCCCTTCTTCTCCGCTGAGATCGACGACTTGACCGATGCCCGTCTCGCCGAAGATAAAGAGGCGATCTCCCGCCCCGGCGACGGGACTGCCGCTAAAGGGTCCCTCGATCCTCGTCCGCCAGACGCGGGCGCCGGTGCCACGTGCGATGCAGGTGAGGACGCCGGCATTGTTGATGAGATAGACTTTTTCCCCGATCACGAGCGGACTGGCGGTGCCGGGGCGTTCGTTGGCTTCGTTCCAGACCTTCTCGGGAGTGACGTCCGAAACGCCGATCTTTACCGCGGTGAGTCCTTTCGAGGGAATGAAGAGCTGGTCACCCGAGGCCGCGCTCGAAGGGATCGTCGAGGCGCCGCCCGCGACTTTGAACATCTCGGACCCGGTCGAGGGGAGCAGCCCTAGGATGCCGTCGCTGCCCTGCAGGGCGACGATGGACTCGCCGTCTTTGATGACCACGGTCGGGGAGGTCCAGTTCGCCGACTTCGGCCGGTCGAGCTTCCATTTGTTCACCCCCGTGAGGAGATCGAACCCGGCCGCGAAGGACTCGGAGTCATTTTCGATCTGGGCAACAAGGGTGTCGCCGACGACGATGGGGGACGAGGCAAGACCGAGGCTGTTCGAGGCGTTCGGGTAGTCGAGAGTCAGAGCGCGCATCCAGACGAGGTTACCTTCGAGGTCGAGACAAACGAGATCGTTCGATGAGTAAAGGGCGTAGATTCGCTCGCCGTCACTGGCAGGGGTGGGGGCGGCGACGTTGGTTTTATTGTGCGACATGGTCCGCCCGGTTGCCCAGAAGCGGCGTTCCCAGATCGGGGCGCCGTCCTTCACGGCAAAACAGAGGACGTGGAGCTGCTGCTGCTCGGGTCCGCTCGCGGCGGTGACGAAGACCTTGTCCCCGACGACGATGGCGCTGCCGAGTCCACGGCCCGGGAGAGGGATTTTCCAGGCGAGGGTCTTATCGCTGAGCTCGGCCGGGGTCTGAGCGGCAGCAGGGTCGAAACCGGAGCCTTGAGGCCCGCGGAAATTAAGCCAATCGGCCCGTGCGGGAACGAGGGCGTTAAAGACCAGGGCGGAGACGAGGGCGAGGCGGGAAAAGAACATGTCGGATGCAGGGAAGAAGGTGAAAATCACTGGGCTGGTTTGGCAGGGGTGGGCTTCGCATCTGCGGGCTTCGCATCTGCGGCGGGACGGCGCGGGGGAGCGACTTTCTCCGGAGTGGGCTTCCGATCGGTCGCGAGGATGGCGGTGCCGGTGCTGTCGCAGACTCGGAGCTGATATTCCCACTGGGCGGTCCAGTCCTGCTCCTGCTCGTTCTGGCAGGCTTTCACGAGAATGGTGTTTTTGCCTTCCTTCAGTTTTACGGGGAGGGAATACTGGTCGATGCGCTGGCCGCGATGGTACTCGTCACGTCCGAAGAGGAGTTCGCCGTTGAACCAGATTTTCCAGGCATTCTTGCACCCCAGCCGGATCTCGGCGTCGCGGGCCGTGCCCGAGAGGAACTCGGTGTAGGCGTAGCCGGTGACCTGCTTGAGCGGGGAGAAGGGCGTGTTGAAGTCCACTTTGCCGTAGTCGTCCGAGGTCGCATACTCCTGCCAGCTTAGTTTTTTCCCGTCTTTGCCTTCGTAGGTGGAGCTGAGATTGATTTCGGTCTCTGGCGGGAAAACGGTGTCAAATCCTTTGCGGTCGGTGTTATCAAAAGGGGCGATGAGGTGCCAGTGCATGAGAAAACCGAAGTGCTTCGGCAGGTCCAGTTTTTGCTCGAGCTTCTCGCGCAGCAGTTTGGCGACGGCGTCGATTTGATCGATATCGCGGGCGGCATCGAGGGCGCGGGTGAGGGTGGCGAGGCTCTTCTCCTTGTCCCCTGCCTCGAGCAGGGTGCGTCCTTCTGCGAGGAGCTGGCCGACGGCGTCGCGGCGCAGTGGAGAGCTCGGGTCGTCGATCATGCCGGGGATGAGTTTCCCGGCGTCGTCAGGGGAGACTTTGCCATAGAGGTCGAAGGCGAGGCGGCGGGCGTTTGGTTCGTTCTTCCGATCGAGGACAAAGGCCTTGATCTGATCGGCGGGGAGCGCGGCTTTGGCGGCGAGCTCACGTTCGAAGACGGTTTCGACGGCGGATCGCATCCAGTTGCGGGCGATCGGGCCGGCGGTCTCCATCGCCTCGAGGACGGGCAGGATGACCTCGGCCCCGTGCGAGGTAAGTTCGCCCCAGGCTTTTGCCGCCTCGGCGTTGCCGGCCCCTTCGGGACCGACTTTGAGGATTTGCTCGAGCGCGCCCGACCACTCGGCAGCGTGCAGCGGGGCAGGGGAGAGACCGAGGAAAAGGGCGGCGGCAAAGAGGGGAGCAGAGGCTTTCATTTACGAGAATCCGGGAAAGGCATCAGAATAGCGCGCGGACCGGGCAAAGAGCAAGTCGCGCAAAAAGGGAGTTCGTCACGGAAATCGCTATTTCGCGATCTTCCGATAAAGGTCGAGCGTCTCGCGGGCGATGCTGCTCCAACTGAATTTTTCGAGGACTCGCTCGCGTCCGGCCCGGCCCATCGCAGCGCATCGGTCGGGATCCCGCATTAGCTCGTTGAGGCCCGCAGCGAGGTCGCGGGAGTAAGCGGCCGGGTCGACGGCTTCAAAGGGGGACTCTTTTTGCTGATCGAGGGGGACGAGCAGGCCGGTCTCACCTGGCAGGATGATCTCTTTCATCCCGCCCACTTTCGAGCCGACGACAGGGGTCTCGCAGGCCATCGCCTCGAGGTTGATGATCCCGAAGGGCTCGTAAATGGAGGGCGTGCAGAAGACGCGGGCGTGGCTGTAGAGAGAGATCTTGTCGGGGGTGGGGATCATGTCCTGAATCCAGACGATGCGTCCGTCAAAGTCGGTGCGCACCGCTTCGACAGCGGACTCCATCTCGGCTTTGATCTGCGGGGTGTCCGGAGCGCCGGCGCAGAGGACGACCTGTGTCCCGGGGTCGAGGTGGCGGATCGCATTGACGAGATGGACGATGCCCTTTTGCCGGGTGATGCGGCCGACGAAAAGGACGAAAGGAATCTCCGGATCAATGCCCCATTTTTCGAGGATACCGCGATTGGCGGTGGGCTTGTACTCGTCGGGATCGATTCCGTTATAAATCACGGGGACACGTTCTTCAGGAACGTCAAAGAGCCGCAGGATATCGGCCTTCGTCTCGTGGGAGACGGCAATGACGGCGTCGGCCATCTCGATCGCGGTTTTCTCGAGCCAGACGGTGAAGTCATAACCGCCGCCGAGTTGCTCGCGTTTCCACGGGCGCAGCGGCTCGAGAGAGTGCACCGTCAAGGCCATGGGAAGGCCGTAGTTGAGATGGGCGAGGATGCCGCCGAAGTGGGCATACCAGGTGTGCAGGTGGACCACGTCCGCGTCGATCCTGCGGGTGTTGAACTCCAGGCAGCGCTGCAGCGCGGAAAAGACCGAGTGGAGAGCGGGCGGAGCGGTGTAGTCCGTGCTGTTCGAATTCACGCCGAAGACCTCGGGATTGTCTCCCGTGATCTTCTGCTCGCCGAAACAACGGACTTCCAACTCGCAGATCTTCGCCAGCTCCCGGGCGAGATACTGCACATGGATACCTGCCCCCCCGTAGATGTGGGGCGGGTATTCGTTGGTGAGGAGGAGTGACTTCATCGTAAATTCAACAGAGCGGCTTCAGCGTGTTTTTCAAGGATGAAGGCGGACCGAAGAGGGGTAGCCCGCGGAGTGAGGGGAAAGGTGAGGGACGGGAAAGAGGGACAAACGCAAAATAGCTGGCCACGAAACGGGTGATGGGGCCCGGAAGTGGGCCACGAACTGGTGAGGAGCCGCGATCCGGCTTTGATCGACTGTCTTTGCGCTGCAGCGGCCGTCGTTGGATTTTTAAACGGTCTCAGCCATCCCGGTAACCTTGAGGGGTTTCACACGAGCAAGAGCCAACTCGATCTCCCCGCCTCTACGGGCACGAGTAAAGAATTGAAACGCTGGATCAGATCTCCACTTCGGAGCGCCAGCGAGCCACCTCGATCTGACCGGAGTGGCGTTCGCTCAGCGTTTTCTGTAAGGCATGGGACTGCTCGGTCTCGCCGTGGACGAGAAAGACGCGCTCTTTTTTGCCGCCCATTTTGTCAAAATAACTGAGCAACTCGCTACGATCGGCGTGTCCGCTGAAAGAGTCGAGGATCTCGATGTCGGCATTGACCCGGAAGACGTCACCGAGGATTGGGACTTCCTTCATCCCGCTTCGAATCTTCGCTCCGAGGGTGTGTTCGGCGCAGTAGCCGACGAAGAGGACGGTATTCTTCGGATCCTCGATATTGTTGCGGAGGTGATGGAGGACGCGACCGGCTTCGCACATGCCTGACGCCGAGATGATGATCGCCGGTTCGCGGAGATCGTTGAGGGCTTTGGATTCGTTGACCTTGCGGACGAGACTGAGATTCTCGAAACCGAAGGGATCGCGCTTGTCGAAGAGGAATTCGTAGACGTTTTCGTTAAAGCACTCGGGATGGAGGCGGAAAATTTCGGTCGCACTGACGGCAAGGGGACTGTCCACGAAGATAGGCACGTCGGGAATGAGCCCCTCCTCCGTGAGGTGGTGGAGCACATAGACGAGCTGTTGGGTTCGCTCGACGGCAAAGGCGGGGATGATGACCTTTCCCTTTTTGTCGAGGGCGCGGTTCAGAATATCGCTGAGAAGATGGTTCGCCTGGGTCGGCAGCTCGTGCTCGCGATTGCCGTAGGTGCTTTCCATGATAAGGAGGTCAACATCCTCGGCCACCGTCGGATCGCGCAGGATTTCGTTGTTTCCGCGGCCCACATCGCCGGAAAAAAGGAGACGTCTGTGGTGGCCGTTTTCCACAATGTCCAGGATGATCTGAGCCGAGCCGAGGATGTGCCCCGCATCAATGAAGGTCAGGGTGACGCCGTCGGCGATTGGGATGGAGCGATCATAGCCTATCGTGACGAACTGGCGCACGCACTCCTCGGCCTCCTGCTCGGTGTAGAGGGTCTCGAGATCGGGTTCGCCGCGTTTGGCCCGGCGTTTGTTGAGCCACTTCGTGTCCTGCCCCTGGATGCGGGCGCAGTCGGCGAGCATGATCTGGCAAAGGTCGCGAGTCGCAAAGGTGGAGTAGATGTTTCCCTTGAATCCCTTGCTCGTGAGACTTGGGAGGTTACCGCTGTGATCGATGTGCGCGTGAGAGAGCACTACCGCGTCGACACTCTGGGGCTCGAAGAAAAAATGACGATTGCGGTCGTTGGCAGTGTCCCGTCGTCCCTGATAGAGCCCGCAATCGAGGAGAATGCGGGATCCGTTGACGTCAATGAGATGCTGTGACCCCGTTGTCGTCTCCGCTGCCCCGCAAAAAGTGATCTTCATACCCAATTAGTAGCGTTCCCGGGAGAGGGCGGCAAGGCCGAGGTGTCTTATCTGAGCAGCGGAGGGACAGGCGATATTCCCATAGGATAAGGAATTTTGGGTAAATTTAGCGACTCCGCCGTAGAAATCATAATTAGAGCGCGGTAAGTTTAAAAAATATTTCGGAAATATTAAATTTTATCTTGTGCCAAATATAAAGATGTCATAGACTCTCCTTATGAATCGAATTGCGACCACCCTGACGACCCTCACGGCTTCAGCTCTTCTCTGCCAAACCCTCGGTGCCGCCGAGCCGACGATGGAGGCGCTGAACTCCAGAATTAATGTTCTCGAGTCCCGCATCACCACGCTCGAGGCGGCGATGAAGAGCGAGAACAGCTCTTACAGCTACTCGAATGCGGCAGTGATCGAGGCGACCAAAGCGGGGCAGTCGGGCGCGACACCGGCAGCAAGCGGGACCTATGTAATCCAGGACGGCGATACGCTTGGCAAGATCGCCGAAAAATTCAAGATTGAGCGCAAATCGCTGCTGGAGGCGAATCGTCTTAGCGAAGGGCAGCCCATCTACATCGGTGAGACACTCATGGTTCCCGGTGCGGCTCCTGCTCCTGCTCCTGCTCC
>JANQVJ010000027.1:186779-192493 GCA_030730365.1 Verrucomicrobiales bacterium
GCTCCTGCTCCTGCTCCTGCTCCGAATGCGAACATGGCCGAGACCGGTAAACCTGCCGACGCGAAGAAAGATTCCGTCGTCATCGGCGAGACGAAAAAGCCTGAGACGGCCCCGGTCCCTGCTCCCGCCGCCACCGTCTCAAAGACCCACAAAATCGTTAAGGGTGATACGCTGACTTCCGTGGCGAAGAAATACAACACCTCTGTGGAGAGCATCAAGTCCGCCAACGGACTCCGCAGCGACACCATCAGTCTCGGTCAAACGCTGAAAATCCCCGCGCCCCAGACGGCCTCGACCGTCACAACGCCGGATTCCGAGAAGAAGCAGGATCAGTCCACGGCTTTCCAGTATGACAACGAGCTGCTTCGTGCCGACGAGACCTACGGCTATTACACTGTGAACAACGGTGACAACCTTTACGCCCTCGCCCGCGATTTCTTCACGACCATGTCAGAGCTCCAGCGGATTAATCGCCTTGGTGCCAGCACTACCATTTTCCCTGGTAACGAGATCATCGTTCCCACTGCCAAATACAATGCCTATCACAAGACGGGCGAGATAGCGAATCGCTGAGCGGTTTGCTGACGGCTAGAGAAAAAATTTGTCTCCGAGACGATTCCCGAGGTTGTTGAGAGACATAGTTGAGTGGTCAATAACCCGGTCCCGCAAGGGGCCGGGTTTTTACCGTTGTGGGGGTAGCCGAATCGGCCCGAGCCAGAGAATGGACGTCCCAGGCCACCTTTTACATTCAACCCGCGGCCCTATTCCGCCTGGAGAGGCTTGACCCCGGCCGGCGCTGTGTCCGGCTTTGGCGAGGGGGGCGCGGATACGGGCTCTCCTTTGGCTGCATCGGGAATATCGGCCCCTGCGGCCGGTTCGGGAGGAAGCATTGGAATCTCGATTTTCACCCGGACCTCCCCCTCATCGATGAGAGAAGGCGAGTTAATCACTCCGGGCTTCATGACGGTCACATCGACCCCGCGCTCGGAGAGAAATCGGATGACCTCGGCCGAACGCCGCTCGCAGAGATAATCATTAAAAGCGCCTGAGCCACCACTCGTTTTTACCGCCTCGACGAGGACTGCGCGCCCCTGACGATCAGGCGAGAGCAGGTAACGACTCAGTTCTTCAAAGATCGGCTCCTGATTGGCCTGAAGGAGAAAAGAGTTTCGCGAAAAGTGCACCGAGGGCATGGTCTCATATTGTTGCACCGGCATCGCCGCAGGCAGGGTTGCGAGCAGGGCGGGCGCCATGGCCCCGTTTGCACCGGTTCCCGTCCCTGTTTCGGCATCGGTCATCTCAAGCGGCGTGGCGCGAAGCGCCGCACCGGAGGGGACGGACTGTTTTCCCTCGAGCCGGTCGAAGTCACTCAGCATGAGCAAGGTCGGGAAAAGCTTTTCGACGAGTAGCCCCGGAAGTTCGAAGGCCTCCTCGCGGCCCCCCGGGGGGGCGATGGCCGTGAGAGGCTCTCCATGGACCCTGCTCGTGAGTGAGACGTCAATCTTCGGAAGATACTCCGTCTCCACGACGCAGAGGCGATTGATAAAGCGCCGTTCCCCGCGAATCGGCTCGAGCCGGATGCGCAGGGCTGTCAGGGTTACAACGCTGTCCGTGATACCACCAATGAGGACGCGGTCGGGCCAGATCTCGAGGCGGCCTTCGTGAGTCGAGAGGCCCAGTTCGGCGATGAGGCTGCGGAGATCGGAAAAAGGCGGGAGTTCCACCGTCGCATCGATGACGAGCTTCTCGTTGATGATCTGCAAGTCGGGGCGGGCGCTGAGCGCTGCGGCAGCGAGGTTTTGGGCCGCCTCTTTCGACTCGACACGACCGGACAGGACGATGGTCGCGTCCCCGAACCGAACCGAGAGTTCGGGATTCCCGTCAGGTGCTGCCGCAAGCGCCCCGGAGAAAACCGGTCCGAGGCAGGCGAGCAGAGTGATAGCTGGGAGAAAAAGCATCGTTCAGTGCAGTTGACACCAAAAAGTATTACATGCCGACTCCGCGGTCGAAGTCAATCATGCAGAGAGGTGGAAAAGGCAGAGAAGGGGATTCGCGACCAAATCCGGGCTGAAAAACCTTTTTGCTAAGGTACTTGCTTACGTCGGCCGTTTCGCCTTTGTTTTACCTCTTCACTCAGAAAGATGGCTGACATTCAATCCCTCAAGCAGGCCCTCGCCGTATCGCCGGACAACGTGCCGCTCCTCCTCATGCTCGGTGAGGCCTATCTCGAGCAATTCAGTCTCGAAGAGGCAAAGTCCAGTTATGAGTCGGTGTTGCGCGTCGATCCCGCCAACCCATACGCGCGAACCCAGCTCGTCCAACTGCTTGATCTCGACGGCCGCTCTTCCGAGGCTATCCTGCGGCTCGAGCAGGTCTGTGGAGAGTATCCGAACTTCGGTCCCGGCTGGATGCTGCGGGCCCGTCTTACTTTGAACGAAAACCGCGCCCGCGAGGCCCGCGAGTATTATGAGCGCGGCGTCGCCCTCGATCCTGCGTTGAAAAATGACGACCTCCTCAAGCGCATCCGCCAGGCCGGCGGGCAACGTGTCGTCGAAGAGCCCCGTGATCCGTCTCCCCAGCGCAACGGCGACCGCCAGGGCGGGGCCTACTATGATCCCGAGTTCGAAGAGGACGACTTCGACGACGATCCTTTTGATGACGGCGAAATCGAGATCGAGTTCGATCAAAAGCCCGACGTTGATTTCGACCGGGTCGGCGGCATGGAATCAGTCAAAGAGGATATCCGCATGAAGATCCTCTACCCGCTCGAGAATCGTGAGCTTTTCGAAGCGTATGGGAAACGCGCCGGGGGAGGCGTGCTCCTCTACGGACCTCCCGGATGCGGCAAAACCCTCATCAGCCGGGCCACGGCAGGCGAGATCAATGCGAAATTCCTCAGTGTCGGGCTTCACCAGATCCTCGACATGTGGATAGGTAAATCCGAGGAAAAGCTGCACGAAATTTTTGAAATGGCACGTCGCCACGCTCCGGCAGTGCTCTTTTTCGACGAAGTCGATGCCCTCGCCGCCGACCGCAAAGACATGCGGACCTCTGCCGGCCGCACCCTTATCAATCAGTTTCTCGCCGAGCTCGACAGCGAGTCTTCGAAGAACGACGGCGTCCTCGTCCTTGGTGCGACCAATGCACCCTGGCACCTCGACTCAGCCTTCCTGCGCCCCGGCCGATTCGATCGCCTCATCTTTGTCCCACCGCCGGATGAGCCGGCCCGCGATCAGATCATCCGCATCATGGCCGAGGGTAAACCTGTCGCCGGACTCGATCCTGCCTCACTCGCTAAAAAGGTGAAAGACTTCTCCGGTGCCGACATCAAGGCTGTCTTTGACCAGGCCATCGAGGGGGCTCTCTCCGAGGCGATGAAGACCGGCAAGATCGTCCCGGTGACCCAGAAGCAGCTCCTCAAGTCCGCTGCGAACGTGAAGCCGAGCACCAAAAAATGGTTCGAGAGCGCCCGCAACTATGCCCTCTACGCCAATCAGAGCGGCTTTTACGACGACATCCTCCACTACCTCGGCATCGGGAAGTGAGCGTAAATTTTTCGGCATCTTTTTCGGCATCTCCGGTCCATGAGTGAACTTTCGCACGGCCTGCTCTTGCAGGATCAGGGGCGCCTCGAGGAAGCCGAGGCGTGCTTCTACAGCGTCCTCGCCCGCGAGCCCGACAACGACTTCGTCTACGGGCGACTCGCGCTCTGCCAGATGAGTCAGCCGGGAAAAAAGCGGCGCGCCCTCGACACTATCGCCGAGGCGATCCGACTGCGGGCTGACGAGCCTTTCTATTTTTCGGTCAAAGCGATTGTTCTCGGTGAACTCCATCGGGGGAAAGAAGCCCTCGAGGCGGCTGAGACGGCAGTGCGTCTCAATCCCGAAGACACCTTTGCCCTTTCCGCAAAAGCGAACGCTTACTGCGCGATGGATCGTTGGGCCGAGGCCGAGGAATGGAGTCGCCACGCACTTGCCCTCGACGGCGACAACGCAATGGCCGCCAACATCCTCGCGCATACCCTGCGAATGCAAGGGAAACGGCAACTCAATGCCGAGGCCGTCGAGCGGCTCCTCGCGGCTGATCCCGAAGACAGCTTTGCCCACGTCAACGCCGGCTGGACCGCCCTCCAGGCAAAAGACCAGCCTCGCGCCGAGCAGCATTTCCGCGAGGCCCTGCGTCTTGATCCCGAGTCCGACATGGCGAGAGAGGGGCTTCTGGAGTCTTTCCGCGCCCGGTCCTGGTTTTACCGGGCCTATCTCTCCTACTGCTTTTTCATGCAACGCTACACCGAGGGGAAGCAATGGATGATCTTTCTCGGCGCCTTTGCCGTCTACCAGGTTTCGCGGAAATACCTCGAGTCACTCAATCCCGTCTACTCCGGCGTGCTCGTTGCGGTCTGGCTGGGACTTGTCCTCTGGGTTTGGCTCGCACCGGGGATTGGGAACTTCCTCATCCTCCTCGACCGCAGCGCCCGTCTCGCGCTGAAACCGGCCGAACGGCATCAGGGAATCGCCGTCGGGGGAGTTTTTATCGCAGGTGCACTTGCGACCATCGCCGGGCTCGTGAGCGGCTACTATCCCATCCTCCTTGCCGGTGTCGGGATGCTCGCCACGACCATTCCCGCCTCGCTCACTTTCGGCAATGCTTCGTCGCGGGGGCGTCTTGTTTTCGGTTCCATCACCGTGCTTCTCTATATGGCCGCGGGGATCATGATCGTGCTCGAGTGGATGCACCACCCCGCCCCCATGCACCCGCTTAGCCGAGCTCTCGGGACCTTCGCCCTCGTGGCCACCGTGGCGTGCACCTGGCTCGGGAACATCCGCTCGCTGCGCCGTAGTTCGGACGATTAGAAAATGCAACCGGGCTGTTAGTGACGTCCCGCCGGGGCCTCCGCTTAAGTCCGGCAAAGCGAGGCGTCCCGGACGCAACTCAGGGGCTCTGCGGCGTTGCGTTCGGAGCCGAATTATCGGCCCGCCAACAAAAACGGCAGATCCTGGGATCTGCCGTTTGAAAAAAGGATGTCCGGTGAAAAACCGGTCGCTGAGAGGGAAGACTACTCAGCGCTCTTGTCGCTGACCTTCTCGGCGCGAGCCTTGAGATTCGTTGCCGCTTTGCCGAGGCGGCTGCGGAGGTAGTTCAGTTTGGCGCGGCGCACCTTGCCGTGCTTCAGCACTTCAATTTTCGCCATCTTGGGAGAGTGGACGTGGAAAGCGCGCTCGACGCCTTCACCGCTGGAAATCTTGCGGACGGTGAACGCCTGATTGATGCCCGAACCATGACGGCCGATAACGAGACCTTTAAAAATCTGGATACGCTCTTTGCCGCCTTCAACAACGCGGGAGTGCACGTTGACCGTGTCACCGGGGCCGAAGGTAGGCACTTCGGTTTTCATTTGCTCGCGTTCGATTTTGTTAATCACATTCATGGGTTCACCTGGGGAAAAATCAGGCCGCAAAAAGGATGCTTCGCGGCGGGCCGGAACCATTACTCACAACAGAGGCGAAAGCAACGGATTTCCCGAATATTTTTTGTTGCGCGTTCATGATTCCGCGCCTAGAATCCCGCTCCCCAGCCGAGGCAGGTTGAAGAACGAAAGTTCGGAAGTCGCTGTCAATACCGTGGAGCGGTAGTTCAGTTGGTTAGAACGCTGCCCTGTCACGGCAGAGGTCGCGGGTTCGAGTCCCGTCCGCTCCGCCACTTCTCGAGTTGGG
>JANQVJ010000028.1:0-15584 GCA_030730365.1 Verrucomicrobiales bacterium
GAACTCGGAGTCTGATTCGAAGCCTGATTCGAAGCCTGATTCGAAGCCTGATTCGGTAACCAGCTCGGTGTCTAATTCGACGACCAATTCGGTGTCCGATTCGGACTCAAAGTCGGCGACCAACTCGGAGTCTGATTCGAAGCCTGATTCGGAGTTTGATTCGGCGACCAATTCGGACTCAAAATCGGTGACCGGCTCTGTTTCTAATTCGACGACCAACCCGGTGTCTGATTCGACGACCAAGCCGGAGTCTGATTCGACGAACGATTCGGCAAATGGGGCAACCGACTCCTTTAATTTACACTTCTCCAAAGCGACCATCGTTTCGGTGACCGCACCAACGAGATCAATACCGCCTGACCCGGAGAGAGACAAAGTCATTGCTCCATCAATGAGGAGCACGTCGCGCACCGCTTCGACCTCAGGCATGCTAACCATCGCGAGAAGCTCTCGGATCTGCCGGTCGGTCTCGTCACCTGATGTCGCCCAGCCCTGAGGGAGGGAAAGGATGGAACCTTTGATCTCACGCAACTTGCGCCGCAGGACATCATCCGCATCAGCAAGATCAAGACGACCCGCTGCTGCATCACCTTCGAGATGAAGGATGCGGTCACTAATGCCTCGCAGGGCTTCGCGGGCTTCTTCCAGAGTCGCTGATCGCAGAGCCGCCATGCGGACCGAGGCCTTGACCGCTTCGCTCTCACGACCATCTGCAAGCGCGATTGTCCCGAGACGGCTCCCCACCGCCTGCATCCGGGAGAAATCAGTTCCGGTCTTTTGCCTCGCCTCCCGCACCCGCTCTGCCAGCACAAAAAGCCGCAGTGCGGCGTTCATCGCCTCGGGCGTGTCATAGTGGCCGGCAGAGTCAGCGAATTCATCAAGGCGTGCCTGCTTCTCCACCTGTTGCCTCTCGGTGAGAACGAGTTTTTCATGACGCCAGTGCAGTTCTTCCAGGCCAGTCAATGAAACAGGCTCCGCCACCGGAACGGTCTCGCGTCCGCGCACCAACCAGCCCACGATGAGACCAAGCATCCCGGCGATAAGAATAGCGATTGAGACCGGCTTGGAGAGCAAATCCACCATCTCAGGCCACGACTCCACCAGCGCCGCAAACAGGTAGGCGTCAGGAAGCCCGCTCGTCGGGCAGAAATTTGAGAGGCACTGAGGCATGGAGAGAGAGGTGTTCCGAAGGAATTCCCGGGAGGAACAAAGATACTTTTAGACAACTAAACCGAAGAGCCAAGACAATATTTCCAAAATGCGAGGGGTCGCGCTATCCTCGGAAATGAATTCAGCGCTTCGCCTCGCCGCCCCTCTGCTACTCCTGACTGCCGCGACGTGGACCGCGGCGGCCGACCTCCAAATCAACTTCAAAGGCCCGACCGGACTCTACTCGATCGAGCAGTGGGAAAAAGACTGGCCCGGCTGCGGCTGGCAGGATGGCGTTGCGGAAGGCAATCTTTCACTCGTCGAACGCGCGGGGACGCACTACCTCCGCGTCGATTACCAGCCCGGCGAAATCGGCCCCGAGGAGAACGGCTGCGGGTGGCGCTACCCCGTGGGGACCCGCCAGACCGCCGAGCTCATCTATGCCGTGCGGTTCAGTCCCGACTTCGACTGGGTCAAGGGTGGAAAACTTCCTGGCCTCTGTGGTGGACCCGAAAACGTCAGCGGCGGGCGCCCCGCCGACGGCACCAACGGATTCTCCGCCCGTCTCATGTGGCGCACCGATGGCAGAGGCGAAGCCTACCTTTACCACGTGAACCAGCCCGGCCGCTACGGCGACCGCGTCCCCTTTCCAGATGACTTTCGTTTTCCGTCAGATACCCCAGTCCGGGTGAGGATGCGGGTTACGATGAACGAACCGGGAAAGAAAAACGGTGCTCTCTCGGTATGGATCCGGATCGGCGACGAGACATCGGCGACCGAGCGCGAAGTGGTGCGGAGAAATGATCTCGAGTGGCGCAGCGTTCCGACGTTCGGGGTGGATTCGATCGATTTCGAGACCTTCCACGGGGGCTCAAACAAATCCTGGGCTCCGAAGAAGGATTCGTGGGCCGAGTTCGGGGCCATCTCGCTGAAATAGCGGAATGGACCTATTCCGTCGAAATTTCGATATTGTCGAGGCGGCGGATTACCGATACGATCAGTCAAAATGAAATCCCTGTTTCTTTCCGCCCTCATCGCCTGCCTCGGTCTGACCGCAGTCAGCGGGCAATCCCTGACGCCCGAACAGCTCGCCTCACTCAAGATGCGCCTCGAGTCTCTCAAGAGCAATCTCAACAGTCACATCACCTCGCGCAACACGACCGCGGGACAATCATTTCTCAACGCAGCCGCCAATCCGAAAGCCGCCCTCGAGTTGTATCTCAACTGCGTCAAGATGGTCGAATATGATCGTGAAGGCCGCCCCGAGGCCGATTTCCGCGCCTGGAAAGATGGTCAAAGCGGAAACATGAGCGATCCCAGGTTCGTCGAATCGCTCCAGCACCAGCTTCGCTACCTCGCCCTGAGCTGCCAGGCCGCCGAGACCGAGGACAAAGCCGCCATCTTCACTCCTCTCATGGCCCACGTTGATAATCTCAGCCGTCTCACCGAGATGCCTACCGGCGGAGTCACTCAGTCGGTCGCAAATTCCGTTTTTGCCAAAGCCTACTATTTGGAAAATCTCCTCGGCAGAAATGAGAACTGGGAGCCCGTCCCGATCAATATCGCCGGCATCTACAGCCGCACGATCCTCCCCTACCTGCGCACGGAAACTCCCTCCGCTCTGATGAATGCGTGGGACAAACGCATCGAGCAACAGACACGTCTCGTCATGACTCTAGAGGAGAAAAAGCAGGAAGAACTCCGCGGTCTCAACCGGGATGAAGAACGCCGCGCGCGCAATGCCCAGGTCAATCAGGGAGGTCCGCTCAGAGACCATGGCAAGGAGGAGTTCACCAATCGCACTCTGCCGCATCTGCAGTGGGGTAAACTCAAAGACATGTTCCTCTACGTAGACCAGGTCAACGGAGCAAAAATGATGCTCGATTTCGTCGAGGCAAATTTGACTACGCCGCTCGGTGAGGAATTCTACGCCGAGTTTGAGAGCCTCATCGAGTCAACCCAGGGCGTCGGCTCGACCCGCCTCCCCGCCACGCCCGATGCCAATCCCGCCGCTGTGGCGCAGTGATCCCTCCGCTCCATGATTCAGTTTTTCTCCTCCCTGCGTTCGCTGACCTTCGCCGGCGGCATCCTGCTTCTCAGCACCACAACACAAGCCGCCCCCGGCGAGGGTGAAATCAAACCGCTCGCAATCGGAGCAGCGGCGCCGGATTTCGACTTACCCGGAGTCGACGGGAAAAATCACCGACTCGCCGACTACGCTGCGGCCGACATCCTCGCCGTCGTTTTCCTCTGCAACCACTGCCCGAGCGCCCAGGGAGCCGAGTCGAGGGTCAAGGCGCTCATCGAAGCTTACGCAGACAAGAGCCTCCAAGTCGTCGCGATCTCGCCGAACGATCCGCTATCGGTGCGGCTCAACGAACTCGGCTACTCGATCTACGGCGACACCCTCGAGGAGATGAAACTCCACGCCGCCGAATACGAATTCAACTTTCCCTATCTCTACGACGGCGAGACCCAGAGCGTCAGCCTCGCCTTCGGAGTCAGCGCGACTCCGCAGATCTTCCTCTTCGACAAAGAGCGCAGGCTTCGTTACAGCGGACGCATCGACGACTCCCGCTTCGGCGAGCCTGACACGATTAAAAAACACGACGCGCGCGAGGCGATCGACGCCATCCTCGCCGGCACCGCCATCGCCGAACCGGTCACGAGAGCGCACGGATGCTCGACCAAGTGGGCGGCGAAGCGCCACCTCGTCGGTGAATACAACACGACGTTCAAAGCCAAGCCAGTGACCATAGAGAAGATCGATGAAGGCGGCGTCAAAGCACTTGCCGCCAACACCACTGACAAGCTGCGTCTCGTCAATCTCTGGGCGACCTGGTGCGGCCCCTGCCTCGCCGAGATGCCGCACCTCGTCGAGATCGGACGCCAGTTTGAGACGCGCGGTTTTGACATGATCACGATCAGCACCGACGCGCCCGAAGCGATCGAGAAGGCAGGCACGCTCATGAAACGATTCCACGCCGCCATGCCCGACCTCACCGGGGGATCAGTCCTCGAGGAGGGGCGACGCACGAACAACTACCTCTACGCCGGCAGCACCGACTCCCTCGCCGAAGCCCTCGATCCCGAGTGGCAGGGGACCCTGCCCCATACCGTCCTCATCGCGCCCGGTGGCAAAGTGTTGCATCGTTTCTCCGGCGAGATCGATCCCACCGAGCTGCGCCGCGTCATCGTGAAGGCGCTGGGGCGCTGGTATGCGCCCGAATAGAGAGGTGGCTCCGGCCTCCGAAACTCTCACGAGTTTTGCTACTTTTCGCAAGCGTAGCGAAGGTCGTGAGACCTTCGGGGCAATGGGCTAGCCGATCAGCGCCTTCAAATCCCAGCCCTCTCGATACTCGCGGGTGATGTACTGATTGGCATCGTCATTGTTTTTGAACTTCAGATTCGGAGCATCCCACTCCAGCGTCGTGTTGGGATAGCGCACCGCGATGTTGCCGAGCAGGATCGTCTCGGTGAGACGCGCTCCATATTCAAAATCATCGGACGGCTGTTTGCCCGAGAGACACCCGTCGATCCAGCCGTGGTAATGATCCTGATCATCGGCCATCTCGTAGTCGGTGCTCATTTCCTTCCCTTCAAAATAGAGCATCGGCTCGGCGACATGAGGGATCACGAGTGTGCCGCCCTCGGCGATGACCATGGAACCGCTCGATGGCAGAGCCTCGCGCTCGGGCAGATGCGACCCTTTGATCGAAGGCATCGGACCGCCGTTGTACCAGGTAATCTTGAGACGCTCCACCGCCGTGTATTCCGTCCCCGGAACCGTAAAGCTGTAAGTTGACTGGGCCGGCCAGACCTCGTCATTCATTCCCGAATGCTCTGCGATAAACTGGTCGGAGGGGCCCGTAATGTTTAGCGCGGTGTAGACGGGATCGAGGATGTGGCAGCCGAAGTCACCGATCGCCCCGCCGCCGAAGTCCTGCCAGTCACGCCACCCCCAGGGGGCGTAACAGCGATTTCCTGAATACGGTCGCATCGGCGCCACCCCGATCCACTTGTCCCAGTCGAGCGTCTCGGGCACCGGATCGACCGTCTTCGGCCGACTGATGTGACCGCTGCGACAATGCCCCGGAGTACCGACCCACGAGTGGACCCGATTCACTTTTCCAATGCGACCCGACTGAATGATCTGGACCGCAGTGCGATAAAATTTGTGCGAGTGGATCTGATTCCCGAGACGGGTGATGAGTCCCTTTTCCTTCGCCATCTTCGCGACTTCGCGCGACTCCCAAATATTATGCGTGAGCGGTTTCTGGCAATAGACGTGCATGCCCAACTGCATCGCGCTGATCGAGCAATAGGCGTGCATGTGGTCGGGTGTGGAGACCGTCACCGCATCGATCTTGTCACCCATCTGCGCAAACATTTCGCGGAAGTCCTGATAAATGGGAGTCTCGGGACTGAGCTTTTTGACGTTCAGGGTGCGGTTGAGATCGATGTCGCAAAAGGCCACATACTGCTGTTTGTCATGGGTCGACATCGCGGAGATATCGCTGAAGCCCTTGCCGTCGGAGCCGATCGAAGCAAGCTGGAGCTTCGAATTGAGATTCTGCCCCCGCACGATCGCCGGAGCCGCCGCCAACACCGAGGCCGCCACCCCTCCCTTGAGAATACTACGTCTTGTTGTCATCCCTTATCAAAGGCCATCGAGGGCACTGTGGTCGAGAGGGGAATGCGGCGCATTTGCGCGGGAGAAGGAATTAACCTGATGCTCCCTCCGCGTTGCCCGCGATCACTCCGGAAAAACCCACTCGTAGGAATCGGTGTGCGAGTAGAGATCTTCGCGGATGTCGCAGCAGAGTCCCGCCATCCCGGGGAACATGGCGCGGTTATCAACTCCCAGGTTGACAAGACGGCGACGTAAAAAGGCCTTCTCGCTCGCAGGGATGATCAGCTTGGACAGCGAGAGACGCTCGCTACCCAGTTCAAAAAGATCCTCAAAAGACTCGGCCGAGGCATCCTCTTTCGGGAGCGGATGGGAGAGGAAACACGTCTTCTGACTCAGCATCGCCGCATTCGGACGCTGCGGGCGATAGAGCCTTGCCTGCTCGGGGATCTGCTCGTAGTCCTGCGAGATTATGAGACTGCGGTCTCCGGGAATGATCCGCCAAACCGCGCCATCCTCATCCGGCCGGGACGGATCGGTCGCGAAAAAGAGCGCCACGAGGGCAGTTTCGGTCCAATTGGAAAAACGAGTCGGTAATCCGTGATGCGCTCCCTGCGCAAGCCATTCCAGTTCGGTTGATGGCTCATAGCCCAACTCGCCGCGGGCTCGCTGCTTCAGCCCAATGAGAAAAGCAGATTCCAGTTCGGACCAGCTCTTGAACTCCGTCTTCGCCACCTCTTCACGGAAGAGCGGCGGGAAGAGCTTCCAATCACTCGAGGCATGGCCTCGATAAACCGAAAGGCGCTGGAATCCCAACTGGGGAATGATCTCCTGGATGAAGTCTTCCAGACTGCCAATTTCAACTATTTCGATCGATCTCAAGTTATTCTCGTTTTTAAAATTAGTTGAGAATTATTAGTTCAAATGCTAAATTAGCTCTATATTTGATCAAATTAATCTCGGATAAGATTTGTTTCTCATTTTTAAGACAATTATTCAAGCATTTTTTTCCTTCTCCGACTTTTTTCTGAGTATAAAATGAGTACACACCCCTTAGAAACCATTGCGGACCTCCTCCCCGAGCTGGACCTGAACGAGTTGCACACTCTCCAGATGACCGTCGGGGTAGCCATCCGAATTCTTTCTCAAGGAAACCTTTCAACGGACAGCGCCCCGAGTCTCGTGGCCCGTGATGACGAAGGCACCGGACTGCATGATCAGGCCACCATGGTCCTCGAAGGAGTTGATGACTACGACCTCACCCTCGCCGACCAGGCTCTCCTCGCTGCCTTGATTCTCAGCCTCGGGCATCAGCAGGACAGCTTTTCGAGTCGTGACCTCAACGACATCATCGAAGAATGCGGGCGCCCCCGCGTCGCCCACATTACTTCCGCGATCGGTGGGCTGACGAGCCGCTCTTATCTCACCGGTTCGACCAAGGCCCTCTCCCTTTCCAGGGAAGGCCGCACCAAAGCGCGCGGACTCATCGGGATGCTGAAACGTCGGGCCTCGGCCGCGTGATGCCCGCTCAGGCTCGCAGCGCAGCTAACACCCTGGCCGCCGGGACACTCAGACTCACGGGATGCGCCACGGAGTGCGTGAGAAAGCTCTTCGCCCGACCGCCGCGGCGCAGGACGAGACCGTTGCCAGTGATCCGGTTGAGCGAAGCCGGCAGGATCGCCACTCCAGCGCCCGCAACGGTGAGTGCGGCGACGGCCTGAGCGCGCACCGCCTCCTGTACGATACGCGGGCGAAATCCAGCCTCAAGGCAGAGCCGGTGCAGGTAGGTATGGTAGGCCGGAGCCGCCGCGGCCGAGATCATAACAAATGGTTCATTTGCCAACTCCGCCAGCTTCACCCCGGCCTTCGCCGCAAGCGGGTGATTGGGTGGTAAAAACACGAGTAACTCTTCCTCCCGCCACCGCGTCACCTCCAGTCCGGGGGGCAGCTTTTCGGGAGCGACGCCGATGAAGCCCACTTCTATCTCCCCTCGCGCGAGCGCCTCGAGCTGCTCGGACGGGAGCAGGTCGTATAACTGCATACGGATGTGGGGATGTTTTTTCCCGAAGCGGGTGAAAACGCCAACCAACTCCGGCGATAGCACCGCGCTGACAAAACCCACTTTCACCTGATCGGTCTCACCGCGCGCCGTGCGACGGGCCATCTCCCCCGCTCGCCGCAAGCGCAGCAGGATGTCGCGCGCCTCGGCGAGAAAAGCCAGCCCGGCCGAAGTGATCGCGACGTGCCGACGGGATCGCTCGAGCAGTTCCACTTCCAACTTGCCCTCCAGCGCCTTGATATGCCGGGAGAGCGGGGGCTGGGCAAGGCGAAGCCGCTCCGCCGCCCGGGTGAAGGATAACTCCTCGGCCACCGCGATGAAACACTCCAGTTCACGCAGGGAGAATTCGTTCATACCGGAAAGGTATCACACACCGGCAAAAAAGGTATTTTAATCAAGTCTCTTTTTCCGGCATCGTTGCGAAGTTTTAACTCACCTTCACCACTCACGATCGCCATGGCTCCCGTAAAGAAATCCGCCAAATCCGCTCCGAAGAAATCCGGCACTCCCGCTCATCGGCAGTTCTCCTCTCCCATGCTCGACGGTCCCGACCGCGCCCCGAGCCGGGCCATGCTCCACCCCGTCGGATTCTCGAACGACGATTTCAAAAAATCCATCGTCGGGATCGCCTCGACATGGAGCATGGTGACCCCGTGTAACATGCACATCGACAAGCTCGCCAAAGAGTCGGTCAAAGGCGTCGATGCAGCCGGCGGTAAAGGGGTTGAATTCAACACCATTACGATCTCGGACGGCATCTCCATGGGCACCGAAGGGATGAAGTATTCCCTCGTGAGTCGCGAAGTCATCGCCGATTCTATCGAGACTGTCGTCGCCTGCGAAGGGATGGACGGCGTCGTCGCGATCGGCGGCTGCGACAAGAACATGCCAGCCTGCATCATGGCTATCGCGCGGATGAACCGCCCCGGAGTTTTTGTCTACGGAGGCACAATCAAGCCCGGCTGTCACAAGGGCGAAGACGTCGACATCGTCTCGGTCTTCGAGGCCGTCGGCAAACACAGCGCCGGTAAAATCGACGATGCCGAACTCGAAGGGATCACCGGAACCGCTATTCCGGGACCTGGCTCCTGCGGCGGCATGTATACCGCCAACACGATGGCGAGCGCGATCGAGGCTCTCGGTATGAGCCTCCCCAACAGCTCCGCCCAGGCGGCGGTGAGCGACGAGAAAATGATGGACAGCTTCGATGCCGGAGCCGCCGTCGTGAACCTCATCAACAACAACATCCGTCCCCGCGACATCATGACGAAGAAGGCCTTTGAAAATGCCATCACCGTCGTGACCGCCCTCGGTGGATCGACCAACGCCGTCCTCCACCTCGTCGCCATGGCGAGCGCTGCGAAGGTCAAAATCACGATCGACGACTTCACCCGCATCGGGAAGCGTGTCCCCGTGCTCGCCGACCTGAAGCCGAGCGGAGCAAACGTGATGATGAAGCTAGTCGAGATCGGCGGCACGCTCCCGTTGATGAAGATGTTGCTCGACGCCGGACTCCTCCACGGCGATTGCATGACCGTGACCGGCAAAACGATGGCGCAGAATCTCGCCAAAGTGAAACCCTACCCGAAGGGCCAGACCGTGATTCGTCCGCTCAACAAACCCATCAAAAAAGACGGGCACCTTGTTATCCTTTACGGCAACCTCGCCCCCGGGGGTGCTGTCGCGAAAATCTCCGGTAAAGAAGGCCTGACCTTCGAAGGGGTCGCCCGCGTCTTTGATTCCGAGGAAAAGGCAATGCAATCCATTCTCAAAGGGAAGATCAGGAAAGGCGATGTCGTCGTCATCCGCATGGAAGGGCCCAAAGGCGGCCCGGGGATGCGCGAGATGCTCGGGCCTACCGGGGCGATTATGGGCGCCGGCCTCGGCAAAGATGTCGCCCTCATCACCGACGGACGTTTCTCGGGTGGCAGTCACGGCTTTGTGATCGGACACATCACTCCCGAAGCTTATGTTGGAGGTCCCCTCGCTCTCGTCGAGAACGGAGACAAAATCTCTATCGACGCCGAAAAGCGAGTGATGACCCTGCATGTCTCCGACAAAGATCTCGCGAGGCGGAAAAAAGCCTGGAAGCAGCCCAAGCCCCGCTACACCCACGGTGTCCTTGCCAAGTATGCCAAGCTCGTGAGCTCAGCGTCCGAAGGCGCCATCACCGACGGGGACTTGCAGCTGTGATCCCGGCCGCGGGCGGACCACCCCCGAAGGTTTCACGACCGTCGCTACCTCTTTAAAAATCCCCGAGCAGTCCAGCGAGCGTCTCAGGCGTGAGATTGAGACTGGTCGTGGCGCCTGAGAGCAGGTCGGTCGCGAGATCGTCCTTTTTTCCCTGCATTTGCTGGATGCGTTCTTCGACCGTATTCCGGCAGATCAGCTTGTGGACAAAGACCGGTTTGTCCTGCCCGATGCGGTAGGCGCGGTCGGTCGCCTGGTTCTCGGCGGCGGGATTCCACCACGGATCGTAGTGGATGACGGTGTCCGCCCCGGTGAGCGTCAGACCAGTGCCTCCGGCCTTCAGAGAAATGAGGAATACGTCCCCTTCCCCGCCCTGGAATCGCTCGACGAGGCTCTGGCGGTCTTTGCTCCCGCCGGTCAATTTCAGATAGCTCACCTCTTCAGCGACCAGATAGGCCTCGATAATGTCGAGCATGCTCGTGAACTGTGAAAAAAGCAGGACGCGATGCCCTTCCTCGCGGAAGACTTCGAGCAACTCGATGAGATACTCGAACTTCGCCGAGGCCGCCTCGCTCTCGCGCTCTTTCAGCAAACGCGGATGACAGCAGATTTGCCGCAACTTCAGAAGCGCGTCGAGAAAAACGATCTGGGCCTGTTGACCGCGAATTGCGAGAGCCTGGCGCACCTGCTTGTCCATCGTCGAGCGAACTGTCTCGTAGAGGTCTTTTTGCCCCTCGCTCATCTCGATCTCATGGAGGATCTCGGTCTTGGGAGGCAGCTCTTTCGCGACATCGTGTTTGGTCCGTCGGAGGATGAGAGGTCCGACGCGACGGGCGAGAGCGGCGCGCTTCGCCTCGCTTCCGTTCTTTTCAATAGGCGTCTGATAGACTGAGCGGAAGGTGTCGAGTGATCCCAGCAAACCCGGCATCAGGAAGTGCATCAGGCTCCAGAGTTCGCCGAGGTGATTCTCCACCGGGGTCCCCGAGAGGCAGAGCCGGTGCCGCGCCCGCAACGTCGCGACCGCCTGCGTCACCTGCGCGCCGGGGTTTTTGATATGCTGCGCCTCGTCGAGAGCGAGGAGGTGGAACTCGTGCTCGAGGAGCTGGTCGAGATCGCGATGGAGGAGGGCGTATGAAGTCAGGACAAGGTCCGCACGCGGGATCTTCCGGAAGTTCGATTTGCGATCGGCTCCCTGGAGGACAAGCACCTTCAGGTCGGGGGCGAACTTGGCGGCCTCGCGCTGCCAGTTCATGACGACACTCGTCGGCGCGATCACGAGCGAAGGGAGTCCGTCGCTACGGCCCGAATCGATCTCGGCGAGAAGATGGGTCAAAGTCTGGAGCGTCTTACCCAGTCCCATGTCGTCGGCGAGGATGCCGTTGAGCCCGTGATTCACGAGAAACTGCATCCAGTAATAACCGTCGAGCTGATACTGACGCAGCTCGGCCCGAAGTCCCGAAGGCACCGGCACCCGCTCGATGCGTTCAAAATCATGAATGCGCACTCCGAGCTCGGCGACCTCGCCGGGGACGGAGATGGGAAGCGCTTCGCTCTCGAGCCCGGCCGCAACGAGGGCTGCATCGAGCTTGCCCAGCTTCACCGGACCATTCCCGAATTTAAATTCAAGCAACTCCCCGAGCGTCGTGAGGATGCGGCGGAATCGCCCCACCGGCAGCGCGAGGCCGCGACCGTCGGGGAGAAAGATCATGAACTCCTGTCCGGTCGGCATGCCCTCGGTCACTTCGAGAAAACGATTCTTCACGAGTGCCGCGAGGATGGGTTGGAGCTCGAAGTTTTCCCCCTCGATCGAAAAGCCGGCGGAGAGATGGAACCAGCCTTTACCCTCCTCCACAATCTCGGCCTGCCAGGTGTCGGTGCGGAAGACAAGCGGTTTAAAACCCACATCAGCGGCGAAGCGCACCTCCCATCCGCGACGCTCCAGCGCGGGGACACCCTCGTGGCGAAAGCGCTGCCAGTAGAACTCGGCATGCGGCCATTTTTTCGTATCGGGAGCCCAGAGAGTGCCTTCGGATTCCGGTCGATCGAGCTTGCGCAGAGACTGCGGAGGCTCCTCCGCTCCGGGTTGCAGATCGAGGGCGTAGAGTGTATTCAGCGCCGCTGTCTCATCGGCCCGGGATCTGATGATTTTGCCCTCGGGCAGGACGAGAGGCGGGAGATGGCCGGCCGGAGAAAGCGGAACCCGCCTCCCTGCATAAACCGCAAACGCCTCGGCAAAGACCTCGGGCAGCCACGCGCTGCGCTCGCCTTCGAGACGATGCTGGACCCGCAGGAAAAAGGCCGGCGCGACAGACTCAGCGGGTTTGTCAGAACTCGCGGCGGCGGTCTCCTCGAGCGCGAGGACCCGGCCGCCGGTCATTTTCTCCGCGAGCGGCGCCTCACCAAAGGCACGACCGATCCGGGCGCCATTTCCTTTTCCCAGATAGAAAAGGAGGGAGGCACTGTGCCCGCAATTCGTCCCGACATCGCAACTGCAATCCCCCTCAAGAGTCAATCCCCCGCCCTCGCGCCACAGGACAACGGAGGGCGAATGGGTTGTCCCATCCTTTTCCGTGACGCCCCCCCTGATCTCCGCATCACCGGTCTCGAGTAATTCCGCCGCGACACTCGCGACCTGGCGCGAGGCGACGAGACGCTTTCCCGCCGCCAGGGCAGACCCGTCGAAACGGCCTTGCCAGAGCTCCGACTCCAGAAAGCCCGCAACATCACTGATCTCCAGAGTATTCATCGTTGGAATGACGGCTTCAACCGTTCGCGTGGGTAGCACAGCCCATCTTCGCAGGCTACCGCTGACTCCTGATCCACCACTCGCCGAGACATGCGAGAGCTAGGACCAAATTGAGAAGGTTGTAAACCTTGAAGGGCAGCAGGATCTGAATGAGCAGCGCATAAACGGTGAAGGAAAAGATCACCGCCTCGCGAAATTCCACTCCGAAATACTGCAGCAGGATCAATCCGATCAGCCAGACCGCCTTGCACAAATAAGCCCACTTCGCCGCAGTGAGGGGCGGCATCGTATCGTTGCGGTATTTTGCAAAGACGTCCTCCTCCCGCCCGATCCAGATGCGCCACTCGAGCTGGAGATGCACCAGAACGATGACGATGAGGAGAATCTCAAACATCGGTCGCGATCACTTCCCGTAGGGTGCCAGAAGGACACGATTGTTGTAGGTGTCGCAGACGTAGATCATCCCGTCGGGACCGATCCGCACGCCGTGAGGACGACGCAGACCTGTCGTGAGAAGTGTTACGCCGACTCCGTCCGATGCCGCGGGAGGCTGCCCCGCGATAAGCTCAATCTTTTCCGAAGCCGGATCGTAGCGGCGGATGCAGTGATTTTCCGCATCCGCGATGAGGACCCGTCCCTGCGGGTCCATCGCGACATATTTTGGGCCGTTCATCGTCGCCTCGACGGCAGGCCCGCCGTCTCCGCTATAACCCTTTTTCCCGGCGCGATTCACGACCGTGCGGACCTTACCATCCGCAACTTCGACGAGGGCATTACCTCCGCGCAGCAGCACATAGAGCGTGCCATCCGAGGCCTGACAAACCGCCCGTGTATCGCCCATGGCAGTCTCGAGCGCCGCCGTGCCGTCAGTCGGCAAACCTTTTTCCCCGCTGCCTGCGACGGTCGAGAGTTGGCCACTCGCAAGATCGAGCAGACGGGTGCGGTGATTCCCGATGTCGGCGATGTAGACCCGCTGCCCGTCGGGCGAAAGGGAAGCCGTCATCGTGATGTTAAACTTGCCCGCCGTGGCCGGACCACCGTCCCCGCTAAACCCCTTTTCGCCGGTTCCGGCGATCGTGCTGACCTCGCCCGACTCCAGGTCGAAGAGACGGACCCGGTGGTGAAACGAATCGCCGATGATGGCGGTGTCGTCCTTCGTGATCTGGATGTCGTGCATGCCATTGAAGACCGCTTCGAGAGGATTTGCCCCATCTTTCACGTCCGCATCGGGAGCCCGCTTGTTTTTTTCGACATTGTGCTCCACCCCCGCAACGAACTCGACGCGACCGTCGATGATGCGGAAAATACGATTCGATTTCGTGAACTCCACTCCGTAGGCAATGCCCCGCGAATCAAAATCAACGCTGAACGGTTCACTAACTGCCGTCGTCCCGGGAGCCCCCGCGATCACTTCGACCTGAGAGCGGGCCGTCGCCGCAGAAAAGAGTAGCGCGAGGCTTCCGTAAAATATCGGTTTCATGGACGAACAGTGGCGGAAACCGCGCCGCTTGAAAAGATCTCATTACGACAGATCCTGGGACAGTAGGTTCATGGTCTTTCAGGCATGCCGACAGGTTCACGAGGCGTCGGCGGAATGTAACTGGACAGTGCAGGGATCTACCGGGCAGTAGAGATGACACGCCGTCCCTCTCCAGTCAGCACTGCGAGTTCATGCTCTCCACAAGATCGTAACGTAAGTGCGGCGAACCGCGCCGACATTTGCTTGTGGTCAGTTGCCATTTCTGCTGGAGTGTAACTCATGAAATTAATCGCAGCGCTGGCAACATGCCTGGTCTCGAGCGCTTCGTGTCTTAGCGCCGAGCCGCTCGATCTGGTGAAGAGGGCGATTCCCTTCGTTCATGGACGGGGGCTCGACTGGATCACGAACCGGGAATGCGCGAGCTGCCATCAGGTGCCTTCGATGCTGTGGACGATGAATCGCGCGGCCGATGCGGGAGTGGCAATGGACCGGGTCGAGCTCGATGAGCTGACGGAATGGGCGGCCGACTGGGGACATTGGAATCAGACGGGGAGGAAGGACGGAGAGGCAAAAGTGTCAGCAGGTAACATTGACACGATGGCATTTCTCCTCCTCGGACGGGACAAGAAAGACGTCTCACCGGGAGAGTGGGTCGTAAAATTCCGCTCCTCCCTTCTCGCCAATCAGCAGACCGATGGTTCGTGGAATGCGGGCGGGCAATTGCCGCTCGGGAAACGTCCGCTCCGAGAGACGACCGAAGTCACGACGATGTGGACACTCGTCGCACTCAATGAGACAGGAGACGAGCCCCTGCCGGAGGAGACAAGGACTCGAGCCAATGATTTCCTCGCCCGGCCACAGATCGGAGTGAGCACGGAATGGCATGCTTTGCGCCTGATCCTGGCTCCGGACAATGAAGGGCACCTGCGGAAATTGCTGGACCTGCAGCGTGAGGACGGGAGCTGGGGCTGGATCGCGAGCGAACCGGGCGACGCCTTCGGCACCGGCCTGGCGCTTTACTCCCTCGCAAGAGCTGGATTGCCGGGGGATCATGAAGCACGCCGACAGGCAATCAAGTTTCTCGAGAAAACGCAACAGAAGGACGGGTCGTGGCCGGTCCCGAGCACCCGGAAAAAAGACGCCAACCGAATCAGCGAAACGGCAACGGATTGGGGAACAGCCTGGGCGTGCATCGCACTGCTGGAAGGAATGCCGGCACCATGAGCCGCATGGCCTGCTCACTCCGTTCGCTCGACCTGCGAGGCAGGCTTCGCCTCTATCTAAACGGGAGCAACGCTCCCGGGGCAGTCCCGACCTGCGGCCGGGGGTT
>JANQVJ010000028.1:15684-33752 GCA_030730365.1 Verrucomicrobiales bacterium
GCCGAAGGTGGTTTGGTCGCTCTCCCTCCTTTTGGTGCGCGAAGAGGGATTTGAATTGTCAGCTTCGCTGACCTGCTATCTTCGCTTCGCTTTTTCAATTTGGAGCACCGCTCCAAGGGCAGTCCCGACCTGCGGCCGGGGGTTGCCGAAGGTGGTTTGGTCGCTCTCCCTCCTTTTGGTGCGCGAAGAGGGATTTGAACCCCCGACCGCCTCGGTGTAAACGAGATGCTCTACCGCTGAGCTATTCGCGCCAAATGGCGGCGGGTGACTTGCGGACCCGCGCCGGTGAAGGGTGGAAATTACGCCGCTTTTCCTTCGCATCAAGGAAAAGTCACTCAGAAGCTTTACTGGGTCACGGTATCAGCGCCGATGAGCATCCCCTCGACGGAGAGACTGATATTGTCGCCTTTATTGCCGGTGATGATGGAGTTGGAAATAGAATTACCCACACAGCTCTCGTCATTCACGCGAATGCCCTGAGTCTTGTTGGCCCGCACCACGACACGGTCAAAGTGATTGTCGCGGCAGGCGGAGTCGGCGATCTCGCGCGTCTCGGCGATAAAGATGCCCTGTTCTCCATTATCGTTGATGTAGAGATTGCGGAACTCGTTCCCAACGGAATCGCGCATGAAGATGCCCTGCCCTCCGTTTCCAATGAACTGGGAGTCAGCAATGAGGTTACGGTTGAATTTCCAGTCAAAGGAGACGGCGGCGCTGCGATTATTATGCAGCTTCATCTGGGTGAAGGAGCAGTCCTCAGTCTCGTAGGCGGCGAGCCCGTCGAACTCGTTGTTGTAGGATTCAAAGTCGCGAACCTCGACTCGGCGGCAGTATTTCTCGAGGACGATGCCTCCGGAGCGGCAGTTGTGAGTGATGATATTGCTGATCTCGATGTCTTCAGTCCCCCGCACTGTGATGCCGTTGTTGCGGATGTGGGAGAGCCCGCCCTGATCACAAGGGCCGCCGCAGCACTCGAACTGCTGAGCGCCGCGGTTGCCGTCGATGACGAGGTTGCGCACGACGATGTTTTTCACGACACGGGCGACGGGGGTCTCGGTGCTGCCAATGACGAGGACGGAGGAATTTGCCGAATCGGTAAGGCGCAGGGTCGTCGCACCGCTGATGCCATGGAGTTCAACATTGTCCCGGTCGATCACGATAGCGGCACTCACGGAAAAAAGGGTCGGTCCGAGGACGACGCGTCCGCCTGCGGCGGGGAGTTCACGAATCGCGGCATTGATGTCGATGTCGTCTCCGGAGGCAAGGTAAACGGTCGTGATTTTCTTGTCGGCAGGTTCCGCCGCGACCGGGACGGAAGCCGCCGAGGACGCCCTACCATCCTGACCACCCCAGGCAGCGGTGCCTGGGAACGAGAACAGGAGAGGGCAAGAGCAGACGAAGGTGGCGGCAAATGTCCGTGAAGTCATGATTTTCGGCCCTTCCGCCACAGTCATCCGCGCGGAAAGGAGGAAAGTCCGTGGATTCGGGTGATTTGCAAGGAGACAAACGCGATCCCGGGCAAGGCCGGGGGAAGAAGTCGGGAGGGAGCCCCCCACTGCAATCTGCCAGTGTATTTCCTAGTGGAAACTTGCGGGAATGCACTGAGTTTGAGACTGTTTCCGGGCTTCAATCCGTATTCAAGTTTCTAACCCCACTTTTGCTCCCCCTCCACTGCCCTACAATGAGCCAGCGCCGATCCTCCGAGACCCCTGTTGCCACTCCGACGTCCCGTCCGCGAAAACCGGCCGCGACCGCCAAAAAAAGCGAGGAAAAATCGACGGAACCAGCGTGGACAGTTGACGATGCGTCGGAGACCTACGGGATCAATCACTGGGGAGCGGGTTACTACTCGATCTCGCGCCGCGGCGAAGTGGTCGTGGATCTCACTGACCGCGAGACGGGCTCGCCCCATGCGGTAAGCATCCCGAAGATCCTCGACGAACTCGACGCCCGGGGGATAAGGCCGCCCCTCCTGCTGCGCTTCCCCCGCATCCTCGAACGCCGCATCGAGGAACTTTACCACGGCTTCGCCAAAGCAATCAGCGATCTGGAATACGGCGGTATGTACCGCGGGGTATTCCCGATCAAGGTGAACCAACAGCAGCAGGTCGCCGAAGAGGTCGCTGCCTACGGTCGCCGTTTTCACTACGGTTTCGAAGTCGGGAGCAAACCGGAGCTCATCGCTGCGCTGGCCTATTTGAAAGACTCTGACGCGCTCCTTGTCTGCAACGGCTACAAAGACGAAGAGTTCATCGACCTCGCTCTCTACGGCCAGCTCATGGGACTGCGTGTCGTCATGGTGCTCGAGATGCCTCACGAGCTCGGCATCATCGAAGAACGCTCCGCCGCCCTAGGGGTGGAGCCGGTCATCGGAGTGCGGGTGAAACTCTCGGCAGAGGGCGCAGGTCAATGGGCCAAGTCAGGCGGGGAAAAAAGCCCCTTTGGCCTAAATTTGGCGCAGCTTGTGGAAACCGTCGAGCGTCTCCGCGAGCGGGGCCGCCTCGGTTGGCTGCAAATGCTTCATTGCCACCAGGGCTCGCAGATCCCCGACCTCACGATCATCCGGCGGGCCATCGAGGAGACGGCCCGCATCTACGTAGGACTCGTCAAAGAGGGCGCGCCGATGGGCCTCCTCAATCTCGGCGGCGGTCTCGCGGTGGACTACGATGGTTCACGCTCGACGCGCTCATCCAGCGCGAACTACTCCATCGAAGAGTATTGCCACAGCCTCGTCGACGCGGTGAAGTGGGTCCTTGATGAGAGCGGGGTGGAGCATCCCACCCTCGTGACCGAATCGGGCCGCGCCATGGTCGCCCATTACTCCATGCTCGCGCTCGAGATCCTCGACGTAAACCGTTTTGAAAATCGCGACGAGCTCTCGGTCAACGAAGGAGACAACGAGACCCTCGTCGCCCTCGCCGAGGTGGCGCGCGGGATCAATGCCGACAATCTCCTCGAGTCCTTCGGGAAAGCGAACCGGCACCGCGAAGAGCTGCACGAAAATTTTCTCACCGGCGACATCAGCCTGCGCGAGCGGGCCGTCTGCGAGCAGTGCTACTGGCGGGCAATGACGGATATCGCGACCGAGACGCAAAAGTTGCGCTACATCCCCGAAGAGCTGCGCGACCTCTCCGGTCTGCTCGCCGATCAGTATTACGGGAACTTCAGTATCTTCCAGTCTCTCGCCGACTCGTGGGCGATCGATTGCGCCTTCCCCGTGATGCCGCTGCACCGCCTCGCCGAGCGTCCGACCCGCCAGGGCGTCATCCACGATGTGACCTGTGACTGCGATGGCATGATCAAGAAGTATGTCTCGGGGTCCGAAGTAACGGAGGCTCTCCCCATCCACGAGACGAAAGAGAACGAGTCTTACTTCCTCGGGATCTTCCTCGTCGGGGCCTATCAGGAAACGCTGAGTGATCTGCACAATCTCTTCGGCGACACCCATGCGGTAAGTGTCGATGTGGAAAATGGTCGTGTCAGGTTTTCCCGCGAGGTCGAGGGTGACTCCGTCGCCGACGTGCTTGAGTATGTGGAGCACGATCCGAAGAAGCTCGTCGACCAGTTCCGCGAACTCGCCGAGACGGCCATCACGGAAGGCCGCATCACCGCGGTGCAACGACGCAAAGCTCTCGAGGCCTACCGTAACGGCATGGCGGGCTACACTTATTTCGAAAGCTGAGCCACATGTCCGGAAGCGTCACCCCGTTCATCGCGCGGCATCACCGCCACTTTAATGCCGAGACCGTCACCCTCGAAGAATGGCAGGCAGCCGGGGGGAGGCGTCATTTCTCGCACAAGTTTCTCTACCGCATCCTCGGCAAGGGATCGAGAGGATGAGGGCGCTCGCTAACTTTTACACGGCGACCACTCCGGCCTCGCCGCCTCGTTTTACGCACCCGTTAGTCTGGTGATTCCGCTCACGACCATGGCTTCGCCCGACCCCCTCCACGGCATCACGCTGGAAACGATCCTGAAAGAGCTGGTCGATAACATCGGCTGGGAAAGGATGGCCGATTACATCCCGATCCGCTGTTTCACCCACGATCCAAGCGTATCCTCGAGCCTCAAGTTTTTGCGACGCACGCCGTGGGCGAGGGAAAAGGTCGAGGATCTCTATCGACGAGGCGGTTTTCGGAAGCGCACGGGTTCCTCTTGAATCTACTGGCTCGTGTGCCACGAGGCGTTTACACCCTGGCGCACTGTCGATCCGCTTTACTCTCCGGAGGCCTTCCTCCAACCGGACCATCCGGTTGCGGCTGAGCCGGAGGAACTCAGGGTAGCTCACGCCCTCTCTGCGAGATCGCTGCGATAAATAATCATTAAATATAGAGAGCCTTTCTTTCACCGAATTAGCGAACTGACGGGGTTGCGTCCTGTCTATCTCACTCGAGCACCTGGATATCATCGTCCCCGGGAGCGGGTGCGCCGGGAGCCGGCGGGGCATATTCCATGAGGGTGCGCTGCCCGACGAGAGGGGTGCCGTTCAGGATGTCGGCCGTGAGAAACTGCCCTTTTCTAGCCGGGCTGACCTCGACCGAGGCGACCGGCATGCCATCATCACCATGAACAGAGATGGTAGTCCCGGGTTCGATCTGGAGGAGCCGGCTCGAGCGAATCAGAACGAACCCGCCCGCCGGATCGACGTGGTGAATTGTCCCGACGGGAATTTTCATTGAGGGAGCCGCGTGCGACTCTTCGGTAGCGGTCTCGGCAGCGGCAACGGTCTCGGCAGCGGCGTCTTTTTTCCACGACAGTGTTTTACATCCGGTCAGCAAAATCGCAAAAACGGCGGCAAGAAAGAGTCTATTGGCGGCAGAGGGAACTTGCACGGGTTGACCTTGCAGGATACCTCTTTTAAAATCAAGGCTAAGGCCGAAAATCATGAATGTCTTTGTCTACGGCACCCTCCTCGTCCCGAAAATCTGGGATGCAGTGACGCATTGCCCCGATCTGGACTCAGAAGCAGCCGAACTGACCGGCTACGCAAAATATCGGGTCCGGGGCGCCGATTACCCCGGCATCGTCGAAGCTGACTCGGATTCCATCGTGAGTGGTAGGATTTTTCTCAAGGTGCCCGATGCGGCCGTGCGGCGGCTCGATGCCTATGAAGACAGCTTTTACGAGAGGCTCCCCCTGACCGTGCGACTCACCGACGGCACCAAGCTCGAAGCCGATGCCTATTGCGTGCCGGTGGAGAAAGCGGCGGCGATCCTCGGTAAAGAACTCTGGACGCTGGACTGGTTCGAAGATCACGCCCTCGACAGCTTCTGGACGTCTGCCTTCGGTCGATAACGGGCCGCCTATTCCTTTACGACATCGCGAAGCTCGCGCCACTCGCCTTGAAGGATGTAAACAGGGTCGAGCCCCATCAGCTCGCGAAGGCGCCGGGCGACATCCTCGCTCCGGGTGCAGGCATCGCCATCGCAGTAGACGATGACGGGACGATCGAGCATGGACTGGAAGGAATCCTGATTGTTAAAGAGCAACTCGCCCCATTCTTCGGGATTTAGCAGGATGGCTCCGGAAAGATGATCAGCTTCGTAATTCGCCCGGCTGCGGGAATCGATCCAGACGACCTCGCCGGCGGCGATAATTTTCCGAGCTTCCTCGAGCGAGATGCCCCATCGCATCTGGTCGGCACTCGCGACCATGTACCACGGCGGGCGGAGCGGATGGAACACGGCCGAGGCGACCCCCGCCACAGCGGCGAGGGCGAGGATGATGGCGGCCTGTTTCCACGCGTTCATCCGCTCACTGGATCGAGTAATAGACGAGCGGGTTGGCGTAGGACTCGATTTCGCAATCGGTCTCGAGACGCACGATCCCGAGGAGACTCTTTTCGGTCGAGGACGGTGTCAAGACGATGTGGTAAAGACGACCCTTTTCCACTTCGACGAGTTCGCAGGTGACCTCGGGACGCTTGCTCTCGGCGCCGAGGACGTGGACCGGATTGTCGCGGAGGACTCGAAAGGTGATCATCTTTTCCACGGGATCACTCCCGACGGTCCACGTCGTCATCTGTTGCTCGATGACATAAATGGGCTCGACCTCGATGCGAGTGGTGAGAAAGACGGGTAGATCCTGTTGCTCGGTGAGGACCGCGATTTTCCGCTCGGAAGAGCCCCTCAGTTTTTCAATATCAAAGATCCCGGTGATCTTCGCCGTCTTCCTCGCGGGGATGGGATCCTGATCGATCGAGACCTCGAGGCACTCGCAGCCGCTCTCCAGCTTGAGGATACGCAGGGGGACGGAGGCGGTGTTTTCCACGTTGAAGACGACCTCGATCAGCTTCTCCCCCGCCTCGGCTTGAATCGCTTGGGAAACAGGAGTGAAGACGAGATCGCCTACCTTGCGGCGAGCTTCGAGAATCTCCGGGCCGGAGGAAGCAACGGAAGCGAGTGCGCCCGTGCCATTTTCGATCTTGGCGGCTGCGTCAGAGCTTGCCTCACCGGGGGCGGCCTCGCTCTTCACGGGCGGGAACCACTGGTAAATCATGAAGTAAATGATGACGCCGGTGACCGAGACAAAAAGCCACGATGGAAAAGTGAATTTTGCGAGCTTGCGATGCTTCTCAAAATTCCCGCGAAAGGCGGCCACGACGAGGAGAATGATGAAGGGCAGGTTCACCACCGCGAGGATGATGTGCGGGATGAGAATCGCGAGGTAGATGCGTCGGACGACCGGATACTCCTTCGGAAACTCGGTGTGCCCGACTCCGTAGTGGTAGGTCAGGTAGCAGGCGAGGAAAACGGCCGAGGTGATGAGCGCCCCGACCATCACATTCCGGTGCGCGTCTTTTCGCCCCGACTTGATGAGGATGACTCCGGTGATAAGGAGGATCGTGCTGAGAGAATTCAGGACCGCATTAATAGGCGGAAAGATCTCGTAGTTGATAGCGGCGAGAAGGGGATTCATGGAATTCGCGGGATCAGACGGATTACTGAAAGTCGGCGAGTTTGAGCTTCGGGTCGAGCACCATCTTGAGATCGCGGCGGAGTCGCTGGAACTCGGCATCGGCTCGCTGGGGATTCAAAACATCGTAATACCCGCGGATGTTCGCATCGCCGTCGACGATGGCGAGTCGCTGATCGTGCGCATAGGGTCCCTGCGTCGCGATAAGGGCGGGATCGGTGATCTCCTCAGTCGCGTAGAACTTGAATTTCGAGATCATGTACTTACTGAAGGCCTCGGGATCTCCGGTAAGAAACCACCAGTCGGGAGAGTCGACTCCTTTTTCCTTAACCCAGGCATCCATCTTCGCGGGAGTGTCTCCTGCAGGATTGACACTGATGGAGACGAGACGGAACTGAGGATCGTTCCCGAACTCTTCCTCAAGCATTTTCATGATCGCGGCGAGCCCGAGGCAGCCGGCGGGACAGTCGGTGTATTGATAGCCGGCGACGAAGACTTTGTCGCGCAACTGGCCGAGGGACACTTTTTCCCCCGTGCGATTGATCGCATCGAGATCGGTCTCGAGTCGGGCAATGTGGGGCGGACGCCAGTTTTCCATCTCGTAGCCGCGACGGGCGAGGTAGGCGCGGGTCACGAAGATGGACCCGAAGGCGATGATCAGGCAGACGCCGATGATTGATCCCCACCAGGCGATCAGTTTGTTTCGCATCTCGTTTGCTTCGGGTTCCATCTTTGAAGGGGGTTGCGTGTCAGGGAGCCACCGTGCGCCACGCGAGGTAACTCGCGATCATCATGAGCGGTAGGTAAAGAAGGGTGTAAAAAAAGAGGCGGCGGGCGTCGCCGCGTTTTCCGCTTTGCAAAAAACGCAGCGAGAGCACCACCATGAGGCCTCCGAGGATGCCTCCGCCAATCGCGCCCCACCACGACAGGTGCGAGGTAATGAAGGGAAAGGCGATCGAGAGTGCGGTCAGCACGGTTGCGTAGAAGAGAGCGATGCAGGCCGTCTTTTTGCCGCTCTCGTCTTCGTTCGACCACATCTTGAATCCGCCTCGCATGTACTCCTCGCGATACATCCAGTTGATCGCAGCGAAGTGCGGCATCTGCCAAAGGAAAAGAAGACCGAAAAGAAAGGCGGCCCCCGCACTGAGAATCGACTGCCCGCCGGCCAACCAGCCGATGATCGGAGGGAGCGCGCCCGAGACGGCCCCGGCGATGGTGTTTGACGTCGAGACCCGCTTCATCGGAGTGTAGACAAAAAGGTAAGTCAGCAGGGTAGCCCCGGCCATGGCGGAGGCACTGGTATTGACCTTTACCCCGAGGTGAATGAGCCCGAAGGCGCAAAGGAGCCAGCCGAGGATGAATGCGGCCGGCTTCGGCATGCGGTTAGACGGGAGCGGGCGGTCCGAGGTGCGGAGCATACGACGGTCGGAATCCACTTCCATGAGCTGGTTAAAAACCGAGGCCCCCGCCGCCGCGAGCGTCGTGCCGAAAACCATGTGGAGAAAGGTCGCCCAAGAGAACGTATCGAGCCCCTTCGTCGCAATGAAATAGCCAAAGCAGGCCGTCAACACGACGAGGACGCTGAGCCGCGCCTTCGTTAAGGCAAAGAGGTCACCCTGCAGTTGTCGCAGGATGCCTGTCGCCTCGCTTTGCCCTTCAGTTGCTTGACCTTCAGCCATATCGTCCGTGGTTTCGCGGGACCTTACGCTCTCCTTCACGATTTGGCGAGGGCGGCATCGGGCGATTTGCCCCGAACCGCCTTCACCGCGAAGACGAAAGCGAGAGCGAGGATGGCGAGACCGTTGAGGACGTGAACATTGGTGATCCAGAAACTCTTTTCCGTCCCGATGACCGAAAGCCCGAGAACGATCTGTCCGACAAGCAGGGATAGCAGGACAAGGGCGTGACGGCCGGCGGTGGCATCGAAGCGGGAGGACTTCACCTTGAGGCGCAGGACCATTCCGACGACGAAGAAGAAAAGACAAACCGCAGTGAACTTGTGGAGAAAGAGCATCGCGATCACCGGATCATCAAACGAAGGGATCCACTCTCCACGGGTGAGAAAAAGGTCGTCATCGGCGAGGGCGTGACGGTGAAAATGTCGCATCGAGGCTCCAAAGACGAGCTGCATCCCGACGAGAGCAACAAGCACCACCCCGGCGATCTTGAGAAAACGACGCTCTGTTCCCGGGGCGAGATAGCCATTCCCCTGCCACCCTTTTCCCGCGACCATCACGATGAGGATGAGGACGCAGAAGAAAGCCTGGGCAAAACACCCGTGCACCACCGCGAAGGCATTCGAGATCTCGGTGACCCGCAGGCCGCCGAAGATGGCCTGGGTCGTGACCATGATCAGGGCCAGGGCAGTGAGCTTCTGCAGCAGAGTCCAGCCGCGACCGACCCAGCTCCAGAAGAGCCAACCGATCGGAAGGGCGGCAAGAGCGAGGCCGAGGAAGATCCATCTCTGTTTCACCGCAGCATCGAAACGCTCATTTCCCGCCGCGATGAAGACACCGAGGACAACGGCCATCGTCACGACGAGGAGAACGACCTCGAGGGCCTGCTTCCACGAACGCACGTAGGCCCAGCAGAAGAGCGTCAGCACCAGCACGCCGACAAGCTTGGCGAGGAGTCGGTGGCTGTGCTCGAGAAAGGGAATCATGTGCTCGAGCCATCCCGGGGGATTGAACGAACCCAGACTGAGCGGCCAGTCGGTAAAGACCATACCAGCCTGTTTTGTTGTCGTGGCCGCGCCCCACCAGACGAGGAGGATGGCGACGAAGACCACCAACTTGGCAAAGTGGCGAAAAGGTCCGCTGACGGAGGTGTTACAGCTCATTTGAATTGAATACGACGGCGGAAGGCCGGCCGACATCTCTAGAGTAAACAAAAAAGGCGGACCGCGTCGCCGCGTCCGCCCTATCGAAAGTCCGGACAGGCCGGCGCTTACTTTTTCGGGAGGAGCGGGTTCTGCCCGGCATACCAGGTGTCGAACTCTTCGCTGCTGACGGCCTTCACGTAGGCAACCATCTGGGCGTGACCGGCTCCGCAAAGCTGGGCGCAGACGATGTTCCACTCGCCTTCCTTATCAGGGACAAACCACATCGGAATCTCGGATCCGGGGATGGCATCCTGCTGACTGAACATGGGAACAATGGCAAGCCCGTGAATAACATCCTTCGAAGTCACCTGAATCACAACGGGGCGGCCCACGGGCACGACGAGTTCGTTGATCGAGACAAAATCATCCGCTGCATTGGGATCCTCCTCGACAAGGCCAACGGCGTTCGCGCCACTGTATCGCTCATGTGAAGTCAGGCCGACCATGTTGTCAGCCCCGGCATAATGGAAACTCCAGCGATACTGCTCACCAACGGCGCGAAGATTTACCACCTCGTCACCAACGGGACGCTCCTTTGCATCGGATCGGGTCGCCCAGAGCGGGAACGCAAATCCAAGGAGAAGGACGACCTCGACAATGACCACACCGACTTCGACGTGGGTCGAAAAATGGGAAGTGACCCCGTGGTAGCTCGCGCTCGGGTTTTTCTTCCGGCGGAACTTGAAAAGGATGACCACGAGGAAGGCCGTCCACCCAACGAAAAGAATGGCCATAAACCAGTGAATCAGCGCGAGCATGTGGTTACCCACGTGACCGTGCCTCGATGCCACTTCGTGCATCCCGATAATGTCATTAATCCACTCGATCATATCTGAAATAAAATATTGTAGCCTGTCGACCAGGAGAACGACGCTCAGGCAACAGGGTTAGCGGAAGCCGCGTCTTCAGCAGCACAGCGGCGCGACCGCTTCATGAGGTAGCCGATGAAAAACAGAAACGAAGCCAAAACTGAACACAAGACGCCCAGCATCACCCCGATGGCCGTGTTCGCAGCCATGAGTCCTTCGCCGGAAAGGCCGCTCATGCACATGGGACAGGCGAGAATTACGGAGTCAAAGAGAGAGTTTGTGTTCATCACTGAGTAATTACGCTGGTTAGAGGACGAGCGATTTCGTCTTTTTCAAAAATCGAATACCGTAATAGATCATCCCGAATCCAAAGGCCACGCTGATCCATCCCATGATCACGAACATCTGCGGCAGCCCTGCCAAGAGAAGGCACCAGGCAGCAAAACCCCAGAAAAAGAGGGTAGAAACGGTGATGAAGGCGATGTGAAAACTTTTCAGGGACATGGTTTCAGGAATGGTTGGGACTCACTCGGGCTTCTCGATGAGCCAGCCTCCAGTCGTTTTGTGGGTATCATACTGCTCCCGGATGGGGTCCTTGTCAGCAAACAAGGTCAGGACCATCAGGCCGAAAGCAAATAGACAGGTGAAGAGAAGCAGCTTGTAAATGAGGCCACGCTCGTGGTTCAGGTGCATGAAAATAAAAGCGACGAGGCTCGCCTTGGTAGTGGCCACGGCAAGCCCTATCACGAAATCACCGGGAGTAGGTCCGGGAGGCCCCACATCGAGCGGCGGGTATAGCCCAAGTGCGACAGTGATACAGGTAAACACGCCGAGGGAGATACCCACGGCAGCGTAGGTCTTTTTGGTTTTGCTATAGTCGTGAGTCGCTTCAGCCATGGCATTAAAATCGTTTGAGAAAATCGGTCAAAAACAAAATGATCAGAGGAGGTACATGATCGGGAAAAGGAAGATCCAGATCAAGTCGACGAAGTGCCAGAAGAGTCCGCCCACTTCGACGCGATTAGCGAGGTGCTCGGGGTTCTTGAGATAAAGTTTCTTGCCGAAGACCACAAAGAAAAGGAGGACGAGCGCTCCGCCGACCACGTGGATTCCGTGGAGAGCCGTCATCGTGAAGTAGATCGCGTAGTAATTGCCGTAGCGGGGACCGTGATTGCCCATGAACTTGACCTGCTCGCGCGGAATAACGAGGTGGCGCGACGGACCGTGCTCCCCTTCCCCACCGACTGATCCGGCCGTCAGATTGACTTCGCTCGAATGGACTGAAGCGTGCTTTTCTTTCTCCACATGCCCTTCACCACCCTCGTGTCCTTCAGCCGGGACGTGGATGTAATGGACATTGAGGAGTCGCCCACGCAGCATCTTTTCGGGAACAACTTCTCCGCGTTTTTCGTAATACTCGACGAGCTCCTGGTATTTCTGACTCTGCTGCGTGAAGAAACTTTGCTTTGCCGCGTCGTTACCGATGACATCCCAGACGACAGATTCGCGCTGCTGCTGAGGTAGGACAAGCTGCATATCAACTTCGTGCACTTCAAAAATGACATCATCACTCTCAAGTTTGCCCTCAACCTTCACTCCATCGCGGTAATTCACCGTCGTTTCATTGTGGCTCACGATCTTGCGGGGATTGCCGTGGAACGCAAAAGGAGCCGCCGCGGTCACCGTCGCCGTACCCTTCACCGAGACCGGCTTCGGGTTAGCGACACCGGACTCGAGCTCTGCACGGTAGCGTTTGCGATCCTCGGCGAGAGCAGCTGAAAAGGCCCGGCGGTTGTCGTGGAACCAGGACTTAAAGGCGGAAGCTGTCTTCAACTCGGTCCCAACGGTCCCCTCAGGACCATCCGTCACGGTGAAGCCCGGGAAATCCTTGCTGTCGAGATCCCTGAGGACGGCCGGAAGAGCGGCCTGCAAACTGAAAGTCATCTTCTCGCCGTGGAAACGGAGACGATCCGTCTTACCGATGATGACCCCTTCCATCACGGAATTGTCAACGAGCTTGATGCCATGGTGCTTGTTCAGCTTGCTGTTGTACTCGACTCCCTTCAAGCACATGAAGACCACGGCACATGCCACCACAAAATACATCCAAATCTGGTAACGACGCCAATTTCGCTCTTTCAAGGAGACCCAGGCGAAGACAACCCCGACACTGGAAGCGATGAGGACGACGGTATTGATCGCACCGAGCCAGACGAAACTCTTGTGAACGCTCACCCCCCACGGCCAGGGGTTATCGACACCGTCCTGCACACCGAGGCGCAGGAAGACGTAGGCGGAGAAAAGTCCGCCGAACAGCATTACCTCTGAGGCAAGAAAGAGCCAGATGCCGAGCTTGGCATTGTAGAGACCGGTGTCACGCCGCGGCGTCACTTCGTAAGGGATTTCCATGGTCCTGAATTTTTTTCGCTGATTTTAAAATCTATATCCGCCGGTAGTCACCGTTTAATGAGGTGCAGACCCCTTTGTCGAAGTCTCACCAAGTTCGGCGACATTTCCTGCAATCGAAGAGGGGTCGTTTTCAAACTGAGGCGAGAAGTCTTTCGAAGCACCGGGGACACTGTACTCGTAGGGACCGCGATAAGCGACGGGCTCGACCGTGAAGTTTCCGTGCGGTGGCGGTGTCGGCGTTGCCCACTCAAGCGTGGTGGCGTCCCACGGGTTGTCGCTCGTTACCTTCTTGCCAATGAATACACTGAGAAATAGATTGATGATGAACGGCACCTGGAAAATCGCGAGCAGCCATGCGGACCCTGAGGTAACGATGTTGAGATCGATCATCCGCAGAGGTGCATCAGCGGGGATCACGTGGAGCAACTCCGCCATGTTGGCGAGGAAACTGTTCGGCTCGGCAAAAACCTGATTGGCAATCTGCTCATAGGCCTTACCTCCGTCGAAGGCTCGGCGGTGGAATCCGGCCATGCCCTGGAAGAACATGGGAGCGAAAATACCGTTCATGAAGATGAGCGAAGGCCAGAAGTGGAGATGCCCGAGGCGGGTTCCCATCATGCGACCGGTGATCTTGGGGAACCAGTGATAGATCCCGGCGAAGAGGCCGAAGATAGTCCCGGGAGCCACCACGTAGTGGAAGTGACCGATCACATAATAAGTGTCGTGCAAGTGGAGATCGGGAAGGCTGAAGGCCAGAGGGAGGCCGGTCAGACCGCCAATCCCGAACATCGGAATGAAGGCCGTGGCGAAGAGCATCGGAACATTAAACCGGATCGAACCTCCCCACATCGAAATGAGGAGTGAGGTGATGAGGATGACCGAAGGCACCGAGATCAGAACCGTCGTCGTCTGGAAGAAAGTCGAGATCGCAGGCCCCATCCCCGTAATATACATGTGGTGAGCCCACACAATGAAGGCGAGGAAACCAAGTACCATGACCGCGTAGACCATCGTCTTGTAGCCCCAGAGCGGCTTACGTGTGTTGCAGGGAATGATCTCTGCCACAATCGCAAGCGCGGGAAGGATCAGCACGTAAACCTCAGGGTGAGCGAGGAACCAGAAAAGATGCTGATAAAGCAGCGGACTACCGCCGCCGGCGGCGTCAAAGGACATGCCGCTGACGTTCAGTCCGGTGGGAACGAAAAAGCTCGTGCCGGCAAGGCGGTCCATGAGCTGCATGATCGCAGCCACTTCAAGCGGCGGGAAGGCGAGGAGCAGGAGAAAGCCGGTCACCAGCATCGCCCAGACGAAAAAGGGCAGACGCATCCACGTCATCCCGCGGCAACGAAGGTTGATGATCGTGCAGATGAAGTTCACCGCACCGAGGAGGGAGGAGGAAATCAGTAGCGCCATCCCGACGAGCCACTGGGTCTGGCCTGTCCAGAAAAGGTCGCCGTAATGCAGGTCGGTCGTGGTGGCGAGGGGCGAGTAGTTCGTCCAGCCGGCCTTCGCCGCTCCTGAGGGAAGGAAGAAGCTCACGAACATGAGCGCTCCTCCCAGGAGGTAGAGCCAGTAGCTCGCCATGTTAAGGCGGGGAAAGGCCATGTCCGGCGCACCGATCTGCAGCGGCGTGACGTAATTGCCGAAAGCACCGAAGGCGAGCGGAACGATTCCGAGGAAGACCATGATGGTCCCGTGCATCGCCCCGAACATATTATAAAGGTCGCCCGTAACCTTACCGCCATCGTCCAGCCAAGCCTGGAACCAGGGCCAGTCAGCGAGGAGCGGAACCGCGCGGTCGGGATAAGCGATACTCCACCGCATCACCATCATGAGGAAAAAACCGAAGGCCAGGAAGACCAGCGAGGTGAAGCCATACTGGAGCCCGATCACCTTGTGGTCGGTCGAGAAAATGTATTTCTTCCAGAATGGCTCGTAATGCTCGTGGTGATCGTGTTCACCATGAGATTCGGCGTGCGTGTGTTCTGCTGCTGCGCTCATACCAGTAATTCAAAAAAACTCTTAATCTTCGTATCGAAGAGGCCAATCACCAAATTTCAATTTGCCTCATGGGAGAGGCGGAAAACCACCGACTTACGGCAGCGGTTCACCTGTCTGCAAGTCAACTTTTGCTCCGGAAAGATTTGCGTCTGCGGGAATCCCGAGCAGTTGGGCCTCAGTATAAGAGCCCGCCTGACCGCTAAACTCATCGCGGGCCGCTTTTATCATCTCAGTAGTTATTACGCCGTCTTCTCCTTCAGGGAGACTCCCGAATTCACGACGGATGTAAGTAACGACCTGTGCGATCTTGTCATCGCTGAGCGTATTCCACGCGGGCATCAGCTGATTGTAGGACTGGCCGGCAACCTTGAAAGGCCCGTTTATCCCATGGAGAAGAATCGCCCCGAGACGCTTCGTCCCGCCGTCAACCCATTCCGAACCCACAAGAGGCGGGAACTGCCCTGTGATGCCGAGTCCGGAGGCCTGGTGGCAGGCGATACAGTTCGCGTAGACCTTTTTCCCGTCACTCATCCACCGGTCGATCCAGGCAGCCTGCTCGGCGTCTTCGGCGCCGCCGGCAACGCTTGGGCGCGGCGCGGGGACGTAGTTGCTGCTGGTGTAAATTCCCGAGCTAAACCCGTTGCTCGTGCTGAAGAGATGGCCGCCGCCAAAAATGAGAATCAGGGCACTGATCACCAGGACCGAGACACCCACCGTTCCGCGCTCTCCGGGGTGAAGAGGTGTCTCACGCCGGACGGCGTCGTGCAGGTCAACGGCACTCACCGTTCCCTGCTGGTAGTCAATATTCTTGCTGTCTGGGGTCTCCATCTGGACTGTCCTTACTCTAACGAATTTACGGTCACTGGCCACTCAGAACGCTTGCGGGAAGCGGCTGATCCTTTTTCAACGAAAGTAGGTAATCAACAAGCGCCTCTGCCTTGGGTGTCGGCGCCAGCCCCTCACCATAGGGAGATTGGGTGTAAAGATGCCGATAGGCCGGCATGCCGCTGTCAGGGTCGAAACTTTTCGGATCACTGAGATGGCGATGCATTTCTTCAGCAGTAGTGATACGATGGCCGACGTTCGAAAGATCCTGCCCGATCCGCTGATAGCCGAGAAGCGCAAAGTTTTCCGTGACGTAGTCCATCGGCTGGGTCTCGCGGGCGAAACCACCCTCTTCCCGCCCACCCCAACCCGGACGCCACATGTCAGGACCGGCGTAGGTCGGCCTCACCATCTGGGTGTGACAGTATGCGCAGCCCTCGGCCGCGTAGATCTGCCGTCCGTAGTCACTTGCCCCGTAACGGAGAAATGACTTGTCCGGATAAGCGAGCACGCCGCCTTCCATCTCCTCTTCCGGACCGTAAGGGACCGGCTCGGCGTTCGAGGCACCGATAAATGGAATCACGATAAGAAAGAGCCAGGGAAGCAGGAAGGAGAGGCCGAGAGCGCCAAGCAGTTTCCAGAAATTGTTCGAGTTCATGAAATGGGTATCGTTCGGTCCGCCGCCTCAATGAAGGCCAACCGCTTCGCGGGCGCTCGCTGCAGCGCCGGGCTCGGTGTGAAGAAGGGTCGGCCCTTGAGTCTTGCGGCCTTTGCCGAGGAACATGAGTCCCAGTTGATAAAGGAAGAGAAGGTTCGAAAACGAAATCAGGAACCACGCGAGCGCTCGTCCCACCACATAGGCGGAGGAGTTGACGAACGAGGCGGAGAAGACCTGATCCCACTGGGCGAGATTGCCTCCTTGGGCGATTCCGCCGACGAGCATCGTCACGACCATGGTGAGAATGCCGTAGGTGCTGAACCAGAAATGGGTCCCGATGCGGTCGCCCGAAGGCCATTCACTTCCGGTGATCCGGGGCACGATGAAGTAAATCGCACCAAACATCGTCATGGAGAAGAAACCGTAGAAGGCGAGCGTATCAATCCCGACAAGGAAGTGGCTGAACTGGAGATTTTTTCCAAAGACAAAAGTCGAACTCATCGCCGAGAGAACGGCATACACGGCGAGCATTAGCATGCCCAGCATCGTGAAGCGGAGCGAAGGGCTATATTCCCAGAGCTTAGTGCACCCTTTCAGCGTCAGCATGAGGTTCGACACGGTCGCCACGATCGCGAGGAGGATAAAGATGGCGGCGGCACCGCTGACGGCGGGCATCCAGGCAGGGAAAGGACCGCCCATGTAACGGGAGAATCCGGTCCAACCCGCAAGAATCGCGAGCAACCAGAAACTGACCTGAGCAAGCGGGTAGCTGTAAATCGCCCGGCCGGAAATCTTGGGAATAATGTAGTAAGCCACGGCGAGAGCCACCGGAGCCATCCAGAAATAAATCAGGTTCGAGATATACCAGGCATTGGCGCCCGCCCCCATCACCGGAGCCGAACCCTTATTGATGATGAGATTTGCAGTGATGAAGATCCAGGGGAACCAGACCGCCGCCCCGATCAGGTAGAGTTCGGACACGTAAAAGAGAGTGTTGCGACGACCGTGGAACATCGGGATGACCCAGACCACGATGCAGGCGTAGGAAACCGCGAGCACCGGCCAGAGCCAGGCCGGGAAATCGAGCAGCGGAATGGAGCGTCCCGCCCCGAACCAGATACTAATGATCGCGATGACGACGGCGGCATTCCAGACATGCCCGAAAACGAGGAGCGCTACCGGGTGCTGCACCCGCGAGCGAGTGAGACGCGCCATCAGCCAGATCATCACACCGATCCCGGCCTGCATCGCCCATCCATAGACGAGCGCATTAAAATGAACCGGAAAGAGGCGTCCGTAGCCCATGAAAGGGCAGGCGTCCCAGAGACCCGGGACACGAAGTTTGAGCGAACTGACAAAGCCCATCACCGTGGCGAAAAGAAGCCAGGCGGCTGCGCTGGTGAAGAAGAACATCACAGGATACCGCGCCGAACGGTCGATCGCGGCGCGCTCGTTCAAATCCTCTGGTGTTGGCTGTGGCACTGTCATAAAATTCTGGAAGTCTCTTCTCGTTTCTCAGCCGTTTACTGGGCAGGCGCGGGTGCGGGTGCGGGTGCGGGTGCGGGTGCGG
>JANQVJ010000029.1 GCA_030730365.1 Verrucomicrobiales bacterium
AGCGCGTGAAGGAACGCCCGCATCCCGAGCTTTTCCTTCTTCGCGGCGCTGACCATTTTCCCGACGAACGCTTCATCGCTGAAGCCCACCGACCTCCCCATCGCGTATTCGATGAGGGCTTCGCTGAAGCCTTCGGCAAAGGCATCCGATTTCGCGGCGATGAGATCACGGAGTTCGAAGTAGTCCTTAAAAGAGGGCCCCTTGTGCAGGGTGGCACTGGCCTCGATCACCCAGGTCTTGGTCGCGTCTTTCACCGGTTTGCCGGTTTCGTCCATGACCTGATAGGTGTCCTCGGTGCGCCAGAGGCCCACGGCATCGAAGTTCTCCAAGCCAAAGCCGATGGGATCAATCCGGCGGTGGCAACTGGCGCACTGGGCGTCCTCCTGATGGGCGGCGAGGCGTTCACGGGTGGTCAGGACCTGCCCGGCGAGACGGGTGATTTGCGGGATGTTTGCCGGTGCGGGCGGCGGCGGGTCGTTGAGGAGTTTGCGCAGGACCCACGCGCCGCGCTCGACGGGGCTGGTGTGATCGCCATTGCCTCCCATGAAGTGAATCGCGGCCATGCCCAGGAGCCCCCCGCGCGGCGAATCCGCGGGCAGCGAGACTTTCTGAAAGGCATCACCCTTCACTTCCGGGATGCCGTAGAAGTCGGCGATGAGGCTGTTGGCGACGATGTAGTCAGCCTTGAGGAGATCGCTGAGCGGCGCGTTGTGCTGCAGGAGGTAGGCGAAGGTCTCATAGACTTCGTTTTTCGCGGCGAGGCGAGTACTGTCGTCGAAGCGCGGATATTTCGCTCGGTTGACCTCGAAGAAATCGAGCCGGTCCATGCCCAGCCATTGATGCACAAAGCCGTTCACGAACTCGCGCGAGCGCGGGTCCTCGAGCAGGCGGGTGGTTTGTGCGGCGAGCACATCGGGCTTTGTCAGGTCGGCCTGGAGCAACGCTTCGTCCGGCGGGGCGCTCCAGAGAAAATAGGAGAGGCGCGTGGCGAGTTCGGCTGTGGTGAGCGGGCGGCGTTTGCCATCGGCGGCTGGCTCCGCGAGGTAGAGGAACATGGGAGAGGCGAGCACGACGGAGAGGGTTTCCTTCATGGCCGCGCCGGGCTTGCTGCCGGACTTGATGAGCGTGTCGTAGATACCTGCGAGCTGCTGCTGGAAACTCTCCGGCGGCTCGCTACCACGAAACGCGACCTTCGCAAAGCGAGCGATGGCCGCGTGCGCCTCGTTCGCGGGCAACGGGGGCGCTTGGTCGTCGGGCAAGAACCCCAGCGCGGAGAGCGCGGGGGGCTGCGGCCTGGCGGCGATGCTCACGCGCTCGATTTCGATGTAGTCGATCCACAGCACAGCCTCGGGGCCGATGCCGTTGCGCTTCACGGCCTCGGCACGTTTGCGTCCGCCTTCTTCGTTGTTGTCCCAGGCACCCTTCTCGCGGATGAAGAGAGTTCGGTCGCCGGCATCGGTCATGGACTTGGTGAGAGTGAAAGGCATCTCGACGATCTGCGGCTGCTCCATCGTGCCGGTGATCTCGAAGGTGGCGCGGACCATGCCGTTGCGCGGATGCATGCCCGCCTCGAGGAACTTTTGCTCCGGTCGCGCGTCCTCCGTGGCGGCGACGCGCACGCGCATGATGAACTCGCCGCTTGTCCATTCGCCCGGAACCGGCAGTTGCAAAAAGCCGAGGGCCATCACCGCCGGGTGCATCGTGGGCGTGCCGAGATACGCGCCGTGATCCAGCGCCGGTCGCGATAGATAATACTCATGATATTTCTGCCAGTTCTCGCCGAGTGCGGCATTGGCTTTATCGGCATTGTTTTCCACTGTCTCGAAGCCAAAGGATTCGGGAGAAGGAGCCCCTTTGAAGGTGGCCCACTCGCGCCGGAAGGTATTCGGATGTTTCGCGGACTTGCGCAGTTCTTCGGCGACCACAGTATTCTCCGGCTTCGCCGCAGCGGCATCGACCTCAGCCGCCCACTTCTGCGCACGCTCGCGGGCATCGATGGTGTAAGCGATGTAGTCCTTCACTTTCCCGTTCGCCTGCTCGCACTCGTAGCGCACCTTGTTCAATCCTTTGGCGGAAACCGAACCGGCCTGGCGATTGCTGCCGACGTTGAACTTCGCTTCCGCCACCACCGCCGGCTTCGCGGTGCCGGTCTTGCGTTCGATCTCGATCCAATCGACCCAGATCGCGAGCTCGGGGCCGATGCCGTTCTTCGACTTGCCTTCGCCAAAGACGCGGCGGGTCTGGGTGTAATGATCCTTCGTGCCTCGCTCCCGAATGAAGATGGTGCGATTGCTCGTGTCGCTGTGCTCCTTCGTCAGCGTGAGCGGGATCTCGATGACCTGCGGCTGGGAGATGCTGCCCGTCACCTCATGCGTGCTCAGGACGCGGCCATTGCGAGGATGCGTGCCGAACTCGAAGAAGCGACGCTCCGCCGGAGTGCCCTCGATCACACCGGCATGCACGCGAACGGTGTAGTCACCCACCGGCCAGTTGTGCGGCACCGTGAGCGTGAAGGCATCGTTGCCGAGGTCACTGGCCATGATGGTCAAATACGCGCCAGTGTCCAGGTGCGGCATCTTCAGATAGCGCTCGTGGTATGGTCGCATGTAACCGACGCCCGCCGGCGTGCCATAGCCCAGGGCACGGTTGGCCTTGTCCGCGTTGTTCTCGACCGTCTTGAAACCAAACTCCTCCGGTGCAGGCGCTCCTGTGATCTTCGCCCACGAGCGACGGAAGATGTCATCGTTCTTCGATTCCGTCCGCAACTTCGCCACGACCTGCGCGTTCTCCGGTCGGGCCGCCGCGGCCTCCACTGCCTGCACCCATTTCTTCGCGCGCTCGAGGGCATCGAGCTGCCCGTCGTAGTTCTTCGTGATGACCTTCAGCGAATCCTCCGTCTCATAGCGAAGGACTCGTTCCTCATCCGCCGCCGCCTCCCAAGCAAAGGCCTCCTCCAGGGCGGCTCGTCCGAGCGATTGATACTGCTCGAACTGATTGGCCGACATGAAGAGATTTTGCCCTGCCGTGTCGAAGCCGCCCGTGCCCATGTCGCTCGGCAGCTCGGCCACATTGATCTCCACGCCGAGCAGTTCGCGCAGCGTGTTCTTGTATTCGCGCCGGTTCAGCCGCCGCATCGTGATGACGCCCTGCTGATCATTGAGCGAGCGCCGCGCCGCGACCATCACGTTCGAGAGGTCATCGAGAAAGTCCGTCTTCGCCGCGTTCGGTGGCTGTTTCTCATCCTCGGGGGGCATCTCACCCGAGTTTATTTGATCGAGCATCTTCTGCCACTTCTCCGCCGTCTCGATGTCCGCGAGGGAAAAAGACAGGTCGTCGATGCGGAAACGGCCGCTCTGCTTTTCCGGGCCGTGACACTTCACGCAGTGCTCCTGCAGCAGCGCCTTGTGCTTCGCGTCCATCGCAGGAGTCGGCGGACGATCCGCTGCGAGGGTAAGGGAAGCGATCAAGAACGGGACGGCGAAGATCAGAAAGCGGGACATGGCAGTTCGGGGCAACTTGGTGGAAAAGGTGGCGAAAATGACTTACGGAAGCGGTGAGCGATGGAGGAGTGAGACACGCACCTCATCAAGATAGTGGCTGCGGAATACGTCCTTCACCTCATCCTTGGTGAGATTGGAAACACTCACATGAATCAAAAGAAACTCCGCCTCCGCAGGCAGCCGTAACTCACTTTCGACCCGCTGCCAGGACCGTGGATCGCGATCCATTTGCGGCATTCCTTTGCTCGCCGTGGCCAGCGCTCCATCTCTCAGAGAGGCTCCATTCAGGGGCGCTCCACTCATCACCATCTCCGCACTGAGTGCGTAGGTCCTCACTGAGCACGAGTAGCGTTCCCGTTCAGGAAAAGAAGCAGAATTGAAGCCCGCCGATGTCCGCACCACCGCGCTGTGGTCGGTGAACTCATGCCGGTAAGACCGCAAATCAATGAGCCGGTAAAGATCACCGGCATAACTGCCCTCCGGCTTCACCTTCCCCTCATAATCCGCTCGCAGAAAGCGCAGCATCTTCCCTCCCGTCTCCGGCTTCACCCCCTGTTGCTCACCCACCACCTCCGCGAAATCGCCAGTCCATTGACCCGCTTTAACAGGCATCCCCGTCGCCAGCGGCGCAGGCCCGGACTCGAAGTTCTCCTGCAACAATGTCATTACTTTTCCGACTCTCGGCGCCACATAACCAAACACCACCGAGGTGCAGACCATCCCCAGCACAATCCCCGCCGCCGCTGCCGTGAGCGGACCCCCGGCGAGCCAGGCTATTCCCGCGGAGCGGCGAGCCACTTGCGCAGGCGCGGCCAGAAGCCTGGCGGTATCTTCACGCAGATCAGTCTCCAGCAGCATCCCGCCCACAAAACGACGTCGCGCCTCGCGGCAGCGCTGCAGCAGCGCATCCAGCTCGGCTTGTTCGGCTGCCGACAGCGGGGATTCGCGCAGGCGCGCCGCGAGTTCATCGATGCGTTTGCTTTCCGTGCTCATAAGGTGCCTCCCGCGTTCAGCCGGTTCTTGTGCTGCATGCAGTCCAGCAGTGCTGCGTGAATCTTTTCTAGACGCAGGTAAATCGAACGGGTGCTGCGCTGCGCGGTCTGCGCGATACTGGAGACCTCTTCTCCGTGCTCATAATGCGCCCGCAGCAGCTCTCGTTGCTCCTCGGGTAAGCGACGCAGGCACGCCTGCAAAACCTCCCGCCGTTCCTCATCCGGCACTGATAGCGCCGCCACGGCCTCGTCGGCGAGCAATTGCAGCGTCTCATCGGAGAGCGCCACCGGCAGCCGCGACTGCTTCCGCCGCCAGTTCAGCACGGTGAGGCGGGCCACGCACATCGCCCACGCCGCGAAATCCGTGCCAAGCTCGAACTGATCGAACTTCGTCCACAGCACGGCCGAGACATCCTGCAGCACATCCTCCGCCGCTGAGCGATCCTGCACCAGCACCTGGATGAATCCCAGAATGCGCCGTCGCTCCGCCATCAGCAAGCGACTGAAGGTTTCTCCCCGTGATTCGTTCTGATGTTCGGATTCCGGCATTATGGGGTAATGTCACGATATACCCCGGAGTGAAGGAAAAAGTCCAGGGTGGCGCATATCCGGTGGCTTCCCGGTTTCTCCCTCGCTTTGAAGCGAGACTGCCTCCTTCGCTCTGCGCCTTCACCTCGGGTGACTTCGGAGAAGTCGATGAGCGGTTCGGGGAATGAAGAATGAAAGTTGACGGAACACAATCCAGATCAAAAAGGCAAGACCGCGTGTGCGGTATCAACCTACCGCGTCACCGTTGACCCGCCTCCCTCACGCGAGGATCCCCTTCACCACATGCGCTTCCTCCACTCCGGTGAGGCGCTGATTGAGACCGCGGAACTTGAAGCTGAAGCGTCCGTGATCGATCCCTAACTGATGCAGAATCGTCGCATTGAGATCGCGGATGTGAACGGGATTCTCGACGATGTTGTAGGCGTAATCGTCAGTGGCGCCGTAGTCAAAGCCGGCCTTGATCCCGCCGCCTGCCATCCAGGTGGTGAAGCAGCGGCCGTGGTGGTCGCGTCCGGCGGCGGGCGACCCGAGGACTCCTTGGCTGTAAACGGTGCGCCCGAATTCACCACCCCAGATTACGAGGGTGTCATCGAGCATGCCGAGGCGTTTGAGGTCTTTCACGAGGGCGGCAGTGGGCTGGTCGACGTCACTGCACTGGCGAGGCAGTTGGGCCTGGAGGGAAACGTGCTGGTCCCAGCCGCGATGGAAAAGCTGGATGAATCGCACGCCCCGCTCGGCCATGCGCCGGGCCATGAGGCAGTTCGCCGCGAAGGTCCCGGGGCGACGCGATTCCTCTCCGTAAAGTTCGAAGGTCGAGGCGGGTTCGTCTGAGAGATCGGCGAGATCGGGCACTGAAGTCTGCATACGGTAGGCCATCTCGTAGGCCTCAACGCGGGCGAGGGTCTCGGGATCGCCGATGGTCTCGGCCTGCTGGCGGTTGAGGTCGCCGAGGGTGTCGAGGAGGCGACGCCGCGATTCGCGGGAAACGCCCTCGGGATTTTTCAGATAGAGGACGGGATTCGCTCCCGGCCGAAGCATGACCCCTTGATGGCTCGAGGGAAGGTAACCACTCCCCCAGAGCCGCGAGAAGATGGGCTGCCCGGGATTTTTCCCCGTGCCTTGGCTGAGGAGGACCATGTAGGCAGGGAAATTCTCGTTCGTTCGTCCGAGCCCGTAACTGAGCCAGGCGCCCATGGAGGCGTGGCCCATCTGTTGCGAACCGGTGTTGATGTAGGTGATCGCGGGGTCGTGATTGATCGCCTCGGTCCACATCGAGCGGATGATGGTCATCTCGTCAGCGATGGTCTGGTGGTGGGGCAGCAGATTCCCGATCCAGGTGCCGTGTGCGCCGCAGCGTTTTCCACCCCATAGTGGTTTCACGACGGGGAAGCTGCTCTGTCCCGAGGTCATTCCGGTGAGGCGCTGGGTGCCGCGGACGGAGTCGGGCAGATCGCTGCCGTGGTTTTTGTCAAGAAAGTCCTTGTGGTCGAAGAGATCGACATGGCTGGGCCCGCCCGACTGGAAGAGGTAGATGACGCGTTTCGCCTTCGGAGCAAAATGGGGCAGCCCGGGGAGACCTTCGCCGGCGGGCTTTGCAAAGACATCGAGGCGATCGGCGCTCGTCGCGAAAGCATCACGCTCGAGGAGATTCCCGAGGGCAATCCCGCCGAGGCCGGCGGCAGCACCGCCAAAGAGGGATCGGCGCGTGAGGTGCTTTCGCTGCGCTTCGTCGAGGGTGTCTGTAAAAGAGATTCGTTTCATGGTGAAATGGCGAAGGGAGAAAAGGTGTCTGAGAGAATGTGACTGAAGCGTTCCACGAGGGCAGGATGCTCCGAAGCCACATTTTTCGTTTCCTCTGGATCTGCCGACAGGTCGAAGAGTTGAACGGGAACCCGGTCCCATTCGTGGACGGTGCGGTAGCGGGTATCGTCCGTTCCGTGGTGGCGAAGCAGGAACTTCCAATCGCCCTCGCGAAGCCATCCATACTGCAGGGTATCGAAGGGCTCACCGGGGGTCATGTTGTGAATAGAGTAGGCCGAGCCGACGAGTTGGTCCCTCTGTGTTGCAGTGAGATCGAATCCACTCAATCTTTCAGGAACCCCAAAACCGCAAAGGCTGGCGATGGTGGGGAAGATGTCGATGGAACTGGCGAAACCCATCTCCCGACGCGGTGCAAGCTTACCGGGCAGCGAAAACAGAATCGGGGTTCGCACTCCGCCTTCGTAGGGCGACCCCTTTGATTTGGGAGCATAGTCGTTCCACCATTCCTTCGGCAGGGGAGCGGACGCAGCGTCCGCCGCGCGCCAGCCGTTATCGCAAACGTAGACCACGAGAGTGTTCTCCCGCAGACCCCGCTCATCGAGATGCCGGAGCAAGTCGCCGCAGGTTTCGTCGAACCATTCGATCATGGCATAGTATTTTACCGCGCCCTCGCTCAGACCCGGCATCTTATCGAGGTAGGATGCGAGGAGACGCTCCGGCGGATTGTGCGGAGTGTGAGGGAGAAAAGGCGCATACCAGAGGAAAAAAGGTTTCTCCGCTTCTCTGGCAAGGTCGAGAAACTCCGCGACGGGCGCGAGACCTTCACGGCCAATCCCCAGGCCGATGTCTCCGTGGCGGCCTCCGCGAGTCGGCTCGCCGTGGGTCATTCCGTGGGTGAACCCTCCGTCTCTGGCGGAGCCCTCCCACCATTTCCCGGACTGGAAAGCGAGATAACCACGCTCGACGAGGAAGCGGACGAGGCTCTCTTTCTCGTGAAAAGCAGCTCTCACGGGGCGGTCTTCGGCGTCGCGCGCCTCACGACGGGCCGGGCTAACGTCGTTGCCGACGACCCCGTGTTCATGAGGATGCAATCCCGTGACGATAGAGGCGAGGGAGGGCCGGCAAAGCGGCGAAACCACATATCCCCGCTCGTAGACCAAGCTCCGCGAAGCCAGCTCGTCGAGATGAGGCGTTTTCACAACCTTGCTTCCCATGAATCCATAATCGTCCCACGCCTGGTCATCCGACAGGATCAGGACAACGTTCGGAGGGGGCTCCGCCAAGGCGACGCCAACACCGAAGGCGAAGGTCACCGCTCCGACGAGTGCGTGCAGCGCCGAAGTTCCGGCGTTTGGTCTCCTCCTTTCGTACATGATGGCTTCGGATAAACTGAAAATTTAAAGTCGTGTCAGGGCCTCACTGAGATTAAAGAGCAAGGCCGAGACCTGCGTCCATGTGGCATGCTCGGATGAGTCAAACGAAGCCTCGCCGGACAATTCCTCGCGTGGCCATTCCCCGACGGAGATGACACCAAGGGCCGCCGCCTCGTCCGCCGCGTAGCGATTCGTCTCGTCCGTCAGGAAGGAGGTCAGAGAATTGAGCTCGATCTCGTTAGGGAGCCGGCTCGTCACTTTCTCAAAGGCCGTGCGGAGCCGCTCTCGATCGTCCATCCCCGAAGTCTCCTTCAAGAGCCGCGCCGCGAAAACACGAGCCGCCTCGGCGAACTGGGGATCATTCAGCGTGACGAGAGACTGCAGCGGTGTGTTCGTGACCCCGCGCTCGGTGATGCACATCTCACGGTTGGGTGCGTCAAAGATGCTGAGGGAAGGATGCGGGCTGGTGCGTTTCACGTAGGTATAGAGGCTGCGCCGGTAGAGCTTCTCGCCTTTGTCCTGCACGAAGACTTGCGACGTCGCAGGAGTGCTCCCGAAATGACTGACCTCTTTCCAGAGTCCGGTCGGCTGATAGGGATGCACGCTCGGTCCGCCGAGGCGCGGCACGAGTAATCCGCTGAGGGCGAGAGACTGGTCCCGAATCGCCTCGGCGTTGAGACGGAAGCGCGGGCCGCGACCGACGAGCCGGTTGCGCGGGTCGAGCTCGCGCTGCTCGGGGCTCGCGCTGGAATCCTGCCGGTAGGCGGCGCTGCTGACGAGGGTGCGGATGAGCGCCTTCTGATCCCAGCCGCTCCCTACAAATTCGGTCGCAAGCCAATCGAGCAACTCGGGATGGCTCGGCCATTCGCCCTGCGACCCGAAGTCAGCCGTCGTCGCGACGATGCCGGTGCCGAAGAAGAGCGCCCAGAGCCGGTTCACGGCGACGCGGGCGGTGAGCGGGTTCTCCGGATTCACGATCCATTTCGCCAGGTCGAGACGGTTCGCCTTTTCTCCGGCGGAGAGAGCCGGGAGAACGCGCGGGGTGTTTGATGAGACTTTTTCGAGGGCGACGTCGTATTGCCCGCGATCAAGAACATGCGTCTCGCGGGGCTTCGCGGCCACGTCCATGACCATGGTCTGATGCGGTTTTGTCAGGACATCGACCCGCTCGCTAAGATTGGTGATCTCGACCCGCAGCCGTTCGAGCGACGGGGCATCCTCGCGGAAGGCGGCGAGGACGACATTGCGCTCTGCAGGAATCCATTCGGCAGCGGGTTTGGCCAGGGCGGCGGCGACGGCGGCGGGAAAGCGGCTGTCGGTGTCGTTTCCGGCAAAGGCTTCGATGCGCCAGTGGTAAGGCATCGCGTCGGAGCTACCGTAGAAAATCATGACGCTGAGGTAGGGTGCCACGGCGGGATCGACGGGTTCATCAAAGGTCACGGTGAGATGCTGCGGCGTGGTCGCCCCGGTCGGCTGCCACCAGTGAAGATTGCGTTCGTCGAGGACCCCCGCCGGGACATGACCGTCAGCCCAGCTGCTCGCGGTCGCGGCGGAGAACTGCAGCTGCCGGTGAAAGTCGACCTGCTTGGCGGGCTGATCACCGGCCGAGACGAGCACGGTCGTGACCTTTGGCACTCCGTCAGGATGCGGGGTGAGTTTTTCCCCGTCTCCGGCCGGGAGGAAATGAATGCGGATACCGCTCACCTGCGGGAGGTCGGGGAGACGGACGGCGTGACTGAAGGCATTGAGCCCCTTTGAGGGTGCGCTGAGAAAAACAGAGCCGTCGGGACGGACTTCGTAATCCCCGGCACGATTCGGCGTGGAGGCATCGAGGATCTCGACGTGCTTCGCGGCAAAATCCGCGCCGCGCGCTTTTTCCTCCGCCGCGGTTTTCCCGAGCCAGGTGTCAAAACCGTCTTCCGTCGTCGCGAGCTTCGCCTTGAGCTCCGTGAGACGGGCCTCGAGTCCGGGGAGTTCATCATCGGGGATGACCGAGTGCGCCATGATCTTCGGAGCGGCGTTGTTCCCTCCATTGCCGTCGAGACCACGATCGCCGAGCTCGTTGAAAAAGGAGAAAAACTCGTAGTACTCCTTGATCGAGATAGGGTCGTATTTGTGATCGTGGCACTGGGCGCAGGCCATCGTGAGACCGAGGAAGACCTCGCTCGTCGTCTTGACGCGATCGGCGGTGTAGTTCGTGAGATTTTCCTCGGGGATGGTGCCGCCCTCGTGGGTGATCATGTGATTGCGATTGAATCCGGTCGCGACATTCTGCGCCTCGGTTGCGTCGGGGAGGAGGTCGCCCGCGATCTGCTCGACGGTGAAGCGGTCGAAGGGCAGGTTCGTGTTGTAGGCCTGGATGACCCAGTCCCGCCAGAGCCACATGTCCCGCCCGCCATCGATGGAGTAGCCATTCGTGTCGGCATAGCGGGCCTGGTCGAGCCACGCGAGGGCCATACGTTCTCCGTAATGGGGTGAAGCGAGCAGTCGGGTGATCGCCTCCTGCCAGGCCACCTCCCCGCGCGCGGCGTAGTCGGTGACAAATTCGGTGACCTCTTTCACTGTTGGCGGCAAGCCGGTGAGGTCGAGATGGAGTCGACGGATCAGAGTTCGCGGATCGGCTTCGGGCGAAGGTTGCAGGCCCTCTTCTTCAAGACGGGCGAGGAGGAAACGATCGACTTCATTTTTACCCCACTCCCTCTTCGTCGCAGGCAGAGCGGGACTCACGGGAGCTTCGTAGGCCCAGTGACCTTCGTATTCCGCGCCTTCCTCGATCCAGCGTTTCAGGAGAGATTTTTGCTCTTCTGTCAGGACAAGATGCGACTCAGGAGGTGGCATGAGCTCGTCGGGATCGTCGGAAATGATGCGCCACCAGGCTTCGCTTTTCTCTAGGTCTCCGGGGGTGATCGCTTTCGACCCACCCAGATCGGTCGTCGCTCCGGCCAGTGAATCGAGGCGCAAGTCGGCGCGACGCCCGTGCTCGTCGGGCCCATGACAATGGAAGCAGGTCTCGGAAAGGATGGGGCGGATGTCGCGGTTGAACTTGATGGGACGATTCGCCGAGGCCGACTTGGGCATGGCGGTCTCAGTGAGGCCGGGATGTTTCACCGAGCCGGTTGCCTGGATGACCTTCCACGGGTCCTGCTCCGACGTGGCGACGCTCGCGAGGAGAGGGACGGTGGCTCCCTCTTTCGCCTCTTCGCTGACGGCGGGCGCAGCGAGGATCACTTCCTCCGGAGACACCGGCTTTTTCAGAAGCAGCCCGGCAGCCAAAAGCAAAGCCACGCAGGCAGCGGCCGCGAGCCGGAGAAGACGGCTCGATCTCCCCGTGTCGGTGATTCTCCCCAAGGCCGTCCCTCCGGCGACTACGATTGCAGCGTCCTGACCTGCAATCAAGTCTCCCGCAGCCGCGAGCCATGTCTCGATCTCGCAATGGTCGAGATAGGCGTCGAGCGCGTCAGGCGAGCGCCGCAGCAGCTCCTGAAAAGCTTCACGCTCTCCCTCGTGGAGGGGGCGCTCGCTGAGGAGGGCGAGCCAGTGATCGAGTTGTTCTTTGTCGGTCATGTAATCTATTTCAATAAAGACTCTCTCCATCGAGCTCGCGGTGGGATTCACGGCGGACGCACTCGATCAGATTTTGCCTCGCCCGGTGGAGAAGCTGGGCGATGGCGTTGGGCTTGCGCTTGCTCTCCGAGCCGAGGATTTCGAGAGAACAGCCGTCGAGGTAAAACCGGTCGATGACTTCGCGCTGGCGTTCCGGCAATTTTTCGAGACAGAACTGGAGGAGCTTCCGCTTCCGCGACTCCTCCCGCTCGCGCTCGAGATGTCTCGTCTCCACCATTTGCTCGAGGTCGGTGTCGAGGAGCGGCACGGTCGCGCGGGCGCGCTGCCTCCGGGTCTCGTTGCGGTAGTGGTTCAAGGCGATGGCTCGCATCCAGGCGACCATGTTCGAGCCGTCCTCAAAGTTAACGCGCTTTTCCCAGGCGGTGAGATTGGTGAGCTGCAGCAGGTCACGAGCATCCGCTAGATTACCCGTCATGCGCACGAGGAATCCGAGTATCGGAACCTGCGCCCGATGCAATCCGGCTTCAAAAGGGGTATTTGTTTCCTGTCGCAAAGCTTTCACTCCGTAAAGGGATGTCACCTGAAGAGATACTTTACGGTTTTGCCCTGTATTTTCTCGAAATACGGTTCCGCGATCGGGGCAGAGAAAGGGGCGGGAAGATACACCCATCAGGAATTGAACCTGAACCTTCGGCTTCGGAGGCCGACGTAATATCCATTTTACTATGGGTGCCTGCGACACGACGCCACCGGAGAAGGGGCGATCAGTGAGGGCGGTTAAGATGAGACCTCCCGGGCTGATTCGCAAGCGCTAAGCTCGCCCAAATCCCCTTTCCGGTTCGGAAACTCAACTTTACACTCCCGAGACGAGGCCATATCGTCCCCCCCGCCCCGGAAAGAAGCAATTTCCGGGCATCTCATCACCATGTCAGCGGCATCATCAGGCAAACGAGTCGTCATCAAGATCGGCACCGGCGTTCTCACGAGGAACTCGGGCGGCGAGATCCACCACGCCATGATCGCGCGGCTCTCGCAGGCGATCTCGGATATCAACGCGGCCGGGCACGAGGTCATCATGGTTTCATCGGGCGCTGTCGGGGCCGGGATGTCAGCCTTCGGGTTGACGCAACGGCCCGCTGGGATTGAGATGCTCCAGGCCTGCGCGGCGGCAGGACAGGCACGGCTGATGCATCTCTATGAAGGCCAGTTTAGCCTCCATGGGATAAAGGTGGCCCAGCTCCTCGTTACGCACGACGATCTCCAGGACGAGCGCCGCAGTAGCAATGTCCTTGCGACACTAAATGCGATCCTCCCCCACCGGCAGGTCATTCCTATTATGAACGAGAATGACTCGGTCTCGGTTTACGAACTGAAAGTCGGGGACAATGACACCCTTTCCTCTATCGTCGCGCGGCTCGTGAAGGCGGACCTGCTCATCCTTCTCACCAGCGTCGCTGGGCTGATGGGGCCTGAGGCGGCTTCGCCCGACGACATCATCCCCGAGGTCGACGAGATCGAGTCCGTCCTCTCTTTCGTGCGTGACGAAAAAGGCGACCTCTCCGTCGGCGGCATGGCGAGCAAGCTGCGTGCCGTCGAGGCGGCGGTGAATTCGGGCATCGAGACGATCATCGCGAGCGGTCTTCATCCCGAGCAACTCCCCGAGCTCGTCGAAGGCCGCGGTGTCGGAACCCGCTTCCGGGTCAAAGCCGCCGCCCTCCCCGCCACTACCTGATACCATGACTTCCGAAGAAATCGGCGCAGCCGTCCTGCAGATGGGAAAACAGGCCCGTGCTGCCTCTCACGCCCTCACCAAGCTCTCCACGGAGAAAAAGAACGAGATCCTTCTCGCCATGGCCGACGCGGTGATGGCGCGCGAGGTCGACATCATCGCGGCGAATGAAAAAGATCTCGCCGCCGCCGACGAACTCGGGCTCACCGCGGCGATGAAGGACAGGCTGCGCCTCGATCACGACCGCCTCGCGGCAATGGCGCAGGGCATCCGCGACGTCGCCCTTCTCCACGATCCCACCGGAGAGGTCATCCGCGAATGGTCGCGTCCGAACGGGCTCGAGATCGTGAAAAAGCGCACTCCCATCGGGGTCATCGGGATCATTTTCGAAAGCCGTCCCAACGTCACCGCCGACGCCGCCGTGCTCTGTTTCAAGACAGGCAACGCAACGATCCTGCGCGGCGGGAAAGAGGCGATCCATTCGAATCGCGCCATCGCCGCGGCCTTGCAGGAGGGCGGAGCCCCCGCCGGCCTGCCCGATCATAGCATCCAGTTGATTCCGTTTACCGATAGGGAAAGTGTCCGCTTCCTCTGCGAGATGGGCACCTATCTCGACCTCATCATCCCCCGCGGCGGGGCGAGTCTCATCGAGGCTGTCGTGAGCATGGCCCGCATGCCGGTGATCAAACACTACGACGGGATCTGCCACGTCTTCATCGACAAGGACGCCGATTTTGAAATGGCGGAGACGATCACGGTGAATTCCAAAACACAGAAGCCCTCCGTCTGCAACGCCCTCGAGACGCTGCTGATCCACCGCGAGATCGCCGCGACCTTTGCCCCGCGGATCGCCGCGACGCTTTCCACAAAAGGCGTGGAACTGCGCGGCGACGAGACCTTTTGCCAACTGGCCGGAGTCGAGGGCGTCATCCCCGCGACGGAAGAAGACTGGAAAACCGAGTATCTCGACTACATCCTCTCGGTCAAGGTGGTCGATGACCTCGACGCGGCGATCGCTCATATTAATCATTACGGCTCACATCACACCGACAGCATCGTCACGAAAAATGCCGATGCCGCGGCGCGATTCCAGCTCGAGATCGACAGCGCCTGCGTTTTCTGGAACTGCTCGACACGCTTCGCCGACGGGGCCGAGTTCGGCTTCGGCGCCGAGATCGGGATCAGCACCGACAAGCTCCACGCCCGGGGGCCGATGGCACTGGAGGAACTGTGCAGCTACAAGTATCTCGTGAGCGGGAACGGGCAGGTGAAGTGAGGGTGGGTGTATGAACCTCTCCACTCCACGCAGCATGATCACCCTGCCCATGCTTTCTACAGAGAATGCGCAGTGCATCCCGACGCCTATCACGCTGCCCTGGCAATCGAATTGGGCTGCGAGTGGATCACGGCAGATCGCGGGCTCTCCCGATTTCGCGGACTGAAACGGCGACATCCCCTTGATTGAGAGCTTGAGGAAGACGGGACTAACTTGCCCCCTACCGCCACAGCCACCGCACCGACTCGGGAAAAATCGCGCCGCCGTGGTTGCCGTTGTGGGCGCCTTCGCCGAAGACGAAGTCGTAGTCATACCCCGCGAACTTCAGGGCGGCGGCCATTTCCTGATTGGCAAGGGGCCAGTTGCCGAGCTCGTTATCGAGGTCGTTGGAACCATCCTGCAGGAAGACCCGGATCGGTTTACGCTCGGTCTTGCGGACGAGCGAGGGATAGGCATGCCCGCCCCGAATGTTCGTGAAACTCCCGATGTGGCTGAGCACTTTGCGAAACAAATCGGGACGCTCCCATGCCACCGTGAAGGCACAGATCCCGCCCGAACTCATCCCGCAGATGGCGCGCTGCCCGGGATCATCGGTGAGCCGGTAAGTCTTCCCGACCTCGGAGAGGATTTCCTTTTCCAGAAATTCGGCATACTTCGCATCGAGCGTGTCATACTCGACCGAACGATTGCTCCGCACTCCCTGCGGCGCCTTCCACTTCTGCGGCTCGTCGAATTTCTCCGTGAACCAGCCAGGATTCAGAAAAATACCGATAATCACCGGAAGCTCACCCGCCGCGATGAGATTGTCGAAAACGACGGGGACGCGGACCTGCCCTTTTTCATCGACGTAGGCGTGGCCATCCTGAAAGACCATCACCGCCGCTTTCTCCGAGCCCGCCGGATCATACTGGGCAGGTAGGTAGACGAAATACTCGCGCAAAGTCTCGGGATAGACGGTGCTTTTCCAGACATGTTTCGTCACAGTCCCCTGCGGAACCCCTTCTTTTCGCTCAGACTCGGGGCCGAAGGGGTATTCCTTCGCCTTGGGCGCAGTCTCCTGCGAGTGAAGCACACCGGCGGCAGCAAGGACGAGGGCGAAGAATGCGGGGAATTTCATGCTCCCAGTATGGAACACGGAAACCCTCACGCAAGGGCGGGAATGCCTCCATGCCGTAGCTTTGCAAAGTCACCAAAAGCGCTTTCATTCCCCCGATGTCCGCCTCTCCTCCCCAGGTCGTTCTTGTCACCGGTGCCTCCAGCGGCATCGGGGAGGCGGCGGTGCGTGCGCTCCTCGCGCAGGGCTACAGGGTCCATGCGGGGGCTCGCCGCGTCGGGAGGATGCAGGCCCTCCGTGAAGCCGGCGCCGTCGTGCATGCGCTCGACGTCACGGACGAGACTTCGATCAGTGCGGTCGTCTCCTCCATTTTGGAAAACGAGGGCCGCCTCGACGTCCTCGTGAACAACGCCGGCTACGGCGTCTACGGAGCGATCGAAGAAGTCTCGATCGAGGAGGCGCGCGATCAATTCGAGGTGAATCTCTTCGGCATCGCCCGCCTCACCCAACTCATCCTCCCGTCCATGAGGACCGCGGGCAGTGGCACGATTATCAACATCTCGTCGATGGGCGGCCGCGTCTACACCCCCCTCGGCGGCTGGTATCACGCTTCGAAGCACGCCCTCGAGGGCTGGTCCGACTGCCTGCGACTCGAGCTCGCCCCCTTCGGCATCCGCGTCGTCATCATCGAACCCGGCGCGGTCGGGACGGAGTTCGGTGAACTCGCGGTGGTGCCGCTCCTTGAGCGATCCGGCAACGGCCCCTACGCGGAGACGGCACATAAGATGGCGGCGGCAACGAGGCGCACTTTTTCCAGCGGTAAGGCGTCCCCGCCCTCGCTCATTGCGGATCTCATCGTCAAAGTGGTCCGCTCGCGGCGGCCGCGGACGCGCTACGTCAGCGGTTATCTTGCCAGGCCGGTCCTGCTTGCCCACCGCCTCCTCGGAGATCGGTTTTTTGATCTGATGATACGCCGTTTCCTCTGAGCGAAGACGAGATCATTGTCATCTTCCTGATTGACGGCGAGGGAGGGTTTCACCCTATTGCCGAAGACCGCCGCATGCGGGACCGACGGGACCGACGCCTCGCGGGAATCGATTTTCTTCGCCCGCTCCTGCGCATCCTCTTTTCAATGCTTGCTTCCCGTCTACGATGGAAATCCCGAATTTCACCTGCTAAGCGTTCGTCGACCGGCGTCTTCCCCATGAGAGCCGAACTCTTCAGCAGTGAGCAACTGCGACCGTACTCCACCAGTCTCGCCGTGCAGCCCCTCTCGTCCGTCGAAGCACTCGAACAAAAAGGCCGCCGCAAACGGCTCGTCGTCTTCGACCTGAATGGCACTCTCTGCGAACCCAACGAACCGGTCGATGAGGATCCGGCCATTTTTCTCCTTTCCAAAACGAGGTCGAAGCGAAATGATCCCCTGACATGACAAAAGCATTTTCTCTCCGCCTGAGGCCCTTCCTGGCAGTCGGCCTTCTAACCCCTCTCATCTCTCTCACCCCGTCCGGCATCGCACAGGACGCGCCTATCTCCGCACCCCTCGAGGGCAAGGTCCTTTTCCTCGGAGACTCGATCACCCACGCCGGACACACGATCTCCATGATCGAGGCCACCCTCCTCGCGCAAGGTCTCGATCCGGGCAGCTTCGAACTCATCAACCTCGGCCTCCCGAGTGAGGGCGTCACCGGACTCACGGAACCCGGTCATCCTTTCCCCCGGCCCAATCTTCACGAGCGTCTCGATCGCGCTCTCGCTGAAGTGAAACCCGACCTCGTCTTCGCCTGCTACGGCATGAATGACGGGATCTATCACCCCTTCAGCGAGGAGCGATTCGCCGCCTACAAGGCCGGGATCAATACCCTGATCGAGAAAGTAGCGGCGAGCGGGGCCCCGCTCATTCTCATGACACCCCCGGCTTTCGACCCCGAACCGCTCCGCACCAAAGGCCAACTGAGACCGGCGGACGCCGCCAAATTCGGCTGGATCGAGATCTACGAGAACTATGACAGCGAAGTCATCGCCCCCTATGCCACCTGGATCCTTGAGCAAAAGGATCGCGTCCTCGGGGTGATCGACTTGCGGTCACCCGTCCTCGCTTACATGGAAGAAAAGCGGAAGAAAGACCCGCATTTCACCCTCTCGAACGACGGCGTTCATATCAACGAAGAAGGGCATCGGGTCCTCGCCAAAGCCATCCTCAAAGCGCTCGGAAAAAATCCCGACAGCATTGATACCCTCGACCCCAATGCCCTCGCCAAAGTCCACTCCCGCCAGACCACCCTGCACAACGCCTGGCTCACCCATGTCGGGCACCAGCGACCGCAGACAAAAGCAGGGCTCCCGCTCGGGATCGCGCGGCTCGTCGTGGCCTTGCCGGCCTCCGAATCCCCCCGCATTCTTTTCAACGGAGCGGACCTCGCGGGCTGGCAGGGTGACACCGCCTACTGGAGCGTCACCGACGGCACCATCACCGGACGCAACACCGGGGCGGTCCCCTCGAGCACCTACCTTTTCACGGAGAAACCCTACCGCCATTTCCGCCTCCTCTTCGAAGTGAAACAGACCGTCTCCCCGGCCCACTCGACAATGCACTCCGCCATCGCCGCCCTCGGGGAACGCTTCGAAGACGCCGGGGGAAATGCCTTCGGATTTCGCGGGCCCCTCCTCATGTTTGCGCACGACTGAGGGATCTGGGACGCCTACCGCCGCAACCGCATCGAACCGAAGGGACAAAAAGGGACGCTGAAAATCCCCTCCGAAAAAGTCGGCGACTGGAATCGCATCGAGATTCTCGTGACCGAAAATCGAATTCGTTTCGTGAACAACGGGGAACTCGTTTTCGATTTCACCGACGAGGCAACGATGCTCCAGCCTTCTCCCATCGGTCTGCAACTCCACAAAAACGACAAACCGCAGGAGTTCCAGTTCCGCGGTCTCGTCCTCACTGAATCACCGGAGGACCACCTCGTCACCCTGCCCTGACAGGTTCGGTCTTTGTTCTTCCTCTATTCGGAGAGCACCCGCTTGAGCCACTCCCTCGCCGCTTCGCGTCCCGGCGAGGGACGCAGCAGCCAGCCGTCGTTGTGATTGCGGAAGCCCGTTTTCAAAAAGGTGAAATCTCCCTGTATTCCAGTGGAGGCAAGATACTCCCGAGTCGCCTCCACTGATCCCTCCTGACAGATGAATTGCGGACGTTCGCCAAGTCGCTCCAGTCTGAAGAGAGCCTCTACCCGATCCGATCCCGCATAGGGCCACCACTCCCTCACCCCGTCGTAATGGCTGTAGCAGAAAAACCCGCACCAGAGCGACGCGATTTCCTCATCATGCAGGCCGATCGCATTGCAGGCGAGGGCCCCTCGCGAAAAGCCGCAGAGGATGACCCGCTCCGCATCTCCCGAAAAGAGTTCGCAAATCGCCGGCACCGCCCGCTTTGCCAGCGCCACTGTCGCTTCGGGCCGATGGCCTGGGGAATCGCCCCACCACGTGATCGCAAGCCCGTCGCCCGCCCCGTTTAGAAAAGGCAGACACACCCAGATCGCCCCCGCTCCGCCGGTGAGTCCGTAACCGAGCTGACTCCCTTCCGGCCGTCCCGTGCTGACGTCGCCGTATTTGTTCTGATAGTTGCCGTTCCCCGCATACTCGACGATCACTGGAAAGCGTTTTTCCGGCGTCCAGTCCGTCGGCAGATAAAGCACGATCTCAGGCACCGTTGCCACATCATCAGGCAGCCGGTAAAACACCCGCTTCCCCGCTGCCGGCTCGCCCGCCGTGATCGGCGGGATGACAAGATCGGTAAGCACTGTGCTAATGTCAGGATCGGCGGCGGCGGTCATCGAGGGCAAAGCAAGGACGATACCGCAGAGAGCGGAATGCAGCTGAAGAGGGATCGAGCTCATGGCGGAAGAGTAGTGGATACGCTTATGGTGTTTCAAGAACAACTCCGGTCATCGACAGTTCAACAAAACGGGTAAAGTGCGAGCCAGACCCGGCTACAATTGACAAAGTTAGCCCTCATGGCTAAGTTGAAATCATGCAGGTAACAATCCACGAGGCTAAGACTCAGCTTTCCCGTCTGATTGCAGCCGTGGAACGGGGCGAGGAAGTCGTTATCGCGCGCCGTGATAAGCCGGTGGCGCGGCTTGTCGCGATGGAGGTCGAGACACCGAAACGGAGGCTGGGATTTCTCTCGCACATTCCCGTAAAACTCGACGGATTTTTCGATGAGGAGTTCGAGGCGGAAGTCGCGGGAGCCTTCGAAGCCGGTAATCGGAAAGGTCCGACGAAAATTTCCGCCATTCTCGTTCGGGAAGACGACTTGTCGGAGGAAGGATGAGCGGGTATCTCCTTGATACAATGGCGGTTCTCTGGATGGGGTTCGAACCGGAAAAGGTCGGACGAAAGGCCGCCGCCACCATCGGAAAGGAAAACGCACGAATATTCTACTCCGTCGCCAGCCTTTGGGAGATAGGGATCAAGATGGGTAACCGGGGCTACCGCGAATTCGTTCTCCCCGACAATTGGGAAGACTTGATTCCAACCGGTCTGGCCGGGCAGGGCATCACCGAGCTGCCCATCCTTCCGGCCCACTGCCGGCGCATTCAGGATCTTCCGCCATTCCACAAGGACCCCTTCGACCGCATCCTCATCGCCAAAGCACTCGACTCCGGCCTTACGGTGATCGGCTCCGATTCGCAGTTCGACGCCTACGGCGTGAGCCGGATCTGGTAACCGGCGCCGAGCCTGTCGAGCCGAATTTCGATCGAAAGAAAGCCATCCTAATGGTGACTTCCACGTCGCCTCCACATCGGTCCGGCCAGAGAAACGGGGGGACGCTCGCGGTCCCGGGAACAACCCACCTCCTAACTCCTAAAACTTCACCCTCCCCAGTCTCAGCGCATTCGTAATCACGGAGACCGAGCTCAGGCTCATCGCGACGCCGGCGAGGATGGGGCTAAGGAGGAGGCCAAAGAACGGATAGAGCAGCCCCGCCGCGATCGGGATGCCGAGTCCGTTGTAGAGGAAGGCAAAGACGAGATTCTGCCGGATGTTGCGCAGGGTCGCGCGGCTGAGATGAATGGCGTGGGCAATGGCGCGGAGGTCGCCTTTGACGAGAGTGACGCCGGCGCTCTGCATCGCGACGTCGGTTCCTGTGCCCATGGCGATGCCGACATCGGCAGCGGCGAGGGCGGGCGCGTCATTGATGCCGTCACCGGCCATCGCCACCACTTCGCCGAGCCCGTGGAGCCTCCGCACTTCGGCGATTTTGTCGGCGGGGGTGACACCGGCTTTAAAATCCGTGAGCCCGAGCACTTTTGCGACCGCCCCCGCCGTCCGCTCATGATCGCCCGTGAGCATGATCACTTTCACCCCGAGTTCGTTGAGATCTCTCAGCGCCTCGGCCGTGGTGGTTTTGACAGGGTCCGCCACGGTCAGCAGTCCCGCCGCGGCGCCGTCCAGCGCGATGAAGAGGGCCGTCTCGCCGAGGGCCTGGCGCTCCTCCGCGTCGGACTCGAGCGCGTCGATGCCGCTTACTCCCTCCTCGCGCAAAAAGTCGCTTTTCCCGATGACGACGAGGCGCCCATCGACCCTACCAGAAACACCGCCGCCGGTGCTCGAAGCAAATTCCGCAACCGGGAGCAGGGTGAGGCCTTTTTCCTCCGATCCGCGAACCACGGCCGCCGCGAGCGGATGTTCGCTCGATTGCTCGAGCGACGCGGCGAGTTGGAGGAGTTTATCCGGCGTCGTTTCCCCGACCGGCAGGACGAGGGAAAAGCGCGGGCGGCCCTCGGTGAGCGTGCCTGTTTTATCGACGAGCAAAGTCGTGACCTTTTCGAGACGCTCGAGGGCGGCGGCGTCTTTCACGAGGATGCCCTCGCGTGCGCCGCGTCCGACTCCGACCATGATGGACATCGGCGTGGCGAGTCCGAGGGCACAGGGACAGGCGATGATGAGCACCGCTACCGCATTGACGATGGCAAAGGCGAGACGGGGCTCGGGCCCGAGCCACCACCAGAGGCCGAAAGTGAGCACCGCGATGATCAGCACCGTCGGGACAAAATACGAGGCGACTTTATCCGCCAATCCCTGGATGGGCGCACGACTGCGCTGCGCCTGCGCCACCATCGCGACGATCTGCGAGAGCAGGGTCTCGTCGCCGACGCGCTGCGCCTCCATCACAAATCCGCCCGTGCCGTTGACCGTGCCTCCCGAGACCGCATCGCCGGGCGACTTTGCCACGGGCATGGACTCGCCCGTGAGCATGGACTCATCGATCGGAGAAGAGCCCTCGATGATGATCCCGTCGACGGGGATCTTGTCCCCCGGTCTGACGCGCAGTCTATCGCCGACGACGACATCGGAGAGCGGCACCTCTTCGTCGCCAGTATCCGTGACCCGGCGCGCCGTCGGCGGGGCGAGATCGAGGAGCGCCCGGATCGCGCTGCCCGTTCGGCTGCGCGCGCGCGCCTCGAGCCACTGCCCGACGAGGACGAGGACGATGATGACCGCCGCCGCTTCGAAATAGAGTCCCACGCCCCCGTGTGTCCGCATCGAGGCGGGGAAAAGGCCGGGGAAGAAAAAAGCGACGAGGCTGTAGAGATAGGCGGCCCCCACCCCGATGCTGATGAGCGTCCACATGTTCCAATGGCCGGTGCGCAGCGAGACCCAGCCGCGACGGAAGAAAGGAGCACCCGCCCACAGCACCACGGGAGTGCTCAGGACCGCCTGAATCCACCGCGAGACTTCACCATTGATCCAGTGGTCGTGACCGAGTCCCGTAAAGAGGTGCGCCATCGCGAGGACAAAGACCGGGAGCGTGAGGATCCCCGCGATGAAGAGACGGCGACGCTGGTCGTTCGCCTCGTGATCTTCCTCCCCATCGCCCTCGCCGGGCGATCGCACCGGCTCGAGGGCCATCCCGCATTTGGGGCAATCTCCGGGTTGATCCGAGACGACTTCGGGATGCATCGGACAGGTGTAGGTGACGCTCACGGGAGCTTTCCACGAAGGATTGCGCTCCAGCGCCATGCCGCACTTCGGACAGTCTCCGGGTTTGTCCGATTCGACTCCGCGACACATCGGGCAAAAGTATTTCGCCTCTGAGGACGCCTTGACGACTTCGTCCGACCCGTGCCCGTGACAACACGAACCCGCTTTCACTGGTTCGGGCTCGGGTTCCGGGGCGGGGTCTTGGCAACAGTTGCTCATATTGAAAAAGGAGAGGGCGGTTCACCTTACGGCAGGAAAGAGCGGGATACCAATGGGGGAAAACCCTCCCGGACAGAAGTTCTCCGGCAGGGTCGCCGGCCTGTTTTCCCGGAACTGGATTACTTCAGCTTCGAGAGAGGAGTTCAAGAGAAGAAGCGGCGAGGGCTCCGAGACCGAGGGAGAGAAAGGAGCGTCGATGAGCCATTCCAATCGACCATGAGAAGCGGGCGCGTTTCCCGCCAGCCCGTTAGGTGCTTAGTGCCTGCAGTCGAGAAAGCCGGCGGCGTTGCGGAGATGAGTCTCACGCTTCGCCGCGTCCATCTTTTCCCAGGTCTTTGCCATCATGCTGAGGCGATACTGGCCTTTGAAAAAATCGTGATGACGATCGATGAAACTCCAGAAGAGCCCGTCCCAGATCTCACCCCAGGGACCGGTGCGGTAGTCGGACATCTTTTTGAGGTAGTTCGATCCGGAAAAGTAGGGTTTCGTTGTGAAAATCCCGCCGTCGGCGAACTGGCTCATGCCGTAGACATTCGGCACCATGACCCAGTCGTAGGCATCGATGAAAAGTTCCATGAACCAGTCGTTAACCCGATGCGGATCATACTGACAAAGCATCATAAAATTACCCAGCACCATGAGCCGCTCGATGTGATGGGCATAGCCCGTCTCGAGGATGCGGCCGATGACGAGATCGATGGGCTCGACTCCGGTCGTCGCGTTCCAGAAGCTGTCGGGGAGTTCGCGGCGATGATCGAAGAAATTCCCGTTCCGCATCTCGACTCCGTGGCGACGATACATTTGATAAATGAACTCGCGCCACCCGATGATCTGCCGGATGAATCCCTCGAGCGAACCGAGCGGCACCGCGTGAGCCGCCGCGTAGGCAAGGGCGCGCTCGACGACCTCCTTCGGAGTGATCAGGCCGATGTTCAGCGCGGGAGTGAGAAGGCTGTGAAAGAGAACTCGCTCGCGACAGGAGAGTGCGTCCTCGTAAGGTCCGAACTCGGCAAACCGCTCCGCGAAAAAGGCATCGAGCCAGTCGCTCGCATCCTCGTGCGTGACGGCGTAGGAGAATCCTGCGACTTTGCCCGGATAATCGGAAAAACGTTCCGCCACGTAGGCGAGCGCCTCATCAACCTCGCCCCGGCGAGGAGCGGTGGGCGACGGCGGCACGGCCAGACCCTTCTTCGGCATGGGCTTGCGATTGTCCTCATCATAGCTCCAGCTCCCTCCTTCGGGTCCACCGTCGACGTTGAGGAGGATGCCCATACGCTTGCGCTGTGCCTCGTAGAAGGCGGCCATGAAAGGCTTTTTGCGCGAATCGAAGTGCTTATCAGCCCAGTCCTGCGGGGTGAGAAAGAGCGGTGAATCCGTGATCGAGAGACGCACTCCGCTCTCCTCGCAGAAACGCCGGAGCCGCTTTTCGAGGAGAAAGTCGGTCGGATCCGCGGTCACGATTTCGTCGAAGGACCCGTTCTTGTGGAGTTTTGTTAGGATTTTTCCTGTTGTCCTCTCCCGGTCGTAATCGAGATAAGTCACCTCGTGCCCGAGCTCTTCGAGACGCCGCTGAAAGGCCTTCATCGAAGCGCGGTGGAGGACGATCTTCTGCTGATGGAATCGTCCCGGTGAGGCGTGGGGATCGCCGAAGAAAAGGGTGTCCTCGATCAGGAAGACGGGACGTCCCCCCGCGATGGCCGGATGATTCGCGAAGAGCTGATGCGGAAAGACGAGAGTGATCGATCCGGGCATCGCTCAGAGCATTTTCAAAGTGGAGATGCCGCCATCGATTTTCATGACCTGCCCGGTCATGAAGCCGGATTCGGATCCGAGGAGAAAAGCGGCCGCCTGCGCGACCTCGGAGGCATCGCCGATGCGCTTGAGGGGATGCCGGTCGGCCGAGGCCTTGCGTTTTTCATCAGTGCTGAGGAGATTGCCGGCGAGAGGTGTGTCTGTCAGGGAGAGGGCGAGGCAGTTCACGCGAATGCCGGGAGAGAACTCGGCCGCGAGGGTGCGGGCCAGTCCCTCGAGCGCCCCTTTGGCCGAGGCGATTCCGGCGTGGTAGGGCAATCCGGTGCCGACGGCGACCGTGGAAAAAAGCACGATGGAGGCCGCCCCTGATTTTTTCAGAGACGGCAGGGCGAGGCGGATCGCGCGGACTGCGCCGAGGAAATTGACCTCGAGTTCAGCCTGAAAATCATCGTCGGTGAGGCGCTGAAAAGGTTTTAGCTGAATCGTGCCGGGACAGTAAACGAGCCCGTCGAGCGACGCGGGAAGCGCGAGGGTCGCATCGCGATCGGTCACGTCGTAGGCCTGGTGCGAGACCTGCGGGATCTCCGCGAGCCCCCCCTCGCTGCGAGAGGCAGCGATGACGCGGTCCCCGCGCTGCACGAGCAAACGCGCGATCTCCAGTCCGATTCCCGAATTGCCGCCGATAAGTAGTATGTCACGATCCATTTCCGCAGGATACGGCGGAGGATGAGATTCGGAGGCGTTGCCAGTTCTTCTCATTCGTAGCGGAATTTCCCAAAATTCCCGTCGTCGGTCCGGTGAGGGCGGGGGCTGCGCGATGGGAACATTGGCATGTTCCGCTACCCTTCAGCCGCCTCGCCTACTCCACCCGAATCGTCGCCGACCGGCCGTGGGCGTCGAGGCCTTCGACTTTGGCGAAGGCTTCGACGATGGGGGCCGACTTGCGGATAGACTCGCGGTCGAGGCGGACGATGCTGGTGCGACGCTGGAACATATCCACGGTCAGACCGGGAAAGGATTTCCCAGCTCCTCCGGTGGGGAGTTCATGGCTGGGTCCGGCGAGGAAGTCACCGACGGCGACGGGGGAATAATTTCCGAGGAAAATCGCGCCCGAAGTCGTGATACGCGGCAAAATTGACTCCTCTTTTTTGGCAATGAGGGAAAGGTGCTCGGGGGCAAAGGCATTCACGAGATCAACGCCGTCGTCGAGTTTCTCCACGAGCACCATCCAGGCACCGTCCTTGAGCGCTTTCTTCAACTGCATCTGGCGGCTGAGAGTCTGAATCTGACGCTCGATCTCGGCATTGACGGCGTCGAGGAGCTTCTCTGAATCGGTCACAAAACCCATGATGCTGTCCCCACCGTGCTCGGCCTGGGCGAGCATGTCGGCGGCGATGAAGGCGGGATTGCCGGTGCTGTCGGCGAGGGTCACGACCTCGCTCGGCCCGGGAAGCAGGTCAACCGCGACGACGCCGAAGAGCTGGCGTTTCGCCTCGACGACGAAGGAATTCCCGGGCCCGTAGACTTTGAGCACGGGCTTGATCGTTTTTGTCCCGAGCGACATCGCGGCCATGCCTTGGGCGCCGCCGACTTTATAAATCTCGGTCGCCCCGGCTTCTTTGAGCGCGTAGAGGAGCGCCGGATTGACGGTACCGCCGGGGCCGGGAGGAGTCATCACGACGATCTCGGGACAACCCGCCGCCGCGGCGAGGCAGACGGTCATGTTCGAGGTCGAGACGAGCGGAGCACTGCCTCCGGGCACGTAGATGCCGACGCGCTGAAAGGGCAGATAGCGCTCCCCGACCTCGGCGCCCTGGGCGTTTTTACCCGACCAGTCCTTGCGCAGGCTGCGCTTCGCAAAATCGGTGACGTTTTTCCGCGAGGCGGCGATGGCCTTTTTTGTGGGCGCGTCGACCGCATCTTCGGCGGCGGCGAGCTCGGCCTCGGTCACACGCAATTCCTTGGCGCTTTTAAAACCCGCCTTATCAAAGCGGTTCGAGAGCTCGATGAGCTCGGCATCGCCGCGCGCTTTCACCCCGGCGATGATGTCTTTGACGATCTCCTCGACTCCAGCGGGCGGGGCGGAACGACGATCGAGCTTCCGGATCGCCGATGAGAAATTTTTGTCCGTGTATCGAATGATGCGCATGGGGGGGGAGTGGGGCGTCCGCCTCGGGCGGAAATGGGTTACTCAACAACAAGCCTGAGCGATTTCAAATAATCGTCGCCTCCGAATTCCGGCGGCATGGACGGGCTCTCGTTCGAGACTACGCCTCGCCGCCGCGACTTGATGCCCTGAATGACGTCGCGCTCGAACTGGACGGGGGTCAGTCCGTGGGTGTTCGCGCAGCAGAGCATCCAGCCGCCAGGCTCGACGAGGGCGACGGCGAGGGCGGCGAGATCGGCGTAGTCACGGTCGGTGCGGAAGGTAACCCGCCCGTTTCTCGAGAAAGTCGGGGGATCGAGGACGATGCCGTGAAAGGTGCGGCCCTGTCGGGCAAAAGTCGCGAGCCACTCGAAGACGTCGCCTTTGACCCCGTGATGGGCGGCCGGGTCAAGTCCGTTGAGGGTGAAATTGTCCCAGGTCCAGTTGAGGTAGGATTTGGAGAGGTCCGCCGTCGTCGTCTCCGCCCCCGCGAGGGCCGCCATCACGGAGAATCCCCCGGTGTAGGCGAAGGTGTTGAGAATACGCTCCCCCGGTCGCACCGTCTCCCCGACGCAGCGGCGATTGAGACGCTGATCGAGGAAAATGCCCGAGGAATAACCCGCGCTGAAGTCGATCAGGAAGGAGGCTCCGTTCTCCTTCACCACAAATCGCTCGGTCACCATTTCTCCCGCCACATGCGCCGGAGCGGTAGCGGCAGCCTTGTCTCGCGGTCGCCAGTAGATGGATTTCGCAACACCCTCGCCCACCGATCGCAGAAAATCGGGAAAAGTCGGGGCCTGCGTCTGCACGAGCCAGTGTCCGTCGAAGTGATCGACCCACACCCCGGCCGCGGCATCGTGGTAAATACGCCAGGCCGTGGTGTCGGAAGTGGGAGCTGGGAATAGTCTTTTCAACGTGACGGTAAGTTGCAATCCTGCCATCTCTTCCTACCTTGCGAAACCATGAATTCCGAACTGTCCGCCACCCTCGACGCCGCCCTCACCTCCGGCGAGCTCCTCCAGAGCAGCCGCGACAATATCGTCGAGCTCCTCGGCAGTTCCGGCAGCCCCGTTTACGAGGCCTCGGTCGCCTGGCTCGCCGACTCCGGTGAGTGGACCGAACTGAACAATCGCTTTTTCAAAAAACTCGCCTTCGGCACCGGCGGTCTCCGCGGACGCTCCATCGGCGAGATCGTGACTCCGGCCGAGCGAGGAAGTGCGGCAGAAGGCGAGCGCCCCGAGTTCCCCTGCGTCGGCACGGGCAATCTCAATTACTACAACATCACCCGCGCCACCCTCGGCCTTGTGAGACACCTCCTCAAGGCCCACACCGGCGAGGGACGCCCCTCTCTCGCGGTCGCCCGCGACACCCGCTACTTCGGGCAGGAGTTCGCCGACTGCGTCACCAAAGTGGCGGTGGAAAATGGCGTCGATGTCCACATTTTCACCCATCCCCGCTCGACTCCGCACCTGAGCTTTGCGGTCCGCCACCTCGGCACGACCTCGGGCATCGTCCTCACCGCGAGCCACAACCCTCCGCACGACAACGGCTACAAAGTCTACGGCAGCGACGGAGCCCAGATCGTCGAGCCAGAGGCCAGCGCCATCATCGCCGAGGTTGAAGCCGTCTCGGGCGAGACCTACGACGCGGTGCCGGACGACCGCCGCGGTCAGGTCTATCAGCTCGGAGAGGAAATGGACGAGGTTTATCTCGACCGTCTCGAGACGCTCCTGCTCGATCCCGCGATGGTAAAAGAGCAGAGCGATCTCCGCATCGTTTTCACCAACATCCACGGCACCGGCGGCACGATCTCGCCCAAGATCCTGCGTCGTCTCGGCTTCACCTGCGACACTGTCCCCGCCCAGGATGTCGAAGACGGCGCTTTCCCCACCGTGAAGTCGCCCAATCCCGAGAATGCCGAAGCGCTCCAGATGGGCGTCGATCAGGCCGAAGCGAGCGGGGCCGACATCGTCATCGGGACCGATCCCGACGCCGATCGCATGGGCGTGGTGGTGCGGAATAAGGAGGGCAAAATGACCCTCCTCACCGGCAACCAGATCGGATCGCTCATGGCCTACTACCGGCTCCTCGCCTTCACCGAACAGGGCATCATCAACGAGACGAATCGCGACCGCGCCGTCATCGTAAAAACTTTTGTCACGACCGAGCTGCAGACCGCTGTCGCGAAACATTTCGGCGTGAGCGTGGTCAATACCCTGACAGGCTTCAAATACATTGGCGGCAAGCTGAGAAAATACGAAAATCTGATCCCCGCGGATCTGCGTGATGACTACCGCCAGCTCACCGATGCCGAGACCCGCGACCTGCGCCTGAACTACTCACGCTTTTTTGTCTTCGGCGGCGAGGAAAGCTACGGCTACCTCGGAGCGGATTTCCTGAGGGACAAGGACGCCAACGGGGCCGTTGTCATGTTCGCCGAAGTGGCCGCCTTTGCCCGGTCCAAGGGCATGACCTGTGTCGAACTGCTCGACGAACTTTTCACCCGCCACGGCGTCTATCTCGAAGGGCAGCATGCCGAGACCCTCGCCGGAGCCGACGGCGCCGCGCAGATCCAGAAGCTCGCTCTCAGCTACGTGGAATCACCCCCGACCGAGATTGATGGATCGCCCGTGGCCCGCGTGCGTGACTTTGCGAACGAAGATTTTTACGACGAGGAAGGCGACGCCATCCCAAAAGAGAAAATGGTCTTCGTCGATCTCGAAGACGGTCGCGCCTTCGCGGTGCGCCCTTCCGGAACCGAGCCGAAGATCAAGTTTTACCTCTACCAGCGCCCCCGGCCCGGGCATGGCGGTATCGATCTTCCCGAAGAACTCGAGTCCGCCAAAGAGATCGCCCTGCTGTCCTTCGACTCCCTAAAAGCTGCCGTCGTCGCCGACATGCGTATGCGATTGGGATAAAGCGAGGCCCCGAAAGAAGAGTTCGCCAAAATTCCCCGCGTCATTCCTGTCTCTTCCCGGCAAGGAGAGGGAACTTTTTCCATGAGGTGCCGGCGGGGTATGGTTTCCTTGTTTGGGAATCGCCTTGGGCAAGGAAAATCACTCGCCTGCCCCTGCCTCTTCCAGCACGTAGCGGAAACCGTAATACACCTCCCGCGACGAGGCGGGCACGGGATTCCGATAAGCGGTCGCAAAGACTTCGCGCTCCGCCGAGTTCCATCCTCCGCCGCGCACGACCTGGAGACCGTCACTGCCGTCGGTGTAGGGGTCCTGCACCCATTCCCAGACATTCCCGGCGAGATCGTAGAGTCCCGAGGCCGTAGGAGTGAAGCTGCCCACGGGCGCCGTCGTGTCGAAGCCGTCGGTGTATCCTTCGACAATGTTCGTGCCGAAATACACGGCGGCTGATATATCGGCGAAGTTCCCCGCACCCGCCGGCGGAGGCCACTCTTTGCCCCAGGGGAAGGTCGTGCCGGCGGTCGAGTTGCGCTGCTCGGGAGTAGGTCCGGTCTCGCCACGTAACCCCGCGAAGCGGCTCCACTCGAGATCGGTCGGGAGCCGATAGCGCTGCCAGGGCCGTATCAGATTGAGGGAGCGCTCGCGCCGGGTGAGCCATTCACAAAAGCCGACCGCCTCGGCGTAGCCGACTCCGTAGGCCGGATAGTCGGCTCCCTGCGGAGCCACGGGGACCTGCTCGGTGACGACTCCCTGATCGGTGAGAAACTCGAGATAGGCTCGCGAAGTCGTCTCGGTCGAGGCGACGAGGAGATTTTCAAACGGCACCAGCCCCATCCCCTGACTGTTCGCCCAGGGCTCGCCGAAAACGACCGACGCGTCGGGCGCGAGCGGCTGGACGAGCGCGAGGGTCCTGTTTTCGAGAGTGCCGTTGATGTCGCCCTTTGCCGTCGTGACCTCATGACCCGGCAGATACAGTTGCAGTTCGAATAGGCCAAAGCGGATGTCGTTGAGCACGTAGGGTGTCACGCCCAGTTCGATGTCCCCATTGAAGACCCGGGCACCGCTCGGCTCGGAATTCAGCAGCAGCGTGCCGAAGTCGCTCTCGATGGAGCAGAAAAACGAATTCCGCCTCGTCTCGCCTCCCTGTCGCTGAGGGCGATAATAACGTTTTGCCCCGAGGTAGCCTGCAGCCCGGTCTTTTTCCGTCATCCAGTCGCTGAATTTCCAAATGGCGGAGTCGCCGGGGATCTCGGCGATGCCGTTGACGGCTAACCAAGGAATCTCCAAGGCGGTTTCGGCGATAAAAAGTTCAAAGACATCGACTCCGATCTCGGTGAGAGAGACCAGAGTGCCGTCGGCCGCGGGAACAAATTCCAGCCCGAGCGAGTTCATCCAGGGCGTTCCCACGACGGGACTGCGGTCGGGCAGCATCTCCACTTCGATGACACTGGTCTTACCCTCGACGATCTCCCCCCGGTAAAGGAAAGGGTGATAGCCTTCGTGCTGGAGGGTCAACTCGATAGGACCGATCGGGAACTCGAGAAGACGTGTCTCGGTGATACCTATCTCTTTGCCCTGATAGATCACCGTCGCGGCACTGGGGCGGCTCATGATCTTGACCCTCGCGATCTGTTTCTCAAGAGGATCAGCGACGAGGGCAGGCTTTTTCCCTCCCGATTCGACGACGGTCTCATCGAGTTCAGCCATCGGCGCTCCCTTTCCTTTTTCCGTCGGTTTTGCCTCGGAGACCTCGTCGCGGATGACAACCTCGCCAGCAGTCTCACTCATCTTTCCGGGAGACTCGACGAGGGAAAAGTCGGCATTTCCGCCCTTCGCCCCTGATTCACGGCTCGCCTCACCGGTATCGGCCTCGACGATGATCTCCTCGACCGGACCAATCTGGCCGATGGGATTGATCGCGGGCCGCAGGACTTGTGCCTTCGACTTTCCGTCGCCGCCCTCCTCCCTGGCGACAGGGAGAGAGGCCCCAGTCCCGTTCTCAGCGAGATCGTTTCCGTGCTTCACAAGGAACGATTGATTGTCCCGCCAGAGCCAGTAACCGCCGAGCCCCGCCCCTGCCAGCACGAGCAGGGACACGAAAATGCCGGCAATGAGGGCGTGGGGGCTTTTTTTCCTTACGCCCCCCGTATCGGGGTTGAGGTCCGAACAGACCGCCTGCAGAGCCCGGGCGAGAGAGTGCGCTGACTCGAAACGCTTCCTCGGATCGGGCGAGCCGGCGCGGCAGATCACGCCGTTGAGCGCGCGCCACTCGTCGCGATTCACCGTCGGCGGGATCTCGAGATTGGTCGGCAGTTCGGGGAAATCGAGGCGGCATTTCCCCGTGTGCATCTCGTAGAGCACCATCGCAAGGGAATAAAGGTCGGCCGAGCTGGTCCCGGGCCCCTCGGGCGGCACGTAGCCCTCGGTCCCTACGAAAGTGCGCTGCCCTGTGCTTGCGACGAGACCGACATCGGCGAGTTTGGGCTGGCCCTTGACGTAGATGATGTTTGACGGCTTCACGTCCCGATGAGTGAGCCCGGCGTGGTGGAGATGCCCCAGGGCACCTGCCATCGACATGCCGAGATCGACGCACTCGCGAACCGTCCGCGTCGGCTTGCGCCGGAGATCCGAGGAAAGCGTCCGCGGCTTGTAGCTCTCCACATCGACTTCCCCGTGCCCGCCGCCCTCGTCGTCGGCGAGCTCCATCACGTAATAATAGAAATTTTCCCCGTTGTTTCGCCCTACATGGAGCACGTCGACAAGACAGGAATGGTCCTGCGAGACCTTTTCATACTTCTGGATCCCCTCGAACTCGCGTTCAAAAGTCCTCTCGAATTCAAAGTCTTCGCGACGGACTACTTTGACCGCGCGATACATCCCCGTAACCGAGCGACCTAGATAGACCTCTCCGTAAGAACCTCCGCCGATGCGACCGAGGAGCTCGAAGTTGGGTATTTGAGGGCTGTCGGATGTCCTGGCGATACATGAGTATATACGATGGAGCCCTCCTTTTCCATAGGCTATCGCTTTGACAATCTACCTTTTGAGCTCAGCGCAAGCCGGCTCGAGGAGACGATCGAGCTTCCCCAACCTCGGCAATTGCTCGTGAATCACGATCTCAAAGACGGTGTCCGCGGGTATCTCCCTACCCTCCCAACCGGCCGCCTGGAGTTGCTCGACCTCGGGAGCAATCTCATTGGCACGATGCCCGAAGCCCCAACCACCGTAGGTGAAGCGTGTCTCGACCTCGTTCGGGCAGGACTCTGAAAAGATCCCGAGATGGCGTGCTCCGTAAAAAAGCTCATTCGTCCCGTTGAACCCGATAGGGTTGCTCGTCTGCCCGTTGCACAGACTCGCGGTGTGGACGGGGGCGAAGACGCGCTCCCGCGTCTCAAGCCTGCGAATCGAAATCCACTGCGCCCAGGCGGGAAAATCCTTTATTGCCCTGGCGCGGCAATGAGCTCCGCGGTAAACGTCGTGCCCCCAAAGTTCGACGTTGTTGGAGCAGAAAAGGATGAGTGAACGGTTCTCTTCAGGGACATCCGCTGTCGGTTCTTCCGCACCAGGTAGTGTCGCTTCTGGTGCAGGGGTCGTGAGATCGAGAAAGTCTTCCCCAATCCGCACCGGAGCCCTCGTAAAATCTCCCGGATCGCGGAATCCGGTATCGGGCTGCATCAGACCGGGAGCAGGTAACCCAACCACTGCTTCAAGAAAAGTATTCCCGATGAAAGGAATCTTTGTCAGGGCCGGACCAGGCGGTTTTTTACCGGTCTCGGAAAAACCGTTGACCTTACCGCCTGCGATCGAAACTAGTTCGGAGTCAGGTTCGGCTACCAGCCCGGAGCCTAATTCGACGACCA
>JANQVJ010000030.1 GCA_030730365.1 Verrucomicrobiales bacterium
TCCCCCGATCTTCCCCACCCGCCCCGCAAGAAAACGGCGTGAGAATTGCCCGCTTCGGGCTATTCTGCGGGATGGCCCTCCTTGGCAGAATCAATACCCTCCTCATCGTTCGTGAATCGGACCACGGTTTCTATCTCGACGGCGGATCGCTCGGCGAGATCCTGCTGCCGACGCGGGAGATCCCGGCCGACGTCGAGCAGGGTGACGAGGTCCCCGTTTTTATCTCGCGCGACTCCGAGGACCGCATCGTCGCGACGACCAAGCTGCCGAACTGCCAGGTCGGTGACTTCGCCGGACTCAATGTCATCGAGGTCCACCCCCGTGTCGGTGCCTTCCTCGACTGGGGGTTCCCCAAAGATCTCCTCCTCCCCTTCGGCGAACAGACCCGCAAAGTCGGCACGGGCGAGCGGGTCGTGGTGAAAGTCATCATCGACGAAAAGACCGACCGCATCGTCGCGACGACGAAGCTCGGCCGCTACCTCGACAAGACCCCGCCACGTTACGATACCGGACAGCCGGTCACTCTCATCGTGCTCGAAAAAACGCCGCTCGGCTACGCCGCGATCATCGACCGCAAACACCGCGGGCTCATTCACGAGAGCGAGGTGCATCGCCCCCTCTTGCCCGGCGACGAACTGCAGGGCTACGTGCGGGCCGTCCGCGAGGATTACAAAGTCGATCTCTCGCTCGAACCGGTCGGCTACAGCCGCGTCACCGATCTCTCGGACCGCATCCTGCAACTCCTTAGGGAAAACGGCGGCCGCATCGCGATCGGAGACCAGAGCCCGCCGGAAGCGATCCGCGAGACTTTCGGAGCGAGCAAAAAAGCCTTCAAACAGGCCGTCGGGAATCTCTACAAAAAACGCCTCATCGAGCTCGCGCCCGGCAGCATCGCCCTGATCGCGAAACGATAAATCGGTTGCTCCTTTTCCTTCACTCTCCAAAGTCTTCGCACCCATGAAACGTCGCATGAAATCCCCCGCCCCTGTCATCCTCGTCACCCTGCTCTGCCTTTTCGCCGTCGCCCCTCTCAGCGCCAAAACGCTCAAATTCAGAGACCGCGATCCGAAGCGCTACGAACTCTCCGCCCGCGCCAGCGAGATCGATCCCCGTGCCAAATCACATCCCGGGATCGACTTCACCTTCGAGACCAAAGAAGGCAAACCCGCCGACGTGCAGAAGGCCTCGGTCGACACCACTATCCCCCCGCGCGGCAAGCTCGTGATCTGGCTGATGGGCCCCAACGGCGAACTGTTCTCCCGCCTCAACTCCTACGGACTCCACGTCATCCAGCCGCACTACGCGAACAAATGGTTCGGTATCGTCTGTCAGGAAAAACCCCTAGACCCGCAGGCACGCGGCAATGTCAGGCTCGAAGCCTCCATCGGCGAAGACCTCAGTGACGAGGTCGATATTCCCAAACCCGACAGCATCATGGAACGCAGCTACCAGTTCGTGAGATGGCTCGCGAAGGAGAATCCCGAAGGCAAGTGGGACTACTTCCTCACCGACGACGGCAAAGGCTTGCGCTGGGAAGACGTCATCCTCTCGGGTGCCTCGCACGGGGCCACGACGGCGGCCCGTTTTGCCAAACACACCAAAGTCGATCGCGTCGTCGCCCTCTGCGGCCCGCGTGATCAGGATCAGGGCTGGCAATCGCTCCCCTCGGCCACGCCGGCGAATCGTGTCTTCGGCTTTTCCCACGTCCTCGACGGCGGCTGGGTCGACGATCATTACTGCCGCTCGTGGGAACTGATGGGACTGCACGAGTTCGGTCCCATCGTCGATGTCGACAAGGTCGCCTTTCCCTACGGCAAGACCCGCCGTCTCATCACTAACTTCGACGTCGGCGGCGACGCCAACAAAGCCCACGGCTCCGTCACCCCCGGCAAATCGGCCGCCAAAAAAGACGACGGCACCTACCGGCACGAAGACGTCTGGCGCTACCTTTACACCCACCCCGTCGACGAAGTCGGCGCCCCCGTCCCCATGGACGAAACCTGCGAGAAAGATCAAGGCTGATCCGAGCATCCGCTGTAAACGCCCATGAGCGACGACCCCACGCCCCCCCTCGATGCCATGTCCCTGCGGCTCGCCGCCGCCAACGCCCTCATCCGCCGTCGACGAACGATTAAGCCCGCCGCGATGACGGAAAAACAGGTCGAGCCGAGGCATCTCGCCAGCATTCTTGAGAACGCCAACTGGGCACCGACTCACGGTCTCACCGAACCCTGGCGCTTTTTTATCTTCACCGGTGACGGGCGCCAGCGGCTCGCCGACTACTGCCAGTCGCTCTACCGCCGCGTCACCCCCGAAACGGAGTTCCGTCAGGACAAATTCGACAAGCTCGGGAGCCAGCCGCTCCAGGCCCCCGTCGTCATCGCCATCGCGATGAAACGGCAGGAGATCGAAAAAATCCCCGAACTCGAAGAGATCGAATCCGTCGCCTGCGCCGTACACAATATGCACCTCACCGCCTCGGCCCTCGGCATGGCCGCCTTCTGGGCAACCCCGCCTCTCGTCTATCACGACGAGATGCGCAGTTGGCTCGGCCTCACCGACCCCCGCGACAAATGCCTCGGCCTCTTCTACCTCGGCTGGCCAAAATCCGAAGAATGGCCCGAGGGAAAACGCGGTGATCTGGCGGCGAAGATCGTGCACATTCCCAAGTAAAGAGCCGCCCGGCAGACCACTGTTCCCGCATGAAACTGGCACGCCTGCCGGACGGCAGTCCGGAGATCTTTTTTACCCTCCAGGGCGAAGGCCGCCATACCGGCCTGCCTTCGGTCTTCATCCGCGCCTCGCTCTGCAATCTCCACTGCCGCTGGTGTGATACCGACTACACCTGGAACTGGGACGACACGAGCCACGCTCACGACAAAGACGCCGATCCGTCCTACCGCAAGTATCGCCGCGAAGACCAGATCCTCGACCTCAGCGCCGCCGCGATCGTCGAGGCCGTATCCGCCTATCCCTGCCGCCACTACGTCTTCACCGGAGGCGAACCGCTCCTCCAGGAAAAGGCCTGGGTCACCCTCATGACCGCTCTTTTGGAGACAGCGCCATCCTCCACCTTCGAGATCGAGAGCAACGGCACCCTCCTTCCCGGAGCTGCCTTTCTTGATCGCATCGATCAGATCAATCTTTCTCCCAAGCTCGCCAACTCGGGCGTCGCCCGCGAGCTGCGTTACAAGCCCGCCGTCCTCGAGGCGCTCGCGGCCACGGGAAAAGCCGATTTTAAGTTTGTGATCGGCGATGTGACAGATTTGACCGAGGTCCTCTATCTCCTCAAGGACGTCACTATCCCGCCCTCACACATTTTTCTAATGCCCAAAGCGATCTCCGTCGCCGAACTTGAGGCCAATCAGACCTTCGTCGCCGCCCTCGCGCAGGAACACGGCTTCCGCTACTCGGACCGGCTCCACTTGAGATTGTTCGGCGCGAAGCGCGGGGTTTGAGGGGGACTCACCCCTTCACCGAAGCCTTGCGAAGCTTATCCAGAATCGCCTTTCCCACGCCGCGGTCGGGGACCGGTTCGGCGATGATTTCGTCGATCTCGAGTTTGTCGAGTTGACCGAGGAGATGGAAAAGCCGTATCCCCGCCTCGGCGACGCGGCCGGATCCGGGGCTCAAAATCGCGACCTCGACCCAGTCGTGTCGCAGAAGATAACCGTCCTTCTCCTGCCCGCGGTAGCTGAGGAGGGCGTAGCGTTTGCCCTCTTCAGGGATGAAGTCTTCGGGCTTTGTAAGGAGGCGCAGAGGCTTCCGCGGAGCGTAATGGGTCGCGAGCATGCCGGGCGCTTCGGGGGCGGAGTCCTCGACCGCCTCGTTGCGATCAAGAAAGACGACTTTGCCGAATTTCTTCAAGTCCTCGGCCGTGATCGGACCGGGACGCAGGATCTGGATGATGGGCTTGGGATTACCGGGGAGGATCTTGACGATGGTCGACTCGAGCCCCTCAGCACAAGCGCCGCCATCAATGACGAGAGGGATGCGCCCGTCGAGTTGGTCCATGACCAGCGCAGACGAGGTCGGACTGAGGCCGCCGAAGAGATTCGCGCTTGGCGCGGCGATGGGGCCGCCGAAGTGTTTGATGATGCGGTGGAAAATGGGATGATCGCACTGGCGCACCGCCACCGTGGGTAGCCCCGCCGTGACGATGTCGGGGATGACCGGCTTCTTCGGCAAAAGGAGAGTTAGCGGCCCCGGCCAGAAGGTCTCGACGAGCTGGATGACCGTTTTGGAAATGTCTGCCGGGATGTCAGCGATTTCCCAAAGATTGTTCTTGTGCGGCACGTGCACGATGAGCGGGTCAAAGTGGGGCCGGTCTTTTGCCGTGAAGATTTTCGCGACCGCCTCGGCATTGAGCGCATCGGCGCCGAGTCCGTAGACCGTCTCGGTCGGGAGCGCGACGACCTCGCCGCTCTGCAGCATGGTCACGGCGCGCCGTATCGTCTCTCGGGTGCTTTGCTCGTTATCAGTCAGGGCCAGGTCGGTCTGCATGGAAAGGGGGGGATTCTAGTTGGGCATCGGCCCGGAGCAAGGTATGCTTAGGCTAGTGAATACGACAGGAAAACGTGCCCGCAATCTCATTTTGATCGGGTTCATGGGCACCGGCAAGACCACGGTGGGCATGCGCGTGGCGAAAAGCCTCGGTTGGCGCTTCGTCGACACCGACCGGCTCATTGTGCGCAAAGCCGGAAAGCCAATACCCAGGATCTTCGAAGAGTCGGGAGAAGAGTCCTTTCGCGATCTCGAAACCGAGGTGCTTCGCAAATGCGCTGAGGGGGCAGGTCAGGTCATCTCCACCGGCGGGGGCATCGTCACCCGGGAGCGGAACCGCGAGATCCTCAAGGAGGCCGGCTACGTGATCTGGCTGAAAGCCTCGCCCGAAACCATCTACGAGCGAGTCAAAAACAACCGCAATCGCCCTCTTCTAAAGACCGGAGATCCCCAGCAAACGATACGCGAGATGCTAGAAGCCCGCCACGATCTCTACGATGCCGCCTGCGATCTGCGGATCCGCACCGACGATCTCACGATGGAGGAAACCTGCTACGGGGTCACCGAGTCGGCCCGCCTCGCTTTCGCGGAGAAGTAAGTATCCTCACGGAATGATGCGGTGCGCAGTGAGGATGCGGTGCACTGCGGCCCGCAACTCCGTCGGAGCGTAGGGCTTGGGAAGCACGCCCTTGAACCCGAAGGCGGCCGGACTCGACATAGCAGGCGCGTCGGAATAACCGCTCGAGACGATCGCGAGGACCTGCGGATCGATCTGGAGGAGACGTCGCATCGTCTCCACCCCACCAACGCCGTTCTCGATCGTGAGATCGCAGATGAGGAGGTGGAATCGCTCGCCATGTTCCATCGCGTGGGTGTAGACCGCGACGGTCTCGCGCCCCTCTTTCGTCTCCACGACCTCGTGTCCGGCCCGGCGCAGGGTAGCGGCCATAAGACGGCGGATCGGGGCGTCGTCTTCAAGAATGAGGATACGAGTGCCCACGAGGAGCGGCTCCTCGCCGCTCTTCACCTGATTCGGCGCGGCGAGATCGAGAATGTCATAGTTCGGATACGCGGGAAGGCCCTCGGTGCCCTCGGAGCCCTCGAGTTCATCCTGGTGGGGTCCGATCGGTGCACAGAAAGTCGCGATGGTGCCTTTGCCCTCTTTTGACTGCAGTTGGATAAAACCCCCGTGCGCCTTGGCGATGGACTCACAGACGGTCAGGCCGATCCCGGTGGCGTTGTTCGCTTTTTTGGTCGTGAAATAGGGCTCAAAAACGCGTCCGAGATCCTGCTCGCTCATCCCGTGCCCCGTGTCGATCACTTCGATGAGGAGGTGATCTTCGTCCGCAGGCGTATGTGAGCTGCGCACGATGAGAACATCCTCGGACGCGATACGTGAGCTACGCACGATGAGAACTCCGCCATCGGGCATAGCGGCGGCGGAGTTAGTGATAAGATTCTCGATGAGCCGTCCAATCTGGGCCGGATCGACATTGGCGATGACCTCGGAATCGATGCCCTGGAACTGATAGCGGATCTCGGGATGCTGGATGCGGTGCTCGGTGAGGATGCGGCGAATGAGGTCCGAGATGCGGGTGCGCTCCCGGATAGGGCGGCCGCCGCGAGCGAACGTCATGAGTTGCTGGACGAGCCCGGTGGCGCGGGAAGCGGCGGTCTGGGCCTCTTCGAGCATGCCCTGGGTCTCACCATCGTCGACGATCCTCTCACGGGCGAGACTGATGTTGCCGGTGAGCGTGGTGAGGTAATTGTTAAAGTCGTGGGCGAAGCCGCGCGCGAGCAGGCCCAGGCCCTCGAGTCGCTGCTGCCGCACTTGCTCGGCCGCCTCGAGCCGGGTCGCGGTGATGTCGGTGAAAAGAGTGAGGACTCCACCCTGCGTCGGGTAGGCGCGCACCTCGAACCACATCCCGCGATTGGAATCGTGGAAGTCAAAACGGTGACGCCGTCCGTCTGCAAGCGGCCGATTAAAGTGATCTTCGTAACGCTCGCTGTCGTCGAGGTTAAAATGATGGCGGAAGGCCGTCCCGACGAGTCGCAAGCCCGGGGCGAAGACCCGAACCGCCTCGGTGTTGGCATAGCTGATCATGCCGTCTTCGTCGATTTTCAGAAGCGGATCACCCACTTCCTCAATTTGCGCCAGCACCGTGGGCGTTAGGACTGTCTCACTAAAGCTGCCCGCTGCCGGGACAACCGCCTGCGGGAAAGATGCCTGAGGCACCGGTAGCGACGGCGCAGAAACGGCTGTTGCGGGGCTTGGCACTGCACCGGGGTCGGTTTTTCTTTTGGCCAGAAGATCCCTGAAAGCCGGGTCCGTCGCGAGCGAGGCGATTTTGCGGAGCGCTTCACTCCGGGCCGGGGGATGCGGGTGCGCCGTAGGAGAGACTAAGCCGACGGGCGGCTCGGCCGGGGCATCGGCTTCGGGATGCCGAGCAGGAGCAGGAGCAGGAGCAGGAG
>JANQVJ010000031.1 GCA_030730365.1 Verrucomicrobiales bacterium
TCCTGCTGCTTCTTCAGCTCGTCGAGACGTTTTTTCACGAGGTCCAGATTGTGGCTAGCCCGCTGATTGTCGGGATCGAGGGAAAGGGTAGTTTCGAAATGTTCGATCGAGGCCTCCCAGTCGCGGATCGTGTTCTCGAGACTCGCTTCTTTTCCCGAAAGGTTCTGCAATTGATCCGAATCGGCCGTCTGCGGAGCCGGCTTCAGGCCGACTTCGCCCTGGCGGAAGAGGGTGTTACCGAGATTGTAATGAGTCTGGCTGCGCAGCGTTTTGTTCCCCTCGACAAGAGCATCACCATAAGCCTCGGCGGCGCGTTCGAAGTTGCCGAGGCGGTAGGCTGCCGCGCCGATGCTCATGTGAAGCCGGGCCCGGTCATTGTTGGTGAGACGCTCGGTCAGGGTGCCTTCGTAGGCTTCGATGGCGGCGGCAAAATCCCCCGTCTGATAGGCTTCGTAACCGGTCCTGATGCTGTCGCGGGCCGAGACTGGTCCGGTCGTGAGGAGGAGACTACCGCCAAAAATGGTCAGGCCTGCGGCGAGTCGTTTTACCAAGGCAGGATTCAGAGGGCGACCCGGCGAGGGCTTTAGCCAGAAAAGCGGCAGAAGGTGGGCGAGCACGAGAAATGCGACAGCGGCACTGAGCGGCCATACGAACCGCTCAATGGGGCGGAGCCGAGTCTCGCTCTCTTCGCGGGAACTCGTCAAGCCCTGCCGGATTTGCTCGACGACGCGGGTGAGGGACGCCTTCCCCCCGAGGTGCACGTAGGTCCCGCCCCCTGAGGAGAGGGACTGCAGCGCCTCCGCGACGAGCCGGGTCCGCACGACCTGGCCCTGATCGTCTTTGACAAAAAGGCCGAGGACGGCGTCGCCGTTGTCATCGACTTCGGGAATGATGGCACCCTCGGCCGTGCCGACCCCGACGGTGATAATGGACATGCCTTTCTTGCCCGCTTCGTCACGGATTTTTTCGACTTCTTCGAGCCCCTCGAGGGCTTCTCCATCCGAGAAAAGGACGAGGGCGCTATGCTCCAGTTTTGCCTCTTTGAAAGTCTCGAGCGCAAGCGCGGTCGCAGCACTGAGGTTCGTGCCGCCGCGGGGAATGATCTCGGTGTCGAGCTGATCGATTGCTTCGAGGACGGCTTCGTGATCGACGGTGAGCGGGGCCTGGACGAAGGGACGCCCGGCAAAGGCGATCAGCCCGACCCGTTCTTCGGGGAGGGAGAGAATGATGTCCTTCGCCGCGAGTTGTGCCCGGGTTAGGCGATTGGGCGGCAGATCGTTGGCCATCATGCTGCGCGAGGTGTCAATCGCGATAATGAGATTGCGCGCATCGGTCTCGGTCTCGATCTCGGTGAATCCGAGGATGGGGCGGGCAAGAGCGGCAAGAGTGGCGACGAGGGCGAGACAGTGAAGGATGAAGACTGTCCAGCGCCGACTGCGATTGCTGCCGCTGATGAGCCGGGTCGCGAGACGCGGGGCCACTAGGCCGGGGAGTCGCCGAGAAGCATGCCAGTGCGCCCACGCGCGGAGTGCAGCGAGGGGTAAGAGGACGAGCAATCCCCAGAACCAGGCGGGTTGAGCAAAAGTGAGTCCGCTCATGGAAAACGCCTCCAGAAGGTGTCGTCGCCGACAAGGGTTAAGAGACAGAAGCAGAGCCCGGCGATCGCGAACCATTGGAAAAGCTCCGACGCTTCAATACGGGTCTGGCGTTTGGTCTCTGTTTTTTCCATCTCATCGATGAGCCCGAAGATCTTTTCCAGACCCGAGGTGTCCTGCGCCCTAAAGTACTCTCCGTCGGCGATGCGGGCAATCTCCTTGAGCGTTTCTTCGTCGAATTCCTGAGTGAGGCGCTGCGGCCCCGCCGGTGTCTGGACGACATAGTCTCCGTAAGTGCCGACGGCAATGGTGTAGACGCGGATGCCGAGGGTGTGCGCGAGCTTAGCGGCCTCGAGCGGGGAAAGCTTGCCCGCGTTGTTGACCCCGTCCGTGAGGAGGACGATGACCTTGCTCTTTGAGGGGCGTTTATCGAGACGCTTCGCCGCCGCTGCGAGGGCGGAGCCGATCGCGGTGCCATCTTCGACCATCCCGATCTGGACACGACCGAGCCCCTGCTCGCCCTCGAGCCAGGCTTTTGAGAGAGTCAGGGGACTGGCCAGATAGGGACGACCCGCGAAGGCGAGGATGCCGATGCGGTCCGTCGTGCGGCCGCGGATGAAGTCTCGGGTCACTTTCTTCGCCGCCTGGAGCCGATTCGCCCGGCTGCCCTCGATGCGGAAATCCTCGACCTGCATGGAGCGGGATACGTCGATCGCGAGGATGAGCTCGATCCCGCTCTCCGCGACGAGTTCGGTGCGGTTGATCCACTGTGGTCGTGTCAGGGCGAGGATGAGACAGATGAGGGAGAGGAAAAGGCTCGCAAGGCGGAATCCCCCGGCGCGTCCTCGTGCGATCGGACCGAGACGATTGAGAATGTGGAGCGAGGAAAAAAGGACCGCACCCTGATTTCCCGACCGGCTCTTCAGCAGTGCCAGCAGGGGAATGAGGGCGAGAAGGGCCAGGGCCCAGGGATAGGCCAATTGAAAGGTCGTTTCGGCGAACAGGATCATCACGCTACGGGGAGTTGGACGCCGTAAGCTGTGCTTCGCTCACACATTTTACCATTCGATAACAGCGCTCGCCCAGGTGAGGCCGGCGCCGAAGGCCACGAGGAGAATGCGGTCGCCCTTTTTGATGCGTCCGCCGCGGTTCGCCTCGTCGAGGGCGATGGCCACGGCCGCGGCCGAGGTGTTGCCATATTTGTCGAGATTGATGAAAACATCGTCCCGGCTGAAGTCGAGGCGCTCGACGATGGCGTCGATGATGCGGAGATTCGCCTGGTGGGGGATGAGCAGGTCGATGTCCTTGATCGTGAGACCGGCCGCGGCGACGCCCTCGACCGCCGCCTTGCGCATCGCGTTGACGGCGTGCTTAAAGACCTCGCGTCCCTGCATCGTGAGGGTCGCGCTTTTTTCGGGGGTGCTGCCGGGCATCGCGGGACAGGCCGAGCCGCCGCCGGGGATGTTGAGCAGTTCCGCCTGGGCGCCGTCGGTGCCGAGCTGAGAGGAAAGGATGCGTCCACCTCCATTGGTCGAGGGCACGAGAACCGCCGCCCCGGCACCGTCACCGAAGAGCACGCAGGTGTTGCGATCGTTCCAGTCGACGAAGGCACTGAGTTTTTCCGCGCCAATGATGAGGGCATTGCGGAAAGCGCCGGCCCCGACGGAGTGGCGGGCCAGTTCCATCGCATAGAGAAATCCGGAACAGGCTGCCGAGACGTCAAAGGCCACGGCCTTGAGCGCCCCGATCTGCTGCTGCACGTAGCAGGCCGTCGCAGGGGTGAGGGTATCCGGTGTGATCGTCGCAACGATGATGAGTTCGATATCGGCGGCGGCGATGCCGGCCTGCTCAAGCGCCGACTTGGCGGCCTTGCTCGCCATGTGGCTCGTGAATTCGTCTTCGCGGGCGATGCGTCGTTCGCGGATGCCGGTGCGTGAGGTGATCCACTCGTCCGAGGTGTCCACCGAGCGTTCAAGGTCATGATTGGTCATGATTCTCTCCGGCACGTAGCTGCCCGTCCCGGCGATGCGGACGGCGAGCGTTTGGGTGGGGGTTGAGGTTCCGGATTCAGTCATTTCGATGAAAGTGAAGTCGGGCGGTCACTCCGCCCTAGTATTACGAAAGAGGTCGGCATAACGCGCCATCTCCTCCTCGATGTGCGGATTGACATGATGTTTCACAGACTCGGCCGCGACGCGGATCGCATTGCGCACCGCCCGAGCCGAGCTGCCGCCGTGGCCGATGATGCAGACACCGTTGACGCCGAGGAGCGGGCTGCCGCCGTAGGTCTCGTAGTTGCCGCGCTCTTTGGTCGCTTTGAAGGCGTCTTTGGCGATGAGCGCACCCATCTGGCGGATAGGGTTCGCCATGAGATCCTGCTTCAGCCACTTGAACATGACCTTGGCCGTCGCTTCGCAGGACTTCAGGATGACATTGCCGACAAAGCCGTCGCAGACGACCACGTCAATCTTGCTTTCAAAAAGATCATGCCCCTCGACATTGCCGCGAAAGTTGAGGTTCGTTGACTTCAGCAGTTCAAAGACCTCGCGGGTCAAGTCAGTGCCCTTTGAGTCCTCTTCCCCGACCGACATCAGGCCGATCACTGGATTCTTCTTTCCCTGTACGTGGCGGGCGTAGACACTGCCCATGATCGCATAACCGAGAAGATGCGTGGGCTTCGCGTCGACATTGGCTCCGGCGTCCATAATGTTGCACGGGCCGTGCTCGTTGGGGAGAGCCGATGCGATCCCGGATCGTTCCACCCCCGGGATGTGGCGGAGCTTGATCGTCGAAGCGGCCACCGCGGCCCCGGTGTTGCCGGCGCTGACGACGGCGTCGCAGTCGCCGCGCTTCACCAGATCGACCGCGACGCTGATGGAGGAATCCTTTTTCTGCCGCACCGACTTCACGGCAGAGTCGTGCATTGTCACCACCTCCGAGGCATGGACTATTTCGATCTTGCCATGGGCGTATGAGAGATGCTTGAGCTCCTCCTTGATGGCGGTTTCATCGCCAACGAGAAACAGCTTTTGCAGGTCGCCGCCGAAAGCCTCGAGTGCCTCGACCGCGCCAGCCATTATTGCCTGGGGAGCATTGTCGCCTCCCATTACATCCAGAGCGATTCTCATGTTGAGATATAAGCCGCTATCTAGGAACAAGCCACTGCAACATGCAACCCAGAAAAGAACAAAGCCACCTCGCAGGAGGTGACTTTGGACCGCGTAAAAGGGATTGAGAAAGACAGCTTCTCAGAGTTCGTCGACTTTGAGAACCTGGCGGCCTTTATAATAACCGCAGCTGGGGCATGCGATGTGCGAGGGGGCGGCACTTCCGCACTCGGAGCACACGTTGAGCTTCCGGGCACGCCATTTCTGGCCTGCGCGACGGAGGCGCTTTTTCATTTTCGACGTTTTGCGTTTTGGGACTGCCATAGCGAGCTGAGAGTTTTGTGGAGCGCGCACTTAACCTGATAGACGCGGAATGTCAACGAGTGAATGACCCCGAACCTTGAGAAATCTTAAATTCTTCGCAATTTTGACCGCCCCGAAGCGGATCGGACAAAAATAAGGGGGAAGTGAAGATCGGACAGGGCAAAAGAATTACTTCCCCGCCCCATCGATGCGAGCTTTGGCGGCTTCAGCCTCGCTCAGGGAAACACTGACGCCGGGGGTGGTGCGCTTGCCGTTCGGACCTGCGCTCGCCGCTCTCCGCTGCCCCCAGCGGCGGCGATGGAGCGATTCGGATACGACCGCGAAGGCTGAAAACAAAGCACCCTCTCCGGTGTGAACCGGAGAGGGTGTCTGAAAAAACGGATTGGCTGTCAGCGATTACTTTGCCTCGGCTCGGAGCGTTTCGAAAAGGTCGAAGGCTTCCTGTGGCTTGAGTCCGTCATGCACGACGCCGGCGACCGCTTTGATCATGGCAAGAGGAGCCTCGGACTGGAACACGTTGCGGCCCATGTCGACTCCGGAGGCACCGCACTGAATCGCGTTGTAGGCGAGTTCGAGCGCTTCGAGCTCGGGAAGTTTTTTCCCGCCGGCGATGACCACAGGGACGGGGCAGGCCGCGACGACCTTTTCAAATCCTTCCGTGTAGTAGGTCTTCACGATGCTGGCACCGTTCTCGGCGCAGACGCGCGAGGCAAGGCCGAAGTAACGGGCGTCGCGTGCCATGTCTTTTCCGACCGCGGTCACGCCCATGACGGGGATGCTGTATTTGTTCCCGATATCGACGAGACGGCTGAAATTCGCCACTGTGATCGCCTCAGTGGCCGCATCTCCGATGGCGAGCATCGCGGCCATGGCAGAGGCATTCATCGAGATCGCGTCGTCTTCGGCAATGAGAACGTTGTGGTTCATTTCCGTAAGGATCGTGGTCCCGGTGTCCGTGCGGAGACAGATCGGCCTCGTGTTATCGGCCGGGATGCTGGAACGGATCATTCCGCGGGTTCCCATGAGGCAGTCGGCGTGCTCGGCGAGGGGGGCAATGTTCAGGTCGATGCGCTCAAGTCCCGAAGTCGGACCCATGAGGAAGCCATGGTCGAAGGCCAGCATCACGGTGCGACCGGATTTCCGGTTGAAAATGCGGGCCATGCGGTTCTTGATGCCCCAATCAGTGTTGTTCAGGCCTTTGAGGTAAAAGGAACTGGTGTCTGCGGGAGTGTTGAGACCAAAATTGTCTCCGTCTCTGATGTCGTCTAGATCTGCCATAAAATATCCGAGTTTTGTAGGATTGCCTAGCTTGCTGGCGATGAGGGGTAGGGTCAATATCCAATTGCGCAGGGCTTGAGTCGATTTGGTTTCGAATCCCCGGGGCCGGCCTTAGTGTTTCGCTTTGGCACGGGCAGCCTTCGCAACGGCGGCGGCGACAGGATTAATCGCGGGGCCGGTCGGTTCTTGTCTCACAAGCTTTTTGGTGATGGATCCGGCTGCCGGTGTCGTCGCTTCGACTTTGTCGCGAATCTCGATGACCCGGACGAAGCGCGCTTTCGCGGCGAGCCCGAGGAGAATCGCGTCGCCGTCGTGCAGTTCGCGAGGTTCCGGCCCGAGGATTTCGCCGTTGAGGCGGGTGCCGTTGGTGGAGTCAAGATCGATATAGTCGTAGCCGCTTTCCCGCCGTCGCAATTCCCCGTGCCGACTCGAGACCGCGTCCTCACCGATAATGATCGCATTGCGCTCGCCCCGCCCGATCGTGATCGTTCGAGCGCTGAGCTGGTAATGGCGCGGGGCGGAACCGGGAGACTCCACCACGAGATTGAAAATCGGCTTCGACATGGAGCGAGAGTAGAGAGGAGAGCGG
>JANQVJ010000032.1:0-2745 GCA_030730365.1 Verrucomicrobiales bacterium
CCGCCAATTCCCAAAACGTAGCATGGGCATCCTGCCCATGTCCTTCCCCTCGACGCTCGAATACCGTGCCACGCGATCCGCTCTCCACCCGCCGCCGCCCGTGGCGACCAGATCTGACCCGTATCGACAAGGGAATGGGGACAGAAGAATGACCTGAACCGCCGGAATTCGAAAAATCCACCACCCTGGTGCCGGTGAAAACAAGCGCCCCGCCCATAACATTTGGAGAAGAAGCGATTGGCGAATGTTCCAGCACGGTCATGGGAGGAGTTTGCGCGAGGTTCGCGGCGAGTGAAAGCCCGGAACAAAAAAGGCCCCCTCGTGAGAGGGAGCCTTTTTCAAACAAAAACAGGTTAAGGGAAAACAGGATCAGGCGGCGTCGGCGCCTTTGTGACCGAGGATCTTCACGGTGCGGTTGAGCTGATCGTATTCGATCGGCTTTTTGATGACCGTGACCGGACCGCTCGAGAGGATCTTGGTGAGGATTTCGCTGTCGGGGTAGCCGGTGATGATCACGATGGGGAGATCGGGATACATCTTCTTCAGTTTTGCATACAGCTCGTCGCCCGGGATGTCGGGGAGCTTGAGGTCGAGGAAGACGAGGTCGAACTTTTGCTTCTCGGCATAGGTGAGGGCCTCGGCCCCCGTGCCGACGACGATGCGTCCGAATCCGGCCTTCTTGAGGAACTGCTTGAAGAGGGTCTGCAGGGCCGGGTCGTCGTCCACGACAAGAACGGTCGGCTGGCCTCCTTCGTCGGTCTTGAGGATGTCGCGGTCAAGCAGGCTGCGCTTGATCCTCCAACGTCCGCCGATCTGGATCGCAGGCAACTGTCCCCGCTGAACAAGGTAATATACCGTCGGAAGCGGAATCCGCAGATACTCTGCGGTTTCTTTCACGGTCATCAATTCTGGTGCTTCTTCGTCTGCCATGTTTCTAAACTAGGGTTGCCCGAGAAGGGTTTTGGCCTGGGCCACTTCCTCGTTGAATCCCGTGGATGTAAAAACCACAATCATCAGGAAAAATACTCGGTTCTGACAATTTTGGTCAATTGCAGTAGAAACACAAGTGATAATTGAGAAATATTTCAATTATGAGACTTGCGGGTGAGATTCGGTTTTTTCCGGCACGAGGCGGGGCTTTGTAGAACGAGGCGGTATCACCGGTATTTTCAATACGGATCCCTGTCTCTGTAAAAAGCAGAAAAGCTTGTTGTGATGTAGGCGGGAGGAGGTCTAGGCGACGGCAGTTAGGCGAGGAAAAGGCCGGCGGTCCATCGAGGGAAACGGAAGGAAATGCGGATGATTACTGGATATTTTAGCGGTCTATCCTATTAATCGACTTGGTTTTTTCAGTCGGAGCGAGGGCTTTCGGCAGGATTAAAATCGGATACTTGCCTGCCGTGGGCTCCTCTGTTTTGCACATAAAATGTCAGTGAGTCTAAGTTGATGCTCGTCCCAAGCGTTCCCGACTTCGTTCTGTGAACTAATTTTTTCGTTTCATGCCGCTCATTTTCCCCGCCAGTCCTCGTTCCCGCTACGTCGCGATTTTCGCGGCGGCGCTTGTGAGTCTCGCCGCGTCGGCGGTTCCGGCGGTGGCGCAGTCCTATTCCACGGCGAAGCTGGCAGATGGTTTTGATTACCCGGTGGGGAAGCCGGACGGGGCCGGGTATTATATCTTCCGCGGATTTTCTCCGAACGGTCACCTCGGCGAGGATTGGAACGGCAGCGGGGGCGGCGACTCGGACGAGGGAGATCCCGTCTATTCGATCGCCCACGGGGTCGTGGTCTTCTCAGAGGATTACAAAAAGGGCTGGGGCAATGTCGTGATCGTGCGTCATGCCTACCGCGAGCAGAATGGGCAGATTGCCTTTGTCGATTCCCTTTATGGTCACCTCAAGGTCCGCTCGGTGAGTCCGGGGCAGCAGATCACGCGAGGACAGATTGTCGGAACGATAGGCTGTGGTCCGTATCGGATGTATGCAGCGCACCTTCATTTTGAGATTCGCAAAGACTTGCGGGTGGGGATGACTCGCGAGCTTTACCCCCGCAGCTACGAGACTTATCACGTGCCGAAGCAGTTTATGGATCTGCGCCGCTCCCTGCGCTTTGAGGACAGGACGGTGCGCGTCCCGATCAACACCTTCCGGAGGAGCAACCCTAATCGCATGACGACGGACGAGGTTGAGATTCCACAGCTCACCACCACCGGAGCGACAGTGCGACCGGTGCTTCCCGAAGAACTGGGGGTGATCATCGAAGAAGAGACTCAGGCTGAGAAGGCGACTCCTGAGAAGTCGAAGAGTCTCTTCGACGCGATCATCGAGAAGCTGTCGAATCCGCAGTGATCAGGCTGGCGGGCGTCCCGTCGGCCGTTGTTTCCTGGGGGGAGGGGAGCAACTGCCATGCGATGATCGTCCCGGAAAAACCTTTTAGTCTCAGCTCGGGCCGAGCCCGCAGTGCGGAGGGGGGATGATCGAGCTGTTTTTTTGTTTCATCGTCGATGACGATCTCCATGATGCCAGCCTCGCTGCACAGGCGCGAGGCAAGATTGACGCGGGCTCCCAGGACGGTGTAGTTAAGCCGGTCAATGGAGCCCATGCAGCCCGCGACGACCTCTCCGGTGGCAAGTCCGATGCCGATCTCGAGAGGTTTGCCACTCTCACGATTGAGCTGTTCGCGCACCGCGATCATTTCGAGGGCGCAGGCGGCGGCGTTGGTCGCGTCGTTGCCGCGGGACTTCAGGGC
>JANQVJ010000032.1:2845-6647 GCA_030730365.1 Verrucomicrobiales bacterium
TTTCGAGGGCGCAGGCGGCGGCGTTGGTCGCGTCGTTGCCGCGGGACTTCAGGGCTCCGAAGACGGCCATGATCTCATCGCCGACAAATTTATCGACGACGCCATCGTGTTTCCGCACGAGGGCGGTCATCGCGGTCATGTGATGATTGACCAGGTTGATCGCGTCGGTCGGGGGCATGTGCTCGGTGATGGCGGTGAAACCGCGGATATCACAGAAGAGGACGGAGACGCGTTTTAGCTCCCCGCCCAGTTCGAGGTCGAGATCGCCGCTGATCATGGCCTGAGCAACGGTCTCGTCACTGACCTTGCCGAGGATGCCGCGGTAGGTGTCGCGCTGCTGGAGCCCCTCGGTCATCTCGTTGAACGAGGCGGCCAGTTCGCCGATCTCGTCGTGGGATTGAGTCGCGATCCGGATGGTGAGGTCGCCTGATTTCACCGCTGCGGTTGCGCAGGTGAGCTCGCGGATGGGGATCGCGAGCCGGCGGGAGAAGAGATAGGCGAGGATCACGCCGAAGAGCAGGGCGAACGCCCCGATCCCGCTCCCGCGCAGGCGGAGTTCGGCGAGGTCGTTTTTGAGGATGGCGAGGGAAAAGGCGCTCACCTGATAAGCGGGCTCGTAGGTGCCCCCGCCGGTGAGCGGGGCAATGTAAAGACGGAAGGGAGCATCCCCGATCGTGGTTTCGAAATGAAATGACTCGCCCCCCGTCGCCACTTCGGCCGCGGCGATCTTTTCCCCGACGATGGCGGACATGCTCGCGGCGAGTTCTTCGGGGAGATGACGCGAGTAAAGATGACCGTCAAGAAAGATACCGCTGAGGAGCGGGGAGTCGGAGTCGAACTGTGTCTGGTATCGTTCGAGGAAACGCTGGGCATCGGTCTCGGCCGGGGTGGCGCGGAGAAAATGCCCGATGATCTCTCCGCCCGCGGGATCGGTCACCGGAGTGCTCACGACCTCCTGCACGGCGCGGCTGCTTTCGTAAGTCTCGAAGGGGAGGTAGAGCGCCTGCTGGTTGACGCTCTCGAGGAGGTCATCGATGCGTTTTTTGGCGCGGTTGACTCCGCCGGACTGGTAGCGCAACTGCTTCGCGGCGAGGCGTCGTTTTTCACTGCTGGTGGAGTTCGCGTCGGCGCGGGGATGGAAGAGCCCCCTGATCTCTCCACTTCGGGTGACGATGCCGACCGAGCCCATCCTGCCGACGAGATCGGCAAAGTCTGTCGGGCGCCGCGGCGGGGCGTCGGGCCGGGATTCAATGCCCTCGTCGAGCTGGGTGAGGGATTGCCCGTAGAATCGCCAGAAGTCGTGGCGCTGCTCTTCCGTCGCCTCGTCCCGCAGGGAGGCGGCGATGTAGGGATGAGCGGCGAGACGACCGCAGAGTTCCATGAAGTCACCGGTGCGCTCGAGGCGCGAGCGTTCCAGTTCCGAGACAATGTGGCTGAAGTCACGTGAGAACTGGCGGGTGTAGGCCTGATTGACCTTCGTCTCGGTGAGCGCAATGAGGGCGACGGTCACGACGGAGATCGCCGCGACGAGGGTCAGCATGAGCTTGGTTTGAAATCGCAGGCCTTTTCTCATTCCAGATATAAACACCCGCTTCCCGAGGCGGTTTTCCGACTTCGGGGAATGTGCCGGGTGAGCATGGTATAATGGCGGAGACGAGGCACGATGTCCCGTCGAAAATTGCGTCTTTGTCCTCGAAGATTTCTGTATCGGGGCCTTTGTTCCTTGACTCGAACGGGCTTTTTGGCGAAAGGGGTGTAAGTTACTTTTCTGCCCCGTTTTATGGAAAAAGTTCAGTTCGACGTCGCCGTCAAAACCATCACGAGCCGGGACCGGCGCTACCAGAGTGACGGTTACCATTTCCTCAAGGATGCGCTCGATCACACCATCAAGACGCTCCGGAAAGACGAACTCATCGAGCATCGTCACGTGAGCGGGCCCGAGCTCCTCGACGGGGTCGTCGAACACGCTCTCGCGAAATTCGGTCCCATGGCCGTGGCAGTCCTCGAGTCCTGGGGGATTCGGGAAGGGGAGGACATCGGCGCGATCGTTTTTAATCTCATCGAGGCCGGTGCCTTCGGCCGGTCCGAAGAGGATTCGCCCTCGGACTTCTGCGGCGTGATGAAGTTGCAGGATGAGCTGCAGGCTCCCTACCGCCCCACCCGTGAGGTGCTGCTGCGGACGGATCGGGTCACTGACCTCGAGCCGCCCAGCCGCGGCAATCAACCCGCGAAATCGAGCGAACTTTGAGCGGGGAAATCGATCCTCTCGCATTCCCCTCGTCCACGGCGCGGGTCACGACTCTGCCGAACGGGCTAGAGATCATCGTGCAGGAGGATCGCTCCGCCCCCGTCGTGAGCCTGCAGGCCTGGTGCCGCGCCGGCAGCATCCACGAGGGCGCCTGGCTCGGTGCGGGCATGTCGCACTATCTGGAGCACATGCTCTTCAAAGGCACGGGCCGGCGCAGTGCCAACGAGATCGCGCAGACGGTGCAGTCGCAGGGCGGCTACATCAATGCCTACACCTCCTTTGATCGCACCGTTTACTGGATCGACACGCCCTCGAGCGGGACGGAAGTCTGTCTCGACGTCCTCTGTGACGTGATCGGTTTCGCCGCGATCCCCGAGAATGAATTTGAGAGCGAGCGCGAAGTGATACGGCGCGAGATCGCGATGGGGGAGGACAATCCCGATCAGGTCCTCAGCAAGGCCTTTTTCCAGACCGCCTACGCCGTCCATCCCTGCCGTTACCCTGTCATCGGGCACCTCGATATTTTCAACCAACTGCGGCGCGACGATCTCTACGATTATTACCGGGAAAAATACTCGCCTGATAATCTCTTCATCGTCGTCGCGGGCGATGTCGACACGGAGGAAGTGGTGGCCTCCATCGCCGACAAGCTCGGTGAACTGACGCGGCGGCGGCGTTCGCCTGTGATCCTGCCCGACGAGCCCGTGCAGATGGGGCATCGTCACGAGGAGATCACTTTCCCGACCGACCTCCATCGCGAGCGCCTCGCCTGGCCTCTCCCGCAGGGGACGGACCCTGAAGTGCCGGCGCTCGATCTCATGGCCGCGATCCTCGGCGACGGGCGCAGCTCGCGACTTTTCCAATCCATCAGGGAAAGGCACCACCTCGCTCACTCGGTCGGGGCCTATGCCTACACGCCCTCGTTCACGGGGCAGTTCATGGTCAGCTTCGACACCGAGCCGGGGAAGAGCGGGCCGGCCTACGAGGCCATCCTCGCCGAGGTCGAGCGATTTAAAACTGACGGCGTGACCGATGCGGAGCTCGCGAGGGCCTGTCGCCAGACCCTGAGCGCGCAGTTCTCCACCTTCACCGAGATGCGAGGTCAGGCCTCGGACCTCGGAACAAACTGGCTCCTCACCCGCAATCTCGATTACACCCGCGACTACGTCGCCGCGGTGCAACGGGTCGATCGCGAGGCGGTGCGCGAGGTTGCGGTGAAATACTTGAGGACCGATCGACAGACCCGTGTCGCCCTCATTCCGAAGGCCGAGGCAAAGATGATGGCCCGCCGCAGTGCGGCAAAACGTTCCGAAGAGATCCATAAGATCACGCTCGGGAACGGGCTCACCGTCCTGCTTCTGCGCGATCACCGTGTCCCCTTCGTCCAGGCTTCGGGCGTCTTCCGCGGCGGCTTGCTCGCCGAGACGGCGCAGAATAACGGGGCGACCCGTCTGATGTCGCGCCTGCTCACCAAAGACACCCTCAAGCGCTCCGCCGAAGATCTCGCCCTCGCGATCGAGTCGGTCGGGGGAGGGGTGGGCTCCAGTGTCGGCA
>JANQVJ010000033.1 GCA_030730365.1 Verrucomicrobiales bacterium
GCACGCGGGAGCGTGAGAGGGACCGCTCTCGTGTTTTTGCGCAGGGAATTCCGACTCCGCCTGCACCCTGCTGCTTAGCCCGCATTTCTCACACCCGTTCTACTGCGACTGGCTGCGTCCAGCCCCTGCTTCGTTCCGGCCCGAATTGTCCTTGGGCAGGATGTGCCCATACAGCCCTTCGGAAAATCCGGCCCGCGCCTCGCAAGAGCAGGTCCTCGCGGCGTCTCGTGACGAAAGGGTGTGAGAAATGCGGGCTAGCGCTTAGCGTCGGCCATTTCCTGGGCGATCATGGACAGCTCGGCGGCTTTGAAAATGTGCTCCTGAGTCATCGCATTCTCGGTGCCCTTGAGGAGATCGAGGATCATCTCACCGAAGAAGGGGAACCCCGTCGTGCCGTCACAGTCGATCTCTTGCTCTTCTTCGCCGTTGACGAGGAAGAGCTTGTTTCCGGGCTCGTGACGGGCTAGGGCGATGTATTTGCGGATCTCGATCGTCCCCTTGGTCCCGACGACAAAGACGCGGCCGTCGCCCCAGACCCGGAGGCCGTCGGGCGTGAGCCAGTCGATGCGGCAGTAGCACGAGGCCCCCGTGTTCATCGTCAGGGAAGCCTCACCGAAGTCTTCGAGCCCCGGCTTGTCGGGCGCAGTGAAGTTGGCCACCCGTGCGAAGTTCACGGTGCCGTCGGTCGCGCCGGTGAAGGCGAGAAACTGCTCGAACTGATGTGATCCTATGTCGGTGAGGATGCCGCCGTATTTCGGTTTTTCGAAAAACCAGTCGGGTCGCGCGCCCTTTGACATTCGATGCGGGGCGAGATTGATGACTTGCAGGACCTCACCGATGGCGCCGCCGCGGATCAGCTCGGTCGCCTTCATCGATGACTCGTTGTGGAGGCGTTCGCTGAAATAAACCATGTAGCGTTTCCCCGTCGCCGCGACGGCTGCGCGGGCCTCTTCAAGTTGCGCGAGGGTGGTGAAGGGAGACTTGTCGGTGAAGTAGTGTTTGCCCGCCTCCATCACCCTCACTCCGAGCGGACCGCGTTCGCAGGGGACATTGGCCGAGGCCACACATATGGTTTCGTTGTCCGCGAGGATCTCCTCGACCGAGCCCGCGCGTTGCGCCTGGGGATAACGGGTGAGGAAGTCGTCGAGTTTCGCCGGATCGGGATCGTAGACGTATTTGAGCGTCCCCCCCGCATCAATGAGACCGTTCGTCTGGCCAAAGATGTGTCCGTGATCCAGTCCCGTCACTGAAAAGACGAATTCCCCCGGACCCACCACCGGAGGCAGCGTTTTCGACGAAGGCGCGTAATCGTATCCCGTTTTTCCCATGGCGGGAATCTTGCGTTTTTTGCGCGCGACGCAACCGCTGCCTTGAGAAAATGCCCCTTCCCCCTTCCTTCCATCGGACGTATCCTCGGCGACATCTCAATCATGGAAATCACCCCGGAACTAATTCAAAAAGTCGCCACCTCCATGGAGGTCCCGTCCGCCGAGTTGGAAAAATTCGTCGCGCTCGGCGAAAAACGGACCTGGCCCAAGGGCGACTATCTTTTCCACGAATCGACCCCCCGCCAGTTTTTCGGGATCGTTCTCAGCGGTAAGATCAATCTGCAGCGCGGGCTCTCGGGGCGCAATGTTACGATCGCCTGCCTCACCGAGGGAGCCGTCATCGGCGAGAGCCTCTTCATCGACGAACTCTCCCACAGCGTCTCCGGCCTCGCCCTCGAGGACGTCGAGATCTGGGCCATCGCACGGGACAGGATTGACGCCTTCCGCGCTGAGAAGCCCGAACTCTTTTATCGACTCGTCGCCCGCGCCGCCCGCCGCATCAGCCTGCGCCTGCGCGAGACGACAGAGCTGCTCCTGCACTCTGACCGCAACCGCGCGCTCATCTCGGGCTACCGGCTCGAGCACGATTCCCTCGGGGAGCGCGAGGTTTCGAACGGTCACTACTACGGCGTCCAGACGATGCGCGCGGTCGAGAATTTCCCCTTCTCAGGCATTCGCCTTTCCCACTTTCAGCACCTCGTCAATGCCTTCGCCCATGTCAAAAAGGCCGCGGCATCCGCCAATGCCGAACTCGGCGTCCTCGATCCCGTCATCGCCGATGCAATCGGCCAGGCCTGCGACCGCATCCTTGCGGGCGAGCTGCACGAACACTTCGTCGTCGACATGGTCCAGGGGGGAGCGGGAACCTCGTCTAACATGAATGCCAACGAGGTCATCGCGAACTGCGCCCTCGAGATCCTCGGACACGAAAAAGGCCGATACGAATTCTGCCATCCGAACGACCACGTGAACTGCTCGCAGTCCACCAACGACGTTTATCCCACGGCGGTGAAACTCTCCGTCGTCTCCGCCCTGCACGAGACCACCTCGACTCTCGGAGTTTTGCGAAAATCCTTCCAGAAAAAGGCGGCCGAGTTCGCCGACGTCATCAAGATGGGCCGGACCGAAAACCAGGACGCCGTTCCGATGACTCTCGGGCAGGAGTTCACTGCCTACGCCACGATGATCAACGACGGGATTCGCCGACTCAACCGCGCCTCCGAAGACCTCCTCGTCGTGAACATGGGTGCCACCGCGATCGGAACGGGTCTCAACAGCCCGCGCGGCTACGCCGAACTCTGCACCGCCAGGCTCGCCGAAGTGAGCGGGCACCCCGTCACCCTCGCCGTCGATCTTGTCGAGGCGACTCAGGATGCCGCCGATTTCGCCGTCATGAGCAGTGCCCTCAAGGTCACCGCCATCCAGATATCGAAGATTTGCAACGACCTGCGCTGGGCTTCGTCCGGTCCCCGCTGCGGCCTCGACGAGATCAATCTCCCGCCGCTCCAGCCCGGATCGTCCATCATGCCCGGCAAGGTCAATCCCGTCCTCCCCGAGGTCGTCAATCAGATCTGCTACCAGATCATCGGCTCGGACCTCACCGTCTCCATGGCCGCCGAGGCGAGCGAGTTCGAGCTAAACATGGCCGAGCCCATCATCGTCTATAATCTGCTCAGCAGCATGATGCTCCTGAAGAACGCCGCTATCGTCCTCGCGAATCGCTGTGTCAACGGCATCACCGCCAACCGCGAGCGCTGCGCTAATTATGTGAAAAATTCCATCGGCATCGTTACCGCCCTCAATCCCGTGCTCGGCTACGAAAGGTCCGCCTCCATCGCTAAGGAAGCGCTCGAATCCGGTCGCGGGGTCTACGAACTGGTCCTCGAGAAAGGCTGGTTCTCGCAAATCGAGCTCGACGAACTTCTCAGCCCGGAGAAGATGGCCAATCCGCTGATGAGAGAGACGGTGGAGTGAAGCGCAGTGCCTAGCGGGTCTCTGCCCGAGGGCACGTTTGGGCGTCGAGGCAACTTTGCGCGGCATCATTTATCTCAAAAAAAAGCAGCCTAAGGCGCAGGTTCGACTTCCGGCGATCTTCGGCTTAAGGGGAGGTCACTTTTTCCCGCCGACGCCCGCAAATTTCAAAATCATTGCATTGCGAGCAGGGGGGAACCCTCTGACAAGTTTCCCGATGTGCGAAGTCCTCAGGAGATCGGTGAACTGGGCTCCCTGCCGGGTCTCCCTGACGGGGCGACCGCTCTCGATGGAGGCGTCGACAGCTTCTGCACCGACTCACTGCCCCTTCGCTTTCCCGAACTCGACCCAGTCGATATTCATGAGTCCGCCTTTGCCTGGATTGACGAAGACGAGATAGACGTCGCTACGCTCGCTTCCGGGGGAGGTGAGGGGGGTTTCGAGTTCGACGAATGTGTCCCACGCTCCGGTGGGGGCGACGTCGATGGTGCCTAGCAGGGGACCGTCGATGGTGCCCGATCGCACTTCGACTTTTCCACCTCCGGCTCCGGCGCTGGCACGCACTTTGACCGAGCCGACTTCAGCGAGAGGGATGGAGGCGAACATCGCGCTGTGGCCGTGGGCAATGGAGCCGATGGCTTTGCCCTGAAGCGTCGGTCCGTCAAGGCGATCGGCTTTTTCGGCCTCGAGTCGCCGGGTCCGGAGCTTCACTGTGGCCCTGCCCGAGAGGGGGCCGGCGGGGGCGCGTCCTAGGTCGGTGAAGGTTGCTTCGATCATTCCGGTAGCGAGCTTGCCATCTTTCGGGGCTACGATCTGCCCCTCTATGCCGCGGGCGACGGTGGGGGTGGCCTCGTCACCGGCGAGGCTGTAGATCCATTTCACCATCATGTAGATCTCGTCGGCGGTGTAGGTGGAGTGGGGCAGCATGGGGAGCGGTCCCCATACGCCGGTGGAGCCTTTGATGACACGATCCACCGAGAGCTCCATCGCGCCCGGCTGATCTTTATACTTCGTCGCGATCTCGAGAAAGGACGGTCCCACGATCTTCAGATCGACGGCGTGGCAGTTGAAGCAGTCCGACTGTTTCATGCGGGAGAGACCGGGATCGGTGTCGCTGAGCTTGCCGTCGGCGGCAGCCCAGGCGGAGCTCACGAGGGTGCGGACGGAGAACTCGCCTTCGCGGCCCTTCATATCACCATCCTCGGCATCGGTGATGTTGAGGCGGTAGGGAACCGCTTCGCCCGGAGTAAAAAAGTCGCCGTCCTGCGGGCTGAGAAATTTTACCGCAGGCTCGGAGTTCCCTACCGTGATCGGGACGACGGCGCTACCGGCGGCTCCTTTGGCATCGGTCACGACGAGTTCGATGCGGAAGTCACCGGGCTCGCTGAGGGTGATTTTGGCGTTGGCTTCGGTGGAGAGAACTTTGTCACCGAGACGCCATTCGTGGGTGATGGCGTCACCTTCGTGGTCGATCGAGCCTTCGGCGGAGAGGGTGAGTTCGAGCGGTTCGCGTCCGGCGGCCGGGGTGACGGTGGCTTTGGTGACGGGGGCGATGTTGCCCCATTGGTAGCTCATGCGCACGAGACGGGAGTCGCTGTTTGCTCCCCAGGTCTCGCCGTAGTCGAGGAAGTAGAGGCTGCCGTCTTTCCCGAAGATGAAATCGACAGGTCGACGGATCTGAAAGCGCCCGCTGCCGTCATCATCGCCCTGGGCGACGCGCGCGGCGCCGGTGAAGGGGAGGATCTCCACCAGATCGCCCTTGTCGTCGAGTTTTGCCCAATGGACGAAGGGACGCTGCCAGTCGTAGAAGAGAACGAGTTTGTCGAAGTATTTAGGCAGGCCGCCGGTCTTTTCGAAGGATTTGTCGAAGTGAAAGACGGGGCCTCCGCAGGCGGTGCGGCCGCCTTTACCGAGGATGGGAAATTTTTCGGACTCGGCGGCGGGGTAATAAATCAGGGGAGCCTGGACGGGGGGTAGCTCGGTGAGGCCGGAGTTGTTCGGACTGCTGTTGAGCGGTTTTGCCTTGTCGTAGAGATTACCGGGTGCCAGTGCGGCGAAATCAAAGTCGACGTAGACGCGATTGCCCCGGGAGTAGGGCCAGCCGTAGTTCCCGGCCCGGCGAAGCTGGTTGATGGTGTCGAAGCCCCGCGGTCCGCGTACTTCGTTGTCGTTGCCGGCATCGGGTCCGACATCGCCGACGTAGACGTAGCCTGTCGCCGGGTCGATGTTGAATCGCCAGGGATTGCGGAACCCCATCGCAAAAATCTCAGGTCGGGTCTTGGGAGTGCCGGGAGGAAACAGGTTGCCTTCGGGGATGGTGTAGTCTCCCTCGGGAGTGGGCTTGATACGGAGAATTTTCCCGCGGAGGTCGTTGGTGTTGGCGGAGGACTTCTGGGCGTCCCAGGGGCCGCGGTCGGCGCGTTCGTCGATGGGCGCGTAGCCTTCGGAGTCTTTAAAAGGGTTCGTGTTGTCTCCGGTTGAGATATAGAGAGAGCCGTCGGGACCGAAGCGCATCGCCCCGGCATGGTGGCAGCATTGCTCGCGCTGTTCCGCCCAGTGGAGAATGTCTTTGCGGGAAGCCATGTCGATCTTCCCGTCTTTCAGGGTGAATCGGCTGATGTATTGACCGTCGTAGTCGGGCGGTGAATGCATGAAGTAGATCCATTGATTCGTCGCAAAGTCAGGATCGAGCGCCATGCCGAGGAGTCCGTTCTCCTGCGCAGTGGTGACGGTAAGTTCACCGATGACGGTGGAGAGGCGCGACTTGGGGTCGAAGACCTTAACCTTGCCGGCAATCTCGATGAAGAAGAGGCGGCCGTCGGGCGACTCCTGCATCATCATGGGCTGAGGAAGGTCTTCGGCAAGGACTTCGAATTTGAAGCGGTAGTCCGGCGGCGCAGTCTCCGCGAGCCCGGGAAGGGCGGCGGCGAGAATGAGACCGGCGAGCAGGAGGCGGGGGGCAGGAAGGGTCAAGATCAACATGGCGACCGTTATCTTAGCCGATCGTGGCACATCGTCCAGTAGTCCGGATCCCGTGATACCGCACCTCAGCCGCGGTATTTTTTTGCTTTTTCTCTCACCGTCAGACGGGAAAGACCAAGCCATTCAGCGGCACGGGTGACGTTGCCCTCGCTCTTCTGCAGTGCTTCTTCGACGAGGATGGCCTCTACCGCTTCGATCGCGAGGCGGTGCGCTTCGCCGCCTGATCCGGTCGAGGCATCTTCCACGAGCTTGCGGCACCAGTGCCGCAGGGCATCGGGGTCGGTGCGGGAACTTTCTCCGGGCTCGGTCTCGACGAGTAGCTCGTCGACGATCTCGCGATCGATCGAGAATCCGCGGCTGCGCAGGAGCGCCTTGCGGACGAGATTCTGCAACTGCCTCACGTTTCCGGGAAGCCTTGCCGATTCGAGACGGGAGAGCGCGCCGCGGGAGATCGTCACCGGCGGCAGACCGAGTTCGCGACTGAAGCGTTTCAGGAAAAAATTCACGAGCCGGGGGATGTCGCCGGTGCGGTCGCGAAGCGGGGGCAGCTTGATGGTGGCGACATTGAGCCGGTAAAAAAGGTCTTCACGGAATTCGCCTTCGGCGATCATGCGCTCGATGGGCCGATGCGTCGCGGCGATGATGCGGGCATCGACGGTGATCTCGCTCGAGCCCCCGACGCGCTGAAAGCGTTTCTCCTGCAGGACGCGGAGGAGCTTGGCCTGGAGGGAGTGATTGAGATCGCCGATCTCGTCAAGAAAGAGGGTCGCATTGTTTGCCTGCTCGAATTTTCCGATACGGGTCGCGGTCGCGCCGGTGAACGAGCCCTTTTCGTGACCGAAGAGCTCGGACTCGAGGAGGTTCTCGGGAATAGCGGCGCAGTTCACCGTGATAAAGGGCCGGTGGGCGCGGTGCCCGTGCTGGAAGAGGGCGCGGGCGACGAGTTCCTTACCGGTGCCGGTCTCACCGCGGATGAGGACGGTGACGGGTGTGGGCGAGAGTCTCCCGAGGGCCTTGTAGACGTCGAGCATGGCGCGACTGTTGCCCACGAGAGTGTCGGAGTCGTCTTCGTATTCATTGCGCGGATCGATCGAGACCGGTTCGATCCCTTTGCGCGAACACTCGATCGCTTCGCGCAGGGAGCGTCTCAGTTCGGTGGCGTCGAGCGGTTTGGAGAGGAAATCGAACGCACCCGCTTTCACTGCCTCGATCGCCGAGCGGCTGTCGGTGGCCGAGGCGATCCCGATGAAGGGCAATTGCGGGCGGGCGCGATGGAGTTCTTTGAGGAAGTCAAATCCTCTGAAATCCCCATCGGACAAGTCGCATAGGACTGCGTTGAAGCTTTGCTGCATCAGCTCTGCTCCACCGGCCTCGACGCTCGAGACAGGAGTGAAGCGGGTCTCCGAATCGCGTAAGGCCTCCGTCGTGAGACGAATCGTCTCCGGATCGGCATCGACGACGAGGACGCGTGGAGGGAGTGACATGGGAAACGGTAAATGGCTGCGCAGGAACTGGTAGGAAACTTACCACATGACGGCCCGAATCCCATTCTTTCCTAACGTAAAAGCCCTTCAAACCTTGTCTGAGAGCGATTTATAGTTTTTGGCACGCAAGATGCTTTAATGGAAGTCCCAAGTTTTATTAACAAACTGACGACAAAAACCATGAAGAAAATCGAAGCCATTATCAAACCCTTCAAACTCGAAGAAGTGAAAGAAGCCCTTACCGAAGCCGGTGTTCACGGCATGACCGTAAGCGAAGTCAAAGGATTCGGCCGCCAGAAAGGCCACACCGAGATCTATCGCGGTTCCGAATACACCGTGGATTTTCTCCCCAAGGTAAAACTTGAAATCGTCGTGGAAGACGGAGATGCCGCCAAGATCGTCGACACGATTGTGAAGGCCGCCTCCACGAACAAAATCGGTGACGGAAAAGTGTTCGTCTCTACGATCGAAGACGCCGTCCGCATCCGTACTGGCGAGCGTGGTGATGACGCCATCGCCGTTTCCGCTGAATAAGCGAAGCAAAGATTTTTCACCCTTGAAAAGCCCGATTCCGTCTCACGCCGGGGTCGGGCTTTTTGTTTGCGCCCTCAGCCTATCGTCTCACGCTTCATGTAGGGAACGAGAGCTTCGGGTACTTTCACGGTTCCGTCGGCCTGCTGGTAAGTCTCGAGCAGGGCAACGTAGAGGCGCGGCAGGGCCGTGCCCGATCCGTTGAGGGTGTGGCAGAAGCGGTTGTTTCCCGCGGCATCTTTGAAGCGCAGCTTCATGCGACGGGCCTGGTAGTCGGCAAAGTTCGAGCAGCTCGAGACTTCGAGGTAGGCTCCGTGACCGGGCGCCCATACTTCGATATCGTAAGTCTTGGCCGAGCTGAAGCCGACATCGCCGGTGCAGAGCTCGATCGTGCGGTAGTGAAGCCCGAGCCGTTGCAGCACAGCCTCGGCCTCGGTGGTAAGTTTCTCAAGTTGGGCATAGGACTCGTCAGGATGGACGATGTTGACCAGCTCGATCTTGTCGAACTGGTGCATGCGGATGAGCCCGCGGCTCTCGCGCCCCGCCGATCCGGCTTCGCGACGGAAGCATGGGGTGTAGGCAGTCACCTTTACGGGCAGATCGGTTTCTTTGAGGATCTGGTCGCGGTAAAGGTTCGTTACCGGTACCTCGGCGGTGGGAGCGAGGAAAAAAGCGCCGTTCTCGAGGCCATACATGTCGTCTTCGAATTTCGGAAGTTGCCCGGTCCCGAACATGCAGTCGCGATTGATGATGTAAGGCGGTGACACCTCATCGTAGCCGTGGGTCTCAGTGTGGAGATCGAGGAGAAACTGGATGAGGGCGCGCTCAAGCCGGGCCCCGGCCCCGGTAAAGGTGACAAATCCGCCGGTGCTGATCTTGGTGGCGAGTTCGAAGTCAAAGAGGCCCAGTCTGGCACCGATTTCGACATGATCCTTCGTCTCGAAGGCGAAAGTCGGCTTCGTGCCCCACTCCCGCACGACGGGGTTGGCGGTCTCGTCGCTACCGACCGGACAGTCGGCGTGCGGAAGATTCGGAACCTGGAGGAGCAGTTCTATCTGCCTCGCTTCGGCGGTGTCCGCCTCTTCACCGATCGCTTTGATGCGTTCGCCAATCTCGCGGACCCGGCTCTCAATGGCCGACGCATCTTTCCCCTCTTTCCGCAGTGCTCCGATCTCTTTGGAGATACGATTGCGGTCGCTCTGGAGCTGCTGCTTTTCGGTCTCACCGGCGCGGCGCTTCTCGTCGCAGGAGAGAATCTCGTCGATTAGGATCCACGCCTCGCCCCCGCGCGCTTTGAGGCGGGTTTTAATTGCTTCGGGATCTTCGCGGAGTTGTCGGATATCTAGCATGACCCGCTGACTGTAACGCAGGGTCCCGACCCGTCAACGCGGCAAGCGGTTTCGCGGAGGTTACAAAAAACGCCTTCCCCTGTAAGAGTCGTGCGGCAGTAGCCGCTTCCGCCGCCATTGATTCCGTTGAGGTAGCTTGCCCCGACGGTGACCGGAACAGCGAGATTGAGATCGTAATCGCGGTAGGTGGTTTTCGCCCGGGCTTCCAGCCGAAATGCGGAATAACAGGAAAACCAACCCGGAGGAATCCTTATAATCCTCAATTCCTCCGTTATATTTAATAATTATTTTTTAAGCCCCGGCTCGAGTAAGTTTTTGTCAGGGGGAAAGTCCTCTTCTCTCCCTATTTCAGCAGAGTTCGGCGGCCATCGCGGAGCTCCCGAGGATGCCGGCAGTATTGCCATAGCGGGCCGGGACGATGTGGAGATGGTCAAAACACTCGGCCGTGAGGGAATTCTGCAGGGTTTCACGCAGGGGATTGAAGAGAATGTCCCCTGCCTCTGAGACCCCGCCTCCGACGACGATGACTTCGGGGTTGAGCAGGTAGACCACGCTCATGAGACAGAACCCGAGGCAGCGGGCGACCCCGTCCCATACGGCGAGGGCAACCGCATCGCCTTCGCCGGCGAGCGCGGCGAGGGCCTCGGGGGAAGAGTCAGCGGGTAGTGGGATTCCCTCTTTTCCATAGATCGCTGCCGCCACCTCGCTGATCTGGCGGTTCCCGATGTAGCGCTCAAGGGCTCCGGTATTTCCATAGGGACCTGGAACGCCGTTAAGGTCTATGCTCATCTGGCCGATTTCTCCGGCGGCGCAATTGGCTCCGCGAAAGAGATCGCCGTTGAGGATCAGCCCTCCGCCTACTCCGGTGCCGAGAGTGACGCAGACGGCGTGACGGTAGCCTTTCGCGGCACCGTATTTCCACTCTGCGTAGGCCATGCAGTTCGCGTCGTTCTCAATCACTACTGGCAGTCCGGTCTTCGCCGTCATGATGTCGCGCAGAGGAACTTCGGACCACCCTTTGACGTTGGTGAGGTTGTAGGTCATGCCGGTGAAGAAGTTCACCGCACCGGGGACGCCGATGCCGATGGCGCCGACGGCCGGATGCCGCGAGCGGATTTCTCCGACCTCTGCGGCGATGCGGTCGATAAGCTGACCGGGGTTGTCGAACTCCTGCGTAGGGATGCGATAGACTTCGGTGAGGAGGGTCTCTCCCTCCACCACGGCGAGTTTCACGGAGGTGCCTCCAAAGTCGATGCCTAGGACCGGTGTCGGGGTGTTCGTCATGTCTTAAAATTCAAATGGGCGACGTGCAGCAGACCCTGCATTGTCAGGTAAGGCTCGACCGAGCTAATCACAGGGAGGCCTTCGGCTATCAAACCCGCATATCCTCCGGTGGCAATCACTTTCGCCGGTTCGCCCATCTCGTTCTCGATCTGATGGAGGATCTCTTTAACGAGGCCGCGATAGCCGTGAAAAGCACCCGATTGCATCGCATGCACGGTCGTCTTCCCAATCGCGGTATCGGGACGGGCGAGATCGATCTCGGGGAGCAGCGCGGTTTTTTGATGGAGGTAGTGACGCATCGCATCGAGGCCGGGCGCTATCACTCCGCCAATATAGGCGGGGCGACGGTCGATGATGTCGAAAGTCACGGCGGTGCCGAAATCTACGACGATGACCGGTCCATCGATCTGCCGCTGTGCTACCGCGACGGCGTTGGCGAGCCGGTCGGCCCCGATCTTCGACGGGTCGGAAAAATCCACGGCCACGCCAAGAGGAATGCGATGGGAAAGTTCGACGACTTTTTTGCCCGCTTGTGAGGCGAGAAGGTCGGGAATATTTGCCGGGACGACCGAGGCGAGGACAACCCGATCATAGTCCCAATCGGCGACGAGCGCGGTGACTGCGGCCACGGTGACGTCCCGTGAGGCGATGGAGCGGTGCTCGAGCAACTCGTCCCCCGATGCAAGGGCGAACTTGGTCCGGGTGTTATTGTTATTAATTAGGAGGTAATCAGCCTTGCTCGTGGACATGAGGTTCGGGACGCGGAAGGGAAAAAGGACGGACGGCTCACGGCAACTCGGCCTTGACCCGCTCTCCCTGCAAGTCGAGCCAGATGACGTCGGTAGGGCTTTCGAGCCACCATTTCAGGGTGGCGATCGAGTCTCCTGTGGCGGGAAGCGCGGCGGGCTCGCGAAAGGGCTCGAAGAAGCGGTTCACCAGTTCACCCTCTCCCGTCGTGGCGCTCACGCTGGACTCGTCGAGGGGGATGTCTTCACCGGTAGGAGAGCGACCGGAGAGGGTTAACTCGACGATCCTACCCCCTTTGGTCGGGGTCACCTTCACCTCATCGACGGTGAAGGATTTGTCGGGTGGCGCGGGATCAGGGAGGCTGGTGCCGCCCGCAATCGTTTCGGGGAGGCGCTTCGAAGGTTTATCGCCGGCGTCCGGCAGGGGCCGCGCCTCGGGTCGGAACGCGAACGCGAGCAGGGCGAAGACTACGGCGATAAGCAGCCAGACTTCGAAGCGCTTCAGGATGACGAGGAGGGGCATCGCGGTGATTTGGACTATGGCTGCCTTCTAGGTCCTGGAGAGAGACGTCTTTCCGGGTCCGTATCGGGAGCGGCGTCTGAGGAACGCGGGAGGAACGGGGTGGAGTCGCGCAGCAGTCCGCCCTCGCGGGGATAGAGGATAAGCCCGTTGCGGTCGAGCTTGTCCAGGAAGCTCTCGAGGTTACGTTTCAAAGCCGAGTCTTTTAACAGTAAGGGAGCGAGTCCATCGCCGTTCTCGAGCAGATTCAGCAGTTCATTCGCGGCTTTGAGAGTGACGTTGAAGTCTTTAAGTGACTGATCAAAATTTGCCACGACAGGATTGATTGCGGAAAGGGTTTTGTTAAAATTCGCCACACTTTCATCCACTCCGGAGAGGGATGATTTCGCGGCTTCGGCGACTTCGGCGATTTCGTCGAGAGTGCTGCCGGCCTCATCAAAGAGGGGGTTGAGTTTTGAGGAAGCTTCGCGGAGGTGAACCGAAGAGGCGCGTAACTCGGCCAGTATGACCGAGGCATTTTCCATGTTTTCAGCGGTGAGAAATCCCCGGTCGAGTTTCGTGAAGAGTAATTCCATCTGATCCGCTGCCGCCCGGATCTCCCCTGCGGTGAGGGTGACTTCGTCGAGCGCCTCGCCTGCACTGCTGGCAAGATCGTTGAATGATCCTGACGACTCCGCAGGAATGCGATGCCCCGGAGGCAGGTATTCGCCCGACGGCACTTCGGGCGGGATGATGCGGATAAAGCTGTCGCCCATGAGCCCGCTCGTGCCGACTTTTACGGTTGAACCTGCGGGGATTTTGCTTCCCTCGTAGATTGTCAGCGGGATCGAGAGGAGGGTGTAATCGTCGTTGAGTTGCGGGTCGCCTGACGCTCTTCCGAGCTCCACTCCCCCGAGGCGTACCGGCACACCTGCCCTAATTCCGGTCGCGTCCCTAACCTCGACGATAAGAGGGTAGCCACCGGAGCGGCTCTTCCCCCCATCGCCGAACTGGAAGATCAACCAACCGAGCAGGCCGAGCCCCAGAAGCACAAACAGGCCAACGTAAATTTCGGATCGATGAGGAGAGACCGGCATGGGGTGAAGTGCGAATATGCGTCCGATTCGGGGTCGTGACAACGGCTAGCCTGCATTTCTCACACCCTTTCGTTACGAGACGCCGCGAGGACCTGCCCTTGCGAGGGGCGGGCCGGATTTTCCGAAGGGCTGTATGGGCACATCCTGCCCAAGGACAAGTCGGGCCGGAACGAAGCAGGGGCTGGCCGCAGCCAGTCGCAGTAGAACGGGTATGAGAAATGCGGGCGAGTCTCGACTGGTTCAAGTGCGACCCATGGCATCGGCCGAAATAAACTCTCTGATCTCCCGGTCATCCGAGTCGTCGAGCCCGGCGGCCGGACCACAGTAGCGGACTTCTCCGTGTTTTAAGAATAGCACCTGGTCGGCGAGGAATCGCATCGCCCCGAGATGGTGCGTCACCACGACTGAGGTGAGGCGCAGTTCGTCCTTCATCTCCGCGATCAGTCGGGTGATATTTTCGGAGAGGATGGGATCGAGCCCGGCGGTGGGTTCGTCGTAGAGCATGCAGGCCGGTCGCCCCGCGATGGCCCGGGCCAGTGAGACTCGCTTGCGCATTCCGCCCGAAAGGACGCCTGGCATTTTCCATTCCTGCCCCTTGAGGCCGACCAGTTCGAGCACTTCGTTAACCCGGTAGCGGATGCCGTCCTCGTTCCGGTCTCCCGCCTCGCGCAAAGGAAAAGCGACATTCTCCCCGACGGTGAGCGAGTCGAAAAGCGCACCGTCCTGAAAGAGAACGCCGATCTGTCTCCGTATGGGAGTAAGGTCGCGCTCGCTGAGGTCATTGATATCATTCCCTTCCACCTGAACCGATCCGGCGAGAGGGCGCATCAGTCCATTAAGGTGTTTGAGGAGGACGCTCTTCCCCGCTCCGCTTCCGCCGAGTATGACCGTGGTCTTCCCCCGTGGGACATCAAAACTAACGCCGCGCAGGACAGGGTGACCGTCAAAGCTCTGCCGCAGTGCTTCGATCCGGAAAAAGGGACCTGGATTATCGGATACACTCATTCAGAAATCCATCGTTACAGTGGGAAGAAGGGGGTTTAGCAGCAGGGAAAGGAAAAGGTTCGAGATCAAAATGGCGAGCGAGGAGTAGACGACCGCCCGCGTCGTGGCGCGTCCCACGCCGACAGCCCCCTCGCTCGTGATGAGTCCCTGGTGACAGGAGATTAGAACGATGAGCCCTCCGAAGAAGGTTCCTTTGATCAGACCGGTGAGGATATCCGGCACGCCGGTATGAGCCAACAGTTGCGTCTCATACCAGGCGGCGGGCACGCCGAAGAGTTGCACGGTGAGCAGTTCCGACGCGAGCATCCCGAAGAGAATCGCCTCGCCGACGAGGATGGGCATGGAGACGAGAATAGCCAGCACTCTTGGAACGACGAGGTAATCGAGCGGCGAGACCCCCATGGCGCGGAGCGCGTCGATCTGCTCGGTGACCCGCATTGTCCCGATCTCGGCGGCCATCGAGGCACCCATGCGTCCCGCCACCATCAATGCCGCCAGGACCGGTCCCAACTCCCGGCACATCGCAATGGAGACAACCGGGCCCGTTGCCGAGCCAAGGCCCAGTTCGCTGAATTTAAAGTAGGCCTGAGCGGCAAAGACCGCACCGGTGAAGGCCCCCGTGATGATGACGACGAGCTGCGATCCGATCCCTATTGCGACGATCTGCGCAAGAACGAGGCGCCAGCGGATCCGTAGACTCAGCAGAGACGCGAGCACCTCGACGAGGAGGCGGGCAACCTGCCCTAGATAGGTGAGCAGCCCGAGCACGGGGCCGGCGACCGATGCCGCGAGGTATCCTGCCATCCGTTTCATCTTTCCTGACCTGGGCCTTCCACGCCGCAAGCAAACACGATACCTCCTCATCCATCAACTGCTCGTATCCTGCAGTCGACGGCGGATAGGCGTTGCAATTCGGGTTCACTTGCGGTGAGTTTACCCCATGAGTATTGAAGGGACGGAAACAGTAGGTGTTATCGGGCAGGGGATCATCGGCAGTCGGGTCGCCACATTGCTGAGGAATACGGATCGGCATGTCTATGTTTGGAACCGCACCCCAAAGCCGATTCCGAACTTCCTCGGGTCCCCGGCCGAGGTCGCCCAACTTGCTGACATCATCCAAATCTTTGTTGCCGATGGAACCGCCCTGAAGCAGGTCATCGCGGCACTCAAAGATAAGCTCGAAAAACGCCACATCGTCCTCTGCAACGGAACCTTTGACCCCGAATCGGTTGTCGAGGCTTATCAGACGGTGAGGGAATGCGGAGCTTCTTTCCTTGATGCCCCTTTTACCGGAAGCAAAGTTGCGGCGGAGAAAGGGGCCCTTGTTTATTACGTAGGGGGGGATCCCGGGGTCCTCGAACGGGTCCGGCCTGTCCTGGAAGTAAGCGGCCGCGAGATCCTTCACCTCGGACGGGTCGGTGAGGCCTCCCTCATCAAGATCGCCACCAACATGATCTCCGCCGCGACGACCGGAATCCTCGCCGAAGCCTACGGACTCATTTCGAAGGCGGGAGTCGATCCACAGCGCTTCGCGGAGGCGCTTGAGCAAAATGCCTGCTATTCGGGCCTCGTTGCGATGAAATTGCCTCAGATGATGGCGAAGGACTACGAGCCCCATTTCTCGCTGAAGCACATGTTCAAAGATGCCCAGTATGCGTTGAATCTCGGTCGCCAGCTCGGAGTGGAGGAACCGGTCCTCTCCACCACTGCCAGTGTGATGTTCCGTTCCATCCAGAAAGGGCATGGGGAAAAAGACTATTCCGTCCTTGCCTCCCGTTATCAGGACCAATCCGACAACAGTTGAGTCGTCCGAATTTTTTCCAGTCTCCTCTAATCCCTGTATATAATCCCTTTATATGATCGCGCCCACCCCTGTCACCGGCCGTTGGTTTCCTCTGGCCGATCGTGCCATTTTCCGTCTTACCGGGCCGGATCGTGTCCGCTATCTCAATGGCCAGGTGACCAACGATGTTGCGGGTCCCCTCGATCAGGAGGCGATCGCCGCCTGCCTGTGCAGCATTAAAGGCCGCATCGAGGCACTCGTGCGCATCAGTGCAGATGGCGACAGTCTTATCCTCGACGGGGAACTGGCCCAGCGCGAAATCATCCACACTCGACTGGAGCGCTATCTCATCGCCGATGATTGCGAGATCGTCGACGAAACGGATCGCTATCGCCTTCTCCACCATTTCGTCGCGGGCGCTCCCGGAGTGAAGTCACGCCGTCTCGGCACCGAGGGCCGAGACCTGCTTCAGAAGCGAGAGGATCCCGATCCCTTCGGGGCGGCACTTTGTCTTGAAGTTGCCGAAGTGGCCCTCCACGAACTCCTCGAACTCGTGCCAAAGGCCGGGTTCGAGATCACCGGCGAAGAGTTTCCCGCCGAACTCGGCCTCGACGAGACGGCGGTCAGTTTCCACAAGGGTTGCTACCTCGGGCAGGAGGTCATCTCCCGGATCGAGAGCGTTGGCAAGGTGAAGCGGCGGCTGACCTTGATTGAAACCCCAATCCCGCTCGATCAAGGGGTTCTGCTGGAGAATATTTTCGGAGAAAATGGAGTTACGACGCGCCCCACCCGGCCCGGGGGAGAAAAATGCCACCTCGGCCTGGCCATTTTTCGAATATCCTCCGAAACTCCCGAACTGATTAAAAATAAGGTAGTTGCATCGAGTCCTAAGGCGCCTCTCAGCGATTTATAACGGGCGGAAAAGTCGTTTCTTAGAAAAAGTGAGACATTTTTTTGTTGCGAAGGGCGGACATATCAATCAGTGTTACACCGGAACTTGCTGTGCCTGCCGCAAAGGATCACTCCTTTGCGGTTTCAGTTGCAGGGAGTTTCAGGGTGAAAGCCCAAAACGAAAACAGGTTATTACGACCACATCTCAAACCAAGGGAAATTATATCAATATGAAAAAAGCAATTCTAGTTGCAGCTATCGGTGCGATGACGCTCGGCGTTAACGCAGGTGACTGGGGAAAAGCCCCCGTGGGCAAAGCCCCTATCGAAGAGTGTGTCGACATTGGCGGTTCTATCAGTTCCGGTTATATGTCCGATTACATCTTCTACGGTTACCGTTTCGCACGTGACTCCGTCTGGACCGACGTGAACTACACAATCGATAACCTCATCGTCCCGATCAACATCGGTGCGTGGTACCTCAACGGTATCGGTGAGACTCCAGGTTACGACGAGCTTGACCTCTACGTCTCCGCTGAACTTGGAACCTTCGCCGGTTTCGATTCGAGCCTCGGTTACACTTACTTCTTCTTCCCAGAGAATGCTGCAGTTGGTAGCTACGGTGAAGTCGGACTCGACATCAGCCGTTCACTTGGCTTCGTTGACTTTGCTGCTGAGGCAAATTACGCCATGCTTGGACGCACTGGTGACGACGGTGGTGCCTGGTACTACCAGGCTGGTATCTCCAAGGAGTTCGGTTTGACCGACGCTGTTTCTCTCGTGCTCAGCACCGGAGTCGGCTACTCTGACGGGTATGCAAGCTCCACTTACGCCAGTATCGCCACCGGTGGTGGAAGCGGATGGAACCACTACTATGTCACCGCTGAGCTTCCTATCGTGCTCAACTGCCGTGCCGTCCTTACCCCTTACCTCAGTTACACCGGTGCACCTGACACTTGGGTTGCTGACGGAGCTAACGGTCTCACTGGTAATCTTCAGTCCGACATCCTGAGCGCTGGTGTCACTCTCAGCGTTTCTTTCTAAGAAACGATTCGAAGGTTAGAAATTTATTTAAACCTTGGTGTAAATCGCCCTCCCTCACGGGGGGGCGATTTCTTTTTGTACCAATGGCGCGCGAACGGATAGTGAAGGTTCTCATCGACGGAGCGACCAGCGACCTCACCTTCACCTATCTGATACCGAACGAACTCCGGGTCGCCTCAGGTCAGAGGGTCCGGGTTCCCCTGCGCAACCGCAGTGCCGTCGGGACAGTCACTTCTATTGAGGAAGTCGACACTGACGCTCTCAAGTATCGATTGAAGCCCATCCTCGGCGTTGTTTCCGAGGATTCTTTCCTGACTGAGGGACTTCTCAAGTTGGCAGAATGGATTTCCAACTTCTACCTCACGCCGATCGAGACGGTCATCCGCACGATGCTGCCCAAGCCGTCACGGGGTGAAGAAGAAAAGCGCAAGACGGCCAAGTTTGTCGAATTGGCGGCAGTGCCCGATGAGGAAGTGCTCGCGTCGTTTAACGGGCGGCAGAAAAAGCAGAAAGAAGCGCTGCTTTTCATTCGTGATCTCGGTAGTGTGAGTCTCGCGGATCTCACCGGGACACACGGGATCTCGCGCCCTGTTTTAAAGGCGCTCGAAGAGCGGGGATTGGTCCGGATGGTGGATCAGATCGTTTCCCGGGACCCCACCGGCGAGGTCGAGTATGTCGAGTCCGAAGCGCTCACGCTCAACGACGAGCAGCGTATCGTGCTGGACCGGGTCTTCGAATCGTCGCGATTGGTTGAGCAGGGGGAAAAGATCAAACCCATCCTGCTCTACGGCGTGACCGGCAGCGGGAAGACCGAAGTATACCTGCAGGCAATCCAAAAGACGGTCGAGGCAGGAAAGGGGGCCATCGTGCTCGTGCCTGAGATTGCTCTGACTCCACAGACGGCGGACCGGTTCAAACGCCGTTTTGCGAAGATTAAGGATCAGGTTGCGATTCTCCACAGCAATTTATCGGAAGGGGAGCGTCACGATGAGTGGCGTAAAGTCCTCGACCAGAGGGCACGCATCGTCATCGGGGCGAGGAGTGCGATTTTCTCCCCGATCGAGAACCTCGGGCTCATCGTCGTCGACGAGGAACACGAAAACTCATACAAACAGGACACGTCGCCCCGCTATCAGGCGCGCGACATCGCGGTGGTGCGGGGGCAGCTCGAGGGATGTCCCGTCCTCCTTGGCAGTGCCACTCCCTCGCTTGAGTCGTGGAACAACGTTCTCAACGGAAAATATGAACTCGGAACGATGCGCCTTCGCATCGATGATCGGAAGCTCCCGCTCATCCGGGTCATCGATATGCGCAACGAAGGCCGCAAAAGCCAGTCGGGCCCGACGATTCTCTCGACCCGGCTTCGCAACGCGATGGAGGAGCGCCTCGCCCGGGGCGAGCAGACCATCCTCTTTCTCAATCGGCGCGGCTTTGCTCGCAATATTCTCTGTCCCGAGTGCGGCTATGTCGCGAATTGCCGTCACTGCAGCACCACCATGACCGTCCATCGAAAGGATGATCGCCTCGTCTGCCACATTTGCGGCTTTTCCCAGCTCACCCCGAGCCGTTGCCCGGAATGTTCGAGCCGGTCCATTGTCAATGCCGGCTACGGGACGGAGCGGGTCGAAGAAATCCTGCGGCAGGTCTTCACCACCGCGAAAATCGCCCGGGTGGACACCGACACGATGCGCAAAAAAGGGCAACTCCGCGAAACCCTGAATGCCTTCCGCGCCAAAAAAATCGATGTTCTCCTCGGCACCCAGATGATCGCCAAGGGACTGCATTTCCCTAATGTGACCCTCGTGGGGATTCTAAATGCTGATGTGGGCCTCTACATCCCCGACTTCCGGGCAGGGGAACGGACCTTCCAACTCCTCACTCAGGTGGCGGGTCGGGCCGGGAGGGGAGAGCTCGAGGGGGAGGTTGTCGTCCAGACCTACACGCCGCATCATCCTTCGATCCAGTTCGCCCGGCACCATGATTTCGACGGTTTCGCGGAGTATGAGCTCGCGATGCGGCGACAGTTCAAGCACCCGCCTTTTTCTCATCTGGCTCTCATCACCTCCCGCTCGGTCCATCTCGAGAGGGCTGAATTTTCGCTGAAGACTCTTTACGCGAGGCTGAAGCGAAACCTCCCCGAAGACATCAGCATGACGGAGCCGCTCCCTTCACCGCTTGTAAAATCCCACGATCAGTGGCGCTTCCAGATCGTCCTCAAATCCAGCGGCGCGAGAAAGCTGGCAGGCCACGTTCGAGAAGTGATGAAGGACCTTACTTTCCCCGATGATGTCGTCGTGACGATAGATATCGATCCCTATTCGATGTCGTAATCGAACAAATAGCTTTTTTGAACAGCTTTTTGGCGAAAAGCGTTTGCAAATAGGTGTCACTCTGGAGAAAGTTCTGGCATGTCACTGACATGTGTATTCTCGGGCGCCGTGCATGGCGTCAATGCCGTTCCCGTTGAGGTCGAAGTCAATGCGGCGGATAGTGGCAATGTCGACATCAAGCTCGTCGGGTTGCCCGATGCCGCCGTGCGCGAGAGTGTTGACCGGGTCGTCACGGCGATCAAGAACAGTGGACTGCGCTGGCCTAACAAAGCGATCACGATCAATCTCGCCCCCGCTGATTTGAGGAAAGAAGGGCCCAGCTTTGATCTTCCCATTGCCATTGGAATGGTCTCACTTGCGCAGGAGCAGAACGGCGCGCTCAAAGAGGGGGCTCTCGAAAAGTGCTCGATGGCCGGCGAACTGGCTCTTGACGGACGCGTGCGCCCGATCAAAGGCATCCTGCCCCTTACCCTTCAGGCCAAAAAGCAGGGTTTGAGAGCGATCTTTGTTCCGAAAGACAACGCGGTCGAGGCCAGCATCGTCGAGGGCATCTATGTCTACGGGATCGAGACTTTGCGTGATGCCTACGGTCTCCTCTCGGGCGATAGCGAGATACGGCCCGAGCGGCTCGATCGCGAAGCTTTTTTCCGCTCAAGACAGACTTATCCCATCGATTTCAACGAGGTCAAAGGCCAGGCTCATGCCAAAAGGGCCCTTGAGGTTGCCATGGCCGGAGGCCATAATATGCTGATGCTGGGAAGTCCCGGTACGGGGAAGTCCATGCTCGCCAAGCGGCTCGCCACGATCCTCCCGACCATGACAGAAGAGGAGGCGATCGAGACCACGAAGATTCATAGTGTCGCCGGTCTTGTCGATGCAAAGAACAGCTTCCTCGCGACGCGCCCTTTCCGGTCGCCACACCATACGATCTCAGATGTGGGGCTGCTAGGCGGGAGCAGTCACCCGACTCCGGGCGAAGTCAGTCTGGCTCATAACGGGATTCTTTTTCTGGATGAGTTGCCCGAGTTCCGGCGCTCCACCCTTGAGGTGCTGCGGCAGCCGCTCGAGGACGGCCAGGTAACCATCTCGCGCGCGGCGGGGAAGTTTACTTTTCCAAGCCGCTTCAGTCTCGTCGCGGCGATGAATCCCTGCCCCTGCGGTTACCTGGGTGATCCCGCGCGCGATTGTCGCTGCTCGCCGAGTCAGATCGAGAAGTACCGGCAACGCATCAGTGGCCCTCTCCTCGACCGCATCGATCTCCACGTTGATGTGCCCGCGGTCGATTACAAGGAGCTGCGGGCCGAGAGTGGAGGCGAATCTTCAGCGGTGATTCGCGAACGGGTGGAAGAGGCTCGTCAGGTCCAGCTAGCCCGCTTCATTTCCCATCCCGGGGTGCTTTGCAATTCCGACATGGGGAGTCGTCTCGTGACCGAGTTCTGCCGGCTCGATCGCCAGAGCGAGCGCACTCTGGAGCAGGCCATGGATTCCCTGAACTTCAGCGCGCGGGCCTATGATCGTATCCTCAAAGTCTCCCGCTCCCTTGCCGATCTCGACGGCAGCCGCGATATCCGCGAGGTCCATGTCATGGAGGCGATCCAGTATCGGACTCTTGATCGGAATCTGTGGGTTTGAGGATCAAGAAATTCCACTCTTTCGACACAAAGCGCTTGCGAAAGAGCAAATTTCAAATTATCAATGCGGCCCTCCTCTCCGGACCCCTCCGGAGCGGGAGTCACGCTCGGGTGGCGGAATTGGTAGACGCGCAGGATTAAGGATCCTGTGGGGAGACCCGTGGGGGTTCGATTCCCCCCTCGAGCATTTTTCTTATTTTCCGGCGGACCTTGAGCGCTCTTTCTAAAGATTCTCCGACGGCTATCTTGCTGATCTCCTGCCCCGATCAACCGGGCATCGTAGCGGCAGTTTCCACCTTCCTTTTCGAACATCAGGGGAACATCGTGGACATCGATCAGCACGTCGATCAGGAGGACAGCGTCTTCTTCATGCGGGTTGAGTGGGAAATCGAAGGTTTTGCGCTGAAGCGCGGGGAGCTCCGATCCGCCCTGGAGCCCCTCATGGGTCGATTCTCGATGGAGTGGGAGCTGCATTTTTCTGACGTCGTTCCGCGAGCTGCCCTTTTTGTGACGAAGGACAACCATTGCTTCTACGATCTTCTTTCACGCCACGAGAGCGGGGAGCTCGGGATGGAGATTCCTCTTATCCTCAGTAATCGCGAAGATCTGCGTGCCGTCGCCGAGCGATTCGGCATTCCCTTCCACCATTTCCCCATCTCAAAGGAAACGAAGCAGTCGCAGGAGGAGGCCCAGATCGCGCTCCTGCAAGAGCATGGTGTCGACCTCGTCATCCTGGCTCGCTATATGCAGATCCTGAGCGCGCGTATGACCGGCGCTTTCCCGCATCGCATCATCAATATCCACCATTCTTTTCTCCCTGCTTTTCCGGGGGCGAGGCCCTACCACTCCGCCCATCGACGGGGGGTCAAACTGGTGGGCGCGACGAGTCACTACGTCACCGAGGAGCTCGATGAAGGCCCTATCATTGCTCAGGGCGTGACCCCGGTCTCGCACAGCGATGCGGTTCAGGACTTCATTCGCAAAGGGCGTGCCCTCGAGCAAAGTGTCCTCAGTCGTGCCGTCTGGTTGCATCTCAACCGGCGCACCTTGGTGCATGCCAATCGTACTGTCGTCTTCGGTTGATTTCGTCTCTCGACGGGAGCCATTCCCGCGTCGACGCTCTCTCCTGACCGAATTTTTCTCATGGCCCAACGATTCCAAACCCTGCCAGGCTTTCGTGATTTCTTCCCCGATGAATGCGCGGCGCGGAACCATGTCTTCGAGATTTGGCGCAAAGTCGCGAGACGCTACGGTTTCGTCGAATACGAGGGCCCCATCCTCGAGCCGACCGCCTTGTATCAGCGTAAGAGCGGCGCCGAGATCGTGAACCAGCTCTTTTGTTTTCCGGACAAAGGGGAGCGCGATGTCTCGATGCGTCCGGAACTCACGCCGACGCTGGCCCGCATGGCAGCGGCTCGGCAGCGGGATTTTCGCAAACCCCTGCGATGGTTTTCGATCGGGCAGTTCTTCCGTTATGAGAAACATCAGAAGGGCCGGGGGCGCGAGTTTTATCAATTCAACTGCGACATCCTCGGCGAAGATTCCGTCCTCGCCGATGCCGAACTGATCGCCCTTTCGATCGATCTGATGCGGGCTTTCGGATTCACCGAGGCCGATTTCCGAATCCGCGTGAGTGATCGTAATGCCTGGGTTGATTTTGCGACACGGAACGGCGTTGAGGGTGACGGAGTGACCGCTTTTCTCCAGGTCATCGACAAAATGGAGCGCACACCCGAGGAGAAAGTTGCCGGGCAACTTGCCGCTCTCGGGCTCACCCTTGAACTGATTCGCGATTTCATTGCTTCCGGTGTCGAAGCATCGGAGGCCCTTCAGGCGATCCTCGCCGATCTCTCCGCGCGGGGTGTCGGGCATTTTGTCGAAGTGGACCTCAGCATCGTGCGCGGACTCGCCTACTACACGGGGCCTGTCTTCGAAATTTTTGACATCGGCAAAGGGATGCGTGCGGTCGCCGGAGGCGGTCGCTACGATCAGCTCGTGCAACTCATCGGAGGAGTCGAGATGGCGGCCTGCGGGTTTGCCATGGGCGACATGGTCATCACAGATCTGATCCGGGAGACCCCGGCACCCAACGCCCTTCTGGAAGCAGCAGTGAGAGACGGGCAATCGGTCGATGTCTACATCGTTCTTGCTGATCCCGGGAAGCAAGCCGAGGCCGCCGCACTCGCGCAGACCCTGCGACTCGCCGGGATACGGACCCTCACGCCGCTCGCTCCAGCGAAAGTGCCAAAGCAGTTCCAGGCAGCCGAGCAGTCCGGGGCCTCTTTCGCCGTGGTGGTGGGATCCGAGTATCCCGAAGTGACGATCCGAAATCTCCGGGATCGGAGCGAGATAACGACCCGGCCCGAGGGCCTCATCGAGGCGCTTCAGGGGCAGTGATCTCCACGCCCCGAACTTACGGAAATCCTGAGTTTTCAGTTTCGGATGGAAGGCATTCTGCTACGTTAGCGGGGGTCTGCTGTAAAGAGGCCCCCACCCGCCATGAACAAGTCGACTGCGCTCATCTTTTTTGGATCCATCGTCACCGGGGTGGTCATCTCCTACTTCACGATCGCGAACCGGAAGGAAAAACCGCTCGACCCTACGGCGGTGCCGATAGGTCTTGCGGAACCGTCGAAGCCTGTTAAACCGAGAACTGAAACCGTCGCGAAACCTGTAGAGTCCGCCCCTGCTCCCCCGGGCCCGGTTGAGGAAAAAACGCCCGCTCCTGCTAAGACGGGGATTTTCAAATCTCCCGAGGCGGCGATGGCGGCCTTGGCGTCGAAGATAGGCGAAAAGAGCTTTGACGGATTTATCGCCATTACCGGCCCCGAAGCCGTCGCAGGGTCTATTCGAGGTGAGGTCAAGGCGCTCATCGAGAGCCCCGATTTGAAACTCGACAGCGCCAAGCCCTTTACCGAGATCTCGAAATCAGCCGAGACTCTGCGCTGGTCGCTCAACTTTATTCCTGCTGTCGATACGGCGACTCCGCGACAGCTTTACGTCGACCTCACGGGGGCCGGGGAGAAAGAGATCGACATCACGAGGGTCAGCTTTCCGATGGAGCTCACTCTTCCGCGCAGCGGTGGTGCCCCGGGTGATCCGGCAGCACCGGGAAAAGCAGTGAAGCCCATGACTCCCGAGCAGCGGTCCGATGCGCTCACGGTTGCCCATGCTTTTTCCAAAGCTGTGATCCAGCGTGACTTTAACACCGCGCGCGGACTCTCAGACACGAAAACGGTCACGGATGAGCGTGTTGCCGCCCTCATGATCGCTCTCGAGGAAGGCAAATTCGTGCTGAAAGAAGACAGGCCGCTCGTCGTGACTCTTTCGCGCGATGACATCACCTGGGTGCTCACCCGGGTGCAATCGGATCAGACAGCTTCCGAGTTCGCCCTCGAATTGGGTCAGATCGAGGACGCGTGGAAAGTGAACGGCCTTACCTTTTCAAAAGTGCTCTCCATTCTATCCGAGAAGGCGGGCGCCGGTAACGTCGCCTACAGCCCCATCGTGGAAGATCCCTCGGGTGGTGATTCGCTCGTTCTTTACTTCGAGTTTGACGATTCCGGTCTCACGCCGCGCACCAGTCGCCAGCTCGAGATCGTAGCGGACATTCTCAATCAGGGAGCCGAGCGGGTCATCCGCATCAATGGGCACGCCGACGCCCTCGGAAGTGACGCCTATAACATTGCCCTCAGTGACAAGCGTGCCGAGTCTATTCGCCAGACTCTCATTGGTCTGGGGGTCAAGCCCGACCAGGTCATTACCGAGGCTTTTGGTGCCGCCAAACCGCGCAAGCCAAACTTTCTCCCCGACGGATCCGACAACCCCGGTGGTCGCTCCCAGAATCGGCGCGCCGAGGTGCTTCTCGACTTCTGAGATTCCTCACCCCGGACCTAAGAAGGCTGAGCGCTCAGGCTAACCCTGTGTGCCGCGCTGACTTTGAATATTGACGCGGAAATGGCGTATTTGAAACGGCTTTAGGGAGAGTTCCACCTTGACCTCGGAGAGTGGCTCCGTAAGTTGCCGCGCTCTGCTCTGAGCCGCCGCTTCGCTCCATGAATATCCACGAATACCAGGCCAAAGAACTTTTCGAAAAATTCGGTGTCGCCACTCCACGCGGCAAAGTCGCTGACAACGCCGCCGAGGCGAGAGCCGCCGCTGTCGAGATCGGATCCAATATCGTCGTCAAAGCCCAAGTCCATGCCGGCGGTCGCGGCAAAGGAACCTTCAAGAATGGTTTCAAAGGAGGGGTCCATCTCGTCCAGACTCCGGACGAGGCGGCCGAAATCGCGACACAGATGATAGGCCAGGTCCTCGTCACTCACCAGACCGGCGAAGAGGGCAAGCTCGTCAGCAAAGTGATGATTGCCGATGCCGTTGACATTGAGAAAGAGTATTACCTCGCCATCCTCATGGATCGCGAAAGCCGTTCGCCAGTCATTGTCGCCAGCACCGAAGGCGGCGTGAACATTGAAGAGGTCGCCGAGCACACGCCGGAGAAGATCTTCCATCAGGTCATTCATCCGCTCCTTGGTCTCCAGCCCTACGAAATCCGCAACATCTGCGCGAAGCTGGGCTTTAGCGGTGACATCGCCAAGCAGTTCGGCAAACTCCTTCAGGGACTTTTCAAGCTCTTCATGGACTGCGACTGCTCCATGGTCGAAGTCAATCCGCTCGTGACGACCCCGGATGGCCGGGTCCTCGCTCTCGACGCGAAATTCGATTTCGATGACAACGCCCTTTACCGTCATCCCGATATCGCCGCGCTGCACGATCCGACAGAGGAGGATCCGCGCGAAGTCGAGGCGGCAAAGTACCAGCTCAACTACATCGGTCTCGACGGCAACATCGCCTGTCTCGTTAACGGGGCCGGGCTCGCCATGGCGACAATGGACATCATCAAGCATTGCGGAGGTGAACCCGCCAACTTCCTCGATGTGGGGGGGGGCGCGACGCAGGAGCAAGTCCGCAACGCATTTAAAATCATCCTTGGCGATCCCAAGGTGAAGGCCATCCTCGTGAACATCTTCGGTGGCATTATGGACTGTGACGTTATTGCCAAGGGCATCGTCGCCGCCTGTCAGGAAGTCGATCTCAATATCCCCCTCGTCGTTCGCCTCGAAGGCAACAACGTCGCCGCAGGCAAAGAGACCCTCGCCAACTCGACCGTTGATCTCATTTCCGCCGACACCCTCGCTGATGCCGCTGCCAAAGCGGTCAAGGCCATCGCTGTCTGAATTGATCCTCTAACACTGCCACTCTGCTTTTTTCCCATGGCCATTCTAGTTGACGAAAACACCAAAATCCTCGTGCAGGGGATTACCGGCTCCTTCGGAGGACGCCACGCCCAGCTCAGCCTCGATTACGGCACCCAACTCGTCGCCGGTGTTACTCCCGGTAAAGGCGGTCAGTTCTTCGCTGACAAAGTTCCGATCTTTGACACGGTCGCCGAAGCGGTCGCCGCGACCGGAGCCACCGTCTCCGCGATCTTCGTTCCGCCTCCTTTTGCCGCCGATGCCATCCTCGAGGCCGTCGATGCCGGAGTAGATCTCGCGGTCACCATCACCGAGGGCATTCCCGTCATGGATATGATGCGTGTGCGCGCCGGGATGCTCGGGAAGAAGACCCGGCTCATCGGGCCGAACTGTCCCGGCCTCGTCACCCCCGGTCTCGGGAAAGATTCGCATGGCGGTTGCCGCATCGGCATTGCGCCCGGCTACATTCACAAACGCGGCAAGGTGGGTGTCGTCTCCCGCAGTGGCACCCTCACTTATGAGGCCGTCTGGCAACTCACCAACCTCGGTCTCGGTCAGAGCACTTGCGTTGGCATTGGCGGAGACCCGATCAACGGAACCTCACACCTCGATATCCTCAAAATGTTCAACGAGGATCCCGAAACCGAAGCCATTATCATGATCGGTGAGATCGGCGGATCAGCGGAGGAAGAAGCCGCTGCCTGGGCTAAAGAGTTTTGCACGAAGCCGATGGCTGCCTTCATTGCCGGTTCGAGCGCTCCTCCCGGACGCCGCATGGGCCATGCTGGTGCGATTGTTTCGGGCGGTAAAGGCACGGCCGCCGCCAAGATTGAAGCTCTCCGCGACGCCGGCATCGAAGTCGCGGGAAATCCTTCCGATATGGGACAGGCCCTAGTCCGGGCGATGGGTTGATAGCGTAATCCCCCGGTAAAAATAATCTCCGGGGTTGAAGAAGGGGAACGTATTTTAGTAGAAACAAAATCTTATGTCGGAGAAACCGGAATATTCGAAGGGGCTCGCTGGGGTCATCGCAAACGAGTCGTGCCTCAGTGATGTGATGGGTGAAGAGGGGATCCTCCGGTATTTGGGATACAACATTCAGGACCTCGTCGAGAAATGCACTTTTGAAGAGGTCCTTTACCTCCTTCACCGGCGTCAGTTACCGACGCAGACCCAACTCGAGGAAATCACAAAATCCCTCCGCTCGCATCGCCACCTTCCTCAGGGCGTTATCGACTTCATCGAATCCGCACCGAAAGACGCAGCCCCCATGGATGTGCTTCGCACCGGGGTTAGTATGCTCGGACTCTACGACCGCCGCGGAGATGATCAAAACCGTGAAGTAAATGAAGACCGTGCCATCGCCATTTGCGCGACGATGCCGCTCATTGTAGCTCACTTTCATCGGGCTCGTCAGGGTCTGGAGCTTATGCCCGTGCGGGACGACCTCTCCGAAGCCGGTCATTTCCTTTACCTTGTCAACGGTGAAGTCCCCGGGGCGGAAGCCACGAAAACTCTTGATGCCGCCTACATACTGCACGCCGATCACGGCATGAACGCGTCCACCTTCAGCGCCCGCGTCACTGTCGCAACTCTGTCTGACATGTACTCCGCGATTACCTCTGCGATCGGGACTCTCAAGGGCCCTCTCCATGGTGGTGCGAACGAAGGCGTTATCCACATGCTTCAGGAAATCGGCACACTCGACAAGGTCGATGCCTATGTCGAAGATTGCCTCGCACAGAAGAAGAAGATCATGGGGATTGGGCACCGCGTTTATCGTGTCCTTGATCCCCGCGCTCCCTACCTTCGCAAGATGGCGACAAAGCTGACGAAAGAGCTCGGCGAGACCAAGTGGATCGCCATGTCCGAGCGCATCGCAGAGCTCATGTTCGAACGCAAGGGGCTGAACGCCAATGTCGATTTCTATTCGGCGACCGTTTATTACTCCCTAGGCATCCCGACGGATCTCTTTACGCCGATCTTCGCGATTTCCCGCGCCGCCGGGTGGACTGCCCAGGTCCTTGAGCAACTCGATGACAATCGACTTTATCGCCCGCTTACTCTCTACACGGGACCGACTGAAGATCAGCCCATTCCTTCCATCGCGGAGCGTGGGTAACCGAGGCCGCCGGCCGTGATCGCAGCGTCCGGGGTTTGCGGTATACGGAGAGCTGCAAGGGTGGTGGTCTCAGGTTCCGCAATATGTGGCCCGTACTACCTCATGGGGTTTCGGCGCTTGTTCGTATTCACTGGATTCGGGTTGTTCTTCGAACGGGCGGCGAAGAATTTCATGGAGTCGATGGAAGGGCTCGAAATCTCCCAGTTTTCCGGCTTCAATGACTTCTTCCACGCGATGATTGCGGGGAATAAAGACCGGATTCGTTTTTTGCATGGTTGTGGCTGCCGCCTCTGCCTCTACGCCACACTTCCGTAGATGTTCTCGCCATTCGGTGAGCCATTCCGACACCGGCGCCGGACGCGGAAACAAACTCAAAAACGCATCTTCCTCTCCCGAGGCAACATCACGAAGATATCGAAATGAGAGAGTGAAGTCGATTCTCTGATCTTTTAGTAGTGTCAGGAGAGCGTTTACAAGAGGCCAGTCCAATTCGCCACCGTCGGAAATGCCAATCTTTCCAGCCATGCATTTTAAGTGGCCCTCCCGGAAAAGATCGGGGAAGGATTCAAGCGTCTCCTTAGCGAGAGTGACCGCAGTTTCTTCGTCTGTTGCCATTAGGGGAAGAAGTGCTTCCGCAAGCCGCGCGAGATTCCAGTGGGCGATCATGGGTTGGCTTCCGTAGGCGTATCGGCCTTGTTGATCGATAAAGCTGAATTTTTTCGACGGATCATACTCGTCGAGAAATGCGCAGGGGCCGAAGTCGATGGTCTCTCCTGAGATGCTCATGTTATCCGTGTTCATGACTCCGTGGATAAAGCCGAATTGCATCCACTGAGCGATAAGGGAAGCCTGTCGTTCCATCACACCCAAAAGCAGGGCTTGTGCTCGATTTTCCGTATCCGCCAGTTCCGGATAATGACGTTGGATCGTGTAATCAAGCAGTATTCCGAGGTTGTCAAAGTCCCGTCTCGACGAAAAATATTCAAAAGTGCCGATTCGCAGGTGAGAGCTGGCCACCCGTGTGAAAATGCCGCCAGGTTCCATCTCTTCGCGAAAGACCTTGTCTCCGCTCCATACGGCAGCGAGGGCACGTGTCGTGGGCACTCCGAGTGCTGCCATTGCCTCCGAGACAAGATATTCGCGCAGGACAGGGCCCAGCGCCGAGCGCCCGTCTCCCCGCCGCGAAAAGGGAGTGGGTCCTGCCCCCTTTAATTGGACATCCCGCCGTAGACCGTCCCGCCCGACAATCTCGCCCAGCAAAATGGCCCGTCCGTCCCCAAGGCGGGGGGAAAACCCGCCGAACTGGTGCCCTGAATAGGCCATCGCAATCGGGTTCGCGTCCTCCGGTAATCTATTTCCCGAAAAGATCATGAGTCCATCCCCGCTCAAAAGTCGCGCGACATCGAGCCCAAGAGCCTCCGCCAATTCATCGTTCACTCGAATGAGAAGTGGAGTCGACACAGAACTAGGTTCAACACGTTCAAAAAAGGCGACGGGTAGGCGGCTGAAGCTGTGATCGAAACTAAAATTCATGGCTGACTCTAACGGGAAAAGCACATTTTACCCCGATAATGGCTTAGAAAAAAGCCCAGGCAATTTGGGGTTGATCAAAATTTGATTGCGGGGACAGATGAGGCGAACTAATCGTGTCATCCAAGTAAAGAGTAAAGGGCCAGGCCCTCAATTATATAATCGGAATATGAGGTCATTACGTTTATTA
>JANQVJ010000034.1:0-72441 GCA_030730365.1 Verrucomicrobiales bacterium
TTTCACCATTTTTGCGCGGTCTGCCCGATGCCCTCCTTCTCGGCTCAGGCCCGGAGGTTTTTTGTTCGATGGTTCGATGGTTCGGCGACCGTCCTGCTTTTATTCTTGATAGTCTCGCCAACCGGTGCCAAGCGTGGACACGTCCGCTTCGAAGATGGCTCTTTACCTTTCCGCTGGCAAACCAGCGTCCCCTCTTTTTCCCAATCACCCGGAGCTGCAAGTGAGCACAAAAAGCACCATTCCCTACCGGGCCGACGTGGATGGCCTTCGCGCGCTTGCAGTGCTTCCGGTTCTGTTTTTTCACGCGGAACTGGGATTTCCCGGCGGATTTGTGGGGGTCGACATCTTTTTCGTGATCTCCGGATTCCTGATCGGTTCGCTCGTGGTTGCTGAAATCCAGAACGGCACCTTCCACATGATGGATTTCTGGGAGCGCCGCATCCGGCGGATTTTCCCCGCCCTTGCCGTCGTCGTCATCGTGACTTTTCTTGCGGGGGCGATCTGGATGGTGCCCCAACATTTCGCCGAGCTTGGTCAATCCATCATTTCCCAGCCGCTCCTTGTCGCGAATTTCTATTTCTGGAAACAATCCGGCTATTTCGAGACGGGGGCGGAATTTCAACCGCTTCTCCACACGTGGTCGCTCGCGGTCGAAGAGCAATTCTACCTCTTTTTCCCTCTCGTCATGATCTTCTTCATGCGCTGGGGAATCGCAGTGGTGCGCACGGCGGTGCTTGTGTTTATAGCGGGGTCTCTCGCCTGGAGCATCTACGGATCGGCCCGCTACACCGACATTTCTTTTTTTCTCATCCCCTCACGCATTTGGGAGCTGGATCTGGGTGTGATGCTGGCGCTGCTGCCAAAAAGAAAGGTGGCCTTGCCGGTGCTGGACAATTTACTCGGCTGGACGGGGATCGCCGCGATCGCCTGGTCGGTTTTCTTCTACGATGTGAATACCACGTTCCCCGGTTACGCCGCTCTACTGCCCTGTCTCGGAGCGATACTACTGATCTACTCGAATTCCCATTCCCCGAATTCGACGGGCCGTCTCCTCGGGACCAAGCCGCTTGTCTTCGTTGGAAAGATCTCCTATTCGCTCTACCTCTGGCACTGGCCTGTCATCGTTTTTCTGAAATACACCCTGATCAATGAGGTTTCGTCACTTCATTTGGCCGGAGCGCTCGTGCTCTCGTTTCTGCTTGCCTGCCTTTCGTGGAAATACGTGGAAACCCCCTTCCGGAAGAAAGTGCTTTGCGGAAAGCGGAAGCAACTTTTTGCCGTGGCGGGAACAATCAGTATTCTTTTTATTATTTTCGGGACCGTCCTCTACAAAACGGACGGGATACCTGATCGGTTCCCCGAGGAAGTCTCCAGACACCGGCGAATCCCATCACCATTCGACAATATCGCCCAGCTCAAGGAATTCGTCGTAACCGGAAATCTCCCCGCTGTCGGGGGTGATCCCGAATTGGTGGAGAACAAAATGGTTCTGTGGGGGGACAGTCATGCGATGTGTCTGCTTCCCACCTTTGACCGGCTCGGCAAAGAGAAAGAGGTCGCGATCCTCGCGGCGGTGGAGCCCGGCGTTTGTCCCATCGCCGAAACGTATTCAGCGGGTAATGCCCATGACAATGAGGACCCCGGATCCTCGGTCCTGCGTTACGTTGAGGCCAATCAAATCAAGCACGTTCTCATGAGTTCCCGCTGGGATCTCTATGTTTTCGGGATGCCCGGAGGCGACAAGGGCCGACTCCTCTGTGATGCGAATACCCGTTCCAAAACATCGGAAGAATCCGCCCGTATTTTTGTGGAGTATCTTCGTAAAAACGTTACCCGCCTGAATGAAATGGGAGTCAAAGTCTGGTTCATGCGGGATGTCGGCATGCAGCCCCGCAGCGTCCCCGAGACGGTTGCTCAGGCGGCCAGTCGCGGGATGGATCTGAATTCCTTCGCCATTTCCGCTTCGGAGATTCGCGAACGAGTGAAACCGATCAACCTGCTCATCGATGAAGCGCTCGACGGGCTTGAGGTCACCATTCTCGATCCCATCCCCCACCTCACTGACGATTCCGGTCTTTACCTGATGGCGAAAGATGGAAAAGCGATTTTCAATGATAGGGATCACCTGTCGCCCTTCGGCTCGACCCTCCTGTCACCGCTCTTTATGCCAGTCATCGAAGCTGCGGCGAACGAGTGAGAGAGGGCCGTGTAGGCCCTGGAGGGGTAAGCTCTCGCTTGCCCGCCGAAGGCACTCTCTACGGTTTTTCCTCCTTCTCCCGAATCTGCCGACCGATCTCCTTCAGCGTGGCGATCACTTGAGGGCGAGTTGAGGGCAGGGGTAGCTCGATCTGGAGATTGTTCGTTAGGCCGAATGCCCTTAGGGCGTCCCAGAGTGCCTCGCGAAGAGAGAGGGCGAGGAGGACGGGCGCTTCGGCGCAGGGGTCTCCCGGCGTGCTGAGGGAATACCCTTTTGGTCGCAGGAGATCCGTAACGACTTGAAAGGGAGCGGCGGCGAATCCCATGACTCCGTCGGCTTTGTGATAAACGTGCGTCTCTTTCGTTCCGGGAAAGAGTAGGTCCTCCTATATCAGCCAACCCGCTCCAAGCGTAAAGGCACGCATCAACTGGGCATGGTCTCGGTCGCTCTGATCGGGGGAGGGTGAGTCTTCGTGCGCGATGTCAAGCCGCAGGATTTGTATTTCCCGATGAAGGCATCGAATCTCCTCCGACCCCGAGCCTTTGGCGGGAAGGGAGCCGAGGAGTTGAAAAAGCAAATTCTTAGCAGCCCCCCTCAAGGCCTACGGCCTCGGAAAGACATCGATGAAACGGACCACCAAAAAGCAGTTTCATAAGAGTCGCGATGTTGGCAAACTGGCCCGAGATCTCGCAAAAACTGATCGCAACGACTCATCTGGACTGACTCAACAATCGTTTTGATGGAGCTTCACGGCTCAAAGTGGACGCTGCTGCGGTGATTTGACTCCCACGAAGAAGCTCCTTAGGAACGAGGGGAACAAAGAATGTCGTAGTGGGAACGCTCGTGCAGATTTGATTCGGTGAGCCGCACGCCCGGGTGAGCCGGCTCCCTGTCTATCATAAAGACATCGTAGTTCATTCCGGTGAACAGATTCAGTAGCTCGCGGCGATATTCCGTGCTCGTCTTTTTGAAAACCTCCACTTTCATGATGGGTCGGAATTCGCGGATGATAGGTAGGATTCCCTTCACCACGAAGAGATCATACCCCTCCGTGTCGGTCTTGATGAACTTGAGACGCGGGAGAAATTCGCCGTAGGTCGATCTGAGTTCTTTGTTCAGATCAAGGCAGAAAACCTCCAGCTTGAAGGCGTGCCCGTGGGCGAGGAGCGGGATATTCTCATGCCGACCTCCGTTGCAGAATCCGGAATCGGAGTATTCGAACTCAAGAAATCCTTCATGGTCGGAGGCTGCCGCGAGAATCGTGTCGATATTCACCCGTCCGCGATTCGCCCGGACGTTCCGCTCTAGCACATGGTAGACGTAGGGATTCGGCTCCAGCGCGAGAACGAGACCACTTTGCCCCACCGCAAGCCCGAGGGGCAAAGTGGAATCACCGGTGTGCGCGCCGATATCGACGCAGAAGTCCCCTTCACTGAGGATCTCCCTGTAGGCATCGACATATCCGGGATCGATGGTCTTCGAGGCCTCGTAGGGATGGGACCATCTTGCATAGTTTACTGACTGTCCCTGACTGAGAGCACACTCGTGCTCCTCGTAACCGTAGTGTTTTGCTTTCCCTCGGAATCCCAGAATCTCGAAAACGTTCTTTAATTTCATGACAAATTTGGAAGTGGTCAGTGTGCTTCTACTCTCCCGCATCGGGGTTGCCTACCAATTTGGAAGAATGAACCGCAACGACGTTGAAGTAACCGGGAAGACCGGCGCGATCATTTGCACGAAACGCCTCAAACTCGACCAAGTCTCCTTTGATTGAAGGGAAATGGAGTTGATAACCCTGTCCCTCAAGGAAAGTCAGGGGGTTGATGGTGTCCTCCCCCTCTCCCACCCCGTTTTCGAAAACCACCATCGGGCGACATCTTTTGAGCGTTTCAACGGCCCCCTCGAACACCGCCACTTCGAATCCCTCGACATCCACTTTGATGACATCAACCCGCTCCCATTGAAATGAGTCGAGGGTGGTAACGGAAACCTTGAACTTCCCCGCCCCTTCGGCGTCGATAGAGGCTAGACCGCTGTGCCGCGGAAGGTTCATTGTCACAGCGCCCCCTTCGGCCCCCACTGCCATTTCAAAGGATTGAACCCAATCTCTCAAGCCCGCCTGCTCGATCACGGAGCGGAGATCCTGATAGGTGGAAGGCACCGGCTCAAACGCGAAAATATTTCCGTGAAACACTTCCTGAGAAGCCAAAAGAAGAGGGAAATATCCCCAATTGCTTCCGACATCCACGAAGACTCCGTCGCTCGGGAGAAAATGGCGAATACTCCGGGCAACGGTCACCTCATAACCGTCCTTGAAGGCATGAAAATAAAAGGGACTGAACTGGCGATTGAAGGGATTGAGCTTCAGGGTCACCGGCCTCCCTCTGACGGTGAGATCGACTTCGAGTGGCTGCGCCCCCCCGAGTTTTGTGAATTCAAGAGTGTAAAAGAGGAGCCTGTTGATCGCCTGCTTTAATCCCCGGGTTTTTCTCCCATGGCCGGAACGCGACGTCCCTTTGTAGCAACGGTTCAAAAGAGGAAGGCGAACCTCGATGAGTGGGAGTTTCATGATGAAAAGGATTCCGAAGGTGAGCGGGAAGGATTGTTTTGCGTTCCTAAAATTGCTTGCGCAACGACACCCACATCCGAGGCTCTATAAACCTTCTCCTTTCAACTGCGTCAAGGTGAATCCGCGACACCCGGTCGGGAGGAACGCGACTTGAGAGGCCCTTTCCCTCCCGCAAACTCACTCTCGATTCTGGGAATCAAGCATATCGTCACGGGACCTTCGTTAATCAGGGCGACTTGCATCATGTTTTCAAACTCCCCGATGCGCGATCCTTTTACCCAACCCTTCTCCGAGGGCGGCGATCTCGGTCTCGCGATCCCCGAGAGTGATCACGGGGTCTCTGTGTGTCTGCCCCGCTGGGCCCATGTGATCGGCTACGAAGAAGGAGATCCTGAGACGGGCTGGAAATGCTGGCAGCACGGGGGTGAGATCGTGAGTAGCCGTCTCGCGGAGTCGGCCCTGACCGACGAACCGCTTGATCCTGCCGTTATCGCCGCTGGGGCAAAGGCGACCGCGACGCTGCGTGAGCGTATCGCCTCATTCCACGACGCTGCCTCCGCCGACGATGTCTTCCTTTTCTCTCCAGGCATGGCCGCGATTTTCGCGGTGCACCGCATTCTCACGAAGGGCACGCCGGACGAGCCGACGATTCAGATTGAATTCCCTTATCTCGACTCTTTTCAGCAGCGGTAACACTTATTTCCCGGAGAATGGCGACGACGGCGTTTACGAAGTTGCTGCGACCGCGACAAATCGAACTGGGTTGTATCGAATTGTGGTCGGAAATGAGTTCGAGAGGGTAAATCCCGAGGGCGTGAACAGGTAAGTTCCTTCTCAGGACCCCTTTGCCGAAGATTTCGAGGTGACAGTTCCGGCTACATTGTCCGGGAATGTGGTCGTTGGTGCGTATGGATCGACTTTCAGTAATTTTTGGTGAGCGAATGATGGGGGAAGATAAGGCGGAGTTTTATGCGTCGTAGGTGGTAACCCGGTCCGATAAAAAGAACGGGACTCCGTTTCGCTGGAATCAACCGTGGGCGATAGAGCGTGGCGCTTTCCACGGGAGGGGTTCTCACATTCTAATGCCTGATGGGTCTGTCAGTAATAGTCAGAGTCCGTTCAGCGGGCGTTGACCGGTCTGATGTCTTAGAGCACTTTGATCGCCCGGATATACTGCTCCCAATCGTAGTCGGTCACATCGTGTTTCCCGGTGCGAACGTGATATCGCACTGAATTACCTACGGGGCTATTGAGCCCGGGCTGATCGTCCACCCCGACTCCCTTTTTCCCGAGGACTTCGTAGACCGGCCCGGCGTGCTTGGCCGCGAGGAACTCCCCCTTGGGATCGGCCCACTCGTCCTCGACGGCACTGGCGACATAGGCCATGCGCGGGGCGATCAGGGCGATGAGCTGATGCTGATCGACGGGGAGGGCGGCTTCGTTTTCGTTGTATTGGACGAAAGTGTCCGCGAACCAGTGGGGAAAGGCGGTGTTGATGCGCGCGACACGTTCGCCGAAATGGCGCCGGCTCAGGGCGGCCCCGCCGCAGCCGGAATTGTTCGAGATGACGAGGGCGAAACGCTCGTCCTGAGCACCCGCCCAGAGCGCGGTTTTGCCGAGACGGGAGTGCCCGAAGATCGCGACCCGCTTCTGATCGATCGCTTCGTCGGTTTCGAGGTAATCCATCGCCCGGCTCGCGCCCCAGGCCCAGGCACCGATGGAGCCCCATTCGTCGGGTTTCGGTTTGCCGAAGATCGTGTGGATCCCGTTTTCGAAACCGTCGTCAAAATCGGGATCGATGTCGCCGTAATAGAAGCTGGCGAGAGCGGTGCCGGCGTCGATCAGTTTTTCGACGGGCCAGCGGGAGACACGTGAGCCCCGCGCTTTTTCGGTGGCGCGATCGTCGTCGACGAGCCCTTGCTCTATATCGTCAGCGCCGGACCGCATCCAGCTGGTGGAAAGGGTGATCTCTGTTGAGGGGTGGAGCGTGTGGTTGCCGGCGAAGTTGAGCGCCAGAAAAGTGGGGGCACCGCCCTCGGGGATCCGGTTCGGCTTGATGAGGAGTAGATCGAGATAGGGGCCGCCTTCCCCTTTGCCGAAGTGAATGCGGATCTCCTCCAGAGTGGCTTTGCCGTCGAGAAAGTCGGTGATCTTTGTGCGGGGTTCGAAGCGCATTCCTTCAGGCCGAGCGATCGGGGTTTTGCCGTAGACGTGGTCCTCGAACAGTCCCAGAAGTTCAGCGCGGCGTTTTCCCCAGTCTGCAGGGGTGGTCACGAGTGTGCCGTCTTCGAAGCGAAGCGGATCGGGCAGGGTGTAGGTCGGGACTTTCGCCTCGTCGTAGATGACGTCTTGCGAGGAGCAGGGAAGAGTGGCCATGAGGAAAGTGAGGCTGAGCAGGATTCGAGCGAACATGCCCGAAAGCTACCAGCGATAGACAGGTTCAGGCAAACCTCATTCATCCTTGTTCGCTGGCGGGCTTGCGCCGGATTCGGGATCGATTAGTATCCCTCCCATGAAGTGCTCCCACTCTCTCGCGCTCGGCATCTTGTTCAGCCTTGTGCGGATCTTACACGCGCAGGAGGAAAAATCGATCGGAGCGCTCAAGGCGGAAATCGCTGTCGCGGATCGTGAGCTGAATCAGGTCTATCAGAAAGCAAAATCAACTTTACCGGAATCGATTTTTGCGGAGCTGCAGGAAGAACAGCGAACCTGGATCGCATACCGCGACACCCGCTCGGAAGAGTTAGCACGGTTCAACGAGGGCGTGGAAGAGGGAAAGGAGAAACTCTCGAGCACCTACTGGGAGTCCGTCCTCAGCGAGACGGCGAGCCGCATTGACACAATCAAGGGCTGGATGGACCGGGACAAGTTCGCCCACGAGTGGGAAGGCGTCTGGTCTGACGGGCAGGGTGGTTGGCTCTTCATCCTGCAGAACGAACCGGGGAGGTTCACCTTCCTGATCGATGTCGTGAGAGGGCCAACCTTCCATCTCGGCAGTCTCGACGGTGTGGCTGAATGGAAGGGACGCACGGCCCGATTTACGATCAGAGACGATGGTGCGGAAGAGGAGACCTGGCTCACCTTCATTAATGGGGATATCAAACTCGAAGTGATCGGAGAGAATACTTCCTATTATCACGGAGCTCGTGCTTACTTTGGAGGCAATTATCTGAGACTGCGTGAACTGAATGACGAAGATCGAAAGCGTCTCCTTTCTGCTGAATCGCTCTGAAGTCGTCCTGCCGTGAAGAAAAATTGAAATTCCGGGCTGTGAGACCTCGGAAATGAGCGAAACTCTTATAAAACTGGGGCAGTGCCGTCCTTTTTAATCAATGCCGAAGATGAGACTGTTTGATACGATGAGCCGCGAGGTGCGGGAGTTGACCCCGCTCGACGGGCGTGTCTTCCGCTTTTACTGCTGCGGACCGACGGTCTACGGGCCGGCTCACATCGGCAATTTTCGCACCTTTGTTCTTCAGGATGTCTTCCGCCGCACTTTGGAGCTCTCGGGCATGCCGACCTTTCACGTCCGCAATCTCACTGACGTCGACGACAAGACGATCCGCGATTCGCAGGCGGGCGGGAGGACGCTTAAAGAATTCACCGACTTCTGGCGCGACCGCTTTCAGGAAGATTGCGCGAAGTTGAATCTCCTGACTCCGCACATCGAGCCCAGTGCGGTTGAGCACATCCCGCATCAGGTCGAGATGATTCGTGACCTCATGGAAAAGGGGCACGCCTATGCGAGCGACGATGGCTCGGTCTATTTCAAGGTTTCCAGCTTCGAAAGTTACGGTCGCCTCTCGCGCCTCGATCAGCGCGAGCTGCGCGAGGGAGCTTCGGGCTCGGTCTCGGACGATGAGTATGAAAAGGACTCTGTCTGCGATTTTGCGCTTTGGAAAGCGAGACGCGACGAGGACGGGGACAACTACTGGGACAGTCCCTGGGGTCAGGGGCGTCCCGGCTGGCATCTCGAGTGCTCGGCGATGTGCCGCGAATACCTCGGTGACACCTTCGATCTTCACTCGGGCGGCGTCGATCTCGTCTTCCCTCATCACGAAAACGAGATCGCCCAGAGCGAGGCCTGCACCGGTCATCGCATGGCCGGTCACTGGTTTCACCTCACCCACCTGCTCGTCGACGGCGGCAAAATGTCGAAGAGCGCGGGTAACTTCTACACTCTCTCGCAACTGATCGAGGCGGGCTTCTCCCCGGCGGAGCTTCGTTACGCCCTCATCTCGGCGAACTACCGGCAGCCGCTCAACTTTGTCGCGAAAGACACTGCTGGAAGTGAGACCTTCCCCGCGCTCCTCGCCGCCCGCCAGGCCCTGCAGCGTCTCGCCAAATTTTCGCAGTCTCTCGTCGATGCGAGCGGCCTGACAGAACCACTCACCTACGACGACGCCCTCGCGGTGACCGGGCAAGGATCCTTCGGCGGTGCCTTCGAGGCGCTTCTTAACGACCTCAACACGCCCGATGCCCTCGGTCGGGTCTTCAGTGCGATGAAGGCGGTCCAGGTCGAGGCTCTGTCCGCCGATGTTGCGGCACAGGAATTGAAAGGATTCCATCTCATCATGGAGGCTCTCGGACTCGTGCTCCCCGCGACGGGAGGTCCGGTCGCCGAGGCTCCCGGGGCGCTCGTGCAACTCGCCGCCGACCGTTGGGCCGCGAAGCAGGCGAAAAACTGGGCCGAGTCAGACCGGCTCCGCGACGAAATTTCCGCCGCCGGCTGGGAAATCAAAGACACCAAGGAAGGATACGAACTATGTCCGAAAAGCTGAACCTGCCCATTCGCCCGCGCCGCAACCGCAAGACCCGCGGAATCCGCGGTCTCGTGAGAGAGACGATCCTGCATCCGTCGGATCTCATCTATCCGCTCTTCATCCATGACGCCCCGCAAAATGACCCGATCACCTCGATGCCGGGTTGCCACCGCTGGAGTCTCGAAGGTCTTCTCACCGAAGTCGGCGAGGCCTGGGAGGCCGGGGTGCGCGCTATCGTCTTTTTCCCCAAGATCGAGGATGATCTGAAAACACCACTCGCGGAGGAATGCTTTAATCCCGAAGGACTCGTTCCGCGGGCGATCAGAGCGGTGCGCGCCGTTTACCCTGACATTACCATTATCACCGATGTCGCCCTCGATCCCTATAACTCCGACGGGCATGACGGTCTTGTCGAAAAGACCGCCGCGGGGGATCTCAAGATTATCAACGACGAAACCGTTGCCGTGCTCTGCCGTCAGGCGCTCTGCCACGCCGCCGCCGGTGCCGACATCGTCTCGCCGAGCGACATGATGGACGGTCGCGTTGGCGAGATCCGGGCGGCTCTCGACGAGGCGGGTTACGAAGAGGTCTCCATTCTCAGCTACACCGCGAAGTATGCTTCGGCCTACTACGGGCCCTTCCGCGGGGCGCTCGATTCCGCGCCCAAGGCAGGGGATAAAAAGACCTACCAGATGGATCCCGCGAACCGCCGCGAAGCGCTCCGCGAAGCTGAACTCGATATCGCCGAAGGCGCCGACATGATCATGGTCAAGCCGGCTGGGCCCTACCTCGACGTCATCCGCACGCTGCGCGACGCTTTTGACATCCCCATCGCCGCCTACCAGGTGAGTGGCGAATACCTCATGATCAAATCCGCCGCCAAAGATGGCTGGATCGATGAAGAGAAAGTGGCCCTCGAGTCACTTATCGGGATCAAGCGCGCCGGCGCTGACATGATCCTGACCTATTTTGCGAAAGACGTGGCGCGTCGGCTGGGGAGGTAGAAGCGGGTTTCCGTCACCAAATTCGGAAAGATGTAAATTCTCATTGGTAAGTGTACGCCATTGGCGTATCCTCTTGGGAGGACATGATCTTCTTTGAGACCAGTGTATTTACGAGCCAAATCGTTTCTCTGCTCGACGATGAATCTTATGCGGAGTTTCAGCAGGTTTTGGTTGCCGATCCGGAGGCGGGAAACCTCATTCCCCGCAGCGGCGGTCTAAGGAAAATCCGGTGGAAACTTGCCGGGTCGGGAAAAAGCGGAGGAATCTGAGTCATTTATTATTTGGTTTGTGCGAATGAGATTTTTCTTCTCTTCGCATACACGAAAGGAAAACAGGAAAATCTAACGGAGGATCAGGTTCGAAAACTTAGGAACTTGGTCGGGAATTACTTGAGCCATGAATGAAGCCGATTTTGATCAGTTGTGTGAAAGCATTCGCCAAGCAGGTGAGATAAAGAGTGGAGTGCGAAAGGCGTCCCGCGTGTTTTCTTATCCAGACCCGGACGCCAAGGCGATTCGAGAAAGGTTGGGGATTTCACAGTCCCGTTTTGCTGCGATTATCGGTGTCAGCGTCCGGACCTTGCAAAACTGGGAGCAGGGGCGCCGCCACCCGGAAGGTCCTGCAAAAGCGCTGCTGCGAGTGGTCGATCGTGATCCCGAAGCCGTGTTGCACGCACTTCACAACTGAAGTTCAGTCACCCGCCGACCCCGAAAAACATCCCCGCGATCGAGGCGCTAAGGAGGGTCGCGATAGTCCCGGCGATCATGGCTTTGACCCCGAGCTCGGCGAGGTCACCGCGACGTTCGGGGGCGAGCACGCCGATGCCGCCGATCTGGATGCCGATGGAGCTGAGATTGGCAAAGCCGCAGAGAGCGAAGGTGGCGAGGAAAATGGACTTGGGTCCCATCGCGGCGGCGGACTTCAGTTCCCCGAGTTGCAGGTAGGCGACGAATTCGTTCGAGACGAGGCGCGTCCCGAGCAACTGGCCGAGTTGCAGCATGTCACCGCGCTCCGCTCCGATAAGAGCAGCGACGGGAGCGAAAAGAAAGCCGAGAATGGCCTCCATCGAGAGATTTTCGAAGACCCCGCCACTTGCCTGCGCGACGAGCCCGTTGACCCAGCCGTCGCCGCCGCCGAGGGCGCCAACCCAGCCGAAGATCCCGTTGAGTAGGGCGATCGCCGCGACAAAGACGATGAGAATAGCGGCCACATTTAGGGCGAGCCGTAGTCCGTCGGTCGTCCCCTGCGCGAGGGCGTCGAGGATGTTGCGGCCGTGGCTGTCACGCGGCACAAAAAGGTCCTCGCTGATCATCTCGCGCTCGGGCACTAACATTTTCGCCACGTAGAGGGCGGCTGGCGCATTCATCATCGAGGCGGTAAGGAGTTGTTTTGCGACCATCGCTTCGACGAGGGGATCGCCTGCGCCGAGGGTGACGACGTAGAGTGCGAAGACACTGCCGGCGATGGTGGCCATTCCCCCGGTCATCAGGGCCATGAGCTCGGACCTCGTCATTCTCGCAATGTAGGGTTTCACTACAAGCGGAGCCTCGGTTTGGCCGACAAAAATATTGGCGGCGGCGGCGAGACTCTCCGCGCCCGAGAGTTTCATGAGCCGCGACATGACCCAGGCAAAGCCAAAGACGATCCATTGCAGAACCCCGAGATAATAAAGCAGCGAGGTCAGGGCCGAGACGAAAATGATGACCGGTAGCACTTTAAAGGCAAAGCCGTAGCGGCTCGCGTCGACGAGTTCACCGAACATGAAGCGCGCTCCGATATCGCTGTAGCCGAGCAGTTTCACAAAACCACCCGAGGCCCACTCGATTACTCCACTGAAAGGGGTCGCGAGGAGGAGCATCGCCAGAACGACCTGCAGGGCGATCCCGCCGCCGATGAGCCGCCAGTTGATCCCGCTCCGATGATTGCTGAGAAGATAGCAGAACCCGAGAAGGATGATGATGCCGAAGAGGCCTCGTGCGATAGGCTCTATCATGATGCCGCTTTTACAGAAAAATTTCCCTGCCGCCCGAGCGAGCCGATTGCAGGCACGCGTCGAGGACGAGCTGGGTCTTTAGGGTGATGTCAGGCCAGTGCGGATCGGGTTGCCCGCCGAGGACGAGTTCGCCGAAGCGGCGGAAGAGTTTGGTCTCCTGCGCGGTGGGATGGCTGTCGGAGTATTCGTGGACGGCGACGCGACGGCTGTGACGCTCCATGTGGAACCGGCAGACTTCCGTCTCAAAGCGGGCCTGCTCGATTTCAAAACTGACTTCGGGTCCGTGAAAGGGCAATACGAAATCCCGTATCGCGATGTGTCCGGCGGTCCCGCCGATGTTGAACCACTGCTGGTGCTCGGCCTCGAAGCTGCAATAGAAACTCGCGGTGACGCCGCCGGCAAAATCCATTTCGGCGGAGAGGGAGATCGGGACAGCGGTCTCGCGTATCATACGGGCACGGACCGCCAGGGGCATGGTGTAACCCATCGTCCAGAGCGCCATGCGGATGCAGTACCAGCCGAGATCACCGAGGCTGCCCAGAGGCTCCAGTCCCGCCTGCATGCGGATGTTCTCCGTGAAAAAACTCTCCGGCGCCATGAAGCTGAATTGCGAGGCGATGCGTTTGATTTCACCGACGGCGTGGCCGGCATCGAGTTCGCGCCGCAAGGCGGTGAGGCGGTCGCTGTGCATGAACATGACGCCGTCCATGAATTGCACCTTCGCTTCCTCACAGGCCTCGATGATCTCGCGCACCTGGCCCGCATCGACCCCGCACGGCTTTTCGCAGAGGACGTGTTTGCCGGCGGCGGCGGCGGCGAGGACATACTCCTTGCGTAGCCCGGTCGGGAGGGGAATGTAAAGGGCGTCGATGTCGTCGGCGGCGATCATCTCCTCGTATCCCGCGATCGCTCTCGGAGCAGGGTGATGCGGGATCTGTGTCTGATTCTCCGCGATGTAGGCAGCGGCGCGGTCGGCGGTGCGGCTGGCGACGGCGACGAGTCGTCCGTTCCGGCTGTGGCGTATCGCCTGCCAGTTTTTACGGGCGATCCCGGCGGTGCCGAGAATGCCCCAGCGACATGGTTTTTCGGTCATGAGAGGGTGGAGTCAACAGGGTTTAGTCACTCATTCAACCCTGTCAGGCGCGCTTGCAACCGGCTCTTAGCGGAAGTTGATCTTCACCCCGCGCGACCTCCAGCCCTGTGTGATGGCTCCCTCCATTTCGTCCCAGGTGCGTCCGGCGAGGAGCGGCTCGAAGAGTTCGGGTGGTTTCTTATCTTCTTTCAGCGCTTTTAGGAATCCCTTCATATTGGCGGCGTCCTTGTCCCCGTCCATGTGGAAGTAGTAGTAAACGAGCAGGGCGGAGAGGCCGTAGCTGAGCTGGGCGTCGGAGAGGAATGACTCGTAGCTCTGCATGAAAAACTCCTGCAAATCGGGTGCGGTGAACTCCTCGCCGAGGGCGCGTCCGCCCTGGCCGTTCTCGCCGTAGGCGGTGACCTTGGCAATGAGCTTCTGCATGTCCGCGAGACTGAACTTGCCCGAGCGATAGCCGCTGTTGGCGATGTACTCGGCCATGCCCTCGGTGAACCACCCGCGGGATCCCTCGGCATAGTATTCGGCGTCGGTGAGCTGGTGGGCGATCTCGTGCGAGAGGGTCGTGTTCTCCTTGTCGTAATCGACGCTGTAGTTGCTGCCCACTTTTTTCACTCCGAGACTCGTCAGGGGGATGAGGATATCGCCCTCGCCGCCGCTACTGATGTAGACCCCGGCGGAGTCGGGCGGGCCGCCCTTGGAAATGTAGGCCTCGCGGGTTTCGAAAAGATGAATCTTGTGCCGCGCCTGGCGGAAGGGCTTGACCATGCCGAGGGGGAGCTCGCGACAGACCTGATTGGTCGCTTCGAAGAGCAGGGAAAAACGCTTCACGAGTGAGGTGTTGAGTTTCACATCACAGATGAATTCGTAGTGCGGGCTGGCGTAGATGTATTCATTTGCCGCCTCGTCTTCCTTGAGCACTTCGATCTCCTGATCAATGTCGATGGAGACGAGTTTGGGCCAGGGGCTGTCCCAGTTCGCTTTGATTTCACCGTCCTTTGACGGATCGGTCATGTCGCTCTTTTTCCAGCCTTTGATGAAGTCCTGATCGGACGGGGAAAGGCTCGCGATGACGACTTCGAAATTATTCCCGTTCATCTGCAGGACCGCCTTCTCCCCAACGATCTCGACGAGAGTGGCGACGATCGTTTTTCCTCCGCTGTTGGTCCACGATCGTTCCTCTGCGAGGAGGGGAAGCGTGGTGACGAGGAAGAGCAGGACCGCGAGGGGCTGGAGGCGCAGGTGCATATGTCGTCGCACCATAGGGTTCTTTAAAAATTGCTTCAAGCCTATAGAGCGGCATCTTTCCGCCGTTCAGGAGTACGAAAAATGATGGATAAAGACGCGGCCTTAGATCAATGGTTCGGCCATCGGGCGTTTCGTCCGGGGCAGGAGGCGGTCATCGACGTGCTCCTCGCGGGTCGCTCGGCCCTGGCGCTTTTCCCGACGGGGGCGGGAAAAAGTCTCTGTTATCAGCTCCCCGCCTTACTATTCGAGCATCTCACGCTCGTGATCTCGCCGCTCATCGCCCTGATGAAAGATCAGGTCGAGGCGCTCCATCAAAAAGGCGTCGCGGCGGCCCGGCTCGACTCGACGCTGGAGCGGAGCGAGATCGAAGCCATCTACAGCCGGATGCAGGACGGCTCGCTGAAGATCCTCTACGTCGCCCCCGAACGCCTCGCGAACGAGGGCTTCCTGCGCCACCTGCGGGCCTGCCGCATCTCCCTGCTCGCGGTCGACGAGGCCCACTGCATCTCGGAGTGGGGCCACAATTTCCGCCCCGATTACCTGAAGCTCGCGGAGATGGCGCGGGAGCTGAAGGTCGAGCGTATCCTCGCCCTGACCGCGACGGCGACGCCGCGGGTCGCGGAACAGATCCGTGAGCGATTCGGAATCGCGGCGGGCGACCACGTCCAGACCGGATTCGCCCGGGCCAACCTCCATTTTCGCATCCATCCCTGTTCGGAGCGCGAGCGCGATGCCCGGCTCGTTCAGCTCGTGACGTCGGCGACTCCCGGTCCGGCAATTGTCTACGTGACCCTGCAGCAAACCGCCGAGCGGGTCGCCGGTCTCCTCGCGAGAGCGGGAGTCGATGCGCGTGCCTACCATGCGGGGATGCGCGACGAGGACCGGGCGGCGGTGCAGGATGGCTTTATGTCAGGCAGCATCAACGTGGTCGTGGCCACGATCGCCTTCGGCATGGGCGTGGACAAGGCCGACATCCGGCATGTCTATCATTACAACCTGCCGAAGTCGCTCGAGAACTATGTGCAGGAATCGGGGCGTGCCGGACGGGATGGAGCGATCTCGACCTGCGAGATCCTCGCCTGTGCCGATGACCTCACCGTGCTGGAAAATTTCATCTACGGCGACACGCCCTCGGCCACGGCGGTGAAGTCGCTCGTCGAGCATGTCCTGCTGCAGGGGGAAAAGTTTTCCATTTCCCGCTACGACCTTTCCCTCTCGCGCGACATGCGCCCGACCGTCGTCTCGACCGCGCTGACCTATCTGGAGCTCGACGGCGTGATCATTCCCGAAGGCCCCTTTTACGGCGGGTATCAGGTGCAATTGCTGAGGCCTTTTAAAACGGTCATTACCGGCCACACGCCGGAGCGGCAGCTTTTTCTCACGCGGCTTTTCGAGACAGGGAAAAAGGCGCGGCTCTGGCATCGCTTCACCATCGCCGACTCCGCCGCTGAGATGGGCGAGCCCGAGGACCGCGTCCGCCGCGCGATCGGCTACCTCGCGGATCAGGGGGATGCAATTGTGAAACCCGACGGACTGCGCCACGGCTACCGCCTCGCGCCCGAGGGCGAGCGATCGGTCCCGTCTATCGCAGCGCGAATGATCGAGCGCTTCGAATCCCGCGAGGTCGGGGAGATCGAGCGGCTCCATCTCGTCGAGACGCTTTGCGAAACGCCGCAGTGCACCCCGCAGCAGCTCATCGCCTACTTCGGTGAAACGATGGAGCCGTGCGGCAGCTGCGGCGTTTGTCTCGGTGAGACGGCCGGCGGTCCGCTCCCGGCGGCTAAGCGTGAGTCCATCTCGCTCGAGCAGGCCGAGGTCATTCGCACGACCAAGGCCGAGAATCATCCGGCGCTGCGCCAGCCGAGGCAGCTCGCCCGCTTCCTCTGCGGGCTCTCGAGTCCGGCGACGACGCGGGCGAGGCTGAACCGTGACGACCGCTTCGGCCTGCTTGCCGAGGTGCCGTTTTTTGACGTGCTCACGCACGTGGAGTCGTTTTGAGAGGCGTTATTTTTTGTCTTTGTCGTCGGGAGCGAGGTATCGCCGGAAATTTTCAATGCGGTGGAAGGTCGTGAGGTTGCTGTCGTGACCGCGCGGGGGTTTGCCGTCGCCGATCGTAAAGGCGGTGCGTGAGGCGATGATGAGGTCGTCGCCGTCGATATCGTAACTGAGATACTGAAAGGCTTCGTAATCCACCTGCGGCGTTTCGAGAAAAATTGTGGCCACCCGCCATTCCCGGAGATCTTGCGAGACGAGGAGGGCGGCGGCGTTGCGTATCATTTCGGGCGGCCAGCCCGAGTCCTCGTAGGCGGGCAGCACGGGGTTCGAGAGCGCGAAGAACGAAGCGGTCACGTGGTCGAAACCGGCGGCGAACTTCTTCTCTCCGCCGGGAAAGCTTACCCAGTCTTCGGCCTGGGGGTCGCGGAGTTTGCGCGGATCCTTTCCCGCCCGCAGCAGGGCGGTGTAGGCCTCTCCCCCGATCTTCGGCATCACGACCACCCCGGTCTCCGGCGAAGCGACGATCTGCGCCTCGGTGATGACGGCATTTTTTCCAAAGGGGCCCCGGCTCGTGTCGGCCCGGCTCGAGAGTGTCCACGAGTCCGCCCGCAGGAGGTCTGACTCCACCGGAGCGGACATCACCCGCCGACCCGACACGGCCAACCAGATCCGCCCGTCGTGGATCACGGGTCGGTTCGGAGTGCCGCCGAAGGTGCCGCGCCGCAGGAGTCCGTCCGACTCGTCATGAGGTTCACTCCAGCTCAGGCCTCCGTCACGTGATCGACGGATTAACAGATCGCCGGGTGCCGCGCGATAGCCGAAGAGGTAGACGTCGTCGCCATGGACGAAAAGGCTGCCGCGTTTCATGTCGCGCATCACGGTGATCAACTCCCAACTCTGACCGCGATCCCGCGATCGGAAGACCTGTGTGGTCCCCGAGCGGTCCGCCTCTGACCCCGGGCCGAAAAGATTGTCGGTGATGAGATAGTCCCCCGCGGGCAGGACCGCGATCGAAGGCGATGCCGTGTAGACCGCCCGGCGCGCCAGACGATCCGCAAGGGAGGGGACCGGCAATCGGTGCACGACCACGCCGGGGACTCTCGGGAGATCGAGCTTCTTCAATTTCGAGTCGTTGAGCGCCAGAAACCCGGCCGCACCGAGGGAAACTCCCGCGATCACGATCACGACGAAGAGGCGCACATGGGACCGGGTCATGTCTCTGCGCCGTTCATGCCAGCACCGCCGCCAATCCCGGAAGCCCGCCTTCCTTCCGCGAGAGCGCGAGGAGTCGTTTCTTCGCGGTCGGGATGTGGGCGAGGAATTCGGTCTTGCCTTTCACCTCGCTGAGAAATCCGTAAGCCCCGAGGGCCTGCATGAGCCGCTGCATCGCGCATTGGGTGAGGCGTTTTTCAAAAGCGGCGCGGGATTCGGAGTCTCCGGCTTTTTCTTTGAGGGAAAAATAAAATCCAATGAGGTCGTCCGTCTCCGCCGTCGTGAACTCGCTGTAGGGATCGTAGATCATCGAGGCGAGATCATATTCAGGCAGACCCCAGCGCAGGCCCTGGTAGTCGATGAGGTAGCTGCCTCCGTCGCGGAGCATCACGTTGGTGCTCTGGAAATCGCGGTGGACGAGGGCTCGCGGCAGGGTCGCGAGTTCGTCGCGGAGAGCGGCAAAGGCGCGATCGCTGCGGAGCAGAGCGGCTTTTTCGGCCGAGACAAAGCGCTCCACAAAATGAGTGAGGAAGTAATTTTGCTCCCACTCGTAGAGGGGCGCGTCGAAGGGTTTTTCGAGTTCGGGGAGATCCTCCGGAGCGGTGCTCTCGGAGAGACGGTGCAGTGGGAAGACGGCCCGCAGGGCGGACTGGTAGGCGGGGAGGCGCGAGCTCGCCCAGTCTGAACCCGCGAGATTGCCGAGATCGAGAGCGCCGAGGTCTTCGACCCAGAGCAGGTTGAGATCGATGCGGCGCTCGAGGATGCGGGGAGCGGGAATGGCGTGGCGGTTCAGGAAATCGGTGACGCAGGCGAAGCGGGCGTTGTCGGCGCGGTCGAGGTTGTAATGCATCGCGATGAGGCTTTCGCCCGAGTCTTCGCGAACGACCCTGACAAAGAGGCGACCCGAGCCCCCTTTCTCGATGGTTGTGAGGGAGAGCCCGCTCTCTTTCCAGCCGGGAAAAACTTCCCGTGTGCGCCATTCTATTTCATCGAGTTCCATATCAAATTCCGAGTCCGCCACCAAACCACGGATCGGGCGGGGGAAAAGTCCTTTTCACGCGAGCTGGCATTTGCGCGGGGCTGCCGCTAAGCTCCCGCGTGTTGTGATCATGAGAGCGGTTTTCCGAAGTTTGATTCTCTGCTGTGTTTTTTCCGCCGTCCTCCCGATCGGGTGCAAGAGGGCGGAACCGCTTGTGGAAAATGAGTCGTCCAACCTGCCGCGCCTGCGCGAGCTGGATTTCGCGCCTTTTGAAAAAGCCCTCGCCGCGATCGGGAAGAGGCGCCTTGCCGCCGTGGATCGCCTTGTTCGCAAAGGGGACGTCGCTTCGGTGGGAGCGGCGATGGCGAAAGGGGACGTGAGTTCGGAGGAACTCACCGTCTTTTTCCTCGATCGTATCGGGCAATTGGATGGGAATCTGCGCAGCTATCTCGAGTTGAATCCCCGCGCTCTCGACGAGGCTCGTGCAATGGATAAACTGCGGGCGGCGGGAACGAACCTCGGTCCGCTTCACGGAATTCCGGTAAATCTAAAGGACAACATTGGCACGACCTCGCCGATGCACACCACGGTCGGGGCCGAGATCCTGCTCGACCATTCGCCGGCGGCCGACGCTGTGCTGGTCAAAAAACTCCGCGCGGCGGGAGCGGTTATTCTCGGAAAGGCGAGTCTCTCGGAACTCGCCGGCACTCTCACGACGGAGCCGCCCGGCTACAATGCGATCGGCGGCATGGGGGTGAATCCCTACCGTGCCGACCTGCCGGTTTCGGGATCGAGCAGTGGTTCGGCCATCTCGACGAGTGCCTTTCTCTCGATGGTCAGTGTCGGGACCGAGACCTCCGGATCGCTTATCTCCCCGGGGGCGAGCAATGGCGTTGTCGCGATGATGCCGGGTCCGGGCGTGGTGAGCGGGGAGGGGATCGTGCCGTTGATCCGCTTTCAGGACACGGCCGGTCCGATCGCCCGTTCCGTGCGCGATGCGGCCCTGCTCCTCGCGGTGATGGACGAGACGGAGACGGATTACGTGGCGGCGCTCGATGCGGCGGCGCTCGAGGGTGTCGCTGTGGGAGTTCTGCGAAAGGGAATCCTCGAAAACGAAGGGGAAGACGGGACACTTTTCTGGCTCGGGCGCATTGATGAGGGCTTGGAAAAAGCAGGAGCCATTGCGCGGGATCTCGACGAGACCTTCGCGGACAAGCCGGCCCTGCTTCCGGTCCTTTTCATCGGACTCTCGGTCGATACGGTCGGTTATCTCTCGGCGGCGGGAGCTCCCGTCAAAAGTCTCGCCGATCTCCGTTCTTACCATCTCGCCGACCCGGTGCGGCGCATCCCTCGCGGGCAGAACATGGTCGATCTCGGCGTCCGGATGCTCGAAGCGATCTCGCAGGACAGCGGTCTCGCCGAGGCTGAGATGGCTCCGCTCTACGAAGAGGCGGTCCGTGAAGTGCGCGCGACGGCGGCCGCCCTGCTCGCATCGACCTTCGCGAAGCACGAGGTCGAGTTCCTCGTGAGCCTCGCCAACACGCATTCGGATGTCTATGCCACGGCCGGCTACCCCGCGATCACCGTGCCCCTCGGTCTCGATGGAGAGGGGGCACCGAACGGAGTGACCTTCGTCGCTAAGCCCGGCGAAGAGGCCCGTCTGTTCGCCTTTTCCCACGCCTTTGAGCTGGCCACCGGCTACCGCGTGGCCCCGCCCGATCGTGCAGAATGACCACTCATTCCTCCGCCGGGGACGTGATTTTTTCCGAGTCTCTTATTGCCGCTGCGGGCGAGGCTGCGTAGATTTCTTTTCCTCGCTCTGTCCAAGGGCGTTCTCCTATGGCTGATCCCGAGACTGACTCATTGCCCCTGAATGGCGCGGCATTTCCTGCAAAAAGATCCCGACTTTTCACCAATGGTCGGACGGTAGGCCTGATGCCCGAAAAGGGGTGGGCACGCAGGAACTACCGTTTCCTCAGCAGCAGTGTCCTTCCCGCGCTGATGCGAAAGCGCGAGGCGACCGGCAGCATTCACCCGCCCGAATTCCCCGATCTCGCGCCCCACGAAGTCGAGGTCGTCTGGATCGGGCACGCCAGCTTTCTCGTGAGAACGGCGGGATTCAACATCCTCATCGATCCGGTTTGGGCAAAGTGGATGGGGCCGCTGAAGCGCCACCGCGACCCCGGTATCGACATCGAGCATCTCCCGAGGATTGATCTCGTCCTCATTACCCACGCGCACTTTGACCATCTCTGCCGCACGACGCTGAAGCGCATCGTCGATGGATCGCAGACCGTGCTGGTGCCACAGGGCGTCGCCGGTGTGCTGCGTAAGCTAAATGTCAATCGGGTCGAGGAGATGACGGACTGGGACTGCATCCCCTTCCGCGATGCCGAGGTCCATTTCACTCCCGCGCACCACTGGGGCGCCCGATACATTCATGACACGAAGAAAGGCTTCGGCGGTTTTGTCATCAAATTGCCCGAACACACCGTTTATCATTCGGGCGACTCGGCTTACTTCGACGGCTTCGCCGAGATCGGGGAGCGTTACGACATTCACACGGCTCTGCTGCCCATCGGTGCCTACGATTGTCCGAGCGGCCGCGAGGTCCACATGAATCCCGAAGAGGCGGTCCAGGCCTTTTTTGATCTCAAGGCGCATCGTATGATCCCGATGCACCACGCCACCTTCCCGATCAGCAACGAGCACCCGGCCGAGCCGCTCCGGCGACTTCACGAGGCGGTCTCGATGAATCACCTTGGCAAACGTGTCCTCTCTCCGCTCGAGGGGCAGCAGGTCATCCTCTCGTCGCGCGACGTGTGAGGGATCACTCCTGCTCCGTCGCTTTGGGGGCGGGAGTTTCGGCGGGCTCCGCTGCTTCCGGTTCGGCTTTGCCGGTGAGGTTTCTTTCGCTGATACGGACGTCCTGGATGGTGCGGTAGTCGGGTGGCCGGGCGAGCATTTCTCCGGCCTCGAGCGAGTCGCCGCGCCAGTCGATGCCGTTTTCGTCAGCGATCAGTTTCCACTCTGTAAGCGTCCGCAGACCTTCCTGCGCAGCAGCGGTATTGCGGAAAGCGCGCGCCTCGAGGGCGGCTTCGAAGGATTTTCCCGCTTCGACGATATTGCCGTGGCGCAGGTGGTGCTCTGCCTCGGCGAGGATGATGTTCCCGTAGTAAGGGGCCATCTCGCGGGCATCGTGGAGGCGCTGGAGGGCACGACTCTTTTTCCCAAGTTCGTCGAGCACGGATGAGTGGCCCACGGCAGCGAAGACATCCTGCGGGTAGAGAGAGCGCGCTTTGCTGAAGTAGTGGTCGGCCTGTTCGAGGGCCTGGCGACGCTCGGGTGCGGCCATCGCCGTCGTGATCCCCGCGACCTGGGCATGGGCGCTGAGGGCGAAAAGGAAGGGGTTCTTCGAGTCAATCTCGCGAGCCGCTTTGAGGTGGCGAAAATGTTTGTAGCCACCCGGATCGGATTCGAAGGCGAGGCGTGCCATCTCGTAGTGAAACTCGCTCCGCGAAAAGACGAGACCGAAGCATAACATCGCGATACCGCAGCCGAAGACGACGGCGCGGTTCACGAACATCAGGCTGCCCCCCGGGAGGACAGATACGGTAGTGGGCTTCAGAGCCGACGCCATCGGGTCGGGAGCGGCGAGGACGGCGAGAAAGACGGCGGCGACGATCACGAAGACAGGCAGATGCATCGTGAAATCGAAAAAGGAGAGCGACCCCATCGCCGAGAGGCTCGACATTGCCCCGAGGACGAGGGCGAGATGATCCGACTGTGGGAGGATACTCCTCCTGACGGTCGCGAAACCGGCATAGGATCGTACGAAGCTCAGCCCCAAATGCCCGTGCAGAGCGAGCACGGTGAGGAGCAGGGTGAGACCGATGATGCCGTAGTCGGCGAGGATTTGAAGGTATTCGTTGTGGATGAATTCCGGCTCGGAGGCGGAACTTCCGAGTGCTTCGTCGCGGAAAAGACGTCCGTAGATGTAGGAGGTGCGGCTTCCCGTGCCCAGCGCCGGAGCCTCGGCCGCCTGTTGGAGGCCTGCCTTCCAAACCAGGGGAAGGCTGACACTCTCACCCCTCGTCAGTAGCGTGCGGTCGATCTGCTGGCCGGGCGGTCCGGCGACAGCAAACCCGATCAGGGCGGCGACTAGGGTGAAAGCGGCGACTCCCATGAGAGCCATCTTTTTCGCGCCCGGAGTGATTTCCCGGTAAATGATCGTTCCTGTCAGCAGCGCGAATGTCCCGAGGCCGCAAAGGAGGCCGAAGAGGCCCGTCGCGCTGCCCGAGTAAAGCGTCGCCGCGAACGAGAGGGCGGCGAGCGCTCCCCAGAGTCGGCGGATGCCCCCGCTCTGTCGTCCGTAGAGCGCCATGGCCAACCAGACCGGCACGAGTGCCCCGATAAAGCCCGCAAAATGATCCGGATGATTAAAAAGGCCTCCGACTTGATGAGCAAAGGTCCTTTCGTAGCCCGGGATCAGCCACAGCACGGGCTTGAAAAGCGCCTGGATGAGGGCGAAGACGAGATTCACCACGACGAGACCGGCGATCGCATAGAGGAGCCGGCGACGCCAGCCTCCCGATGAAGCAAGCGAGAGGAAGAGACAGTAGCAGAGGAACCCGGTTAGGATAAGCGACGCATCTTCCCGCGCAAAGTAAGATACCTGCGACTCCGAAGCGCGGATGAGGAGATAGGCAGTCAGGGAAAAAACCGCGATCGTGCTCCAGCGTGGCAGGGTGAAGCCGACCTCTTTAAAAAGAAGGCCGATGGAGAGTATCCCCGCGATTCCGAGAATGGCGTAGGCAGTCCAGATAAAAGTCATCGATGTGGACGTGCCCACCAACCCGGTCAGGACAAACCCGGCCAGAAAGAGGACCATCACCACAAATCTCCAACTTATTTTCATCAACTCACTGCCCCTCGATGGGGTAGTTTAAATTATGAAGTAATTTAAGAAAAACTAAAATCTTAAATTTATTAAATACTTAGTAATTTTAATGGATTGGAAGCCGAATAGCGGTTAGTTCAGGAGATTGACATTGCAATCGCGGGGGATTTCCCTGAAAATACTCACGATGCGGGTTCAGATATTTCCCCGATTCGCCGGAACTCTTGTCTACTCGAGACTCGCCTTTGTCTGTCATGCGACGCTGCCCCTTTATAACCCTTCTTGCCCTTTTCAGCTTTTTTCTGACCGGGACCGTCTCCGCCCAGATCATCGTCGACCTGAACCTGGATCGCACTCTTTACCTCGCCGATGAACCGATTACCGGCGAGTTGTCCATCATCAACCGCGCGGGGCAGGACCTCATCTTCGGTGATTCGGATGGACTTAGCTGGCTCGATTTCACGGTTACGGATGGGGGCGGTAACTTAATCATCCCGAGCAGGGGAGTCCAGGCTGAGCGCCCCATCGTGCTCGCTTCGGGACAGACCTACAAACACAAGGTCACGATCAACCGGCGCTACGCCATGTCCAGCATCGGGACCTACCGGGTCAAGGCCAGCGTGACCTTTCCCCAGATTAATCGAGTCTTCCAAACGAAGATCATCACCGTGCAGGTGACCCAGGGCCAGGCTATTTGGAGCCAGATCGTCGGTGTCCCCCAGGGGCATCCTGACGCGGGGACCTATCGGGAGTATGCGCTGATGACCTACTATCACGGCGCGCGTTCAAAGACCCTCTACTTCAGGCTGAAGCAAAGCGACTCAGGCTACGTTTACCGCACCTATCCCCTCGGTGATTACATGAATCTGCGGCCTCCGACTCACGCGATTGACTCGCAGAATCAGCTCCATGTCCTTCACATGACCGGCCCCCAGGCTCACAAATACACTGTCATCAACATCGACGGCGAACCGATCAAGCAGCAAAAAATCTTCGAAAAAGGCACCAACCGGCCCGAGCTGAAGAGCACCAGTCACGGTGACGTCACTCTCGTCGGCGGAATTACGGAAGAAGAGGTCAAGACTCCCTACGAGCAGGTCGAGTTTCACCGCCTCTCCGAGCGTCCTCCCGGGCTGCCGAACTTTTGATCCCGGGGTGGCGATACGGTCCTGTTCCGAGTTCTTTCAACGGCAGGTCTTCAAAAGTCCCAAAAATGTGATTTTTCATAACTTTCCGAAAAAATAGTTTGAACAATATTGTTCAAAGTAATACTAATCTCTTAAAGACTTGTCTTCTTTAACTACTCGGCAAAGTTATGAACTCTCGGATGACCCCTCAACCTCACCGCTCCATTCCGGCGATGGTGCCGCCGGCAAACTGCTTCACGATCCTCGTGATCGATGACATGCTTCCGAATCGGGTGCTGCTCAGGAAAGTGCTCAAGGGGGCAGGATACGCCATTCTCGAGGCGAGCAACGGAATCGAAGCCCTCGATCTCCTTCGTGATCAGAGCATCAGTCCCGATCTTATCCTCACTGACATCGAAATGCCGGTGATGGATGGCATCACCATGGTCGGGCAGATCCGTTTACTCGAGAACGCGCTCGCCAGGGTTCCCATCATCGCCGCTTCGGGAAATGCCGACGAAGACATGCGCCGCGGCGCGCTCGGGGCGGGATCGGATGTCTTTTTGACGAAGCCGTTCGACCTTGGCGCGCTCCGTCGGGAGATCGCAAGTCTCATCAAGAGCCGTCGCCAGGTCGTCCCACCCCGTTCGCAGGGGAATCTACTCGCCTCCTCGTTGAATCGCATTGAAGCTCCGCTCAATGAGGCGAATTGATCACTGAGTGGCTCCTTGTGGCTCCGGCGAAGGTTCCGCTTTCTCTTTGACCATTCGGGCGTATTCTGCCAGTCACCCCGCGCCGTAGAGGTCCATCTTCACGGTTCATGGCGGGGCGATAAAACTGCCCGTCTTTACTGTGAATCATACCACTTTTGCCCAACTCGGTCTTCCCGACGCCCTCCTCGCCGCTGTCGAACAACTCGGCTACGAAGAGCCCTCTCATATTCAGGTCGCCTCCATCCCTCTTGCTCTCTCGGGGAAAGATATTATCGGTCTCTCCGAGACAGGTTCGGGGAAAACGGCTGCTTTCGGCCTCTCCGGCCTCGCCCGGATCGACTGGGACAATCCGAATCCCCAAATGCTCGTGATCTGTCCGACACGGGAACTCGCCGTCCAGGTTTGCGCCGAGCTGCAGCGCCTCGGGTCGAAGCTTCCGAAACTCCGGGCCCTCGCCGTCTATGGCGGAGCGCCCATCGACCGGCAGATCCGGGCCCTGCGTCAGGGCACCCAGGTCATCGTGGGCACCCCCGGTCGTCTCATCGATCACGTCGAACGCGGCACTCTCGATCTCGATTCCGTCAAGATCACCGTCCTCGACGAGGCCGACCGCATGCTCGACATGGGCTTTGCCGATGAGATGGAAAATCTTCTCCGCGCTCTCCCGAACGAGCGACAGACGATGTTTTTCTCTGCGACGATGAACGACGCGGTTAGCCGTATCATCAAGCGTTACGGCAACGAACCGCAGCTCATCGAAATCGAACGCGAGAGCCTCACTGTCGATTCAATCACCCAGGTCTGCTACGAGGCCAGGCAGCGTTCGCGCATCGAACTCGTTTCCCGTATTATCGATCTCGAGCAGCCGAGGCTCACCATCATCTTTTGCAACACGAAGCGCGCTGTCGACGAATGCACCGAGGAACTCCTTGCCCGGGGTTACTCTGCCGATCGACTTCACGGGGATATCGCCCAGACCATGCGCGAGCGAGTGCTTCGGCTCTTCCGCGAGGGGACCGTCGAAATCCTCGTCGCCACCGACGTGGCGGCGCGCGGCATTGACGTGAACGACGTCGATATTGTCTTTAACTACGAGCTGCCCCAGGATCCCGAAGACTACGTCCACCGCATCGGCCGGACCGGTCGTGCCGGGCGCTCAGGTAAAGCCGTATCCTTCATTCACGGTCGTGACATTTACCGCATCAAGACGATCGAGCGCTACACGCGGCAGCTCATCGTGCGCGCCGAGATTCCCTCCGCCGAGGCGGTCGAGAGCCGTCTCGCCGAGCAACTCATCGAGACCGTCTCGGAGCGCATTAAAGAGGGGAATTTCGACAAAGCGATCGCGGCGCTCCAGCCGCTGAAAGAAGCCGGTAACGAGTGGGAGCAGATCGCCGGAGTGCTCATGACCCTCATGCGCGAGTCCACCGGACGCGAAGGCGAAGAGATCGCCGAAGATCGGTCGAGCACCCCGAACGATCGTCGCGAACGGGAGCCTCGTGAACCGAGAGAGCCGCGCGAACCGCGTGAATCCCGACAGCCGAGCGGAGAGCGTCGCGAGTTCAAGCCCCGCGCCCAGCGTGACGACGCCGCCGAGGCGGGCATGGTGAAGCTTTTTCTTAGCCTCGGCAAAAATCACCGCGTCAGCCCCGGTGACATCGTCGGTATGCTTCACAATGAGTGCCATCTCGAGAGCGGCACCGTGGGACGCATCCATCTTTTCCCCAACTTCAGCCTTGTCGAAGTCGCCGAGGGCGAGGCCGCCCATGCCATCGAGCAGGCAAGCCGGGCCCAGCTCCGCGGCCAGACTTTCCGACTCGACTACGATCGAGGCCGCCCCGAAGGAGGTGGCGAAGGCAGTCGCTCCGAAGGAGGTGCTCCCCCCCGCGGTAACTACGGCGGTGGTGGCGGCGGTGGAGGCAAATCGGGCGGTTACGGCGGAGGCAAATCGGGCGGCTACGGCGGAGGTGGGGGAGCCCGCTCTCGTGACGATCGTCCCCGCGGCGGCGGTTACGGCGGAGGCAAGCCTTCGAACCGTGACAGCTACGACCGTGGTCGGCGCGACCGGTGAGGAAGTTGGAAAGGGGATGCGGCTTTAGCCGCGTGCCCGATGACTGCCGGGTGAGGCTATGGGCGCATCCGTTTCGTTGCGGAAGTGGACCCTGTCCCGCTTCACTTCCGCTTTTTACGGCGTTTCGCTTTTGCGGGAGTGGTGCGTTGTTTTTCACCTTTGCCCTGCTGACGCCAGCCGCGGAGAGGGATCTTGAGCGGTGCGCTTTTTACGGGTCCTTCTGCAGCGTCTTCTCCGACTGCGCTTGACTCGGGCTCCCACATCGCAGGATCGATCGGATAGGCGAGCTCGAGCTCCCTGACGATCTCCGAGACGACCCGGACCGGACGAGTCTCAGGTTCGCATCCGGAGGCTTTGAGGGCGGCTTTCCAGGAGGTGAAGACCCTGCGGGCCTTCTCGTAAAGTTCGTTTCCCGCTGTATCCCATTTGATGCCGCGGAGATGGATTCTTTTCTTATGGCGGTGCCGTTCCCGAATCGCTTCGATCACCGCTTCCTGCTCCTCCTTTCGCGTCGCTCGCAGGAGAGCGTTCTTGCGGGGCGGCGAGGTTTTCGCTGCTTTTGGTGGCCGCTCTCCTTTCACCCGCGCCGGTTTTCTCTTCCGCGGCGATTCGAGTCCGGCGCGGGACACGGCTCGTTGCCACGAACCGAATGCGGATTTTGCCCGTCTGTAGAGCTCGAGTCCCGCGGGGGTGAGCTTCATTGCCTCCTCATCAAAAGTATGCCCGCTCCCCGCAAACTCCCGTATCTCCGCGACCAGTCCTTCCCGGATTACCGCTGATTTATTTGCCAGTTCCTTCGGAAGACCGGCGGCGACGATGGCGTCTTCCCAGGTTCCAAAGGCATTGCGACAGGCGTTGTAAAACTTCCCGCCGTCGGTCTCCTGCTGTATCTCGCGTCGATCGAGCGACTTTCCGGACTGGTGTCGCAAACGGAGCGTTTCGAGGAGTGCCAATCGCCTGTTTCGGGCGCGGCCGAGGGCGTGATGTTCGGGGGTCAGCCCGGCGGCATCGAGGAGATCGGGCCATTTTTTGAAATGGTGGCGCACGGACCTCAGGAGAGCGCGGTCAGCATCTGATCCCCGGTTCATTCCGCGGATCGTGTAGGCCTCGCCCTCAGCCGCCTGTTTTTGAAATGCCGCGATGACTTCCTCCCTCGTGTGGCGGGGGACGAACGGAGGCGGGGGCGGTTTGGCGATGCCGAGCTTTTCCCGGATCGTCGGGTAGCCTCCCATTTTGGCGATGGAATGGTGGAGATCGTGAAGTCCGAGCTTTCGGCGAATGCAGATCTCGGTGATGCGGTGACCGTCGGCAGCGAGTTGCCGCAGCTCGGCAAGGACCGCGTCGGGTGTAATGACCCGCCGCAGAGGATAAGGGCGATGCGGGAGAGGAAGGCCGGCGGCTTCGAGGGCCTTGTCGTAGCTGCCGAAGTGTCGCTCGACTCCGGTCGTGAGAGAGTGGTTCAGCTTCGAGAGCCGCGTGATCGTCGGGGTGGATCCCTCCTTCCGCGCGACCTCTCGCAGACCTTTGCACAATGCTTCACGCGTCATGCGGGGCGGGCGCGGGGGTAGATCGTGGGTGTAGGGGATGCCCAGCGCGGTGACGAATGACTCCCACGTCAAGCCTTGGCGATGGACATGCTGCCAGAGATTGTGATCGTGCTCGCAGACCCAGGTGGTGCGCAGGCCGTGACCCATGCGGTGATAGCGGTAGGCGCGGTCCATCATATACTCGTCCGAGTAAAGTGGCTCCCAGTGGGGAAGGAGATTTTTTCCTCCCTCGCGTCTCATCCGTGCTCGCCGTAATTCGCTCGAGATCTCGGTGCCGGGAAACTGAGCGCGGTAGTCGGTCGTTTTCATCCCGTGGCGTGCCGCGAGGTGCGTGTTGAGCTGCAAGCCCTCGTAACCACAGATCCGGCAGGCGACTTTCTCCTCGAGTTCGACCTTGAGATCCTCATAGTTCAGGCCGGCATCCGTGACCGCCTGCCACCATCCCCAGAAGGGACGCACGGAGTAGACTCGGGCGAGGAGATCGGGTCGCCGCCGTTTAACCGCATGGATATTCAACGCGCGCCCGGCCTCGTGCTCGAGGCGAATCCACTCCAGGATCTCGTGCTTTTCTTTATCGGTCATGGTGAGACGAATCGAAGACGCATGGTCCCGCCTCGAACCGGTATGAGCAAGCGGGAAAGAACATCCCTATTTGCTCACTCCCCGACCGACTCAAGCATCGTTACAACCTCGTTCGTAGGAACCTTGCAGGCGAAATTACGGCAAACGTAGGCGGTTGCTTTGCCATTGATGCTCAACTGTGTCCCGGTGTAGGGCGCGAGCTTCGCCAGCGCGTCGGCGTTTTCGGGCGTGCGGAGGAGGATGACTTGATTCGGCCGGAATTCCTTTCGCAGTGCCTCAATCATGGCACGGGTATCCAGGTCGTCTTTCCCGCCACTGATGACGATTTCGTGAGCCGGCCCAAAGGTGAAGTCGAGCCCGCAGAGGGCGACCGGGTAGACCATGGGCTGCTCCCTGATCTCGCCGGAAAAAGCGCGAATGAGTTCGTCGTTCCGCTTTGCGTAGTCGGGATTTCCCGTCATGCGGTAAAGCCGCGAAAGGTTGCTCATGGAGACGGCATTGCCGCTCGGAATTGCTCCGCCGTAGAGCTTCTTGGCCCGCACGATGAGCTGCTCGGCGTCCTTCGCCACTGTGAAGTAGCCGCCTTTTTCCGAATCGAGGAAGAACTCGTCGGCGATGGTCTGGAGCGCTATCGCCTCCTCGAGGTAGCGAACCTCGAAGCTTGTCTCGTAGAGGTCGAGGAGCCCCCGAACCATGAAGGCGTAGTCCTCGATATGCGCCGTCAATCCCGCCTCGCCCTGACGGTAGCGCTTTAGCAGGCGACCGTCCTCGTCGCGCAGTTCGGAAAGGACAAAGTCGGCGGCCTTCGTCGCGGTCGCGGCATAGGACTCGTCGCCGAGAATCCTCGCCGCTTTGGCAAAGGCGGTGATCATCAGCCCGTTCCAGTCCGTCAGGATCTTGTCGTCTTTGAAAGGATGGACGCGCGTTTCGCGTTTTTCGTAGAGCTTCAACCGCAGTGCCTCGACCCGCGCGCGTGCTTCATCGAGGAGCTCTTCTTTCAGATGCGGGATGTTTGCCCCTGTCCGTACTCGTGTCGCCTCCTCGAGGAAATTACCTTGTTCGGTCAGGTGAAATGTCTCGATGTAAAACTCGCCGTCCTCCTCGCCGAGGACCTCGCGGATCTCGGCATTTGTCCAGACGTAGAACTTGCCCTCGACACCCTCGCTATCCGCGTCCTCCGCCGAGTAAAAGCCGCCCGCGGGCGACTTCATGTCCCGCTCCACATAGGCGAGAATCTCGCGGGCGGTGCGGGCGTAGAATTCCTTCCCCGTGATCTGATAGGCCTCGAGATACGCGACTGTAACGAGTGCCTGGTCGTAGAGCATTTTCTCAAAATGCGGGACGAGCCACTCCCGGTCGGTCGAGTAGCGGTGGATCCCGAACCCGACCTGATCATAGATCCCGCCTCGCCGCATTTCGGTGAGGGTCTTTTCCACCATCTCGAGCGCCTCGGGCTTGCCGCTGCGCAGGTGATAACGCATCAGAAAATTGAGATTCGGCGGCACGGGGAACTTCGGTCGCATCGCGAAGCCGCCCATCTTAGCATCGTACTGAGCCACGAACTGCTCGTAGGCCGTGTCGAAAACGGTCACATCGAGATCACCGCCTGGCGACCCCGCTGTCATGCTCGCGAGCTGCTCCGAGATCGCCGTGGCGGTCGATTCGACTTCGTCCCGCTTTTCGACCCAGGCCTTGTGAAGCTCAGTCACCAGCATTTTGATGCCGGGACGGCCGGCGAGTGATTCTTTCGGGAAATACGTGCCGGCAAAAAAAGGGTGTTTGTCAGGCGTCATCAGCACCGTCATAGGCCAGCCGCCGCTGCCCGTCATGGCCTGAGTCACCTGCATGTAGACATCGTCGATGTCGGGGCGCTCTTCGCGGTCCACCTTGATGGCGATGAAGCGCTCGTTGATGAGCGCGGCGACTTCTTCATCCTCGAAGGATTCGTGCTCCATCACGTGGCACCAGTGACAGGTCGCGTAGCCGACACTGAGAAAGACAGGCTTGTCGAGACGCTTCGCCTCGGCAAAGGCCTCCTCGCTCCATGGCCACCATTTGATTGGATTGCGGGCGTGCTGAAGCAGGTAGGGGCTTTTTTCAAAGACGAGCCGGTTGAACTTTTCGCCGCCGTCGGCGGGGAGACCGGTGATCTCTTCAGGGGTGGGGAGGGGCTTGCGGGAGCGCCCTTCTTCAGCGGATCTCATCGGGCTAGAGTGAATGAAAAAGAGGCCGAAGACGACCGCTATTCTCGAAAAGTGATTTCGCATCAGCGATTCTCGCACGGTATGCGACCCCATGCGAGGTGCCTCTTCAGGCCTTTTTACCCGAACATCGCCTTACAAATCACGACTGCGGCCACTACCCCTGCGAGGTCCGCGCAGAGACCTGCGGCGAGGGCGTGGCGAGTGCGGCGAACCGCGACGGAGCCGAAGTAAACGGCGAGGACGTAGAAAGTCGTCTCGGTCGAGCCAAACATCGTCGCGGCGGTGTATTTGAGTGTTTCCGAAATGCCCTCGTTCGTGAGGATCTCGACGAGCACGCCCTGACTCCCGCTGCCGCTTAGTGGCCGCATCAGAGCCATCGGGAGCAGTTCGACGGGGAACTTGAGGAACTCCAGCACCGGCCGCAGCAGATTCTGGAAGAGCAACAGAGCCCCCGAGTTTCTAAGGATCGCGAGCGCTGCCAGCATCGCCACGATGAAGGGCATGATGCGCACCGCGACGGCCCAGCCTTCCTTCGCCCCCTCAACAAACTCTTCGTAAACGGGGATGCGCTTGAGAGCGGCGAAGACGATGAAGAAAACGAGGACAAAAGGAATCGCAGCCACGGAGAAAGCTGAAATCGTGCGCTGCCACACCGGATCGGCATCCGAGGCCGGTTTCTCTTCAAGAGTTGGTTTTTCCGCCTCCATCTGCAGGACCGCTTCGCGCAGGCCAAGCGTCTCCTGAAGGGCGATGCGCTTCTCCGGGAAAGTTTCGAGAAAAACGATCCCGGCGAAGAGAGCGAGAATGAGAGCGAGGACGGCCCGACCTCTCCCTGAGATACGGCGCGAGGCAGCCTCCTCAACGACCTGTCCCTCTTCGGCTACTGACTCAAGAGGGTCGACGGTGCGCCGGTTGAAGATCGGCATGTTCTGAAATACCTTCACCGCGAGGATTGCGACGGCGGTCGAGACGATAGTTGCGCCTATCGTTGTGCCGACGATCGCATAGGGCTCGGCGATGCCCTGGGCGGCGAGCAGGCCGATCGCCGTCGCGGGGATGAGGGTGACAGAGCTCGTGTTGATCGCGAGGAAAGTGCACATCGAGTTCGTCGCGGTGCCTTTGTCAGGATTGAGCTCGTCGAGGTGCTGCATCGCTTTCAGTCCCAGGGGAGTCGCGGCGTTGCCGAGCCCGAGCATGTTCGCTGCCAGGTTCATGACGATGGCGCTCATCGCTGGGTGATCGGCGGGCACCTCGGGAAAGAGCCGCTGCGTGAGCGGACGGAAGAAGCGGGCGACCCCGTGGATCATGCCCGACTTCTCAGCGAGCCGCATGATCCCGAGCCATAGCATCATGATCGCACTGAGCGGGATGACGATGCTGACGACTCCGGTCTTAATCATGGAGAACATTCCCTCCACGATCCCGTCGTCACCTTTCATTTGTCCCATCAACGCCGCCACGACGACACCGATGACGATCATTCCCATCCAGATCCAGTTCAGCATGACCGGTATCTAACGACGGGAAGGGGGGAGGAGGCAATCAGAAATCTGCGGGATCCCGACCAGAGCAACTCGATGTCGCGCTCAATATGAAGAACATCTTTTTAACGGTCACTTCACTTTCGAGTATTTCCGTCCGTGGAAGCACTACCCCGAGGCACTCGTTCACCAGACCGGCGACGCGCTTGATCGCATCCTCGGGCGGATCTGAGCGGGGCGACCATTTGACAGACCTGACGGTTGGGCGCAAACATCACTGCGATGACCACTAAACCCGATCCCGCAAGTGTCCCCTGCAGCATCCTCGATGAAACGGCAGGCTTTAAATACTTTCCCCGCATGCTCGGGAAGATACGGCTCATGGAGCAGGGGATGCTCTGGGTCGAATTGCATGGCAATCTCGGAAAAGGCGCCGACTCCTGGTGCACGGGATTCCTCCATCTCGACTACGAGGCGCTCCGTGTGCGCGTTCTCGAAGGCGGGAGCGATGAGGAGATCTTTGCCTGGTGCGAGGCCAAGGGGCGACCCCTCAATGAATCGGACCGTCTCGTCTGGAACGCTTTTGTCTCCAAGCTCGGCTGGAATGACCACCTCTCGCCCATGCTCGAAAAACGCAAGGCCGAGAGCGGTCTCGCCGGTCGCGACGATATCGTGACGATCCCTCATTACGTCGATGTCGATGAGGGAAGGCTCGAGTAAGGGTCACCATCCCGCGCCTTTTCTTTTCCTCTGCGACCATGACGGCACGCCGCGGATCTTTAATGCAGGCTCCCCCGACGTGTTGAATCACGATGACTCGTAAGCTTGCTTCCGCCCCGGCGTCCAGCTATTCTCAAACTCTCCCGCATCCCCTCCATGAGCATCAAAGCCTACGCCACCCTCTCCGCCACCGACAACCTCGCTCCCTTCAGCTTAAGCCGCCGCGAGCCGCTCGCTAAAGATGTCGTCATCGAGATTCTCTACTGCGGGGTCTGTCACTCGGATCTCCATCAGGTCCGCAATGAATGGCATAACACGGTTTTCCCCTGTGTGCCGGGGCACGAGATCGTCGGACGCGTCTCGCGGGTCGGCGGCGGGGTCACGAAGTTCAAAGAGGGCGATCTCGCCGCGGTGGGCTGTCTTGTCGCTTCGTGCGGCTCTTGTTCTAATTGCCACGAGGGCTACGAGCAATACTGCGAAAACGGGCAGACCTTCACCTACAACAGTCCCGATCCGGTAGGCGCGGGGCATACTTTCGGGGGGTATTCGGAACAGATTGTGGTGACGGAAGACTTCGTCCTGCGGGTGCCCGAAAATCTCGACCCTGCCGCGGTTGCTCCGCTCCTTTGTGCGGGGATCACGACCTACTCTCCGCTGCGGCACTGGAAAGTGGGACCCGGTCAGAAAGTGGGCATCGTCGGACTCGGCGGACTCGGGCACATGGGGCTGAAATTTGCCCATGCCTTCGGAGCGCACACAGTTCTCTTCACGACTTCACCAGGAAAGCGGGAGGACGCCCTTCGCCTCGGCGCCGATGAGGTCATCCTCTCAAAAGACGCCAACGAAATGCAGCGCCATGCGAATAGCTTCGACTTCATCCTCGATGCCGTCTCGGCGGAGCACGACATCAACGCCTACCTCAATCTGCTGAAGCGTGACGGAACCCTGACCCTCGTCGGGGCGCCCGAACAACCGCTCCCCGTAGCCGCCTTTGATCTCATCTTCAAGCGTCGGCAATTCGCCGGTTCCCTTATCGGCGGTATTGCCGAGACGCAGGAAATGCTCGACTACTGCGGGCAGCACGGGATCACCAGCGATATCGAGATGATCGCCATCCAGCAGGTCAACGAAGCTTATGAGAGATTGCTCAAAAGCGATGTGAAGTATCGCTTTGTCATCGATATGGCTTCGTTGCGGAACGGGTGAGAAAGTGGCGGCGGCTTCAGCCGAAGAATTCACTCCCCGAGCCACTCCAGCAGCCCTGTTACGGGGATCTCGCCTTCACCTTCCACCCGCAGTGGCAGGTCGCCATTGAGAATAATCAATCCCGGTAGATCGAGATATTTTGCTCCGCCGGGGAGGAAGCTAGGATCACGGTAATCGAGTACGTTTCCAAAGCGGAACCCGCCGGTCTCCACCGCGGCGCGGTCAATCGCTGATCCGGCAAGGGCACGGGCCGCGAGGGTAATCGGACCGGTGTGACCGCGGGCGACGACGGAGACATGATCGGGACTCGGGTGCGTGCCGACTTTTGTGTTCCGAAGAAAGGTCACGATCGTCATGACATCGTGAACGCGCTGGGCGAAGAGGGCGTGGTTGTATCCGTGAGTGTAGCCGGCGAACTCGCGCGGATTTTCGACGACGCGGGTCTGGGTGACGGCCTCGCCGCCCTGAAAGAGGAGATCGGCTCCGATCACGGCGGTGCCTCCGGCGACGAGCTGACTCACTTCGTCGTTCTGTAACGCACCTTTCCCGGTGTCACCGAGCCAAACGACAACGCGGCCGTTCCAGTTTTTCGGGTAAAGCCAGAGCACGTCGAGTTCTTCATTGTAAGTCCGGTTGAGAAGCCGTCCGCTCATCTCGATCGATTCACTTCGATCCTGCTTTTCCCCGAGCTCCCACTCGATCGTGCCGGCGCCGGCGTAGGGGCGTCCGATGACCGTCTCGACGCCCGGACTCAGTATCTGCTCAACTCCTTCGGGCGTGGTGGCGGCTTCGGATAGTTGTTTGTTAGCATCGTCGGTGAGCCATTTTAAAAGGCTGCGTTCAAAATCCGGATCGGCCGCTTTGGGAGCGGGATACTCGTCGTTCCAGACGGTGAGTTGCGCTGGGGCGAGTGGCTCGAAGTCCTGTTCGAGCACGGGGGCGTCGAAGCCGAGTTTGAAGTGTTTGTTCGCGAAAGAGTAGAACGCGCTCCGGGTCACGGCATTGTAGTTGTGTTTGAAATGCTCGCCGCGCAGCAGAAAGACATTATCTTTTTTCCCGTGCAGCTCATAGAGCGCCTGCAAGTCGGGGAAGCCCTTCGTGGAAAGTTCGCGGGTCCAGTCGTCGGCGGTGTTCATGCCCTGGGGTTTTGGAGCGAAGAGGCCGGCGAACTCGATGTTGCCCGTGTTGATGCGGAGCAGGCTGGAGTTCTCACAAGTACAGCCGCCCTGCATCGAGGTGCTCACCATGACGCAGGGGAAGGAGAGCTTGATTCTGTCGTCGATCGCCGCGAGCAGCATCGTCTGGGTGCCGCCGCCGCTCGCGCCGGTGATGGCGGTGCGCTCGGGATCGACCTCGGGCAGAGTGAGGAGAAAGTCGAGTCCGCGCACCGCGTTGAGCGTCTGCAGGCCCATGATGGATTGCAGGTGCGACTCGGCCGGGGCGCTGTAGAGGCCCCAGTTTTCGAGGGTGTTCATTTCGGGGCGCTGTTTGGCGAAGCGGTGCACGACCTGATCGTCGAACTGGATCGAGTCGGAATCGCTCAGCATGTCCCACTGCCAGACGACACAGCCCATTCGTGCGAGCTGGACACAGAGGGACTGAAAGATGCTGCGTCCGCCGTTTTCAAACCGCTCCGCCCCGATCGCGATCTCCTGCCGGACTTTACCGGGCTCGTCGATGGAGAGGCGGGCGTCTTTCCAGTGGCCATGGGCGAACATCACCGCCGGGACTTTGCCTTTCGGGTTGAGAGGACGGTAAAGGTTACCGGTCACATAGAAGCCGGGGACGCTCTCGAAGTAAACTTTCTCGACCGAGTAGCCCTCGCGTTCGATGCGGCCGTGGATCACCGCATTGAGGGGCGTCTTGGAGGGCATGGGCCAGAGTCCCTGCGAGACGAGGATCCGGCGTCGCACCCATTGCTTTCGCTCTTCCCACTCGTCGAGGCTCGCGGGCGGGGTGAAGGGGAAATACCCGTTAAGATCCTTCGGTGGGGCGAGACGGCTGTCTTCAGCGACGAGCGGGAGAGTGGCAAGGGCGAGGAGGCAGGTCGACAGAGAAACGCGGAAAGTGGGAAACGCAGGCATCATGGGCGGATCGTGATCGTTTTCTCCGTTTCTGTAAAGAACGCCAATGCGCCGTAGCGGGTATTTAAGTTTCAGGAGATGTCGAGTCGATTTTGTCCGTTTCCTCCGGCTTCCTCCTGCTCGTGAAATGGCTGAAGCCCCCGCTCAGTAGCGAGTCGACTAAGCACTAAGCACTCACCGATACTCACTAAAGGAAAGGTGCAGCTCCTTCTCGAGCTGAGTCACTTTCCACTTCTCTTTCGGCTCGATAAGCGAGAGCGATAGCCCCTTTTTCCCGGCGCGACCGGTGCGGCCGCTGCGGTGGGTGTAGTAGGCGATCTGTTCGGGGAGCTGGTGCTGTATGACAAAGTGGAGGCCCTCGACGTCGATGCCGCGGGCGGCGACGTCAGTGGCGACGAGGAATTGGAAGCGCTCTTTCTTGAAGCCTCGCATGACCTTGTCGCGCCCCTTTTGCGTGAGATCTCCGTGAAGGACGTCGATGGCGAATCCGAGTGCGGCGAGCTGGGTCTGCAGAGTGATGGCCCCGGCCTTGGTGCGGCAAAAGATGAGACCGCGCTCGGCCTTGCGGCGTTTCAAAAAATCGGCGATGAACTCCATCTTCTCGGAGCGGGGGCAGATCGCAAAACGATGCTCGATATCACGGTTCACGACGTGAGCCTGATCGATCTGAATGGAGTGGGCCTTCGGCGACATGCAGTCCTTGATGAGCAGGTTGATCTCGTCGGGGAAGGTCGCGGAAAATAGCCACGTGCTTTTGCGGGCCGCAGTAAGCGCGAGGATTTGGCCGAGTTCTTTTTTAAAGCCCATGCTCAGCATCTCGTCGGCCTCGTCGAGGACGAGGTGGCGGACGGTCTTGAGCGAGAGCGCGTCGCGCTTGAGTAGTTCGAGGATACGACCGGGTGTGCACACGACGATATGGGTGGGGCGGCGCAGGGCGGCGACTTGCCGGTCCATCGGGTCGCCGCCACTGACGACTTCGACGAACATCTTCTCGGTGTATTTGGTGAAGCGGAAGATCTGTTTGCCGATCTGCTTGGCGAGCTCACGCGTTGGCGCGACGACGAGTCCCTGGATCTCGTTGCGCTGCGGGTCGATCTTGCTCAGAAGGGGAAGACCGAAGGCGGCCGTCTTCCCAGTCCCCGTCTGGGCCTGGGCGATGAGATCACCGCCGTCTTTGAGGAGAAAAGGGATCGCCGCCTCCTGAATTTTCGTCGGGGTATGGATACCCAGTTCTTCGATGCCGCGGATCATGTCGGCGGGGATGCCGAGAGTGGAGAAGGGATGCATGGTCAGATAGGGGTGTCCGCCGGAGAATGGCGCGAGGGGTTCTGTCCGTCAGAATCGGGCAAAATGCCAGCGGAATGCGCAGCGGGGAGACACGTTTTCCGACCTTGGCGGGGAGAAAAACCGGTGTTCTTTGGAATCGCCTCGGGCGGGGGAAGGGGAATGAAGGGGGCCTTATGACCAAACGTGGAAAATTTGTCTTCATGCTCCTCGTCCTCGCGCTGGTCGGGTTCGGTGTCTATGGATGGTTGAATCAGCCTGCCGCGCCGGCTTTCCCGACCGGAGAACCGTCGGCTGTCGAGCCTGCGGAGGAGGGCCCTTCTTTTCGGCATGTGGATTCCGGTCTCGCCCCGAAACCGGGAGCTGCGCAACCATACCGCACGATCCGGGGTCGCGTCGGCATGGTCTTTCAGAATCCCGACGACCAGGTTTTCGCCGCGACGGTATTTGATGATGTGCGTTTCGGAAAAGATCGAGTCAAAATATTCCGCGGCCCGATGACGATCCGCATGACTCCGTCAATTCCCCGGAGGTGAAGTCAAAAGTGAGCTGGCGCAGTCGGGCAGGCAATTCGGAATCGCATTCGAAGCGCCCGAAAACAAGATCAGTGACAGACTTCAGCAGGGTGATTTTTTCATGTGAGAGTAGCGGTCGTCAAGGCGTTCGCAGCACCACGCGAAAGCGTCCCGGAGCGATTCCCGCGTAGCGGGTGAAATGCCGGGTAAAGGCGCTCTGGTCGCACCAGCCTGTCTGCAGAGCGATCTCGCCGAGCGACAGGTTCGTCTCGCGCAGCAGTCTCGTCGCCTCGTCGAGCCGAAGCTTGTGGAGCAGTTGCAGGGGGCTCATCTGGAAGAGGCGGCGAACGCGCTGCTCGAACTGATAGAGGCTCAGTCCCGCATGGCGGGCGATGTCTTCGATGCGGAGACCCGAGGCGAAGTGATCCTGCATATAATTTAACGCGGCCGCCAGTTCGGCGAAGCCGCCTGCCCGGTCAGTCGGGGCATTAAGATCACGCGAGATCCCGGTGACCCCAGCGATGCGACCGTCGGCGGATCGGAGCGGATGTTTCGACGTCAGACACCAGCCCGTGATCCGTCCGGGATAGAGGTGAAGCTCGAGTTGGTGCTCGACACATTTTCCCGAAGCGAGGACCGCTTCATCCTGCCTCGTATAGCTCGCTGCGAGCGCGGGGGGGAAGACCTCGGACGGCTTTTTCCCGATCAGATTCGTCTTGTCACCGCCCGCGCATCGATCAGCGAGTGTCTGATTGACGACAAGATAGCGGCCCTTTGCGTCCTTCACAAAGAACACCACATCGGGCAGCGCATCGAAGAGTGCTTCGGTGACGGCATGATCGATGGAGAGGTCGGGTGAACGCATGCTTTTGACTGAAATGGCAGGTTTGTGGTCAAAAAGCAATCAAGACTGTTGCGGGAAAGTAAGGGAAGATCACGAAAGCGCTCCGCAGAGAGTTCCCTCTGTGTCCGCTCCGGTAAACCTGTTACAAGCATCTTATGTCAACCTACCCCCGATGGACCGGCGTCTTTCCCGCAGTGGTGACGCAAATGCACGAAGACCAGTCTCTTGACCTCGAGAGCACAGCCCGCCATTTCGAGGCCCTCATCGATTCGGGAGTTTCCGGGCTGATCGTGTGTGGCTCACTGGGGGAGAATCAATGTCTCGAGCCCGATGAAAAGTGCGCGGTCCTCCGATGCGCGATTGATACCGCGGCGGGTCGTGTCCCCGTGCTCAGCGGCGTCGCCGAGATGACCACCCGCGCCGCGATCCGATACCTGCAAGATGGCGCACAGCTCGGGGCCGCCGGATTCATGATAATGCCGCCCATGGTTTACAAGGCGGACCGCCGTGAGGTCATGCACTGGTTCCGAACCCTCGCTGCCGCAACTCCTTTGCCGTGGATGCTTTATAATAATCCCGTCGGCTACCATACCGATGTCACTCCCGAGATGCTCGCCGCGCTTGCCGATGTGGGGAACCTCGTCGCGATCAAAGAGAGCAGCGGTAATACGCGGCGTATCACTGAGCTACGGAACCTCGTCGGCGATCGCTACCAGCTCTTCACCGGAGTTGACGATCTCATGCTCGAGTGCGCCATTCTCGGGATAGACGGATGGGTCGCGGGCAGCGGGATCGCTTTTCCGAAAGAGAATCAGAAACTCTGGGATCTCACCCGCGAAGGGCGGTGGGACGAGGCCCGCGAGCTCTATCGCTGGACCCAGCCGCTTATGAAGCTCGATACGCACCTCCATTTTGTGCAATACATCAAACTCCTCTGTCAGGAGGCCGGCCTCGGTAAAGAATGGGTTCGCGAACCCCGCCTTCCCCTCGACGGAGCCGAGCGCGAGGAGGTCTTGACCATCATCCGCACTACCCTGGCGCAACGCCCCGGGGTGAACGGGATGTCTTGACGGTTTTTCCAGTCATCCCGCCCCAAGTCGATCAAGACAAAGGCGGACCTTTGTGATTGGGTGAGAAAATGTTTTCCCCGCTTCGTCGTCTTTCCGTGATCGACTCCCACACCGGAGGCGAGCCCACCCGTGTCATTCCCGGGGGGATGCGTGCTGTCGATCTCGAGCTCTATCGGCGCGCCATTCTCTGCGAACCGCGTGGCCACGAGGTCATCGTCGGGGCTCTCCTCGAGGAACCGGAGGATAAGGAATGCGTCGCTCGCGCCACCTTTTTCAACAACGCCGGTCTCCTCGGGATGTGCGGTCACGGCATGATCGGCGTCCTCGCCACCCTGCAGCATCTCGGACGCATCGCACCCGGCGTGCACCGTGTCGAGACACCGGTCGGCGTAGTTACTGCTACCCTGCACGATGATGGCCGCGTCAGCGTGCGCAACGTCGTCGCCTATCGCAAGGCTAGTGGAGTCGCTGCCGGGAAAGTCACCGGTGACGTCGCCTGGGGAGGGAACTGGTTTTACCTTGTCGCGGATCATGGTCTCTTGCTCACCCCGGAGAATCTACCGCAGCTCACGCAAGCGAGTCTGGAAATCCGCGAACAGATCCGCTCCGCCGGGTATCCCGAAGTCGATCATATCGAGCTCTTCGGTCCCGCCCACGGCCCCGCTAATCACAGTCGTAACTTTGTCCTCTGCCCCGGCGGGGAATACGATCGCTCCCCCTGCGGCACCGGCACCAGTGCCAAACTCGCCTGCCTCGCCGCCGATGGAAAACTCGCCCCCGGAGAAATCTGGCGGCAGGAGAGTGTCATCGGTTCGGTTTTTGAAGGACTTTACGAAACCGTGGAGGGAGGGATCGTTCCCACGATCACCGGCCGCGCTTTTGTCGTGGCGGAGACGGTTCTGTTGTTTGGTGAGGACGATCCTTTTGCGCGGGGGATTGCATTCGCCGCAATCGGAGATGAAGCCGGAGAAGGATTTACCAAAGAGGGCACAGAGAGGCACAGAGGATGAAATCAGATCGGTATTTGGCTTCGTGTTATTCAATTCACTCGTCGAATGATGTCATCGACGAGGCGAATGAGGTTGAAATCGATGATCAGTCCCACCCGGGTCGGCGCTTTCAAGCCGCGCTTTTGGATTTCGTGCGCAAGGCATGCTTCATAGGCCGATTCCAAAAGCCCCGGTCCGGGCGTGCGATGTCTCTCTACTGCCGCGGCAATGATTTGAGAAGTGATTTGGGTCATAAATCAAAGAGGTGTTTAAAGTGTGTTCAGATTTACATATCACCATTCAGTCACGCAATCCTTTTCCCTCTGTGCCTCTCTGTGCCCTCTTTGGTGAACTCTGCCTCCCCGCAAATCAACCCCGTCTGGCTTCCCGGGGACACGACCTTCTGGTATCGATCCGAATCCGCTCCCGAGACAGAGCGCTTCGTCCTCATCGATGCAACGACAGGCAAAAGAAATACCGCACTCGACCTCGCCTCCCTCGGTCTACCCGACGAAGCTCCCGTAAAGTCCTCGTCGATCGAACTCGAACTCCGCTCCACCGCGCGCACCGGCGTCACCTCCGGTCTTCGCCTCGTCAACAACCTCGAGCAGACAGTTAACATTTTCTGGATCAGTCAGGACGGGGAGTATCTTCCCTACGGCACGCTCGCGGCAAAGGCTGGGCGCGAGCAGCACAGCTATGAGGGGCACGTCTGGCTCGTCACCGACGAGCGCGACGAACCGCTCGCCGTTTTTGAGGTCGGGGAGACGCCGCGCACTTTCGTGATCGATGGTAAAGGTGCCGCGCCCGCGGAGCCTGCTTCTCCGAAGGCCGGCCCCGGGCAGGTCTCCCCCGATGGGAAATGGTCGGCCCGGGTCGAGAGGGGAACCGTCGTCCTGCGTGATCTCGCGGGAGGGCGGGAGAGCACCCTGACTGCCACCCTCGGGGAGAAAGAAATCTTTCGCGGTGGCATCACCTGGGCTCCGGACTCCTCCACCTTCATCGTCAGCGCCTCCGCTCCGGTGACGCAGCGGCGCATCACGCTGGTGGAATCGATGCCGAAGGACAGTCTCCAACCGGCTCGTAAAGAGATCGACTACACCAAGCCCGGCGACGCGCTTCCGAAGCCAACGCTCGTCCTTTTCCAGCCCGGGAGCGTGACTCAAGAAGGTCGGGTCATCGACTCGACCCTTTTTGCTGAGCCCTTTACCCAGTCGCATGAGATCAGGGGAGAATGGTCGCCCGATGGAAAAGAGTTCTATTTCAACTACAACGAACGCGGTCACCAGCGCTTCCGCGTCCTCGCGATGAATGCCCGCAGCGGATCGGTCCGTGTCGTTGTCGAGGAGAGCGCAAAGACCTTTATCGACTATTCGCAAAAGACCTCGCTTCATTGGTTCCACGGCAGTGGTGAACTCATCTGGATGAGCGAGCGCGACGGATGGGCTCATCTCTATTTGTATGACATCGCCAGTGGCAAAGTGAAAAATCAGATTACACGCGGCGCCTGGCCCGTGCGCGAGGTTCTCCATGTTGATGCGGAGGAACGGCAGGTCTGGTTTCTCGCGAGCGGATTGAGAGCGGGGGAGGATCCCTATCATCTCCACCTCTGCCGGGTGAACTTCGACGGGAGCGATTTCCGGAGACTCAGTGAAGGAGACGGCACGCACCGCTTCGATTTTTCCCCGACGCGGGAGTGGTTCATCGACTCCTGGTCGCGGGTGGATCAGGCGCCGGTGCATGAGCTGCGTCGCAGTGATGACGGGTCCCTCGTTTGCGAGCTCGAGCGGGACGATCTCTCCTCTCTCGCTGCGCAAGGATGGGCCGCGCCGGAACCTTTCACGTCCAAAGGGCGTGACGGGGAAACCGACATTTACGGTGTCATCTTCAAGCCGGCATCGTTTGATCCGGCGAAGAAATACGCGGTCCTTGAGAGCATTTACGCGGGACCGCACTCCGCTTTTGTCCCGAAAGACTTCGGTCCGCACACGGGACTGCACCAGATGGCGGACGAGGGATTCATCGTCGTGAAAATCGACGGCATGGGGACCAATCATCGTGGCAAAGACTTTCACGACGTCGCCTGGAAGAATCTCAAAGATGCCGGTTTTCCTGATCGTATTGCGTGGATCAAAGCAGCGGCCTCGTCACGTCCCTGGATGGACCTCTCCCGAGTTGGGATCTACGGCGGCAGTGCCGGCGGGCAGAGCGCGATGCGGGCACTCCTCGATCATCACGATTTCTATCATGTCGCCGTGGCTGACTGCGGATGTCACGACAATCGCATGGACAAGATCTGGTGGAACGAGCAGTGGATGGGCTGGCCTGTGGATGAGAGCTATGCGGCGAGTTCGAATGCCGCCGATGCCGCGAAGCTCGCGGGAAAGCTCCTCCTCATCGTCGGCGAACTCGATACGAACGTCGATCCTGCCAGTACCACACAGGTGGTCGCCGCCCTGCAGAAAGCGGGGAAGGAGTTCGACTACATGCCCATCATTGGAGCCGGTCACGGAGCGGCGGAGACAGAGTACGGGTCACAGGTGCGCATCAAATTTTTGAAGAAACATCTCTTAAAATGAGTTTCACCACAGAGTTCACAGAGGGCAGCGGAGCCGGGCAAGAGAGCGAGGAGACGATTCCGGTCCCTTTGTGCTCTTCTGCGGCAAGCTCTTCTGTCCTCATCCTCGGGGCCGGCCTTATCGGTCTCTGCAGCGCGCTTGAGTGTGCCCGTCGCGGCATGCGGGTGACGATCGTTGATCGCGCTCCTGCCAGGCGGGACGGGTGCTCGTTCGGGAATGCCGGCATGGTCGTGCCCAGTCATTTCGTCCCGCTTGCGGCTCCGGGAATGATAGCTTCGGGACTTAAGTGGATGTGGAATCCGGCTTCTCCCTTTTACCTGAAACCCCGCCTCAGCCCCTCTCTTTTTTCCTGGGGATATCACTTCTGGCGGGCCGCGACGGCCGATCGGGTCGCCGCGGCGGCTCCGATCCTGCGCGATCTGGGGCTTCTTAGTCGCGAACGCTTTGAGACGATGGGTCTCGAGTTCGGGCTCGTGAAAAAGGGACTGCTGCTCCTTTGCAAAAAACAGGAGACCCTCGACGAAGAGGCGCATACCGCAGAGATGGCTCGCCCCCTCGGCATCCCCGCCGAGGTTCTCAATGCCGCGGGGACTGCTGCGCTTGATCCAGGAGTGACGATGGACATCATCGGAAGTGTCTATTATCCAAAAGACTGCCATCTCGCGCCGGCCCGATTCATCGCGGTGCTCGAAGCCGAACTGATCAGGCTGGGAGTGACCTTTCTCTGGGAGACCGAGGTCCGCGGGTTTGCCTGCGAGTCGGATCGACTGATGGCCGTGCAGACCACGTGCGGGGAGATCGAAGCAGACGAATTTGTTCTCGCCGGCGGGATCTGGTCGACCGCTCTCGCCAAATCACTGGACCTGCGGCTCCCCATGCAGGCGGGCAAGGGCTACAGTCTCACGATGGAGGGACCGCGGCAACTCCCCTCACTTTGCAGCATTTGCACCGAGGCTCGCGTCGCGGTCACGCCGATGGACGGACGTCTCCGCTTCGGCGGCACCATGGAGATCACCGGACTCGACGACTCCATCGCGCGGCGTCGGGTCGAGGGGATCGCGCGAGCCGTGCCGCAGTATTTCCCCGCTTTTTCGGAACACGATTTCGACGAGATCGCGCCGTGGGCGGGACTGCGGCCCCTTTCGCCTGACGGGTTGCCCTATCTCGGCCGCACCGCCCGCTGGAAAAATCTCGTCGTTGCCACCGGTCACGCCATGATGGGACTTAGCCTCGCCCCCGCGACCGGAAAAATCGTTGCCGATCTCCTGGAGAAAAAAGAGCAGAACATTGATTTGAGGCTACTCGAACCGGATCGTTTCGGGTGAATCTCTTCGCTGCAGAGACTCACGGGATCGCGGGGGATCGCACGCTTGCTTCACAGGCCCCCTACATGATTCCATCGTCACCATCCCGTCATGATCACCAAACTTCTCGTCGTCCTCTTTTCGCTCTTCCTTTTTTCCTCTTCGCTCCGTGGCGAGGAAGCTCCCGTCTTCCGCGCCGGAGCCTTCGCTGCGGACGTCACGCCGCAGCAGTTCCCTCTGAACATGCCGGGTGGATTCTCCGGTAACCTCGCCGAGGGAGCGAACGATGCGCTCCACGCCCGGGCGCTCGTCCTTGACGATGGGAAGACCTCTTTCGCCCTGGTTCTTGTCGATAATCTAGGACTCTCACCTGCGCTCATCATCGAGGCGAAGCAACTTGCTTCGGAAAAGACCGGCATCCCCGCGGAGAAGATCCTCATCTCTTCGACCCACACCCACAGCGCGCCGGGCTCCGGCGGTGGAAAGGAAGGCTCACCCGAGGCAGCCTACCGGCAGCGGCTCCTCGATGGGATCGTCGAGGCCATCGTGAAGGCGCACGAGACCCGACGTCCCGCCGCGGTCGGAGCTGCGGGTCATCCCCTCCCTGAAGAGGTCTTTAATCGCCGCTGGCATCTCAAGCCCGGAAAGATGATCCCGAATCCCTTTGGGAAAATGGACGAGGTAAAGATGAATCCCGGGACCGATCCGGATACTCTTGATCGTCCCGCCGGACCGACCGATCCCGATTTCCTCGTTCTCTCGATCCAGAATCATAAGCGCGAGCAGATCGCTCTCTACGCCAGCTACGCGCTGCACTATGTCGGTGCGACACCGCCGAAGCAGGTCTCGGCAGATTATTTTGGTGAGTTTGCCAGGCTCATGCCCAGTCGTCTTCGCGGCGACGGAACGATGGTCGCGATGGTCGCGAACGGTGCCTCGGGCGACATCAACAACATCCCTTTCACCATGACGCGTCCGCCGCGCGAGACTTACGAGCAGATTCGCATCGTTGCGCAAAAGGCCGCCGACGCCGCGTGGTTTGCGCATCGGAAAATAGAGACTCATGACAAAGCTCCCCGGCTCGGCATGATCGAGCGTCAGGTCGAACTCCGCTACCGGCGTCCGGCCGAGGAGGACATCATCGCCGCCCGCAAGGTGCTCGGCACCAAGGTGAAAGAGGAGATCGATGCGCTACCCCGTCTCGCACAGCACTACGCCGCCAGCGTCATCGCCGCCGCCGAACGCGCCGAGGAAACGATCACGGTGCCTGTCCAGGCCATCCGCGTCGGCGACCTCGCGATCTGCGGCCTGCCCTTCGAGGTGCTCGTCGAGATCGGCCTCGAACTCCGGGAGAAGAGCCCGTTTGGTGAGACCATGGTTATCGGACTCGCTAACGGGCGTTACGGTTATTTACCCGATCCCGAACAGCACGCCCTCGGCGGGTATGAGACCTGGCTGGGGACGAATACCGTCGAGGTGGATTCGTCGGAGATTTTGACGAAGCACTTGTTGGAGATGCTGGGGGAATTGAAGGGCGAGTGAGAGGAGGAGGACCCCGGCCCGGGCAATTGGTGGGGCATCCCATCTCACCCAATCAACTCATCCCACACCAGTCCGTGCACATCGGTGAGGCGCACATCCCTTCCCGCGTAGCGAAAAGTGAGGCGCTCGTGATCGATTCCCATGAGATGCAGGACAGTCGCCCAGAGGTCGAAGACACTCGTCTTCTTATCGACGACGTGGTAGCCGAACTCGTCGGTCTCGCCGTAGATAGTGCCTCCTTTCATGCCGCCGCCGGCGAGCCAGATGCTGAAGCCGAAGGGATTGTGATCGCGTCCGTCACTGCCCTGGGAAAAGGGCGTGCGCCCGAATTCTCCGGCCCAGACGACGAGGGTCTCGTCGAGGAGCCCGCGCTGTTTTAAATCTCTGAGCAATCCGGCGATGGGCTGATCAACCTGCTCGGCCATGTTGCGGTGGCCTTTTTCCAAACCGCCGTGCTGGTCCCAGGGATTGGCTCCTTGGCCGCCGCCGGGCGTCTGGGGCAGACAGGTGAGTTCGATAAAACGGACACCGCGCTCGACAAGTCGCCGCGCGAGGAGGGCCTGATGCCCGTAGGCGCGGGTCATCGGATTTTTGGCCTCGAAGCCGTAGAGTCGCTTCGTCGCGTCACTTTCCCCGCTGATGTCGCAGAGCTCGGGCACGGCGGATTGCATGCGGTAGGCGGTCTCGTAATTACGGATCGCGGCTTCGACAGGCGCGGGATGACGTGCTGCGTCGGCGAACTCGCGATCGACGGTGCGAATGAAATCGAGGCGGCTTTGCTGGACGGTGTCCTGCTCGAGAGGGCGAATGTTAGGAACCGGATCGGGTGCATCGACACGGAGAACAGAGGCTTGGTGCTGGGCGGGGAGGAATCCGCTGCTCCACTGGCCGACTCCGCCGTGGGGCGTCTCCGCTTCGCCGCTTTTGAGAACGACGTAGCCGGGGAGGTTGCTGTTTTCGGTTCCGAGTCCGTAGCTGGTCCAGGCACCGACTCCGGGATGTCCGATGAAGGGAAAGCCGGTGTGGAAAAAGAAATTCCCCTGGGCATGCTCGTTGACCGGACTAGTCATCGAGCGCACCACGGCGAGATCGTCGGCGCAGTGGGCGCGCAGGTGAGGAAAGAGATCCGAAATGGGGATGCCACTTTTACCGCCGGGAGCAAAATCAAAGGGGCTGCCGTAGATGTTGCCGTTGTTGTTGAACTGGGTGCGCTCGACCTTCACTGGCATGGGTTTGCCGTGGAGTTCGCGAAGGCGTGGTTTGGGATCAAAGCTGTCGAGGTGCGAGACGCCGCCCGACATGTAGCAGAAGATGACCCGTTTCGCCCGGGGGCGGAAGTGGGGACGCGGAATGCTCTCGGAAGCCCCCGCAAGAAGTCCTGACAAAGCTACCATACCGAAGCCGGTGGAGGTCCGGCTGAGAACCTCGCGGCGCGACAAGCGCGCCGCGGTAAAAGGTGGGAAAGTAAAAGGTGAAAGGTCTGATCCTGAATTCGTGTGATCAGGACCAGAGTGAGTGCTACCGGATTCAGATTTCATGATTGGTTTCCCCTCTTCTTAAATACTTTTCACCTTTTACTTTCATACCTTTTACTTTCCCACTTTCCCACCTTTCACGCGGGCGGAGCCCGCCTACCGCAGATAGATGAATTCCTTGAGGTTGAAAATGGCGTGGGCGAGGTCCTGCCAGCGTCGTTCTTCGAGAGGCAGGTCCGCGCCGCGCCGGCGAAGTTCGGCTTCCTCGGATTCGAGCGTGGCGATGCCGGCTTCGAGGGTGGTGACCTGCTCCCGCTGCATTTCGGAGAGGAGTCGAGTGATGTCCTCGCGGGTCACCGGAACGGGCCCGCCGGTGAAGGCGGACTGGACCTCTGCGGTGCTCAGTTCACGGGCGTAGAGACGCGCTTCGAGGATGCGGCCCTGCAGGGTTTTGTTTCCGCTCGCGGAGGTGCCATGGCGCAGACCGAGGAGAATTTTGCTCTCACCTTTCTTATAATGCTGAAGCCCGGCCTTACGAATCGGGTTGCCCCAGGGCTGGCCGTTACGGTAGGCGCGGATGGTGCCATCCTTCGCGTAGGTGAGGACGAGGTGGACGGGTTCGTTGACGGCGGTTTCGGCGTGGGCGCCGAAGTCGAGAGTGCGGACGAAACTGTTGCTGCCCGCGAGCCATTCCTGTTTGCGGCGCTCGGCAAAGACGATGCTGTCGAAGACGCTGCCGTTCGTGTCCTGTATGGTGAGGGCTCCGCCTCCGGCCTGATCGAGGGTGGCCAGTGCGATGGTGGCTTCGAGGGTTTTTTCCTCGAGGTCGAAGGGCAGCAGGCTACTCGCGGCAAAGCCTTTTTCATCGACGACTAGCGCGCCGTTTTCGAGACGGGCGGACCCCTCGAGCGTAAGGGCAAGTCCGGCGACGCGGTCGACCGTATCGCGGTCAAAGTCCCAGTGCGCCACGGGATCGAGGGCTGTCTTCGGCGCGGCGGTTCCTTTTTCTTTTTCAAAAGCGAGCGCCCGCTCTGTCTCAAGGCGCGTCCGAATCGGGTCGAGCGTGGCCTTGATGACCTCGCGACTTTTTTGCAACTCCTCCGAGATTGCGCTGAAGCGCTCGCGACTGAGGCCGTGCTCGTAGGTGAGGGCGGCGAGGAAGTCTTTTGCTCCGGTGAGTTCAACGGCGGTGGGCGGCCGGGTCATGGCGCTCTCGAAGAGAAAACGGATCCGTGCCTCGTCACTCGCGTCGGGCGAGAGGTCGGCTTTCATTTTCGCCGACCATTGCTTCGCTTGCGCGATGAGGAAAGGATCGTTCAGGAGGGTGAGCGATTGCGCGGGGACGTTCGTGACATCGCGCCGTCCCACCGAGGAGGCGGGGACGGGGAAGTCAAAGGTCGTGAGGAGCGGGTCGAGATCGTTCCGTTTTACCCGTAGGTAAAGAGAGCGGCGCGGCGTGCTGCCGCCGACGGGCGGGCCATAGTGATCGCGATCGAGATTACCCGAGACGGTCAGGATTCCGTCGCGGATCGCCTCGGCCTCAAGCCGGCGCAGTGGGTAGGAGGAGAGCAGCGCATTGGCCGGGTCGAGTTCGAGCGCTTCGGGCGAGGGGCCGCTCGCCTGTTGCCAGGTTCCGGTGAGGACGAGGTTGCGGATGAGCGACTTGAGGGACCAGTCCTGCTCGTTGCGGAAGCGGTCGGCGAGAAAGTCGAGCAACTCGGGATGACTCGGCTTTTCTCCGAGGCGACCGAGATTGTCCACCGTCGGGACGAGTCCCTCGCCGAAGAGATGATGCCAGAGCCGGTTCACGATGACGCGTGTGGTAAAGGGGTTTTTCGGATCAATGAGATCGCGGGCAAATTCCAGTCGTCCGGTTCCCTGCGTGGCGTAGGGCGTCGCGTCGATCTCTTCGAGGAAACGGGGCGGAACGGCCGGACCGGGCTGTTTGTGATCGCCGCGGACAAAGAGCGGCTGGGCGATTCCGGGGCGTTCGAAGACTCCGGGAGCGCGTGTCGGGAGCGGAATCCCAGCCTCGAGTTGGCGATACTGTTCGACGAGGGAACGGAGAGAGTCGGAAAATTCTGACGTAGTGTTAGGGAAAATTCCCTCCTGGAGGGCCTCGTCGAGAAGGATGGCTCCGGTATCATCGAGGGCAGAGTTGTCAGCACTCCATTCCGAAAGAAGTCGGCGTAGGGTATCGGCATAGAGAGCGCTCGCTTCCTCGATCCCGCCGGGAGAGCGATCACCGGAGCGGGCGAAGAGGGCGGCAGTGGACTCGCTCGTTAATCCGGTCGGTCCGGGTTCGCCCTTTTTCACGAGGACGGCTTCGCGAATGCCGAACCAGGAGCGCTCGTCACCTTTCACGAGAATGGGGGCGTCACCGGCGGTGGCCAGTTCGAGATGGAGATTGTCGCCCTTCCAATAGGTGAGGTCATACTTCACCCAGCGCCAGATTCCTCCGGCGAGTTCTGTCACCGGATAGACTGTGCCGTTGCGAGGGTAATGCTGCACGGCGTAGCGGACGGAGCTGGCCTCCCCCCTGACGAGGACGTGGAGATCATACTCACTGTCGAGATCAAAGGGTGCCGAGGCGAGCACGCCGCGATGTTTAGTCGAGAGAAGATGGGAGTAGGCGCCGCCCGGGAGGATGTTGCGGACGACCGCATCACCCTTGCTCTGGAAGTCTGTCAGGGTGAAAGAACCGGCCGGGGCAGGGGCGGTTTCGAGGAGCCCTTCGCCATAGCGGCTCCACGTTTTGAAATGGGTGGGATCGGAAAGGTTCCATCGTTTTGATACGACAGGTGGTTTCGATGCTTCGCCCTGCGCCCGCTTTTTCGCGGCGGCCCAGAGGCGGGCGGGGGCGGCGTCATCGTTCTTCGCCGCCAGCATTTCCGAGAGCAGGGCGAAAGCGGGTCCGTATTCGTTTTTCCCCGCGAGACGGGTTTCCCACTCTGCCGCATTGGCGGGAAGGGAGGCTGCCCAGTGCGTGGCAAGTTGCCTGCGGATCTGCAGTTTTAAAGCGGCGAGCGGTTCGCGGTTCCGCTCGAGGATGCCCGGTGCATCGACCGCGATCGTCGCGGGCAGGGCCGAGGAGAAAATTCCGAAGAGCGCGTAATAATCCGCCTGGCTGATCGCGTCGAACTTGTGGTCGTGGCAGCGCGCGCAGGAAACGGTGAGCCCGAGAAAGGCCTTGGTCACCGTGTTGATCTGGTCGTCGGTGAAGCGGACCCGTTCGTCGAGGGCGTCGGTAGGGGCGAATCCGTGGAAGACCATGCGCAGATGGCCGAGGCCGAGGGCGCTTTCATTGATTTTTTTCGCCGCATCGAGTCGGGGTGTCTCGAGGAGATCTCCGGCGAAGTGCTCGAGGAGGAGCTGGTCGTAGGGAACGTCCTCGTTGAGAGCGCGGATGAGGTAATCGCGATACTGCGAGGCGTGGGGGATGACAGGGTCACCTTCGCTGCCGTGAGTGTCGGCGTAGCGAGTCCAGTCCATCCAGTGACGGGCCCATTTTTCGCCGAAGGCGGGATCGGCGAGGAGGCGATCAGTGGCTTTTTCGATGGCGGATTGCGGATCGCGGATGGAGTCGGCCTCGAAGGCGGCGGCTTCTTCGGGAGTGGGTGGTAGACCGATGAGGTTGAAGTAGAGACGACGCACGAGGGTGCGGGGATCAGCTCGATCGGTGGGGGTGAGGTCCTCCTTTGCAAGTCGGTCGCGGATGAAACGATCAACCGGATGCGTCACCCCGGCGACCTCGGGGACGGGCGGCTTTTGCACCGGCAGAAAGCTCCACCACTGGGCGCGACGGGCGGAGATCGCTTTCCAGTCCGTGTCCTTCTCAAGTTCTCCGGATGAGGGCGCCGCATCGCGCGGATCGGGGGCGCCCATCGTGATCCAGGTGCGGAAATCTTCGAGGATCTGCGGTTCGAGCTGCGCTCCGTTTTTCGGCATCTGGAGATCCTCGATCTCGTGGGCGATGCTGCGGATGAGGAGCGAGTCGTCGGGCTTTCCCGGGACAAGAGCCGGTCCCGAGTCGCCGCCTTTTTCCCAGCCGGGTCGCGAGTCGAGAAGGAGCCCGCCCCTTGCCTTCGTCGCCTCGGAATGACACTCGTAGCACTCCTGCGCGAGGATGGGGCGGATGCGCGATTCGAAGAATTCGCGCTGCGAGTCGTTGAGGGGCGCTGCTCTCAGGGACGGAGCCAGACAGGCAAGCGCGGCGAGGCATAGAAAACGGACTTTCATTCCCTGAGCTTCCTTTCAATTTGTTCTGCCGCTTTACGGCACATTTCGGCGAGTCGGGCGAAGTCTTCTTCGGGCAGGCGGGTGAGGGGAGCCATCACGGTGATCGCGGCGATGGGCTGGCGGTATTCGTCAAAGACGGGCACGGCGACGCAGTGGATGCCCTCGACGCCTTCGGCCCGGTCGGGCGCGTAGCCGCTGATGCGGATCTCCTCGAGCTCGCGGACGAGGTCTTCGCGGCGGGTCACGGTCGTGGCGGTGAAGCGCTTGAGATGTTTCCCCCGGCCGCGAAACCATTCGGCGAGCTTCGCTTCGCCCCAGTGCGCGAGGATGGCCTTGCCGGGAGCGCAGGAATAGAGGGGCACCCTCATCCCGACTTCGCCGCAAACCTGGAGCGCCTGCGTCCCCCGGAACTGCTCGAGGACGAGCGTTTTTCCCTCAGCCTCGATGACGAGTTGGACCGTTTCGCCGGTCTCGTCGCGGAGGCGGCGCAGGGCCTCATGGGCGCAAAAGACGAGGCTGCGTTCCCCCGTGCGCGGACCGGAGAGCTGGAGGAGGCGATTGGTGAGGACGTAGGATTTGTTGTCCTCGCGCTGCGTCGCATACCCCATCTGCACGAGGGTCTTGAGGATGCGGAAAACGAGATTTTGGGTGAAACCGGTCCGTCGCGCGGCCTCGGCTGCGGTGAGACCCTCGCCATGGCGGGAGAGGAGATCGAGAAGAACGAGCGTCTTGGCCCCGGTCGGGGAAGGCATTTCGTCCATCTTAGCGGCAGCGGAGGGAAGGGATTCCAGGAGATTAATCATCGTATAAGAGACCTTAGTCGCAAATAAGAGGATTTGTAAATGGCGTCATCACGGGGCCGGACGAACGGCGTCTTCAAAAGCTCTCGTCAGAAAGTGATCCGCCTGCCGCGATGCTCCGGCACTTGCACTTTGGCCTTTCTCGGCGACGAATGTCCCCACCTGTGATCGCGGTGAAACTGCCCGCTCACTCTGTCGTCCATGACCTACGCTCCTTCACGCTCCCTCTGTCTCCTCCCGCTCCTCACCGTCTTTTTCCTGACATCTCTTCCGCTGCGTGCGGCGGATAGTGAGGCGGCTTTCACCGCGATGAAAGAGGAGGCCCGCCGCTTCGCGGCCGCACCCTATGTCCCGGCGCCGGACCTGCTCGCGGACTATTGGAAGAATCTCAACTACGACGGGCACCGCGATATCCGCTTTAAGATGGAATCAGGGCTGTGGTGGGAGGAAAAGGGTCCGTTTTCGATCGACTTTTTTCACCCGGGCTGGACTGCCCGCCAGACCGTTTCCATCAGCGAACTGAGCGGAACAGAGCTGAAGCCGCTCGCCTTTGATCTCTCGCTCTTCGATTACGGCAAGCAGGTCGTGCCCTCCGGCACCCCTGCCCCTCCCGGTTATGCCGGATGGCGCGCGCGGACGCATCTGAACTCGGCCGACTACATGGACGAGTTCCTCGTTTTCCTGGGCGCGAGCTACTTTCGCGCGATCCCGGCGAAGGGGAACTACGGTCTCTCGGCTCGCGGGCTCTCGATTGACAGCGGCATTCCCGGAGTGCCTGAAGAATTCCCGAACTTCACCCGCTTCGTTCTGCAGGAGCCCAAGCCGGACGATAAATCCCTCACCGTCCTCGCCCTGCTCGAGGGTGAGAGTGTCGCGGGGGCGTATCGTTTTGTTGTCACTCCCGGTGAAGAAACGGTCATGGAAGTCGAAGCCGAGCTGACCCTGCGGCGTCCCATCGGGCAGCTCGGGATCGCGCCTTTTTCCTCGATGTTCTGGTTCGGTGAGGACACCCATCCGCGCCCCTACGACTTCCGTCCCGAGATCCACGATAGCGACGGGCTCCAGATGGAACTAGCGGGCGGTGAGCTTCACTATCGGCCGCTCGAGACGACGAAGGATCAGTTCCGCCACACCGTCTTCTCGCTCGAGGCACCGCGCTCATGGTCGCTCCTGCAGCGGGATCGCTCTTTTTCCTCCTACGAGGACAGCGAGGCGGCCTATCACCTGCGCCCCGGCGTGAAGGTCGAACCTGTCTCCGGTTTTGCAAAAGGACGGCTTCACCTCATTGAGATTCCCACGCCTGACGAGACTCATGACAACATCAGTTTGCTCTGGGAGCCGCAGCCTGCGCTCGAGGCAGCCAAGCCATACCACTTTCATTACCGTCTCCGCTGGCTCCACAATCTGCCGCCCTCGGGCCTCTTCGCGGTGAGGGCGACCCGCTCGGGGACTCCGGTGCAGACGCCGAAGCAGGTGCTTATGACCGTCGAGTTCGCAAAACCGCTCGTGCCGGAAAAGAAGGTCGGGGATCCGAAGTGGGACGATATCACGGACTTCAAGCCCGTCGTCACGATGAGCAATCCCAGGGTGAAGCTCATTCACGTCGGTCTCTCGGACATGAGCATGGCCAAGGTCGATGATCTCCCGGCCGGTCTCGGCCGCAGCCCCGAGATTCATATGCCGCAGGTCCTGCGCGCTTTCTTCGTCTTTGAGGCGGAGGACGCGGTCAATGACGTGGACTTCACCTGTGAACTTCAGGATGGCGACGGCAAGGTCGTCTCGGAGCGCTGGGTCTACTTCTGGAAACGGGCGCAGTGAGCCTGGCCGCAGCGGCGATGGCGCTAACTGCTATGGCCGATTCATCATAGAATGCGGCGGGTCGATTCAAGACCGTAGTGGACGGGAGAGCGTAGCGTTGCGTAGTATCCCCCATTACTCCCGATGAAACTCCCTCCGCAGCTGCTCGTCATTCTCTTCCTTCTCGCCGGTATGTTATGCCTGCCGCCGGCGTCGCAGGCCAGACCCAATGAAGGCCCCGTCCGCGTGCTCTTCGTCGGGCACGAGGCGCAGAACCATCGTTCGGATCTCTATTACCCTATGCTCATGAATGCACTGGGGCGCGACGCGATCTGGTTCGACTACGTCACGACTCCCGAGGCCGCCTTCGGCGATGCCGGGTTTCTCGCGAACTACGACGCCGTCCTCCTCTATGCGAATCATGCGAAGATCGATCCGGCCCACTGGGAAAATTTGAAGTCCTTTATCGAAGAGGGCGGAGGTTTCGTTCCCGTCCATTGCGCGAGCTGGTGTTTTCAGAACATCCCCGAGTTCGATCAGGTCGTGGGGGGACGCTTCGCTCATCACAAGACCGCGATCTTCCGCCCGAAGACGATGGCCCCAGACCATGCCGCGATCAAAGACGTGCCGGGATTCGAGGCCTGGGACGAGACTTACGTGCACATCAATCACAACCCGACCGATCGCATTGTTCTCCAGGTGCGCGAGGTCGGTCCCGAGGACAACATCACCGAGCCCGAGCCCTGGACCTGGATTCGCACGCAGGGAAAAGGCCGGGTTTTCTACACCGCCTCGGGGCATGACGAGCGGGTCTGGAGTCTCCCCGAGTTCCACCAGCTGTTGAAGCGCGGCATCCTCTGGAGCGTCGGTGAGGCACGGCTTGCCAGCTACGAGGCTTTTCTCACGCAGCGCGAGCCCGAGGAGCGAGTCAAAGATCCCAACGTCGCCAATTACGAGAAACGTCCCGAGCCACTCACCTTTCAGAAGCCCTATTCGGTGAAAGGTTCGCTCGAGCGCACCCAAGTTGCGGCCGACCTGAAGCTCGAGCTCTTCGCGAGCGATCCTGATATTGGTAAACCCATCGCGATGGCCTGGGATGAGCGCGGCCGTTGCTGGGTCGCCGAGACCTACGACTATCCCCACGGAGTGAAACCCGACGGAGTCGGCAGCGATCGCATTCGCATCTGTGAAGACACCGATGGCGACGGACGGGCCGACAAGTTCACGACCTTTGCCGATGGGCTCAATATTCCGACCGGGCTTGTCTTTTCCAAGGGCGGGATCATCGTCTCGCAGCCTCCGCGCTTCTATTTCCTCAAAGACACCGACGGAGACGACGTCGCCGATGTGAAAGAGGAGATCATGACGGGCTGGGGCATCGGCGACACTCACGCCCAGGCCAGCAACCTGCACTACGGCTACGACAACTGGCTCCACGGGGCGGTCGGATACTCCGCCTACGAGGGCACCGTCGGCGGAAAGGAGCTTAGCTTTCGCATGGGCACCTACCGTTTCCGACCCGACGGATCGACGATGGAGTTCCTCCACCAGTTCACGAACAACACCTGGGCGCACAGCCAGAATGAGGCGGGCGACAACTTCGGCGGCACCGCGAACGGAGCTCCCATTTTCTTCGGAGGCATTCCGCAGACGATCGTGCCTGAGGGCATGCGTGCGATGACCGCGAAGAAGATCAATCTCGTCGATGCGGCCCATGCCCTGACCCCGAATTTCCGTCAGGTCGACGTGATGGGCGGATACACTTCCGCCGCGGGATCGGCCTTTATTTACTCCGACAACCTGCCCGCCCGGCTTCAGGGAAAGGCGATGGTGACCGAGCCGACGATGAAGATTGTCGCGCTCATGGACGTGCGTCCCGACGGAGCCGGCTATACCGCTCACGATGGCATGAACCTCCTCGCCAGCACCGACGAGTGGACTTCGCCCGTCTACGCCGAAGTCGGGCCCGACGGAGCGATCTGGATCGCGGACTGGCAGAACTTTATCATTCAGCACAATCCCACCCCGAGCATGGACCGCGGCGGATACGACGCGAAGACCGGTGTCGGCGGCGCCCATGAAAATCCCCTGCGCGACCATTCGCGGGGACGGATCTACCGCGTCGTCTGGGAGAAGGCGACCGCGCCGGAGGTGAAATCCCTCTCCCCCTCTGACGTTCCCGCTCTTGTCGCCGCTCTCTCTGCGGGGACCCAACACTGGCGCCTCACCGCGCAGCGTCTCCTCGTTGAGGGCGGTCACCGGACCGCCGCCCCCGCACTCGCGGCGCTCGTCACTGCGAACGACGGCAGCATCGCCGCGATCCATGCCCTCTGGGTACTTCACGGGCTCGGCACAATCGATGCCGCAACCCACCAGGCGGCTCTCCTCGCCAAAGACGCGCGGCTCCGCCGCAATGCCATCCGCGCCCTCGGGTCGGACGAGGCGGCCGCGAAGCTCTTTTTTAGTTCCGGTGTCGTGACCGATCCCGATCTGAACACCCGCCTCGCTGCCTTTGTGAAACTCGGAGAATTCTCCAGCACCCCCGAGATACAGACGCTCGTGAAGCGTCTCGCCATGGACGAAGTCACGCGCAAAGACGAGTGGCTCACCGAGGCCGCGAAGGTCCTCTCCGCTGTCCACGATGCCGCTCTCTACACCGAAGGTCCCAACCTGCTCCCCAATTCCGGATTGGAAGAAGTCGGGAGCGATGGATTTCCTGTTGGTTGGAAGCGTCGCGACTACGGGGGTGAACCCAAGAAGGCGGGCAACGAGAGCGCCGAGTGGACCATCGTGAGCGGCGAGGGCATGGTTAGGAGCGGTAAAAACGCCTTCCGTTGCATCACCCGCGCTCCCGCCGATACAAGCTTTTTTGCGGACGTCGATCTGAAGCCGAACACGGAATACAAACTCAGTGCCTGGGTCAAAGCGCACGGCTTCAAGAACCCGAGCAAGGTTAGTCTCAACGACCATATCGGACGGGCCGAGACAGAGAAAGTGACACGTCAGTCGGGCTGGGTTAAAGTCGAGACGACCTTCAACAGCCGGGACAGGCCCAAAGCGAGCATCAATCTGCTCCACGTCGCGTGGGGGGATTCCTACTTTGACGACGTCAGTCTCAACGAGCTCATTCCCGCGGATGAGTCAGAGATTCTTCTCACCGGTGATGCCAAGCGAGGTGAGGAAATCTACTGGAAACATCCCGTGGCCGGCTGCATGAACTGTCACATGCTCGGGGGCAAAGGCAGCCCCGTCGGACCCGCCCTCGACGGCATCGCCACGCGGAAAGACGCCGCCTACATTGCGCAAAGTCTCGTCGAGCCGAACGCGGTCCTCGCCGAAGAATACACGGCCACACCCGTCTCACCCATGCCGCCGATGGGACTCATCCTGAAACCGCAGGAGCTCGAGGACATCAAGGCTTTCCTCGCCACGTTAAAGTGAGGCACTATGCTGCTTCGCTTTAGAATCTCGAGATCTGACTATTCGGTTCAACCGCGAACGACACGGAAAAATAGCATGGGCATCCTGCCCGTGCCCTCGACGGGGTCACCGACCGACTACCTGCAATCGAACATCGCTTTAACCTCCGCGCCTTTCCCGCCGAATACATGGGCAGGATGCCCATGTTACCTCCCGACAGCCACTTGAACCGACCTGTTTGCTATTTCGGAGATCTAAAATCGGGACACAGAGGAGGGTATTACCCCTCTTCATCCTCTTCGCGCTCCGCCCGCGCTGCCTTGTATCCTTTGTCGATGCCTCGATTGTAGATCGTGATGACGATCAGGCTGATGAGCAGTCCCAGAACCGCGCCGGTGAGGAGTGGTTTGATGAGGAGCAATCCCATCACAGCACCGATGAGCGAAGCGAGGAGATAGGGGACGAAGGGGGGATCGCCCGCCGCCTCCGCATGTCGGGCCTTCCATTCGTCGAGGACCTCCCTCGCCGCATCGGCCTCAGTCACTGCGATCTTCAATTCGATCCCGCTCTTGCGCCCGGTCATGAGAAAAGGCGTGAGAGTGGCCGTGTTTTCATGCTCGATGAGGGAGTTGATGCCGTGGTAGCCCAATTCCATCCGTGCGCTCTCCGCCTCTCCGAGAGAATAAAACCTGTCGATCACGATCATACGACAGGATCGTGACGGATTCGGCGGGGGGTGTCAATATCGGCGGGGATAACGGGCCCTTATTCCTGGCACTTCGGACACCAGCAGGTCGTGCGACCTCGCAGGTCTCCTCTCAAGAGTTCGCTTTTGCAGCCGCGACGCGGGCAAATCCCGCCGTCCCGCCAGCGGTGATTCATCAGCCACGAGTCGGGCAGGTCGCTCCAGTCAGTGCCGATCACTTCCATGGCCTCGCGCGAGACGAACCGCGTCATTTTCCAGATTGCATCGAGAAACGCATCGTTGAGCGAGCCGGCCGGAGTCTGAGGAGCGACCTTCAACTGCCAGCAGATCTCGTCGGCCATCCAGTTGCCTATCCCGGGAAACCCGCGCTGGTCGAGGAGGAGTGTTTTGAGCGGTGTCTTCGGGAAACGTTTCACAAATTCCCCGACCCGGGATTTGGTGAAGCTCCGCTCGAGAACCTGCGGCGGAAGATTTCGCCACCAGAGCGGAGCCTCCTCGTCGTCGGTGATTTCGAGCGTCACTTTGCCGAACATGCGGTAGTCGCTGAAGACGAGAGCGAGCGATTCGAGCACGATGACGAGGTGCTCGTGTTTCGTCGGGACGTGATCGGCCGGCGCAGTGGTCAGTTCGCCCGACATGCCGAGATGCAGTCCCAGCCAGGCGCCGCCGGAGAACTCGAACATCATCTGTTTTCCGTGAGCACGGCTCTTGAGAAAGCGCCGATCGGGGAGGCCTCGTTCCATCGCCGCCGCCGGAGTGTCGCGGAAGATGCGTGCCGCAGGATGGACAAAGACCCGCGAAACCACCTCGTCGAGTCCCGCGTTCCATTGCTTGCGGTAATAGTCCACTTCAGCGAGTTCCGGCATCGCGAAGGATACGATGAAAGGCGCTTTTCGGGGTGAAAAAATGCTCGGGTTGAGCGCCGGGACACCAGGGGCGGGTGCCCGTCCGCTAGCTAATCCCGCGCCCGGTCGTGGCGACGAACTCTATTAGAAGGTCCACCGCAGGATCTCGCTCGTCCCAGCCGCGCAGGATCTCGACGGCCTCGCGGTAGTTACGCTGCTCCCGATAGAGAACGCGGTGGGCGCGCTTGATCGCCGCGACCGATTCTTCGGTAAAACCACGGCGGCTCAGCCCCACCGAATTGATTGCCCGCACTCTGGCGGGATTGCCGTCGGCGACCATGTAGGGAGGGATATCCTGCACGATCTTCGAGCAGCCGCCCGTCATGGCGTGCGCGCCGATGCGACAGAACTGATGCACTGCTGTGAGCCCGCCGATGATGGCGTGGTCACCCACCGTGACATGCCCGGCGAGAGTTCCGTTATTGGAAAAAATGACATGGTCTCCTACCGTGCAATCGTGCGCGATGTGGGTGTAGGCCAGAAAGCTCCCGTGGCTGCCGATCGTCGTGTAGGACCCGGGGGCGGTCCCGCGATTCACGGTGCAAAACTCGCGGAAGGTGTTTCCTTCGCCCACTTTCAAATAAGTGGGTTCGCCCTCGTATTTCAGGTCCTGAGTCCGCTGCCCGATTGAAGCATAGGGAAAAAATTCATTGTTCGCTCCGAACTCGCTGGGACCACCGAGCGTGACATGATTATGGAGCCGGCACCCGTCACCGAGCTTTACCCCCGCGCCGATGACGCAGTAGGGGCCGATCACGATGCCATCCCCGAGCTCCGCGCCCGGATCAATAATCGCCGTAGAATGAATCTCGTTCGCCATCTCCTAACTCCTTTTCCTCTCCCTCAGTCCATCAGCGCAAACTTCAGTTCGGCTTCGGAGGTCGTGTCTCCATTGACGCTGCAGCGGCACTTCGCGAAGCCGATGTTGCGGCGGATCTTGAGGATTTCGGTCTCGATGATGAGGGTGTCTCCGGGGAAGACCGGTTTGCGGAATTTGACACTATCCGCGCTCATGAAGTAGCCGATTTTGCCCTGATTCTCCGGCTGGCGTAGCAGCGAGATACTCGCGACCTGGGCCATCGCCTCGACTTGAAGTACGCCGGGCATGACAGGGTGTCCGGGGAAGTGCCCCTGAAAATACGGCTCGTTGATCGTGACCTGTTTTAATCCCGTGCACTTGAACTCGCCTTCGAATCCGATGATGCGGTCAACCATGAGGAAGGGGTAGCGGTGTGGCAGCAGCTTTTGCACCTCGATGTTGTTCATCACGCCCTCGCCGGTAGGGATGTTTACGGCGGGCATCGCGGACATGGTCTGGGCGAAGAGCTTCGCGAGCTTTTCCGCCATCTGTGTGTTCGGTCCGTGGCCGGGTTTCACGGCGATGACGTGACCCATGATGCGCTTGCCGCCGAGCATGAGGTCGCCGACGAGGTCGAGGATCTTGTGGCGGGCGAACTCTTCGGGGTAGCGCAGCGATTCCTTGCTCATGACCGAGTCGCCCTTGATGACGATGGCGTTCTCGAGGCTGCCTCCTTTGATGAGCCCTTTTTCGAGGAGGGGCTGCACATCCTCATAAAAGACGAAGGTGCGGGCGTCGGCGATTTCCTTTTCGTAGGTCTCGGGCGTGATCTCGGTGGAGAAGAACTGCGTCATCCGACCGTTCGGTCCCACCTGGGTGCAGGAAATACGGAAACTCTTGTCGGGCACGATCGTGATGAGCGAACCGGTCGCGGTTTCGAGGTGGATGGGCTCGCGGATTTCGAAAACGCGGCGGTTGGCGTCCTGCTCGACGATGCCGGCTTTTTTGATGCAGTCGACAAAGGGGCGGGCCGAGCCATCGCCGATGGGCGGTTCGTTTGCGTCCATCTCGATGATGGCATTGTCCACGCCCATGCCGACGAGGGCGGAGATGACGTGCTCGACGGTGTGCACCTTGACCGAACCCTCCGCGAGGGTCGTGGCGCGCTCGACGGTCTGCACTTTCGAGACGTGGGCATTGATGAAGGGTTTGTCGGCCAGATCGACGCGGCGGAACTTGATCCCGGTGTTCGCCGGGGCGGGGGTCATCGTCAGGGTGACGCTCTCGCCGGTGTGCAGAGAGCTCCCGGCTAGGGTGGCGGACGAGGCGAGAGTCTGTTGTTTCGGGGCCGACATGGGTGTTTTCCAGAAGGATTGAAAGGGGTGAACCTCTAGCGCAATTGCGGGGATAGTCCAGTTTTTATGGGTTTGAGCGAGGGAGCGGGAGGCTAATCTCCCTTCCAAAATCGTGGAAATGGTTCGTGTGTGACCCCGCTTGTGCCCCTATTTTCGAAAAACAGGGGAATTTCCGCCCTTCCGGGAGTATTTTCGGCACCTATCGACCTGCGTCTCTACACCCCTGATTTCGCCATTGTGGATGAAAACGAGGATTTTCTTCTCGTCGACAAACCGCCGCATCTCATGGTTCACCCCTCCGTCCCGGGGAATCCGCGCACCCTCCTCGATGGGCTGCAGGCGCTCTGCCTCTACGAATTGGCCTGCGGCGGGCAGATTTCCCTCATCAATCGACTCGACCGCGAAACGAGCGGGATCGTCCTCGTGGCGAAGAACAAAAGTGCCGCCCGGAATCTCAGCAAGGCGATGGAACGCAGAGAGTTTCGCAAATTTTATCACGCCATCGTGTGGGGTTGGCCCGATGAGGACGGTTTTGTCGTCGACGGGCCTCTCCTGCGGAAAGGCGAGGTCGAGCCGTCACCGATCTGGGTAAAACAGATGATTCATCCTGCCGGAAAAGAGTCCCGGACCCGCTTCGAGGTCGAGCGCCGCTTCGAGCGCGACACCAGCAACGGCGCTCGTTTTTCCCTGCTGCGCTGCTATCCCGTGACCGGGCGCATGCATCAGATCCGCGTTCACGCCGCCTCGGTCGGGCATCCCATCGTCGGGGATAAGCTTTACGGTCCTGATGAAAAATGTTACCTCGATTTCATTGAGACAGGCTGGACTCCGGCGCTCGAGCGGGTTCTCCTGATGAGTCGTCAGGCCCTCCATGCCTCCGGTTTAGGGTGGCGCGAGCATGACTGGGAATGTGGTTTGCCAGCCGACATGTGCGATTTTTGCGGCTTTGCGGACGCGGAAAAGTCGCGAATTTAGAAGGTGCAAATCCCTTCGGGATGCTCTAAATTCCCGCCCCCACGGGCCGGAAGAGATGGTTCGTGCAACTTGCCACCCCCATGAACATTTCTGTCGAACGTCTCCCCGAGTGCAAAGCCCGTCTCTCCGCCGCGATTCCCCCCGAGACGGTGAACAAGACCCGCCGCGAGATCGTTTCCGCTTATACCACCCAGGCCAAGGTCCCCGGTTTCCGCCCCGGCAAAATTCCCCTCGCTGTGATCGAGAAGCGCTTTGCCGGTCCCATCGAGGACGAGCTGAAAGACCGTCTCGCTCGCTCCGCCTATGCCGAAGCCCGCACGAAAGAAGACCTCATCATCCTCGGGATCGCCGAAGTCGAGCGCGAGGTCTTCGAGGCCGACGGTTCCTACATGCTGGCCGTCGAGGTCGTGACCGAGCCCAAGATCGAGATCGGCAGCTACAAAGGCATCGCCGTGGAAATCACGAAGATCGAAGTCAGCGATGAGATGATCAACGGTTATCTCGAGAACACCCGCAAGCAGCAGGCCAGCCCGGTCGATGCGGACAAAGCCGCCGACCCCGGTGATATCGCCGTGATCTCCTACGTCGCGACCCTCGATGGCGAGCCACTCGCCGACAAGCTCGAGACCGAAGCAGGCCCTCTCGCGAGCGGCGACGACCACTGGGTCGACCTCCCCGAAGAGGGATCCGAGCCCCGCGAATTCATCCCCGGTCTCGCTGCAGCCGTCGTCGGACTCAGTGCCGGTGACAAAAAGACCTTCGACGCGACCTATGCCGACGATTTCCCCATCGAGGCCGTCGCCGGAAAGACCGTTGCCTATGAAGTGACGGTGAAGCAGGTCAAGGCACGGGAGTTGCCCGAACTCAACGATGACTTTGCCAAAGGCATAGGTGCCGAAAGCGTCGACGCCCTCCGCGAGCGCGTCCGCAGCCAGTTCGAGATGCAGCGCGAGCGCATGCGCAATCAGGTCATCGACAACCAGATCCTCGGCCACCTCAACGAAGACGCGAGCTTCGACCTGCCCCAGCACATCGTCTTTAACGAGACCCAGCGCCAGGTCAACCAGATGGTCTCCCGCGGATACGAGCAGGGCATGACCGAGTCCGACTTCCAGGGAAACCAGGAAGATCTCCTCAAAAACGCTGAGACCCAGGCGAAGAACAACGTCAAGACGATGTTCATCCTCGACGAGATTGCCAAAGCCGAGGGCATCACCGTTGATGACAACGAGATGTCCCAGCGCGTCGCGATGATCGCCTACCAGCAGCGCCGCCCCGTTAAGAAAGTCGCCCGTGAGCTCCGTGACCGCAACGCTTTTGGCGAGATCCGGCAGGACATCCTGATTTCCAAGACGATTGAGTTCCTCCGCGCGAATGCTACCGTCACTGAAGTCGATCCCCCCGAGACGAGCGAGTAAGCTCTGCGACGATCCCGCGACTGATCACCTGCGTCATTTCATCACTCACCCCACCCATCTGCCATCATGAACTTAGACTCCGTCCAGGAATATTCCCCCCTCCTTCCCCCGCATCTCCAGCAGCGCATCATCGATCCGATGAAAAACGTGAGCGTGATCGAGAAAGAAGGGAACACGATGATCCAGTTCGACCTGCTCTCCAGGCTCATGAAGGACCGCATCATCTTCATCGGTGAGCAGGTCAGCGATCCCCTCGCGAACTACGTCATCGCCCAGATGCTCTACCTGCAGATGCAGGATCCGAACAAGGACATCAACGTCTACATCAACAGTCCCGGTGGATCCGTCACCGCCGGTCTCGCGATCTACGACACCATGCAGTTCGTCACCTGCGACGTGAACACCTATTGCATGGGCATGGCCGCGAGCATGGGAGCCGTTCTCCTCACCGCCGGCACGAAAGGGAAGCGTTACGCACTCCCCAATGCCCACATCATGATTCACCAGGTCTCCGGCGGAGCCCAGGGTACCGCGTCGGACGTCGAGCGCACTGTCGAGTTCATGTATTCGCTGAAAAAGCGGCTCAATAAGATCATCGCTTTCCACACCGGCAAAACCATCGAAGAGATCGAGCGCGACTCCGATCGGGACAACTACATGCCCGCCGCCGTCGCCGCCGAGTATGGTCTCATCGACAAAGTCCTCGAGAAAAAAGTCGTCGAGAAGAAGGATTGATCCTTCGAAATCCCGATCGAATTTCGAACATGGGAGGGTGCGAGCACTCCGCCTTAGTTCGTAAATTAGTTCTCCGGGCGTTCCGCTACGCTTTCGGACCTTTGTAGCGGAAGATGCCAATCTTCCCTCGAGGTTCGTCGATCGCGCCGACGGGTGTAGGACGCAAAACGGGGAAGATGCCGAAGCGCTCCGCATGGGCCTGCTCCCCGGCATTCTCGCTCCCGAGATACCACCAGATGAAGATCAGGAGCAGGATGGAAAAGATCGCCGCTTGAAATGAGAGAAGATCGAGGAAAGGACGCGGCACATTTGAGGATTTATGCCTCCCGGTATTGCCGATGCCGACCGCACTGACGGTGAGGATTTTACCAATCTCGACTCTGATTTGGCAACGAATGACCGACGCACAGCCGTCCGATCACGAGAGAAATGGATTCGTCGCTTTTTCTTCGCCTATCGTCGTCGCCGGTCCATGTCCCGGGAGCACATGGACCTCGTCCGGGAGTGGCCACAGCTTCTCTTTGATCCCCGAGATCAACTGTCCGTGATTCCCGTTCGGGAAATCGGTGCGGCCGATACTGCCGGCAAAGAGGACATCACCGCCGATCACGACAGGCTCGCCCTGCAGGCGAAAGCAGACACTGTCCGGCGAGTGGCCCGGGATATGGAGTAGGTCCATCGTCAGTCCCCCGACGGTGAGGGTGGACTCGCCTTCGATGAGGTGGTCAATCGTGTAGGGATCGATCGGGCAGGGCGTCCCCATCATCTGTTCGAGCCGCTTCGACAAAGTGAGCTCCTCGGACGGTTCCGACCACGCGTAGACTGGGCAGGCGAAGGTCTCCTGAATGCGCCCGACGTCGAGGATGTGATCGTGATGCTGATGCGTGAGAATGAGCCCGTCGAGCTGCACCCCGTTTTCCAGGAGCCAGTCCGTGACCCCCTCGGGCGCGTCGAAGAGCCAGGCCTCGTCCTCGGTGCATACGAGATAGCCGTTCGTCTGGAAAATGCCCCCGCAATACTGGTCGATCTGGATTTCTGCCATAGGAAGATCCTGTCCCATAGCGTGAAATCGTCCCCTCTTCAACCTGCCGCTTTGAGTCTCCCTGAATGGAAGGCGGATACTCCGTGACTCCCGCCCCATCACCCCACCGTCCGCGGCATTTCCCTCGTCTGCCCGGCGGGATCGATGGGATTTTGTCTGCGATACTCGCGCGGCGTCATCTCTTTTAACTCGCGGAAGCGGCGGTTGAAATTTGAGAGATTGTTGAACCCGCAGTCGAGGGCGATTTCGGAAATCGTGCGATCGGTTTCGAGAAGGAGCCGGCAGGCTTCGCCGATGCGGAGTTCGTGCAGGTACTCAACGAGCGTCTTGCCGGTGTTGGCTTTGAAGAATCGGCAGAAAGACTTCGGGCTCATCTTCGCCACCGCGGCGGCTTCCTCAAGCGTGACAGTTCCGGTTTTGTTTTTCCGCAGGTAGCCGAGGACCTCGTCGAGTCGGGTAATGTCGCGTTCTTTGAGCGAGGGCGAGTAGGCCGGGCTTGCGAGGGAGCGCTTTTCGACGGACGCGGCAAAGAGGTGGAGGATACGCAGTAACTGGACAAAACGCTCGAAGCTGTTCTGATGCTCCATCGCGAGCATCAGCGTGGAGGCCTCTTCGGCGGTGGCTCCATGGAACTCGAACCCGAAGCGAGCCTCGTCGAGAAACTCGCGAACGGGCTGCAGCTCGTGTTTGCGCAGCAGGTCCTCACCAAGAGACTCACGGGAAAACTGGATCACGGCGAGTGAGGGGCTGGCCCAGTCGCTCTCGTCGGGCTTTCCCGAGTGCAGAGCATGGGGGATGTTTGGCCCGTTCATGATGAGCGTGCCGCGCCGCAGTCGCCCGATGTGATCGCCCGAAAGATACTCGCCCCCGTGATCTTTCAGGGAGAGCAGGATGTCATATTCAGGGTGGTAATGATAGACCGGCCAGATGTCCTGATCGATTTTAAAAATCATCGCCCGCGAGGGACCGGTCGGGATAAATTCCAGCTGAGGACGTGCCATGGGATAGCGAGATCGCGTGAAGTGGACCGAAAATTACCTCTATTTCGGCCTTAGTGCGAACAAAAGGGTTAAAATCGTATTAGTTTCTGTCTCGGGACGATTTGTGGGTTCGACTGAGGAGGGGGATCGTTCGTATAATTAACCGGCGATCCTTATTTCACCCATGATCCGCAGCATCACACTTCTTGCACTTATCCTGATTTCCGGTGGCCCCGCTCGCGCCGAGTTTGCGGATGCGGCGGCGGCTCTCACTTTCTTTGAGGAAAAGATTCGGCCTGTCCTCGCGGAGAAATGCTACTCGTGCCACAGCGCCGCGGCGGACAAGGTGAAAGGCTCGCTTCAGGTCGATCACCTCGCTCACCTTCTCGCCGGCGGTGATACCGGTCCTTCCGTCGTCGCAGGGGATGCGGAGGCGAGCCTGCTCGTCGAGGCAATGGCCTACGAAAATAAAGATCTCCAGATGCCGCCGAAGGAGCGTCTCTCGCCCGAGGTCGTCGAGGATTTCCGCAAATGGATCGTCGCTGGAGCACCTTGGCCCGAAGAGCCTGTCCCTGTTGCGGGTGAGGAAAATGCCCCCGAGGTTTTCGACCTCGAGAAGCGCCGGAGCGAGCATTGGTCGTGGAGGCCTCTCGCCGTGCCAGCGATTCCAGAAGTGGCGGCAAAGGAGTGGCCTCGCTCGCCTCTTGATCATTTCATCCTGGATCGGCTCGAAGCGGCGAAGCTCGTTCCTGCCGCACCGGCCGACGATCGCACCTGGCTTCGCCGGGTCGCTTTCGATCTCACCGGTCTGCCGCCCGCACCTGAAGAGATCGCTCTTTTTCTCGATGACACCTCCCCTGATCGCCGGGAAAAGGTCGTTGATCGGCTTCTCGCTTCACCGCACTACGGGGAAAAGTGGGCGCGTCACTGGATGGATCTCGTCCGTTACGCCGAGACCTATGGCCATGAATTTGATTACCCGATTCCCTACGCGCATGAATATCGCGACTACCTCATTCGCGCTTTCAACGCCGACCTGCCCTATGATCAATTCGCCAAAGAGCACATCGCCGGAGATCTCATCCACGACCCGCGAGTGAATGCAGAGGAGAAGTTTAACGAGTCCGTCCTCGCGACCGGATTCTGGTTTTTGAGCGAGGCGACCCACTCGCCCACCGACGTGCTCGCGAACGAGGCCGACCACATGTCGAATCAGATTGACGTCTACAGCAAGGCTTTCCTCGGGCTCACGGTTTCGTGTGCGCGCTGTCACGATCACAAATTCGACGCCATCTCGACGGCTGACTACTATGCCCTTACCGGCTACCTTCACGGCAGTGCCCGCACCGAGCGCTCCATCGATCCGGGCGGCGTGCGACGCGAGACCGCGGCGAAGCAGCGTGCCATGCTCGCTTCGGCAAACGCCGGCTTCGCGATGCCGGGCGGGGTGGACTTCGGCAAATATCTCGACGTCGCCACCGGACTCGTCCGCGAAGCGCTAGCCCAGGCACCCGCTGCGGGCGATCCGTGGGCGGGCATCGTCTTCGAGGATTTTGAGGGCGGCTACGGCAAATGGGCGATCACCGGCGACGCCTTCGGCAAAGCTCCCGTCACCAGAGCGATTGGGGGGCAGCGGCCCATCACGGGGATCTCGGGGAAGCATTTTGCGAACTCCTTTGCGGGAAAAGGCGATGCCTCCAAAGGCAGCCTGCGCTCGCAGCCTTTCGTCATTGAAAAGCCCTTTATCAATTTCCACATCGGCGGCGGCAGTCACGCCACGACCGCGCTCGAACTCCACGTCGGCGGGAAAAAGGTCCGCACCGCATCGGGAAAAGATGTCGATACCCTCGCGGCGGCAAACTGGGATGTCGCAGAGTTCCTCGGCCAATCGGCCGAGTTGCTTCTCGTCGATGAGCACGAGGGCGGCTGGGGCCATGTCATCGTTGATCGCATTGTCTTCGCCGATGCTCCTGCCGAGACGGAAGGCAGTCTGCCGATTGTGGATCAAAAATCGATCACCGCGGTGGCGGGTTCGCAGGGGTTTGATGCGGCGGTGCTGGCCCGCTGGTGCGATCTCATCAGCAGGGGAGGGGACGATGGCAAAAGCCCCGGCAGTTTCCTGAGTCGATCGATCCGTGAGGCGGCGTCCGTGAAGAGTGCGGCAAAAGAAGTGGCTGACGCGGCGGCCCGTCGCGATGACTTTCTCGCCGGCTCGACCCTCTACGAAGACTTCAACAAAGACGCGCTACCCAGAGGATGGTCCCTCTCGGGAGAAGGATTTGCCCCGACGGGAATGAAAGCGGGATTCACCCTGACAGAAAGGCATTTTCTGTCTCTCCCAGGCAAGGTCTCGAGTGCAACGGCAGGGGAAAAACACTCCGGCGTCCTGCGATCGCCAACCTTCACCATTGCCAGCGATCAGATCCACGTGCGTGTGCGGGCCGTGGGCGGATACATGCGGGTGGTGATGGACAACTACCACATGGCCTATTTTCAGCCGCTCCTCTTCCGCGGCACCATCCTGAAAAATCCAGACACCGCCGGCGAATTTCAGTGGAAAAGTTTCGACGCCGATCTGAAAAAATACCGCGGCCACCGCGCTTACCTCGAGTTCGTCGATGAAGGGCCGGGCTCGCTCGAGATCGACGAGATCCGCTTTTCCGACGGCCCCGCTCTTCAGGTCGAACCCCATCCTCTCGTCGCGCTGCTCGCCCCATTGGAGGAAAAAGAATGGGCGTCTGCGCTAAACGCCGCGGCCTCCTCCGACCCCGGCCTCCTCGCTTCGCTCGGGGCTGCCGGACTGGTCCCTGACGGCGTCTTTTCCTCCGACGCGCTGAAGGCTGTCGCTGGGGCACGCGCCCTCGGTGACACTCTTCCGCCCGAGCGTTTTGCCCTGACCATGGCCGAGGGCACGCCCGAGAACGCGCAGGTCTACGTGCGCGGTAGCCACCGCAGCCTCGGCGAAGAGGTCCCGCCGCGCTTTCTCGAAGCCCTCGGTGGCAAAGTCGGTGATCGCCTCACTCTCGCGGCGGAGACCGTCTCGCCCGACAATCCGTTGACCTCCCGCGTCATCGTGAACCGGCTCTGGCATCATCTCATCGGTCAGGGACTTGTCCCCAGTGTCGATGACTTCGGCCCGATGGGGCAGCAGCCCTCGCATCCGGAGCTGCTCGACTGGCTCGCAACCGACCTCATTGCGAACGGATGGTCGCTCAAGCACACGATACGTGACATCGTCCTCTCGGAGACCTATGCCCAGGCCAGCGTGGCGAATCCTGACATTGACAAAACTTTTCTCGCCACGGCCGATCCGACGAACGTCCTTCTCCATCGTATGCCGGTACGTCGGCTCAGCGCTGAGGCGATCCGTGACGGCATCCTTGCGGTCTCGGGTTCGCTCGATCCGGCCCTCTACGGGCCCTCCGTGCCGACGCATCGCACCGACTTCATGAGCGGACGCGGCGCCCGCCCGAGTGGCCCTCTTGACGGAGCCGCACGCCGCACTATCTACGGTGCGATCTATCGGAACTTTCTCTCGCCCTTCCTCATGACCTTTGACATGCCTAATCCCTTCGGCCCCAAAGGGAATCGCGGAGCCTCCAACGTCCCCGCTCAGGCCCTCGCTCTGATGAATGATCCCTTCGTTATCGATCAGGGCAAAAAATGGGCCGATCGTGTCCTCGCCGAAGCGGTTGCTTCGGACGAGGCCCGCATCGTCCGCATGTATGAAAGTGCCACCGGCCACCTCCCCGAGCCGGTCACCGCCGCCGCTCTTGCCGCCTTTCTAAAGGAACAATCCACCACCTACGGCACCACCGACTCTCGCGCCTGGACCGACCTCGCCCATGCACTTTTTAATTCGAAGGATTTTATTTATGTTCGTTGATTCCAGGGCGAATCGCCTCGGAGAAGGTCAAAGGAAAAGGTAAAAGGTAAAAAGTGAAAGGTAAAAAGTGAAAGGTTTTCTCCTGCTCCGTTGATCG
>JANQVJ010000034.1:72541-93043 GCA_030730365.1 Verrucomicrobiales bacterium
AAAGGTAAAAAGTGAAAGGTAAAAAGTGAAAGGTTTTCTCCTGCTCCGTTGATCGCCCTCCCAGCACTCCCCCTCAACCGCGCGAAGCGCAACCCCTCCTCCCCTCCCACGCCATGCACTGCCACCAATTCCATCCCCGCCAACTCAATCGCCGAGACATGCTGCGCCGTTGCGCGATGGGATTCGGCGGTGTCGCGATGCAGGCGCTCCTGCAGGACGAAGCCGCAGCCACCGGCATTTCCGACCCGCTCGCGCCGAAGATGCCGCATTTTCCTGCGAAGGCCCGGAACGTGATCTTCCTCTACATGGATGGCGGCCCCTCGCAGGTCGATACCTTCGACTACAAACCGCTCCTCGAGAAATACCACGGACGTGATCCCCGCGAGGTCATCGGCGAACTCGCCCCGACTCAATTTGATAATGTCGGCAAGGTGCTCAAAAGCCAGTGGGCCTTCAAACAGCGCGGCGAGAGCGGCGCCTGGGTCAGCGACCTTTTCCCCCACCTCGCCGAGACCGAAGTGATCGATGAGATCGCCTTCGTGAAGTCGATGACCTCGAAGTTCTCCGAGCATACTTCGGCGAATTACTTCCTTCACACCGGTAGCGGGCTGCAGGGACGTCCGAGCATGGGCGCATGGTTCGGCTACGGGCTCGGCACGATGAACCGCAATCTCCCCGGTTTTGTCGTGCTCAACGGGGGACTCATCCCGCCGGGCGGACTCGACTGTTTCGGCTCGGGATTCCTCCCCGCTGCCTATCAGGGCTCCATCTTCCTCCCGCGCGAGCAGCCCATCGCGAACATCAAGCCGCAGGAGTCCGATCCCCGCCTCCAGACGAACAAGCTCAAGCTCATCGACCAGCTCGACCGCGCCACCTACGCAGCGAGTGGTTACGATGCCCAGATCGAGGGCGCGATTCAGAACTACGAGACCGCCTTCCGCATGCAGAGCTCGGTCCCCGATCTGATGGACCTACGGGGCGAGCCCGATTCGGTCAAGAAGCTCTACGGGCTCGAGGCCGAATACGGAAACACGAAGACCTTCGGCCTCCAGTGTCTTCTCGCGCGGCGTCTCGTCGAGCGCGGGGTGCGCTTCATTGAATTAACCTGCCCAAGTGGCAACGGCGATCGCTGGGACCAGCACGGTAATCTCTTTGATGGCCACACCAAAAACTGCCAGACCGTCGATCAACCCATCGCAGCGCTGATCAAAGATCTCAAGCGCACCGGCCTCCTCGAGTCGACCCTCGTCGTCTGGGCGGGCGAGTTCGGGCGCACCCCTTTTGCCCAGGGCGGCGACGGGCGCGATCACAATCCCTTCGGCTTCACCGTCTGGATGGCCGGTGGCGGCGTCAAAGGCGGAGTCAGTGTCGGCGAGACCGACGAATGGGGCTATCGCGCCGTGCAGGACCGCTTCGAGATGTTCGACCTCCACGCGACGATGCTGCACCTCCTCGGCGTCGACCATACCCGCAGCACCTTCCGCTTCAGTGGGCGTGACATGCGACTAACGGATGTGCACGGGCATGTCATCAAGCAGATCGTGGCGTGAGACCGGGTGGGACGTAGTTCAGGGGCGTCCTTGCCCCCCCTCTGTGCCTTTGCGCTGGCCTACCCCCCAATATGCAACAGCCCTTCAATCAGATCGCGGTAGGCCATCGCGGCGCGGATGATCATTGCGGCGACGAGGAGAAGGATGCCCCAGTAAAAGAGCTTCGGGGCCCATTCCGCGAGCAGGTCCATCGCTTCCCCTGCCGAATCGGAGTAGTAGCGCCCCCATTCGGCGAGTTCGCGATCGAGCTGTCCTGATTCCTCGGCGGCGGCCATGCCTCGGGAAAAATCATCGGGGAAGGCCGAGGGCGAGGCATAGAGGGCCACCGCGAGCGGGTCACCGCTGGCGACGATGCGGGCCCCGGTGGCTCCGGCTTCGCGAATGAGACCGCTGCCCGAGGCGCGTCCGGCGCCGTCGAGGGCATCACTCATTTTCTTCCCGGCGAGCAGGAAGATCTCGAAGACCTGGGAGAAGCGCTCCATCGCCACAGAGCGGCGGGCGCGCCCGACGAGGGGAACGCGGCACAGGATCGCATCGACGAGACCCGAGGTGCGGCCGAGTCGATTGAGAAAAATGGCCCCGATGATCCCGAGGAAAACGACGAGGTAGGCGGCGAGCATCATTTTTCCGCTATTCATGAAGGCCTCACGATAACCCCCCGCGGGCCTGTCCCCGTCGAGGGAAAAACTGCTGAAAGCTGCCACTGCCAGGGTCGAGACGGGAATGGCGACGTGGATGAGAACGAGCGGATAGGTCAGGCCCTTGAGAATCTTCCGTCGGGTGCGGTCGATGCGGCGGTAATATTCGGCGAGGTGCGCGAAGCCTTTTTCGAGACGGCCTCCGGCCTCAGACGCGGCGACGACTTCGTGCTCGAGGGTTGTGACGGCATTACTCGAGTCGCCGAGCGAATCCCCGATACTGCGCCCGTTTTTGACTCCGGCGAGAATGCCGCGGTAGATGTCTCGCTCGCTGCGCGAGAGGCGGGGCTGACGCAAGAGCGAGTCACAGGCTTTTTCCATGCCCATACCGGAGCGGGCGTATTTTTCCAAATTCGCGTAGATACGGCTCTTGGCCTTCGCTGACAGTTTTGCCATGCCGCAGTGTGCCATCGTCGAAGCGATCTGGGAATCGCCATTTTTCCGGGAGAAGGATCGTTTCGTTCGCGTGACAACGGTAAAAAACGCCATTTTTGCCCCGATGGACGCGTGCGCTCTTGCGCTTCTTGACGATGGGCCTGTTTTTGACGACAGGTGGAGAATGAATCTCACGAAAACAGCCTTCGGCTCCTGGAGCGGCGGACGCTTCATGCACTTTGGTCAGCGTCTCGAAGAAGAGCGCTGGAAAAATCTCGCCCGCCAGGCCTACGAGCAGGGGGTGCGCACTTTCCTGACCTCGGATGTCTATGGCATCGGCCAGGGCGACACGCTCCTCGGTGAGGCGCTCGAGGGATACGACCGCGACAGCTACTGCCTCGTCGCGATGATAGGGCACGACATCTACGACGGCGTCCGTGCCGGAGCGAAGGGCTACGCGCGCTTCACTCATCCCGACCTGCGCGGGCCGGATGGTTATGCGGAATACCTGCAGCGCGCCACCCGCGCCTGCGCCGATCGTTGCAAGACGAGCCACTTCGATATTGTGATGCTCCACAATCCCGACTCTATCGGTTACTCCTCGCCCGATGTATGGGAGGCGATGGCCACGCTGCGCGAGCATGGACTCGCTAAAGAGACCGGTATCGCTCCCGGTCCGGCGAACGGATTTGCCATCGACATGGCTTATTGCATCGAGAATTTCCACGAGGAGATCTCCTCCGCGATGATCATCCTCAATCCGATGGAGCCCTGGCCGGGTCGCTACGTCCTCCCCATCGCGAACGAGTTCGGCGTCGACATCCTCGCCCGCGTCGTCGACTTCGGTGGCATCTTCCACGATGACGTGAAACCCGGCCACATTTTCAAAGACGGTGATCACCGAAGCTACCGGCCCGCCGGGTGGATCGAGCACGGGAACGAAAAACTCGAAGCGATGCGGCCCATCGCCGAGAAATACGGCCTCACCATGCTGCAGTTCGCCTGTGTCTGGGACCTCAGCCAGGCTCCCGTGAAGTCGGTCGGTCCGACCTTTGTTCAGGAAGCCGGAGAGGACGCTCGATCCATCGAGGACAAGGTTGCCGAGTTCGCCGCCCTCCCTGATGTGACGCTCACGCCCGACGAGGTCAAGCGCGTCATGGAGATCGGCAATAACGAAGGTTGCATGGAGCTGAAAGGCGCCAGCCTGCGCCACGAGGGCCTCGACCCCCAGCCCGATCACTGGCCAATGCGTGAGGAACTCGAGCCATTTGCCTCCAAGTGGCACTTGAACCCCACGTGGTAAGGGCGTTTAGTCCGGAACCCGGATGCTATTCCCGCTTTCAAAGCCCCGGGTCGCCCCCGGGGCTTTTTATTTTCATGGAGAACCTGACCGATATTCAGAACCAAGCCGACTCCCGCAATCTCGCGATTGACCGCGTCGGAGTGAAGAATCTGCGTTATCCCCTGCGCATTCGCGACAAGGCCAACTCCGAGCAGGGCACGGTCGCAACCATCTCCATGGCCGTCGATCTGCCCAAGGAATACAAGGGCACCCACATGAGCCGCTTTGTCGAGGTTCTGAACTCGCACGGTCCCGTTCTCGATGTCCACACCATCTCCGGGATTCCGGACGAGCTCCTTAGTCGACTGAACGCCCACCGCGCCCACCTCGAGTTCCGTTTCCCCTTTTTCCTCAAAAAGCCTGCTCCGGTCACGGGGAAAGAGGGCATGATGGACTACGAAGTCATCTTCGACGTCGACGCCTCGCGCGAAGAACAGGAGTTCATCGTCACCGTGCTCGTGCCGGTCACGACACTCTGTCCCTGCTCGAAAGCGATCAGTGCCCGTGGGGCTCATAATCAGCGCGGCATCGTTACCTACGCGGTGAAGTTCAGCGGCGAGCCGATCTGGATCGAAGACCTCATTCGCCTCGTCGAGCGCTGCGCTAGCTGCGAACTTTACAGTGTCCTGAAGCGGCCCGACGAAAAACATGTCACCGAGCAAGCTTACGACAATCCCGTCTTCGTCGAAGACCTCGTCCGCAACGTCGCCTCCGCCTCCGATGCTCAGCCCGGGATCTCGTGGTACAAGGTCGAGGCCGAGAACTTCGAGTCCATTCACAATCACAACGCCTACGCCGTGATCGAGAAGAAGGCCTGACCGGGAACAAAGCGGACTTACTGTTATCCTTCTCCGCTTCAGGGTTTCGAAATCTGACGATTCCTTTCTGCCGCGAACTGCGCGGAAAAGTAGCATGGGCATCCTGCTCATGCCTATCGGCGTGGCCGACGCTGAGCGGCCGGCAGCCTTAACGTAAGAGCGATTCAATCCTCGAGAGACTTCAGCGTCATCTCAGGAGGCATGGGCTGGAAGCCCTGCATTGTTCTACAGAATTAGCGACGGGAAAGGTGGGAAAGGCGCCGCAAAAAAAGGGGCCGCAAAATCTCTCACGCTGCCAGCTCGAGCCTCAACTCCATTGCCGCGACGATGGGGACATCTTCCCGTCTATCGAGATTGTGGAGGACGATCCCGCCGCGGTCACGTTCGAGGTCGACCGTCTCGCCATTTTGCCACCAGGTGACATCGTGCCGCCTCTCCGGATCGGCGAGACGCCACTGGCTGCCATCATTGAGATGGATGAGACCATCCCACATGAAACTGAAATGCCTGCGTTTGAGTCGCTTTCTGTTCATGCAAACACATTAGGAAATTTTTAGAACATGTCAACACTTGAACAGTGTTTTTATTTGGACACCCCTCTTCGCGCCCTCGCTATCTCCGCCGCTGTGCCCGAAAATTCTTGACGGAGACGGCGATGCACGGGTTCGTCAGAATTACCCCCGCCCTCCTTACGATCTCATGAAAAAACAAGACCCCTCCTGGAATCGGCGTCATTTCCTGCAATCCTCTTTTATCGGAGCGGGGGCCGCGATTGCCTCGACGAGCGAGACCGCGGTCGCCGTTGTGCCTGAGGCAAGGGAACCGGAAGTCACCGTGGAATTCGATGTCCTCGTGGTCGGCGGAGGTACCGCCGGCACCGTCGCCGCGATCCAGGCGGGGCTGCTCGGCGCGAAGACCCTTCTCCTGGAACGCAACAGCCAGCTTGGCGGCACGATGACGACTGGCGGTGTCGCTTTTCCCGGGCTCTTTGACGCCTGGGGCAAACAAATCATCGCCGGGATCGGTTGGGAACTCGTCAAAGAGAGCGTCCAACTCGACGAAGGAGTGCAACCTAATTTCGCCAAAGTTCCGAAGCGCCACTGGGAGAACCAGGTCTACATTAACCAGTTCCTCTATGCGATCCTCTGCGAGGAAAAATGCGCCGCCGCGGGAGTCGAGATCGCTTACTACGAATTTCCCCAGGCCGTCACCCGTGTCGAGCAGGGCTGGCAGGTCGACTGTGCCGGCTTCGGGACCAAACGCCGCATCCTCTGCCGCCAGATCATCGACTGCACCGGCGGGGCGGAAGTCGTCGGTTTGCTCGGCTATGCCCGGCTCCGCGAAGAAGAGCGTCAGCCCGGCTCATTCCTGTATATGCTCGGGGAAGCCCACGAGCCGGGTCGCAACCAGATCCACCGGCTCTACGTCCACGGCGCTGACTCGACGAACTCCCGCACCGCAACGCAGGCCAACCTCGCCGGCCGCAAATCCATCCTCGAAAAAGTGCGGCACGAGAAAAAACGTCTCATGCACCTGCAGCCCGAGACCGGCTTCCGCGAGAGCTTCCGCATCGAGGGGGAGACGATGGTCACAGTGAACGATTACACCACCGGACGCTTTTTTGAGGACGCCATTTCCTACGCCTTTTACCCCGTCGATCTCCATACTCGCGAAGGTGTCAAACCCGCCCCGCTGAAACCCGGCGTCGTCCCCACGATACCCCTGCGGGCTCTCATTCCCAAAGGCAGCCGCGACCTCATCGTCGCAGGCCGTTGCGTCAGCAGCGACCGCCTCGCAAACTCCGGCCTCCGCGTTCAGGCCTCGTGCATGGGCATGGGTCAGGCCGCCGGAGTCGCCGCCGCCCTCGCCGCCAAGGCGGGCACGACCCCTCTCGAAGTTCCCCTGATAGAGATCCACGATCGCCTCCGCGAACACGGCCAGATCGTGCCGGTAAAGGCATGAGCCAGCGCTTCGTCACGCTCCTGACAGCGACGAGCTTCCTCGTCCTCTCGGTGACGGGGGTGATCGCCTTCATTCGCCCCTTTTCCCTGCAAGTTGTCGGGCTCCATGCCCTTGTGGGATTTGCCTTTGTCGCCCTCGTCGCCTTTCACGTCGCCGCAAGTTCCCGCGCGATGACGCGGCACCTGCGCAGCCCCACCCTCTGGACCGTCCTCGGGCTCACCGCCCTCATCACCGCGATCCTCTGGTGGCAGCCGCGTCCGGTCAAAGCCATCCTCGGACTGAGCGGCAACCTCGGTCCCGCGCTTGATCGCTTCGAAGTCGGCGAGACCGGCCTGGTCTACCGCTACAGCCCTGACCCCGCGTATAAACTGGTCCTCGAGATCCGGACTGGGAGTTCCTACGATCCCGAAAATCCTCCCCGCCTCGCCATCTGGCTGGAGAACCAGTCACACTATCACATCAAGACGCTCCTCGAACCCGAGGGCGACGACAGTGAAGAAATGCTCCCCTACCGCGCCGCCAAGTTTGCCGGATGGAAGACCGCCCTCGCGGACGCGAAAAAGCGCGACGTCGACCTCGACTCACTCGCCCACGCGATCTCCAGCCCGACGGAAAACAGCTCCTTTGATCCCGCCGACTACATTCTCCCGCAAAAGTCCGAGTCGTCGATGCCCTACCGCCTTTTGATTGAGATCAACCAGCCGCAGGATCCTTCACCGAAAACTGCGGATCAGCCCTCGCTCGTCTATCAGGTCGAGATCGACAACTTCGACCCGCGCACCTTCCAGCTTCTCGACCTCGTCGGGTATCCCGTGAAAGAGGAAAGCAGTGACGGAAAAACCGAATGGAGCCTCTTTTTCGCCGACGAGCAGTTTGATTCCGCTCTGGATCTGATCGACAGCGCGCTGCTGACCATTGAGCGGAAGGCGGGAGATGAGTAAATAGCGTGTTTAAGGAGACCGTTTTGAAAGAGATCGATAGCTCTAGCCCGCATTTCTCATCTCCTTTCTGCTTCGGCTAGCTGTGGTGTATTCCTGCATTTTGACTCGATCTTCCCGGCAAATCTTTTTGGCAAAAGGTCTGGAAAACGGTGATTGAGCCCGAATTCCCTCGCTCCAACTGTCCAAGTCCAACAGACTCCGCAAGAAATGAGATCGACACCGCCCCGCCTCCTGCTACCTTAGCGACTTTGCCCCCTCGTGAATTCGGGGGCTGACCTTACCCGGCATGAAGATATTTGCGCCCAAAGAAACCGATCCCGTCGAAACACGAGCCTCGCTCGATCCCGCCGCAGTGAAAAAACTTGTCGGCCTCGGGGCTGTCGTGGTCGTTGAATCCGGCCTCGGCGAGCGCTGCGACCATCCCGACGCGGCCTACACCGCCGCCGGTGCCACGGTGACGACGGACCGCGTCGGGGCTCTCGGCAGTGCCGACCTCGTCACCCGCGTGCGCAAGCCTTCGCTCGACGAAATCGGCCAACTCAAGGCCGGGGCGATTCACATCAGCTTCCTCGATCCCTTTAATGAAAAGGATCTTATCACGAAGTTCGCCGGACAGAAAGTCAGCGCGATCAGCCTCGAGATGATCCCGCGGACGACGCTGGCGCAGAAAATGGACGCGATTAGCTCGCAGGCGAACCTCGCCGGCTACGTCTCGGTCATCGTCGCGGCGAATCGCATGAACACGATTTTTCCCATGATGATGACTCCGGCGGGGACGATCTCTCCGGCCAAGGTCTTTGTCCTCGGCATCGGCGTGGCCGGACTCCAGGCCATCGCAACGGCGAAGCGACTGGGCGCCCGCGTCACCGCCTTTGACGTGCGGCCCGAGGCGCTCGAACAGGCCGAATCACTCGGTGCCAAAGCGCTCCGCATCGATCTCGGTGACACGAGCGGGACCGACCAGGGCTATGCCAAAGAGCTCACCCCCGAGCAGCTCGAAAAGCAAATTCAGGCTCAGGCCAAAGTCTGCGCCCAGAGCGATGTCGTCATCACCACGGCCAAGGTCTTTGGTCGCAAGCCGCCCATCCTCATCAAAAAGGATGTCGTCGAGAGCATGCAGTATGGCAGCGTCATCGTCGATCTCGCGGCTGAGACCGGCGGCAATGTCGAGGGCATCGTCCCCGGCGAAGAAACCGTCACCGCGAACGGGGTCAAGCTGATCGGACTCGCCAACTTCGAGGGGCGCGTTTCCAAGCACGCCTCGCAGGTCCTCGCGGCGAACTTCGCCAACATGATCGAGCATTTCTGGGACAAAGAGGCAAAGACTTTCAAAATCAACCCCGCCGACGAGATCCAGAAAGGCTGCCTCATCACTCACGACGGCGCCATCGTCCACGAACGCTTTAAAGGCTAAACCGCTAGATCGCTAACCTCTAAACAGCTTCACTCATGGAACTCATTCTTCTCATCTTTGTTTTTGTCATGGCCGCCTTTCTCGGCTTCGAACTCATCCAGAAAGTCCCGAGCCAGCTTCACACGCCGCTCATGTCCGGGTCGAACGCGATCTCCGGCATCACCATGGTCGGGGCCATCGTCGCGATCCGCTCGACCGGCGGTGAGCTCGGCATGTGGCTCGGCTTCGTCGCCCTCATCCTCGCGACCATCAACGTGGTCGGCGGTTACCTTGTCACCGATCGCATGCTCGCGATGTTCAAAAAGAAAGGAAAGTGAGGAATCCATCCTAATTTTCCACGCCCCTATTTTTCATGGAATTCCTCATCAATCTTTCCTACATCGTCGCCTCGGTGCTGTTCATCCTCGGCATCAAGATGCTCGGTTCGGCCACCACCGCGCGAAAAGGCAACCTCATCTCCGCCATCGGGATGCTCCTCGCCGTCGTCGTGACTCTGCTCGAGAGCGGGCTCGACTACCCCTGGATCGTGGCTGGTCTCCTCATTGGCGGAGCCGTCGGGACGGTCTGGGCGAAGCGCGTCGAGATGACCGGTATGCCCGAACTCGTTGCTCTATTCAACGGCTTCGGCGGTCTCGCCTCGCTCCTTGTCGGATGGGCGGAATATGCCCGGGAAAGGGACTTTACCGCATCGGACTACCCCACCTTCACCGCCTTTGCCGTGATCTTCGCAATCCTCGTCGGCGGGATTACTTTCACCGGCAGTCTCGTCGCCTATCTCAAGCTCTCGGGAAAAATGAGCGGCTCGGCCCTCACCTTTTCGGGACAAAAGGCAATCAATGCGCTCGTTTTCCTTACTCTGGTCATCGTCAGCGGTATCTTTGTCGTGACCCACGCCGGTTGGGCGCTCTATCTCATCATCGTGCTCTCGCTCGCTCTCGGAGTCCTCGGGGTCATCCCGATCGGTGGCGGCGACATGCCGGTCGTGATCTCTTTCCTCAACAGCTTCTCGGGCATCGCGGCCTCGGCGGCGGGATTTGTCATCTTCAATAACGTGCTCATTGTGGCCGGCTGTCTTGTCGGAGCCTCGGGCATCATCCTCACCGTCATCATGTGCAAGGCGATGAACCGCACCCTCGGCAACGTGCTCTTCGGGAGCTTCGGTGCGGGGAGCGGCCAGTCCGCCGCGGTCGAGGGCGAGATGAAGGCCATCTCGACACAGGATGCCTTTTTCATCCTCGAAGCGGCCCAGTCCGTCGTTTTTGTCCCCGGTTACGGCATGGCCGTGGCTCAGGCCCAGCATGCGGTTAAGGAACTCGGCTCTCTTCTCGAAAACAACGGAGCCGAGGTCCGCTACGCGATCCATCCCGTCGCTGGTCGTATGCCCGGACACATGAACGTGCTCCTCGCCGAGGCCGACGTGCCTTACGAGCAGCTCTGCGAGATGGACGACATCAACGCCATCATCGAGACCGTCGATGTCGCGATCATCATCGGGGCAAATGACGTCGTCAATCCCGCCGCTGCCGAAGACGAGGGCAGCCCCATCTACGGCATGCCCATCATCAACGCCTATAAGGCCCGCACCGTCTTTGCGCTCAAGCGCGGCAAAGGGGCCGGGTTCTCAGGTCTTGAGAACAGCCTCTTCTTCCGCGACAACACCCGCATGATCTACGGCGATGCCAAGGAAACGATGACCGGGCTCGTGGCGCAGTTTAAAGGGTGATTCCGATTCACACCGCCATCCGAATGACCCCCTCGGCCGTTTCCTCCTGCAGGCGCAGCTGGCCGCAGGCGGCGTCGATGTCGTGGCCTTTTTCGCGGCGCAGGGTGGCGGTGACGCCAGCTTTTTTGAGAACGGCGAGGAAGGCTTCCTGCTGCACTTCGGAGGGACGTTTCCACTCGAGACCCTCGACCGTGTTGTAGGGGATGAGGTTTACCTTTGCCTCCATCGAGCGGGCGCGTTTCGCGAGAATGTCGGCTTGGGCAAGGTGATCATTGATGCCTTCGATGAGGATGTATTCGAAGGTGACCATTTGCTTTTTGTGATCGCGCCAGGTCTCGAGCGCTTCGAAAAGTCTGGCGAGGGGATACTTCCTGTTTACCGGCATGATCTTGTTGCGCACTTCGTCGGTGGCTCCGTGGAGCGAAATCGCGAGGCGGATCTGCATCGGCAGGAGGGCGAGCTTCTCGATCTGGGGCGCGAGGCCGCTCGTGGAGACCGTCATGTGGCGGGCCCCGATGTTCATGCCCCAGGGAGCGTTGAGGATCTCGAGGGCCTTGGTCAGGCGCGTCAGATTGGCGAGTGGCTCGCCCATGCCCATGAAGACGATGTTGCAGACGGTCTCCCCGGCCTCTTCTTCGGCGGCGAGGACCTGGCCGACGATTTCATTGACCTCGAGATTGCGGGTGAACCCGGCTAGCCCGCTCGCGCAGAACTTGCAGTCGTACGCGCAGCCGACCTGGCTGGAGACACAGAGAGTGATGCGGTCACTGCGGCCGCCGTCGAAGTGGACATTTGCCGGGATCTTCACTGTCTCGACGAGTCGACCGTCGTGGAGGCGAAAGAGAAACTTCCGCGTCGTGTCCTTCGAACCAGTGAGCCGCACCACGGGGAGCCGGTCGATGGAAAAGGTCTGCGCGAGTTGGTCGCGGAGAGCCTGGCTGAGATTTGTCATCTCGCCCCAGCTCTTCACTCGCTTTTCATAGAGCCACTGCACGATCTGTTTGGCCCGGAACTTGGTCTGGCCATTTGCTTCGGCCCAGGCGATCCAGTCGTCGAGGGTCAGGCCAAAGGCGGAAGGAAAGGTGGGGGATGGCTCCATGCAGGTGAGCCGGTAACAAACCACGATTTCATCTTCTTGTAAGGTCGATTTTAAGCGAAGTCAGGAGCTGACCTGTAATTACCGTGGACAGGGCTTTTTTCGTATCCGTTATTCGCCCTGCTTTGAACTATCAGGACTCCATCGACTGGCTTTATTCAACCCAGACCTTCGGCATCAAGCTGGGTCTGGAAAATGCCTCCCGACTTCTCGACGAACTTGGTATCCGCGCCGACCTCGCGGGGCGAAAGATCATCCATGTCGCGGGGACGAACGGCAAGGGATCGGTCTGCGCGTTTTCCGAACGCATCCTTCGCGACGGCGGGCTCCGCACCGGACTTTTCACCTCGCCCCACCTCGTCACTTACCGGGAACGCATCCGGGTGCGTGGTGAACTCATCCCTGAAGAGGCAGTCGCCATTACCCTCACGCGAATACGCAAAATGGTCTTCGAGTGGGAGCATCATCCCACTTTTTTCGAGATCAGCCTCGGTGTCGCGATGCGCTGGTTCTGCGACCGGGATTGCGAGGTCATCGTCCTCGAGACCGGCATGGGCGGGCGGCTCGATGCGACCAATGCGCTGCCGGCCGATGTCAGCGTCATCACCTCGATCTCACTCGATCACGAGCAATGGCTCGGGGACACGATACGAAAAGTCGCGACGGAAAAGGCGGGAATTCTCAAGCGGAACGTGCCCGTGATCGTGGCCGAGCTCCATCCCGATGCCCGTGACGTCATCGGTCGCCGCGCCCTTGCTCTGGGCATCCCCTGCATCGAGGCGCACCCGCTCCCGCTCGAGTGGGTGCTCGGCCCCCAGGGGCCGCATCAGCGCGAGAACGCCGCCCTCGCGGTCGAGGCGGCCTGTCGCATCGAGGGCGAGAGGCTCACGCAGGAGGGCATCAGACAATCTCTCGCCGCTACTTTCTGGCCGGGGCGATTCCAACGCATCGACGATGATCTCGTCCTCGACGGAGCCCACAACCCCGACGCGGCGGAAACGCTCCGTCAAACCTGGGAAGCCGCCTTTCCCGGAGAAAAGGCCCATCTCGTCTTCGGGGCGGTCGTGACGAAGGATGTCGCCGGGATCTTCCGCGCACTCCTCCCCGTGATGGCCTCGGTCACCTTCGTCCCCGTGAAGTCCGAGCGTCGCCTCACCGTGGCGGAGATGCAGTCCGCCCTCGTCGAAGCGGGCGGCGGTTCGCTTTCGATCGAGGAATCGACCAACCTCGTTGACGCGGTCGCCGCATCGCGGGGACGGGGAGGCAAAACGCTCGTGGCCGGTTCTCTCTTTCTCGTCGGCGAGGCTCTCGGGCATTTTCTCGGCGAGCGCTTTGAAGTGAGTTTACAGTGAGAGTCGACCGCTCATGATCTATCTCGACAACAACGCCACAACTTGCCTCGCTCCCGAGGTGCTCGAGGCGATGCTGCCGTGGCTCGGCGATCACTACGGCAATCCCTCGGGCGGCTACCGCTTCGGACGCGAGGCGCGCAAGGCAGTCGATCGCTCCCGGGAGCAGGTCGCCGCCCTCATCGGGGCGCAGCCGGGGGAAATCGTTTTCACGAGCGGCGGGACCGAGTCGAACAACACCGCGATCCGCTCGGCCCTCGCCCTGCGACCCGACTGCCGCACACTTGTCAGCTCCACTGTCGAGCACAGCGCCGTCGAAGAGGTCCTCAAGTATCATCAGTCAAGAGGGTATGAGGTGATACTCAACCCTGTTGATTCGACCGGACGTCTCGATCTTGGGGCGTGGCGGGAGTCTCTCGCCAAAGGATCGGTCGCGATCGCCAGCCTCATTCTCGCGAATAACGAGACCGGAGTCCTCAGCCCTTTCGCTGAAGCGGCGGCGATCGCGGCGGAGCATGGCGTCTATTTTCACACCGACGCCGTCCAGGCCGTGGGAAAAATCCCGATCGACGTGTCCACTCTGCCGGTCCACGCCCTCTCCCTCTCGGCCCACAAATTTCATGGGCCAAAGGGAATCGGCGCGCTCTACCTGAACCGCCATACCCGCTTCGAGCCGCAGACCCTCGGGGGCGGACAGGAGCAGGAGCGCCGTTCGGGAACGGAAAATGTTCCGGGCATCATCGGCTTCGGGGTCGCAGCGGAGCTGGCCGCGCTTCACCTTGCCGAAGCCGGGCGGATCGCTGCCCTGCGCGATCATTTCGAATCCGCCGTCATCGAGTCCCTTCCCGATGCCGTGGTAAATGGCGAACCGGCCAATCGGCTTCCGAACACGAGCAATCTTTATTTTCCAGGCGTTGATGGCGAGGGGCTCCTCATCCTCCTCGACGAGGCGGGTGTCTCTTGTTCGCCCGGTTCCGCGTGCAGCACCGGGGCCGTGCAACCGAGCCGCATCGTCCGCGCGATGGGACATTCCGCCGCCCGCGCCCGCAGCAGCGTGCGCTTTTCCCTCTCGCGCTTTACCAGCGCCGAAGAGATCGCCTCCGCCGCGGTCTCGGTGGTCAAAGCGGTCGGCAAACTCCGTGTCGTGATGCCCTCGGGCGGAGGTCGTGTCGTCGGGCCCTCGCCTTCGCGGTAGGATTAACGTTTGACCATCCCGCCGTTTGCGCGGATTCTACGCGCCTCTAAAACGCAGAGGATAAAAAAGATGGCAGCAAAGATCTATACGGATAAGGACGCGGACCTGGGTGTGCTGAAAGGCAAGACCTGCGCCGTGATCGGATTTGGCTCACAAGGCCACGCACACGCACTCAATCTCAAGGACAGCGGGGTCAAGGTCATCGTCGGCCTTTACGCCAAGAGCCAGTCCCGCGAGGTCGCTAAAGAATACGGATTCGAAGTCATGGACACTGCCGATGCGGTCAAGGCGGCGGATGTCATTTTCATCGCGACGCCCGACACCAAAATCGCTGGGATCTTCAACAAGGACATCGCCCCCCATCTCACGAAGGGTAAGACGATCCTTTTCAGCCACGGTTTCGCGATTCACTTCAAGACCATCGAGGTCCCCGATTTCGTCAACGTTATCATGGTCGCACCCAAGGGCCCCGGCCACATCGTGCGCCGTCAGTTTGTTGAGGGCAAAGGCGTCCCGGCTCTCATCGCCGTGCACCAGAACCCCGGCAAGGACGCGAAGAAAATCGCGCTGGCCTGGGCCAAGGGCGTCGGCGGCACCCGTGCCGGTGTTTTCGAGACCTCTTTCAAAGAAGAGACCGAGACCGACCTTTTCGGCGAGCAGACCGTTCTTTGCGGTGGCGTCAGCCAGCTCGTCACGGCCGCCTACGAGGTTCTCGTCGAGGCCGGCTACCAGCCCGAGATGGCCTACTTCGAATGCCTCCACGAGCTGAAGCTCACGGTTGACCTCATTAACGAGTCCGGCATTTCCGGAATGCGTTTCTCGATCTCCGAGACTGCCGAATACGGCGACCTCACGACCGGCCCGACCATCATCGACGCGTCGGTGAAGAAGCGCATGCAGAAGGCTCTCAAGAACATCCAGAACGGCAAGTTCGCCAAGGGATGGATCGAAGAAGCCGAGAGCGGCGGCAAAAACTTCAATGCTCTCCGCAAGGAAGGTCAGCAGCACGCCATCGAGAAAGTGGGAGCTCGTCTCCGCGGTCTCATGCCCTGGCTGAAGAAGCGCGATATCAAAGGGAGCCAGGCTTCCTACAATTGATTGTCGCTCCCTCAAGGGGAACTATTTGAAAAAGCCGGAGTGGAAACGCTCCGGCTTTTTTTGTGCCCGATCAGGGCTGGTCGTGACGCGATCGATCTGTCGAGGTCTCGACGACCTCGGCTTCGACCGTGATGACGCGAGGTCCGCCGCTGGAGCCTCCGCTGGAGCCCTTGGGCACGGGCATCCCCATGCCCTGCCCCGCGACAGTGATCTTTTCTTTGATGGACTGCTCGAGGCGGGCGCGAATGACGTTGCGAATGGAGGGGGTGAGCAGGGCGAAGCCGACCGCGTCAGTGAGGAAGCCCGGCGTCAGGAGCAAGACCCCGGCAATGAGAATGAGAAGGCTGTCGATGATGGCTTCGTGCGGGAGACGACCTTGGGCGAGGGACTCCTGATAGCGGGCGATTGCCTTGAGTCCCTGCGACTTAGCGAGGTAGGCGCCGAGGAATCCGGTGAGGAGGACAATCGCAAAGGTCGCCCCCAGTCCGATGCGCTGGCCGAGCACAAGGAAGAGAAAAAGCTCGATCACCGGGACAGTGACGAAGAGAAGAAAGAGGCGTGGTAGCATAAATTGGTCCTGCCGTTTTAGAGTCGTCCGGCGGTGCGATGTTCAACAATTACGATCAGGTCGTTTCCTCGGGAATGTTGCGGCAATGCTTGAGTCGGTAGCCGCCGTCGACGGGCAGGAGTGTGCCGGTGACGTAGTCCGAGTCGGCCGAGGAGAGATAAACGGCCGCTTTGCCGATGTCTTCGGGGGTGCCGAGACGTCCCCAGGGGAGCTTGCGTGCCTCGGCGGCCATGGTTTCGTCATTGTAGTGGTGGCGTTCGCCGGGAGTATCAATCCAGCCGGGCTCGATCACATTAACATTAATGTGATGTTCAAAGAGCTCGACAGCCATCGTCTGCATCATGGAATTGAGCCCTGCTTTGGCGGCACTGTAGGCAAGGCAGCGGGCGTTCGGGACGCGGGCGAGGACGCTCGAGATGAAGGTGATCTTGCCGGGCTTGCCTTTTTCCACGAAGTGACGTGCGACGAGCTGTCCCATGTGAAAGCTGCCGAGGAGAGCCGACTTCAGGATGCCCTCGAAGTCAGCCGCGTCATACTCGAGAAAGCTGGCACGGCGATTGTAGGCGGGGACGCCGACGAGGATGTCGATCGTGCCGAAGTGGGCGATCGTTTCGTTGACTGCCTTTTCGCAACCCTCGCGGGAAAAAGTGTCGGCCTCGACCGCTAGGCAGTCGAATCCGGTGGCGCGGATTGTCTCGGCGGCGGCGGCGAGCTCCTCGCTCCCGGGACGGTCGACGAGGGTGATGGCGGCCCCTTCTCTGGCAAGCTCGAGGGCGCAGCCCAGACCGATGCCGCGGGCTCCGCCGGTGACGATGGCGATCTTTTCCTTTAGTTTCATGGAGGGCGCAGTGTAGCGCAGGCCGGGGCGGGACGGAAGGGCTGAATTGCGTCCGCATCACGTTCCTGTCACGTGTATTCATCTTGACCGTGGGTGGAATCTGTCGAACTTGCTATTGTGAATCAGGAACATCTCTCCCGACTGAAGGCCGCAATCCGCGACGTGCACGATTTCCCAAAACCGGGCATCGTTTTCAAGGACATCACTCCCATCCTAGGGAGCGGCGAATTGTTCCGCACCACCATCGATGAGTTCCTTGCGGCGGCGGGTGATGAAGTGCCCGATAAGATCGTCGGGATCGACGCGCGGGGGTTCATCTTCGGCGCGGCGATGGCCGATAGGCTCGGGGTTGGCTTTGTCCCGGTGCGGAAAAAAGGCAAGCTCCCGTGGGAGACGAACGGCGCCGCTTATTCGCTCGAGTATGGCGAGGCCCATGTTGAAATTCATAAGGACGCTGTCCTCCCAGGGGAACGTGTTGTCCTCATAGATGACCTTCTTGCCACAGGCGGGACAGCAGGCGCGGCCCTGAAGCTGATCCACGAACTCGGCGGAGAGGTCATCTGCCTGCTATTCCTCATCGAACTTGCCTTCCTCGACGGGCGCAAGAATCTCGACAGCAGCGTGCGCACGGAGGCTCTCCTGACGTATTGATTCGGGAAGCGTCGGTCGCGCCCGAAAAAATCATGAGTTACGAGAGCGACATTTTGAGGGACTGGTATCTGCTGTTTCATTATGGCTCACCGGAAGAGATCCTCGCCGGAGTGGGATTTGATCCGGCAGGGCTGCCGGCTCGCTGTCTCGAGTTCCCCGTCACGACAGTGGAGGCAGCCGAGGTCTCCGGCACGATCGATCGAGCCCTCGATCTCGGCTGTGCGGTGGGGCGCTCATCACTTGAGCTTTCCCGCGTTGCCGACGAAGTGATCGGGATCGATTTTTCCGCGAGTTTCATCGACGTCGCTGATCAGGTGAGGAAGGGCGATCCGGTCACCTACTCCCGCTACGGCGAGATGCACCAGCCTGAGTCGCTCACAGTTCGCCTGCCCGAGGGTGTCCAACCCGACCGCGTCAGCTTCGAGGTCGGTGACGCGATGTCTCTGCGTGAGGATCTCGGCCGTTTCGACTTCGTCCATGCGGCGAACCTGCTCTGCCGTCTCCCCGAGCCGCAGCGGTTTCTCGACCGGCTACCGGATCTCGTGCGGCCGGGAGGAAAACTCGTCATGGCCACGCCCGCGACCTGGCTGCCCGAATACACGCCGGTGGAAAACCAGCCGGCAGGGGCGACGCTCGATCATCTTACAGAGGCGCTGGGCGATGCTTTCACTCTCGTTTCGGTGAAGGAGATTCCCTTCCTCATCCGCGAGCACCAGAGAAAGCTGCAACTCAGCACTTCGCAGACAAGTCTCTGGATCCGGAAATCCTGAGTTAAAATCCCGGCAGCAGGTCCATCGGCTCGGGCCCGGTATGGCGGGCGGGATGGTGCAGGGGATTGAGACAGCGCAGCGGGGTGATCTCGGCGACCGGGCTGTTGAGAAGGTTGCGCGGATCTTCTTCGAAAAGGTAGCTCTCGAAATCGGCGGGCTCAATGAGGGCGGGCATGCGGTCGTGGACGAAGGCAAGATCGGGTGAGGCGTCGCGGGTGATCATGGAATAGGCGGGGCCGGATTCTCCATCCTCCCACAATCCGGCGGCCCAGAGCCAGGCGTCGGGTTCGGGGGAGGAAAAGGCGAAGGTCTGTTTGGCTCCTTTGCCGCCGCTCCATTCATACCAGGTCGAGAGGGGAATGAGGCAGCGCTTCTTTTCCCGCCAGAGTCCGGCCCAGGGACCGTCAAGCTTGTCGCTGCGGGCATTGTTGATGACGGGACTGTAGAGTCGGTGCAGTCCCCAGCGGCGCATCTCGACAAGGGGGGTGCCGTCGTGATGACGCAGGATGATTCCCGGATCGGTGCGACGGAGTCCGAACTTCGGCTTTTCGAGCCTCTCGACGGCTTCGACGATGGCGCGCTCCCAGTCGTGGCGTCGGGCGTGCCGTGCGGGTCCGATGTCGTAGAGGTTGCACATGCCGGGATCGGTGAACCGGCCAATCTACCAAACAAAACAGGGTTAGGCCATGGACCTAACCCTGTTCGGGGTAAAAAGATTTCGCGAGAGACCTCTTACATGAGATTCAGAGCGCGGGCGCGCTTGATCTCACGAGTGATGCGGCGGTGCAGTTTGGCCGAGACACCGGTGGTGCGACGGGCATAGATCTTGCCGGAATCAGTCGTGAAGTTCCGGAGGAACTCGGGGTTCAGGTAATTCACCTTCTCCGGCGGGATGTCGAAACGACGACGAGGCATGCGCCGGTTGGCGCGGCGGAGATTGATGGCTCTCTGTTCAGTTTTGGGGCCCATAGCACGTAATAAAGTATTGGCTCAGAGTGTGTCCGACGCGAGTTAGCGTTTCTCACGGTGGAGGGTGCGACGCTTGAGGTAAGGGTTAAACTTAACCTTCTCAAGGCGCCCCGGGGTGCGAAGGCTCTTTTTGTTGCGCGTGGTCACGTAGATAGACGGGCGACCGCCTTCTGCTTTGGCCTCTGTGCATTCAAGAACTATGACATCTCTGGGCATGGAAATAAAAATTTTAAGTGATGATTCGCGAGGACGGGGATCTTAAATCAATTCCCCGGAATCACAAACGATAATTTTAGTCCTCGTCGTCGTCGGACGGCTTGGAGACCTCTTTCTCCTCCAGACCGAAGAGTGAGGTGACGGGCGCGCGGTGACTTCCGGGGGCCTGCTCGAGGTCCAGTTTCTCCTGATACTCGACGGTGCAACGGGCAAAAGGCATCGCCTCGAGGCGGGCGATCGGGATCGCATCGCCGGACCCCTGGCAGATCCCGTATTCACCGGCATCGATGCGGACGAGCGCTTCATCGATTTCGTAGAGAGCGTTCTGCTCCTGGGAAAGAATACTGAGGGCGAAGTCGCGATCGTAAGAATCACTACCGGCGTCAGCCTGATGCATGCCGAAGGCGGACGATTCGCCGCCTTCTTTGCTTCCCAAGGAGTCGCGGGCGACGCCCGACATCTGATCGAGAAGAGAGTCGCGGAGATCGAGCAATTTCTGGTGCTGTGCCTTCAGGAAAGCAGGGGAGAGCTTTTTGGGTTTCTCCTTGCTCTGGCTGGAGTGATTGATGGGAGAAGGAGGCGCCAGGTGGGAAAAGACCGGGCGGCGTTTAACAACAATACGTTTTTTCAAAGGAGGTTTGACGGGAATGACCGGTTTCGGTGCGGGTTTGGAAGGTTTGACAGATTCTGACTTGGCGGAAGTTTCAGCCTTCTTCGCGACAGCCAACCCGGCCGGGGCAACACTCTTGGGTGCAGCCGGCTTCGCCGGGGAATTCTTGAGAGCGGGGGCCGTTTTTTTCTTTTCGGCCGGGGCCGCTTTGGCCGGAGCGCTTTTCTTCGGGGTAGCTGCCGGCGTTTTGGGTTTAGCTGGCACCTTCGCAGGAGCGGCTTTCTTCGCAGGAGCAGCCTTCTTCGCAGGAGCAGCCTTC
>JANQVJ010000035.1 GCA_030730365.1 Verrucomicrobiales bacterium
TTGTGCGGCATCGCGGACGAGCCGACCTGGCCTTTGGCGAAGCCTTCGCCGGCGAGTTCGTGTCCGGCCATGAGACGGAGCGTTTTCGCAAAGCTGGACGGGGCTGAGGCGATCTGGTTCAAGGCCGAGACGACCTGGAAATCGAGGCTGCGGGGGTAGACCTGGCCAACGTTGGTGAAGATCTTGGCGATACCGAGGTGGGCGGCGATGCGGTTCTCGAGTTCGATCACTTTGACGGCGTCGCCGTCGAAAAGACTGAGCTGGTCGAGCTGGGTCCCGACGGCGCCCTTGAGCCCGCGCACGGGGTAGTTCGCGATCGTGTCGCCGAGCTGGTTTGCGGCGAGGAGGAGTTCTTCGCCGAACATGGCGAGGCGTTTCCCGTAGGTCGTGATCTGGGCGGCGACGTTGTGGGTCCGCGCGGTGATGACGAGGTCGCGATACTCGTCGGCTTTGTGCGAAAGACGATGGAGGGCGGCGGCGGTGCGGACGCGGATGACCTCGAGAGCGCGGTAGACCTGGAGCTGCTCGACATTCTCGGTGAGGTCGCGGCTCGTCATGCCTTTGTGAATGTGCTCGTGTCCGGCGAGGTCGCAGAACTCCTCGATGCGAGCCTTCACATCATGGCGGGTGACCCGCTCGCGGGCGTCGATGGAAGCGAGGTCGATTTGATCAATGACACTCTCGTAGGCGGCGATGGCCTCGGCCGGAATGTCGAGTCCGAGATCGCGCTGTGCTTTCATCACCGCGACCCAGAGCTCGCGTTCGAGACGGACTTTTCCTTCAGGAGACCAGACCGCCTTCATGGCGGCAGTGGCGTAGCGTTCAGCGAGGACGTTGGGGATCATGGGAGGAGGAAAGGGTTTGAGGAATTCAGGGATTGAGGCGTTGAGGAGTAGCTGGAATTCGGGGAAAAAGCTAAACGGCTAAAGAGCTGATGGCTCGAAACGAAGTTCTAAACAGCTACTTCGCGGAGATAGTCGAAAGAATAAATGCCGGTGTTGTGGCCGTCGGAGAAGCGGAACTGAATGGCGTAGAGACCGACTTGGTTCCAGCCGGAGACGGTGACGCCGCTGAAGTTGCGGCCGCGTTCGTTGCCGCTGATCTCTTTGCCGAGGAGGTCGCGCTCGCCCATGGTCTCGGCACTGGGGGAGAGGGAGCGGAGACGGTCCATTTTACAATACGACTCGGCTCCGTCGTTCCAGCGGATCGCCACTTCGTCGCCGATGAGTTGGATGTCTTTGATTCCGGTCATGAATAAGGGGAGGGGACGATTAGCACGGGCCGGGGCGCGAGGCAACAGGGGATGAGGGGTGACCTGAGAGGGTTGGCCGATGAACACGCGCAGCGGGTAGACGGAACAGAGCGAAGTCAATCATGGCCGAGCATTTTTTAAATCGCTCCGTTCTTTGAAAAGTTTGTTTTCCGTCCTACGTTCCGGTTCCCCCCGCAAAATCCCAGACTTTATGAAGATCGCCAAGGACGGAATCCGTTCCATTGTTAAAATCGGCTACGACGGTCGTGTCCACAAGACTTTCCGCGGGACGGACAGTGACAAACGTTTTGCCAACGAGGTGCGTGTCCTGAAGGTGCTCGAGGCGCGGGGCTGCGACATCGTCCCCCGGCTCCTCGAGAGCGATCCCGAGACGCTCACAATCGTGACGACGAATTGCGGGGCCCCCGCCGAGACGAGCATCAGCGAGGGAAAGGCGGCCGAGCTTTTTGAAATGCTGGAGCGCGAATACGGCATCGTTCACGACGATCCCTTCCCGCGGAACATCACCTACAATGCGCGTCAGGGCGTCTTTTGCATCATCGACTTCGAACTCGCCGAAGTGAGAGAGGATCCGCAACACCGCTGCGACGACGAGGAAGCCCACCGCTCTCTGGAATGGTGCGGAATGACTCGCGACGGCTCCCGCAAACCGGGCAATCAGGATGCGCTCTCGGTTTTTTCCTCGGAAAAAGGCTGGGTCAACAGTGCCGAACTCTGCGGTTCGCAGTCCATCGACGAAAACGGGCTCATCTTTGCGGTGAGCGACGGCATGGGTGGCCCTGCCGCGGGTGAGGTGGCCAGTGCCCTCGTGGTGCGGGAGTTGCGGCGCTTTCTTCCGGCGATGATGGGCGACTTCCACGGAGCGGGCGATCCCGAGGCGCTGCTACTCGCTGCGGTGAAGTCGCTCCACGAATACGTCACTCGAGTCGGAAGGCATGATGTGAAATTCATGGGGATGGGCGCGACGGTCGTCTGCGGCCTTTTTTACCGCACTAAGGTCTATTTTGCCCACGTCGGCGATAGTCGCTTCTATCAGTTCCGCAATGGAGAGCTAAAGCAGCTGACTTTTGACCATACTTACGTCGGGGCGCAGTTCCGCTCAGGCAAGCTCAATGAACGCGAGGCACGGACTCATCCACGTCGTAATGTGCTGCAGCAGGCGATCGGAGGTGGCTGCCAGATCCTGATCCCGCAGGTCTCATCGGCCACGATCGAGGAAGGCGACTGGTTCCTGATCTGCTCTGACGGTATCACCGATGGGCTGTGGAATAAGAATATCGCCCGGTGCTTTGCCGAAGCAGATGAGCAGAATACGCCGGTCGACGAGGTCGCTCAGCGCATGCTCGACTGGGCCACGGGCGAAGCCGGAGGCGATGATACGACTCTCTTTGTGGTGCACTCGGCGAAGAAGGTAGCAAAGGAAACGCAGGATTGAAGGGTGCGGAACCGAAGGTCTCACGACTTTCGCTACAAGAGAGACGCGCGAATGGAAACGTAGCGAAAGTCGTGAGACTTTCGGCGGGCGGAACTCCCTTCGACGTAACTCAATCGAGGTGGCGAGTCAGGAGCACGGCGTTGCGGCCGTTTTTGGCCCATTTCTTCCGGCGCTCGTCCGGTAGCAGGGTGAGGTCTTCGCTTCTCACAAATCCGCCCCTTTCCAGATAGCCGGCGGCCTGCGTCGAAAGGGCAAAAAGATTTTCGTAACCAAGCTGTTTGGCCCGGTCGATCGCGGCCCCGACGAGGATGCTCCCGTAGCCCTGGCCGGTGTGGCCTTTTTTGACGTAAAGACAGGCGAGCTCGGCCTTGCCTGAGTCGGAGTAAGGGTGCACCGCAACACAGCCGACGACGTTGCCGTCGATCTCGAGCACGATGTAGTCCTCGATTGCGCCCTGGATGTCGGAACGGCTCCGCTCGATGAGCTGTTCGTCCTCTATTGCCCGGTGGATGAGCAGGTAGAGCTCTTCGATGTCGCCCCGGGTCGCAGGACGGACCTTCTGGTAGGCGTCGGAGTAGACCATCAGCCCGACCCCTTCGTTGGAGAAAAGTTCCGAGAGCAGGGCGTCCTCACTGCGGCTGCTGATAAGGTGAACCCGGGGAACCCCGTCGCGGGTGGCGCGGGCGGCGTGACGGAGCTTCGAGGCCATCCCGACGGAGAGAGCGGGATGCGACTCGATGAACGAAATAGCGTCATCGCCCGACCACTGGTGCTGGCGGTCGCTCGAGACGGCGCGAGGATCGTCGTTGGAGACAAAGATAACCTTGGCTGCGTCAAGGGCGGTCGCGACCTCGCGGGCGACAGCGTCGGAATTCACCCGCAGGGTCTGGCCGTCGGCATCGAAGCCGAGTGGAGGCACGACGGGAAGAATGTCCTGATCGAGGAAGCTCTGGAGGACGCTGCTGTCGATCTTTTCGATTGTGCCGGTGAAGCCCGCGTCGACTCCCTTCATGATCCCGGCGGGATGGGCGTGGATCGCGTTGGCCGTCGCAGCCTTGAGTTTCACCGTCGTGAGACTCTGCATGACGGAGTTACTGAGGCGGGTGATCGCATCCATGCTGACCTCGAGGGTCGCCTCGTCGGTCACCCCGGTACCGTCGATGTTGGAGAGGGGAACATTGCGTTTTGCCCCGAGCGCCTCGATTTGCGCCGCCGCTCCGTGCACGAGGACGACCTTGATGTTGAGCGAACGCAAGACTGCCAGATCCAGAAGAATGTTCGAAAAATCGGGAGAATCAATGACGGCGCCGTCGAGCGCGACGATAAACGTGCGCCCGCGGAACTGCGGCACATACTGGAGAATCGATCTAAGGTCACTGAAATTCATGGACCGGTGAATGTTCCCGTTTCGCGGGGATAATCAACCGGTGAAGCGAGGGTGGGCGAATGAAGTGGAGCCGAGCGAAGAAGTCGACGGGAAGAGAAGGGGCGGAGGTCTTTCTCCCGTTTTCCGACTCTCACCCGAAAAGCTCCCGCATCGGCTGCCCGTGATAGAGGGGCATGGGTCGCCCCGCTACGTCGGTCCAGTGGGAATCAGGTGGAAGGCCGAGCGCGTCGTAGATCGTCGCGGCGAAGTCCTCGGGTCTGCGCGGATCGCTCGCGGGATGTCCGCCGAATTTATCCGTAGATCCGAGCACGGCGCCTCCGGTGATGCCGCCGCCGGCGAACCAGACCGATTGCACCGCTCCCCAGTGATCACGCCCGGGGAGGGGCACGCCAGAGAGAGTTGAAATCTTCGGAGTGCGGCCGAACTCACTCGCCATGACGACAAGCGTGTCCTCGAGGAGTCCGCGTCCGCCGAGATCGTCGAGCAGAGCGGAGACGGCGCGATCCATTGGCGGCAAAAGGTAGTCGCGGAGATTCGGGAAGATCGCCTGGTGATTGTCCCAGGTCTCGTTGTTCCCGAGATTGACCTGTACTAGTCGCACGCCCGATTCGACCAGTTGCCTCGCCATCAGGAGCGACCAGCCGAAGGCGTTCCGCCCGTAGCGATCCTGCAGTGCCGGGTCGACGCCGTGGACGTCGAAGGCCGCCCGCACTTTGGGATCGGAGAGAAGGCTCACGGCCATCTCACGGTAGCGGTTGACCCCGTCGGCCGGACCGGCCGTCTCGAGGTGTCGCTGTTGATCGTCGAGAAGTCCGCGCAATTTCATGCGGTCCTGAAAGCGCTCAAAGTCGACGGTGTCGGGCAGGTCGAGGCTGAAGGTGCGAAACTCGCGCGCCCGTTTGAGCCTGCCGTCGGCGTGGTGAAAGTCGTATTCGGGGTAGGCCCCGTAGCCCTTCGAATCATAGGGAGAGGCCTCGATGAAAAAAGGATCGTAACGACGCCCTAACAAGCCACCCATTTGACCGGGAATGACATTGCCGCTGCGGTGTATCATCTTTTCGGGAAGGACGAGCGCGGAAGGCAGCGAACCCGAGGAGGCAATGCGCTCACCCGCGAGCGCGGCGAGAGAGGGCCAGTCGTTCTCGGTCGGTTTGGTGCGGTCGAATCCGGGCGGAGTTTCCGACCGGCCGGTCATCATGATGTAATGACCGTTCGAATGTTCGTTTGAGCCGTGGGTGAGGGAGCGGCAGAGGGCCCATTGATCGCTGCGTTTTGCCAACTCGGGGAGATGCTCGCAGATGTGGAGGCCGGGGGTCTTCGTGGGGATGGGTGCGAACTCGCCGCGGATCTCACTTGGAGCGCCTGGCTTCATGTCGAAGCTCTCGAGTTGCGAGAGGCCACCGGATAGAAAAATGTAGATGACCGACTTTGCTTTCCCCTGAGGTATCCCGGCCGTCTCGAGCGCCGCGAGTTGATCGAGGCCTAAGCTCCCCGCAAGACCGAGTGCGCCTGCCTTGATTGCCGCCCGCCGCGTCGAACGTGCGGCGGTGGAGAACGGGAAAGGGGTGCGGAAGTCGGATGCCATGACAAGGTTCGGGGCGGTTTACAATCTGCGAAGTATCTCAAAATGGCCGGCAGGATTGAAGCCTTCTTTAACACGTTATCGCGCCGTGCCTGAAGCCCTGAACCCCTGTACCCCTGAATCTACGCCAGCAACTGCTCCACGATCTTCGCCCCCTGATCCCCGGTGAGCGATGCGGCGAGTCCGTTGCGTTTGTAGGTCAGCTTTCGGTGATCGAGTCCGAAGGCGTGCAGGAGAGTCGCGTGCCAGTCGTAGTGATGCACGGGATCAACGACGGCTTTGTGACCGAACTCGTCGGTCTCTCCGTGGACATGGCCGGCCTTAAAGCCGCCTCCGGCGACCCATTGGCTGAAGCCGAAGGTGTTGTGGTCACGGCCCCACTTCTCGCGTCCGGCGTCGTTTTGCAAAACGGGGAGACGGCCCATCTCGCCGCCCCAGTGGACCACAGTGCTGTCGAGCAGGCCGCGCTGTTTGAGGTCGGTGACGAGGGCCGCGCTGGGCTGGTCGACGGCTCCGCAGTTGTTCGGCAGGGCGGAAAGGAGCGAGCTGTGCTGGTCCCACGACTGCCCCGCATTGAGGACCTGGACGTAGCGGACCCCGCGCTCGACGAGGCGGCGCGCGATGATGCAGCGGGTCGCGTAGTCGCGGGTTTTGGGATCATCGACGCCGTAGAGCTTTTTGACGGACTCGGGCTCGTTCGAAATATCGAGGGCTTCCTTCGCCGCCGTCTGCATCTTCGCGGCGAGCTCGTAGCTGGCGATGCGGGCGCGCAGGTCGAGTTCGCCGGGATGTTCCGAGGAGTGCTCTTCGTTGAGACTGCGAAGGAGATCGAGCTGGCGTCGCTGCCCGTCTCCGGCGAGGGCAGGCGGCGGGTCGAGGTTGAGAATGCGGGGTTCCGTCGCGCGGACCACGGTGCCCTGATAGAGCGCGGGGAGCCAGCCGTTCGTGAAGTGCTCGCCCTGGAAAGTGGGCAGGCCGCCGGGGTGCGAGAGGACCATGTAGGCGGGCAATTCCTCCGTCTCGCAACCGAGTCCGTAGGTCAGCCACGAACCGAGGGCGGGATTGCCGGCAGTGACGCGCCCCGAATTGATCGCGTAGAGTCCCTGCGCGTGGTTGCTCACCCCCGAGACCATGGAGCGAATCAGGCAGATGTCGTCAGCGACCTTGCCGAGGTGGGGGAGCAGCTCGCTCAGCTCCATCCCGCATTCGCCGTGCTTTTCGAATTTCCACGGCGAGCCGAAGACCTTGGACGAGGCCTGGGCGAGGTTGTCGTATTTGATTTCGCCGGGGAAGTTCTTTCCGTCATACTTCGTCAGCATGGGCTTCGGATCGAAGAGATCCATCTGCGAGGGACCACCCATCATGAAGAGCGAGATCATCGCCTTGGCCTGGCCGGGCGCGTGAGCCTGTTTGGGCAACAGGTCGAACTCGGTCGCGGGTCCGAGATCGGGCTTCACCGGCGCGGCGAGGAGTCCGTTCTTTTGCAGCAGCGAAGCCAGCGCGAGCGAGCCGAGGCTGAAGCCGTTTGCCTGGAAGAAATGGCGGCGGGAGCAGAGACGGGCGGATTTCATTCGAGGTAAAGGAAACGGTTGGAGCTGAGAAGGATCTGGCAGAGGCTCGCGAAGGCTTCGCGGGCGGGATCGGGTGAGGGGAGCGGCGGTGCTCCCTTGGCAGGCGCGGCGGGTGGATTCTGCGCGTGATGGACGGTGAGGGTGGCGGTTTGCAGGCGCAGGTAATTGATGGCACGGGCGACTTCGGACTCGCCCGGGGTTTTGCCGTAGAGCAGTTGCCAGGCGCGCTCGAGGCGGGCCTTTTCGTCATCCGGGATCTCGGTGTGGAGCCGGTCGGCAAGGCGGCGGGCGTTGTCGAGGATGAAGGTGTCGTTCATCAGCAGGAGCGACTGTGGTGCCACCGTCGTCTGAGGGCGCAGTTCGCAATGCGGGGTCATGACGGGGGCGTCGAAGGTATCGAGCACGGTCACGGGCTTGCTGCGGCGGACCTCGACGTAAACCGAGCGGCGGAAGTCCTGCTCGCCGCCGGGCGCGACTTCTGCTTTGGTGATGGTGCCCTTGTCGACGCCGAGGACGATGCGTCCGGCCGGGTCGCGGGCGATCGTGCTGGGCGGGCCGAAGGGTTTGTCGACGAGGGCTCCGGCCGCGGCGAGGATGGAGTCGCGCAGGGGCTCGGCCTCGAGCCGGCGCACTTTGTAACGGGAAAGGAGCCGGTTCTCAGGGTCCGCCTGGAGCGAGTCGGGATTGGCGGCGGACTGGCGGTAGGCGCGGCTCAGGACGATGGAACGGTGGAGCGGCTTCAGCTTCCAGCCGCTCTTGACGAATTCGTCGGCGAGCCAGTCGAGCAGCTCGGGATGGCTGGGGCGTTCGCCCGCGAGCCCGAAGTCGCCGGGTGTGTTGACGAGGCCTCGTCCGAAGTGATGCATCCAGAAGCGGTTCACGAGAACGCGGGCGACGAGGGGATGTTTTCCGCTCGTGAGCCAGTTCGCGTAGGCGAGGCGGCGTCCGCTCGAACCCGAGGGCACGGCGGCGGGTGTAAAAGGCTCGATCTCCGGAGTGGTCAGAATGGTGAGCTCGCCCGGAGGGACGTCGCGCACGGGTTGTTCGTGATCGCCGCGATTGAAGAGCTTCGACGCGGGCACCTGTCCCTTCACCTCGGTCAGGGCCATGACAAAACCTTGGGCAGGCTTGGTCGTGCGAAGCTTGGTCGCCTCGGCGCTTTTGGCGAGGACGAGATCCTGCTTTTTCTTGTCGTAGAGATCGAGTGAATAGAGAGCGAGAGCCGAGGGATACTTTTTGATGAGATCCTTTTGCCCGGGGGTGCGGTCCTTGTCCGCTGTGGCGCGGGCAAGACGGTAGGGTTCACGGTCGGCTTCGGGCAGTTTCAGGACTTCGACCTCGAAGATCTCGTCGAGAAATTTTTTGCTCATTTCCCGTGCTTCGACGTCGATGAGGGCGGCGGCCTTTTCAATTTCGGCGGCTTTGGCGTGCTCTTCGGGAGTGTAGAGCGAGTAGAGGCGCTGCGCCGGGGCGCGCCAGGCCTGCCAGTCGTAGGCGGGATCGAAGACGGCGCGGAGCCGATGGTAATCCTCGTGCGAGATCGGGTCGTGGCGATGGTCGTGGCATTGCGCGCAGGCGACGGTGAGACCCAGCATCGAAGAACTGACGATCTTCATCTGCTCGGCAATGACGAGGTTGCGGGCGAGATTAGCGTCATCGTTAGGGTCTCCGGTGCCGTCGGGCGCCATGCGCAGAAAGGCGGTCGCGGTGAGCTTTTCCAACTTCTTCGGATCAATCACGGCGGTCTGGAAATCGGCGTGGGTCGCGCCGGCGAGTTCGTCTCCGGCAAGCTGCTCGCGGATGAATTCGTTCCATGGTTTGTCTTCGTTAAAAGCGCGGATGACATAGTCGCGGTAGCGCCAGGCGTGGGGACGCGCCGAATCGACTTCGGTGTAGCCGTTCGAATCGGCGTAGCCGGCGACGTCGAGCCAGTGGCGGCCCCAGCGTTCGCCGTAGGCGGGGGAATCGAGAAGCCGGTCGACGACCTTTTCGAAAGCCACGGGTGAGGTGTCGGCGAGGAAGGCCTCGACTTCTTCGGGCGTTGGCGGCAGTCCGGTGAGGTTGAGGGAGACCCGGCGGATCCAGGTGGGCCGGTCGGCCTCGGGAGCAAAGTCGAGCCCTTCCTTACGCATCGCGGTGGCGAGAAAGGCGTCGATCGGCCCGGCAACGCCTTCCACGGTCGGAGCGTCCGGTCGCTTCACCGGCTGGAAGGACCAGTGCGAGCGCTCCTCTTCGGTGATGATCGGACCTTTTTCGAGGGACGCCGGTTCGGGGCGGGCGGTCTTGGCGCCCTGGGCGATCCACTGGCGGATGATTTCGAGCTCGTGAGCGGGGACGGGATGGCCTTTTTTCGGCATCTCGCCGCGCGCGATGATCGCGACGAGTTCGCTGGCGGCGGGGTTGCCCGGAACGAGGAGAGTGGCGCCACTGTCGGTCGGTCCGTCCATGAAACGCCGCAGGCGCAGATCGACACCGCCCTTGGGCTTTTCCTCTTCGCCGTGACAGAGCATGCAGTGCGCCTTTAGAATGGGGCGCACGTCCTTCTCAAAGGTCAGGGCAGGGGTTTCTCCATACGCCTCACGGGCGAAAGCAAGGAGGAGGATCGCGGTGATCAATCTCATCCCTAAAGCATGACGCATAGCCACTTAGCGGCAAATGCGCATTCGCGTAGAGAGACGGCACATTCAGGGCTCGAAGCGGAAGGCCGCGCGGATCGAGCGCAGTGCTTTCCAAGGGTCGTCAACTGCCGGTGAGACCGGTGCGACCGGCGAGATACAGGAGAGCACGACGGGCTGTCCCTCGTGCTCCCAGACGTGGAGTTCGAGGAAGAGCTTTTGTGGCAGCTGTGTGGCGAAGGGCTCGACCCACTCGAGTGTCCCGGTCCACGCCGTGGCCGTCGGAGCCACCGCAGGAGCGCCGCTCTTTTCGTCGGACGGGGCGAGGGCCACGGTGAATTTACTCGTGTCGACGCTCTGTTGTTTTCCCGCCATGACCGCCTGGGAAAGGCCGCGGTAGTAGATCAGGGTCTCGCGTTTTAGAGCGGCTTCGGTAACGTCACTGCCCGGTTCCAATAAAAAGACAATGACGTAGGAGAAGAAGTTTGGAGCCTCCGCCTCGAACATGCCCGGAGCGAAGCGGATGTGTTCCACCCCGGTCCAGCCGAGATTGGGAGCAAAGCCCGGCGGTAGCTCGAGTCGTTCGCCTTTCCATTCCGGGGTGCCGGTTTCGAAAATGAAGGTCGGCTCGGCAAACGCGCGCGGGGCGATGGCGGCGAGGAGGAAAGTGCAGAGGAAAAGGCGCGTCAGGGGAAAGAGCATGGCAGGATTTACAGGGAGGCAGGGCGATCGTCAAGAGACGCAGATGGTGAGGAGCGAGGGAAAGTTCCCCGAGCGATGGAAGGGCGGGAGGGGGATGAGGGCGTAGTTCCCTCTTGTGGTGGAAGGGCAGGGGCGTCCGAGGTGGACAGGAATGTCCACCCTCCTTGGGGGTTTTGGAGCGTTCGAGGGGTTTTACCGTGGGGAGAACTCCGCTTTCTCCTACGTCCTCCTATTTGCCAATTCCGTATTCTACTGGTAGAGAGGAAACGGGGGGCGAGGGGTCTTTTCCGCGGTTGCTGCCTTTGTTCATGGAAGATTTCGCTTTTATCAAATTGTCACCCGGTCGCTATCTGTGCGGACTGGGCCCTTTTGATGCCCGCGAGATGGCCCCGGCGGACAGCGGCACGGCCTTTTACCGCAATGATTTCGACCTTTCCGACCCGGCCCCGTGGAAAGTCCCGTCCGAGGTCTTTGAGACCGACGACCTCCGCATCCTGCTGTCCGAGAATGGTGCCACCCCTCTGCCCGAGATCGCCTGGTCGGGCCTCGGCGACACCGATGTGCGCGGGATTTTTGACGAGATCCTCGGGCAGATCCATTCGGGAAAGCTTAAAAAATCGGTCCCTGTCCTCACCGAGCGGGGCATCCTCCATCGGGGCGAACCGGCCGCGCTCGTCAAGGCGATCATCGCCGCGCCCGAATCGCTCTGGGGCTACGGCTTCCGCGAGGGGGCGAAAGGGGTCATCGGTGCGACTCCCGAGCAGCTCTTCACGGTGCGCGACGGCGTCCTCGAGACGATGGCCCTCGCCGGGACCGCTCCGAGGCATGAAATCCACGATTTTCCCAACGATCCGAAAGAAATTCGCGAGCACGAACTTGTCGCTGATTACCTCGAGGAGCTGCTCGCCCCCTTCGGCGAAGTCGAGCGGGAACCGAGGACGCTTCTCGATCTCGGCTCGATGATCCATTTTCTCACGCGCCTCCGGGTGAATTTGTCGGAGTCTGCGACGGATCTCAATGCGCTCGTGCGCTGCCTGCATCCGACCCCTGCGCTCGGGGCCTGTCCGCGCGGCGACGGCGCCCTGCGCCAGCTCGTCGAGTATCGGCAGCGACTCGGTGTGCCCGTGCACTTTGGTGCGCCTTTCGGAGCCGTCCACAAGGGTAATTTCGAGGTGCTCGTGGCGATCCGGAATCTCTCATGGGACGGACGCGACGTCTTTCTCCCCAGTGGCGTCGGTCTCGTCGAGGGGAGTCGCTTCGACCGCGAATGGCGCGAACTCGCCCTGAAGCGGAACTCGGTCAAGTCACTGCTCGGCGTATGACCCCCAATGCCCGACTCGCCGGAGCCGCCCTCGCCCATCTCGCCGGACTCGGGGTGCGCGACTACGTCGTCTGCGCCGGAGCGAGAAACGCCCCGATCGTGAGTTCTCTCCTTTCAGTTCGTCAGGAAAAAGGCTGGAATGTCCGGCATCATTTCGACGAACGTTCCGCCGCCTTCTTCGCGATGGGGCTTGCGAAGAAAAGCGGACGTCCTGTCGCCGTTCTCACGACTTCAGGAACCGCTGTGGCAGAGCTCCTCCCGGCGACGGTGGAGGCGTATTGCTCAGGTATTCCTCTCATCCTCGTGACCGCCGACCGTCCGTCCACCTATCGCGGTAGCGGTGCGCCGCAGGCAATTGAGCAGGCCGGGATCTTCGGTCCCTACGCTCCGGTCGCGCTCGATGTCGCGGAGGTGAACGACTTCGCCGGAGTCACCGATTGGGCGCGAAATACTCCGCTCCATCTCAATCTCTGCTTCGCCGAGCCCGCCCCGGGCGAGCAGTGCGAGGCGATCGACGAAGTCGGCATCGCCTTGCCCGGACTGAAGGAAATCCCCGCCGACGAAATCGCCGTCTTTCTGAAAAACGCCGATCGTCTCGTCGTCATTCTCGGCGAGCTGCCCCTGAAGTGGCAGGCGGCCGTGGAGAAATTTGTCGTAGCTCTCGGCGCACCCGTCTGGGCCGAGGCCACGAGCGGACTGCGCGAAAGCCGTGCCCTCGCCGATCAACTCCTCCGCGCCGAGGCCCTCGTGGCGAAGCTCGACCCGCGCCAAATCCTGCGACTCGGCGGCGTTCCCAGCCTGCGATTCTGGCGCGACATCGAGAGCCTGATCGACGTTTCTGTGCTCTCGGTCAGCCCGCAGCCGTTCAGCGGACTCGCCCGCGCGAGCCGACACCTCACCGGCGGTGCCTTTCCCGAAGATATCGTCCCGGCGAAACAGGGTTGGATGGATGACCTGACCCTGCTCCATGACGCGAGGCTGGAAGATGCCCTGACAAAACATTCTTTTTCCGAGCCGGCGATGGTCGGGGAGCTCTCGCGGCAGATCCCGTCCGATGCGCTGGTCTATCTCGGCAACAGTCTCCCTATCCGTGAGTGGAACCTTGCCGCAACACAGCAAATACCTCATCCGCGCACGTTCGCGAGTCGCGGGGCAAACGGGATCGACGGGCAGATCGCGACCTGGCTGGGGATGTCTGAAGGCGAAGCGGAATCGTGGGGCATCTTCGGCGACCTCACCGCCCTCTGCGATCTCAACGCCCCGGCCTTGCTCGAGCAATTGAGTTCGGGACGGAGGCGGCTTGTCATCCTCAACAACGCGGGCGGACGCATCTTTTCCCGGCTCTCCTCGATGGCGGATCTGCCTGAATCCCACAAGCTCGTGACCGAGAACCGTCACGCGCGGCATTTCGAAAAATGGGCGGCGATGTGGGAGCTCGATTATGTGCGCTGGAGCGCGGGTGAGCCTTTCCCCGAAATCGCGGGAGAAACCGTCGTGATCGAGGTGATCCTCGACAACACCGCCACCGAAGCCTTCTGGGAGGCCCGCCGATGAGCTTTCTCGCCTTGCACGGCAACCTCGGTTCGACCGGCGACTGGGAGTCGCTCGGGCTCCCGGGACTACAGGCGGTCGATCTCTGGGACCACAGCGCACTTTCGTATTTCGAGTTCGCCCACGAACTCGCGACTTCACTGAGCGCGGGGCAGGGGAATCCCGTCCTCGCCGGTTATTCGCTGGGCGGGCGGCTCGCGCTTTACGCCATGGCGATCCATCCCGAACGCTGGAGCGGAGCGGTCATCGTCTCGGCCCATCCGGGGCTCTGCTGTGTCGAGGACAGACTCGCCCGCCGCGTCTCGGATGAACTCTGGGCACGCGATGCCCGGACCCTGGCCTGGCCCGACTTCGTCGACAAGTGGAACGCCCAGTCCGTCCTCGCAGGAGGGGCGGCGACTTCGGCCCAACTCGCTCTCGAATCCCGCCGCGAGGCCATCGCTCTCGCCTTTGAAACCTGGACCCTCGGGCGACAGGACGATCTCCGCCGCAGTCTGCGCTCCTTTCACGCCCCGGTCCTCTGGATCACGGGGGGACAGGACGAAAAATTCACCCGTCTCGCCGCGGAAATGGGCGAGGTCTTCACCGACTTTCATCACGAAGTCATCCCCGACGGCGGTCACCGTCTCCTCGCCGAAAGGCAGCACGAGGTCGCGCGCCTGGTGGAGGAGCGGTTTGGCATCGATTTCCCACACCACACGAACGAAGGTTGACGTAATCCCTCTCCGAGAAGACGCTCCCGCACTAATGAACTGGATAACCGCCCACGAATTTGAAGACCTCCGTTACGAAACCTCGGAGGATGGACAGATCGCGAAGATCACGATCAACCGGCCCGAGGTGCGTAATGCCTTCCGCCCGCAGACGGTAAAGGAAATGCTCGTGGCCTTTGAGATGGCGCACGAGGATCCCACCGTCGGAGTCGTGATCCTGACGGGGGAGGGAGATCTCGCCTTCTGCTCGGGCGGCGATCAGAAGGTGCGCGGCCACGCCGGTTATGTCGGCGACGACGGTATCCCGCGGCTGAACATCCTCGATGTGCAGAAAAAAATCCGCTCTCTTCCCAAGCCGGTCGTGGCAATGGTGGCCGGTTATGCGATCGGCGGCGGGCACGTTCTCCATGTCGTCTGTGACCTCACGATCGCGGCGGACAATGCGAAGTTCGGCCAGACCGGACCCAAGGTCGGATCTTTTGACGGGGGCCTCGGCTCAAGCTACCTCGCCCGCATCGTCGGGCAGAAAAAGGCGCGTGAGATCTGGTTCCTCTGCCGTCAATACGACGCGCAAGAGGCCCTCGACATGGGACTGGTCAACACCGTCGTGCCGCTCGCGCAACTCGAGGAGGAGACGGTGAAGTGGTGCCGCGAGATGCTCGATCACTCGCCGCTCGCGCTTCGCTGTCTCAAGACTGCGCTCAATGCCGACTGCGATGGTCAGATGGGCCTGCTCGATCTCGCGGGGAACGCGACCCTCCTTTACTACATGTCCGAAGAGGCCAAGGAGGGGAAGAACGCTTTCATCGAAAAGCGGAAGCCTGATTTCTCCAAGTTTCCGCGGGTTCCGTAGGTGCGGCGAAGCGGCACCGGTAAAAAGTTAAAGGTAAAAAGTTAAAGGTAAAGGGCTTCGATAAAAGCTCAATTACTGGACCCTTACTTTGCGCTATCACGACCTTGTTCCGCTTGCGAGACATTTTACTTTTTACTTTTCACCTTTTACTCTCCCCATCGAAGCCATCGACTCTTTTCACCGGACCGCATCCGAACCAATGAACGTGTCCCCCTGGATCCTCGCCGCCCGTCCGAAAACGCTGCCCGCAGCAGTGGTGCCGGTGTGGGTGGGCGCGATGCCACTGCTGATCGATGACGATCCTTTTTCGGGATCGTGGTTTCTGTTCTGGTGCACCCTTGCCAGTTGTCTCTGCATCCAGATCGCGACCAATCTTTTTAACGACGCGGTCGATCATCGCAAGGGCGCCGACACCGCGAACCGTCTCGGGCCCAGACGGGTCACGGCCTCGGGGATGCTCTCCCCCCGCGTGGTGATGACAGGGGCGCTCGCCTTTTGCCTCGCGGCGACGCTGATCGCAATCCCGCTCATCCGCGAGCACGGATGGGGCATCGTCTTGATCGGGGCGGTCTCGCTTTTCTTTGCCTACGGCTACACCGGCGGACCCTTTCCGCTCGCCTACCGGGGAATGGGCGAATTGTTCGTCATTCTCTTCTTCGGTTTTGTGGCGGTGTCAGGCTCGTATTATGTGCAGGCCGGCGAGTGGGGCGGGCTCAAGATCTGGACGCTGGGGCTTCAGTGCGGGCTTTACTCGAGCGTGCTCATTGCGATCAACAACCTGCGCGACATCGTCGAGGACACGGCTTCGGGTAAACGGACGCTCGCGGTGCGCTTCGGGAAGACCTTTGCGCGGGCCGAGATCGTCGTCTTTTGCTTTCTCCCGGTGCTGCTCTGGATGGTGTTGCTACCCGGGAATCTGTTGAGTCTTCTCCTCGGGCTCATTCCCGCGATCATCGGAACGGTGATCTGCTTTGCGGTCTGCCGCACCGAACCGGGCTCGTGCTACAATCGCTATCTCGCTCTTGGGGCCTTGCAGTTGATCCTCTTTGCGTTCGCCGCAACTCTCCACGCCGCGCTCCCATGAGCCCGATCCACTACTGGCGCTACACCCTGCGATCCGCGGCGGCGTTGAATGCAGTGAGCGCCCGCCGCGAGCACGAGGGTGCCCTGCTGCGAATCGGAGACGGCTTCGGCTGTGTCCACCCCTGGCCGGAACTCGGCGATCTTCCGCTCGAGGAACAACTCGCACATCTCGAGCGCGGGGAGAGCACTCCTTTGATCGATGGGGCACTGCGATGTGCTGCGGCGGACAGCGAGGCGAGGCTGGCGGGACGATCGCTTTTCGACGGACCGATTCCGGAGAGTCACTGGCTCGCGCTACCGGGAGACAATCCAACCGCAGCGGCGGAGGCGGGTTTTGACCGTGTAAAGTTGAAGATCGGACGGGACCCGTCGAGCGACCTCGATCAGGCAAGGCTCTGGGGCGGGGCGGACTTCCGGCTGCGGTTCGATGCCAATGAGAGTCTCGACGAGGCCGCCTTTCTGTCCTTCTGGAGGGCACTCGGTGCGCTGCGCGATCGGGTCGAGCTGGTCGAAGATGCGATCGCTTGGGAAGCGATCGCATGGGAACGACTGCGCGATGAGGGAGTGCCGCTGGCGGTCGATCGGGAGGCGGAGACGCGATGGATGGCGGGTGATGTCGCGGTCATTAAGCCGGCCCTTTCGAGTTGGATTCCGCCGGATGCGGGGCGATATCTCGTTACTTCTTACATGGACCACGCCATCGGACAAATGTGGGCAGCGGCCGAGGCGTCGCGGCTCGGTGCCGGGGTTGACGGTAAAATAATGTTAGTCTGCGGTCTCATGACTAGCCGCTGTTTTGAACCCGATCCCTTTTTCGAGCAGATTCGCTGCGAGGGGGCACGATTGATGGCTCCGACGGGCACGGGCCTTGGCTTTGACGATCTGCTGGAGGGCCTGCCATGGAAGCGATTGACCTGAATTCTCCGGCTTACTGGGAATCGGCCGCGATCGACATCCGGCTGAATCCGAAGCGGCCGGTAGATTCCGCCGGATTGCGCGAATTTCTCGAGGGAGACTGCGGGCTTTGTTCGGCGGTCGTCATCGCGACCTCGGGCTCGAGCGGGACGGTGAAGTTTGTGGTGCTGGCAAAGTCGGCTTTGCTCGCCTCGGCGCGGGCGGTCAATGCCCATTGCGGGGTGACGGCGGACGACATCTGGCTCGGCGGGCTCTCGACCTTTCACGTTGGCGGACTCGGTATTTTTGCGCGGGCCTACAGCAACGGCGCGTCGGTCCACCCGATGGCGTGGGACGCCTGGACCTGCGACGGCGCGGCGTTGATCGCGGCGGTGAACGAATCGCAAGCGACGATGACCTCGCTGACTCCGGTTCATTTAGTTGATCTTGTCAGGGCGGAGGTGAAGGCACCCCCGAGTCTGCGGGGTGTCTTCCTCGGCGGTGGCCGGATCGATGCGGTATTGGTGGAAAAAGCCCGCCAACTTGGCTGGCCGGTGTGGGCGACTTACGGTATGTCCGAGTCGGCCTCGCAGATCGCTACGAGCACGGGCGGGGCGATTGACTGGCTGCCGCTGCTGCCGATCTGGGAAACGACCCTTGATGCGCAAGGGCGGCTGCGGATCCGCGGCGAGGCGCTCTTTACGGGCTACGTCACGAAAGGAGACGGCGGCTGGACCCTTGATACAGGGCGGGATGACGAAGGCTGGTTCACGACGGGGGACAGGATTGAACTGCGCGGGAGGGAATTGCGCTTTCTCGGACGCAGTGATGATCTCGTGAAAGTCTCGGGGGAACTCGTCTCGCTCTCGTCATTGAGCGCACGGGTCGCGGCCTGCGGCTGGATCGGGTTGGTCGTCGCAGTGCCGCATGAAAGGCGTGAGAACGAACTCATCCTCGTGATCGAAGGCGCATTAGATGAGGCTCTGGCGATTTTCAACGAAGGCCTCCCGCCTCTTGAACAAGTCAGTCGGGTCGTCACGCTCGCGCCACTGCCACGCACCGAGGTCGGAAAGATCGACCCGGCGCGTGTTGTGGCTCTGCTCTGAAAGGTCTCACTTTTCCCATCCGACCGGCTGAATCCAGGCCCGCTCCATTTGATCGGGGAATGACGGATTTGGGTGTTTGCGGGTCGAGGTGATCGTGGCTCGCAGGTAGAGGGCGTCGTCAGGGATGGTGAAGCTGGCGCTATTGCCCTTTGCCGTGGCGAAGACTTCACCGATACCGGTCTCGGCTGCGGCGGCGTCATAGCTTTTGCGGGTACCGATGAAGGCGGTCGTGAACTCGACTTCTTCGACCGGGGCGATCTCGAGGGAAAGGATGCCTTTTTCCCTGTCGAAGCGAATCGCGTCGAGGACGACGCCCGAGCTCGCGTAGAAACGTCCCGTGTGCATCGCCTCGATGAGCGAGTCGCCGTTGAGTTCCTTCGCTCCGACCATGACCCAGCCGCGTCCCGGAGAGACGTCTTCACCGTGGTAGGTGTGGGAGTCGTCTGTGGCAAAGCCGAGAAGCGGCGGTAGATCGAGCTCGGCGAGGCGGATCGTGTTGGCGATGTCCCAGATCTTTTCGTCGCCGGGACGGGTCTCGTCGCCGAGGTGATTGATCCCGGGATGACCGTTGTAGATCTCGAAATAAGCGCCCTCGGCGACATCGGCGAGGTCTTCGGCGGTGAGAGCCCACTGGAAGTTCGGGTGATTGAGGTGGGCGAGAATGGGGCGTCCTGTCTTTTCCCCGTGGGCGCGAATCGCCTGCATGCTGCGGCGCAGCACTTCGCGGGGGGTGGCGGCGTCGTCGTTGATCGCCTCGATGACGGAGTCGAGATTGAGGACGTTGATGTGGACCGGTTTCTTTTGCCCCGAGTTCGACATCTCTTCGGCTGGGAGCAGGTAGAACTCGCCCGGCTTCTCGAGGGCGGCGCGGCACTCGTCGAGTGTCTTCAAAACGATCCCTTCCTTGCCCTCACGGGTTTCGTAGCGCAGCCACTCCTTGCCGAAACGCGCCTCGGCTTTCATCACCGCAGTGCGTCCGACCGCCTTCTGGCGTTTGCGGATGGACTCGAGGTCCATCCATTTGTCGCCCTGTTGAAGGACATTGTGATCGCTCATGGCCACGAAGTCGTAGCCGTGTTCGCGATACCAGCTGAAGATCATCTCGGGAAAGTCATTCCCGTCGCTCCAGAGCGAGTGGGTGTGCGTGTTGCCCTTGAACCAGGCGCGGGTGTCGTAGTCCTGCGCCGCGAGCGGGAGCGCGGCGAGGAGGAAAAGGGAGAGCAGTTTCATTTCGGGGAGGGTAACAGGCCGAGGACGGAGAGAGCAAGCGAGGCGCTTGGCTTGATCGTGGGAGGTGGGCGGGAGAGGAGGTGGGTTCGGACAGGTGCTGATGGCGAATTTCGAGATCCGGTTTCCATTTGACAGTCCGAGACGTCGGCTACGATAATGTGCTACGATGAAAACTGCTACCGTTCGGGATTTGAGAAACCGCTACACGAGCGTGCTCCGTTGGGTTAGTGCAGGGGAAGATGTGCTCATCACGCAGCGCGGTGTTGTCATTGCCAGGCTGAGTCCGGAAACCTCCCGGACGGCGCAAGTGGTGGACTGGGCTTCCAGTCCGGAGGTGATGCGGGACCGCAGCGGGGAACACGTTCTAACGGCTGAGCAATCGGCTGAAATCCTTTCGGAGGCTGGTGGCAAATGGTAATCGCCTGCGATACCAGCTTTCTCTTTTCACTCTACGGAAACGACGTTCATAGTCCCAAGGCTGTGGCATGGTCTGCGGGGAACACGATAGCGCTGCACCTCAACAGCCTGACCCATTTTGAGTTCGGAAACGCCCTGAGGTTCTCCGAGTTTCGAGGTGCTATTCCTGCGGGGACGGCAGTTCAGTGTTGGGCCGGATTCGAAGCCGCCATCGACCAGGGCCGATTGATCGTAGCCACTTCCAACCTTGCCGATGTGGTTGATGAGGCCAAGAGAATCTCTTCCATTCGCACTCTCGCAGGAGGTCACCGCGCTTTCGATATTCTCCACGTGGCCAGTGCATTGAAGATGAATGCTTCCCATTTCCTCACCTTTGACGGGAATCAGAAGAATCTTGCAGAGGCGGAAGGTCTTGTAGTGCCGGTTTGAATGGTCTAGTCTGAGGCCAAATAAGCAGCGCAACGGAAGATAGAACCTGCGGCTAAAGTCGCGGCTACTTTTGTCCGGTGATTGTCGATCCAATCTCATTCAATTCGAATATCCTTCGGGTCATAATCGACTCCCGGATACTGCATCCCCAGCTTCTTGAGCGTTCTGATGAGAATATCCGCGACGACGAGGTCGCGGTACCATTTGCGGTCGGCGGGGATGATATACCACGGCGCGGCGTCGGTGCTGGTGCGGGAAAAGACGTCGCTGTAGGCTTCCATGAACTTCGGCCAGAGGGCGCGGTCGTCGAGGTCGCCGGGATTGAACTTCCAGAGCTTGTCGGTCTCGTCGAGGCGGGCCTGGAGGCGTTGCTTCTGCTCGTCGCGGGAGATGTTGAGGAAAAATTTGATGATCGTGGTGCCCTCGTCGGCGAGCATTTGTTCGAAGTTCACGATGTGGTCGTAGCGCCTAGCCCAGCGCGACTCGGGAACGATTTCGCGAACGCGCACGGCGAGAATGTCCTCGTAGTGGCTGCGGTTGAAAATAACGACCTGGCCATTCTGAGGCACCTGCGAGTGGATACGCCAGAGGTAATCGTGCGCGAGTTCGAGGGAGCTCGGCCGTTTGAAGGAGGCGACGCGGATGCCCTGGGGATCCATCTTGTCGAAGACGCTGCGGATCGTGCCGTCCTTGCCGCCGGTGTCCATCGCCTGAAAGATGACGAGGAGGCGCTGTTTGCCCTCGGCGTAGAGGAGCGTCTGGAGTTCGTCGATCTCTTTGGCGAACTGTTTCATGAGTTCTTCGCCCTCTTTTTTGTCGACGGGGAAAAGGCTCTCGTCGGTCGAGGGGATCGCGGTGAGATCGACCTCCGAGCCGGGGCGGATGCGGAAAGGGTGGTCCTGAAGTGAGTCGCCGAGCATGCGATGAGGGTATACCGGGAGTGAAGACGAGGGCAAGACTTTCGGGCTAAGAAGGACTGAAGTGGGTGTCGGGAGACCCGTTCTACATGAGGAGACGCTCTCACACCAACTCCCCGGCAATGGGATCGGCGAGGGCTTTGCCGGCGCGTGTGAGGGTAATGAACCCTCTTTGCTCGGTGACGAGACCCTGTTCGATGAGGGAGGCAAGAGGGTCGCGTGAGGGAAGCAACTCTACCGGGACGCCCTCGCGGGTGCGCAGGCGCAGGGCGATGGCTTCGGTGCGCCGGTCTTCGTCGGTGAGGATCTCGATGTCGGTGCGGGTGTCGAAGTCGGCCAGAGCGGCGCGCACGTAAGCGGCGGTATCCGGGAGGGTTTTCCAGCGGTGACCGTTCATTGTTGACACGGCTCCGGGACCGAGGCCGAGGTAGTCGGATCCGGCCCAGTAGGAGCGGTTGTGATGAGACTCGCGGCCGGGCAGGGCGTAGTTGGAAATCTCGTAGTGGGCGTAGCCGTTCGCCTCGAGAAAGTCGATGGCCTGATAAAAGAGGTCGGCGTCGCGGTCTTCGTTCGTATCGAGTTCGCCGGATTGGTGACGTGTCAGGAAATCAGTGTCCTCTTCGTAGGTTAGGTTGTAGGCGGAGAAATGCTGTGGCGCAAGGGCGACGGCCTGCTCGAGATCGGCCTGCCAGAGGTTGGTGTTCTGCCCGGGGATGGAGAACATGAGGTCGATGCTGACATTCTCGAATCCGGCCGTGCGAAGGGTTTCGTAGGCCTGGATGGCGTCGGTCGGAGAATGGTCCCGGCCGAGTGTCGTGAGGACGCCGGATTGGAAGGACTGGATCCCGAGGCTGATGCGATTGGCCCCGAGGGCGCGCATGAGTTTCGCCTTCTCGAGATCAAAGGTTGCGGGATTCGCTTCGAGAGTCCATTCGGTCACGCTGCTGAGGTCAAAATGCCCGGCCAGTCCGAGCATGAGCCGTTCGAGCAAAATCGGGCTGAGCAAGGTGGGGGTGCCCCCGCCGAAGTAGACGGTCTTCGGCGCGTGTCGCTCTCCTTCGCTGCGCTTCACGGCCTCGGCGAGGATGGCGTCGACGAACTCCCGGTTTGCGAGGCGGCCGGGCTTGTGCTTGTAGAAACCACAGTAGGGACAGATGTGGTGGCAAAAGGGAATGTGGAGGTAGAGATGCACGCCTCACCCTCCTTCCCGGATCTCGCGTACGATGATGCTGGGCCCGCGAGTTTCGACAATCTCGACGCGGGCGCCGCGTTTGATGGAAGGACCTTCGGTGATGATGTCGACCTTTTTACCGTCGAACTCGCCGCGGCCCGAGGGCATGAGGTCGGTCAGGACGGTGCCGGTGCGTCCGGTCATGCTCTGCTTTTCCTGCAGCCCGGCATCGGCGCCGACGGCGTCGTTGAGGATGAGCTGCTTCATGAAGGGGAGCCGGTGAAAGAGCCGCATCCAGAGGTTGAGGGAGATCAGCCCGATGACGACGAGCAGAGCGAGGGCGATCGTTCCAGCGGTGGCGCCGTAGGCGGCATAGGTGGCGATGACCGCACCAAAAAGGCAAAGCGCACCCACGATACCAAGGATGCCTCCGGGAAGGACCAGCTCGGCAAGAACGGCGGCAATTCCAACGACGCTGAGGATGAGGATGAGAGTCATTGGCGGGTGCGGGTGCTAGTGCCGATTCACGCCTTTCCGCAACAGGACTTAAACTTTTTCCCGCTTCCGCAGGGACAGGGATCGTTGCGGCCGACTTTGGGGAGTTCGCGACGCTGGGGCGTCTTCGGGATTTGGATCTCGGGCATCTTCTGTGCCGCCGGGGGGGCGAGGCTGGAGCCTCCGTCAGCAGCAAGCCCTGACAAAACGTCGGGACGGCTCATCTGGATTCCGCGGAGGACGCGGTTGAAGTCCTCGGGACGGCTTGTGGTGGTGCGGAAGAGATTGCCGAGAACCTCAGTCTTGATGCGGTCCATGAGACCGACAAAGAGTTCGTAGGCGGAGTGCTTGTACTCGACGAGGGGGTCTTTCTGAGCGTAGCGATAGTTCCCGATGGACTCGCGGAGACTGTCCATTTCGTAAAGGTGCTCCTGCCAGAGCTGATCGATGCTGTGGAGAATGACCCAGCGCTCAAGGTCCTCGACGCGCTCGGGATCTTCGTGATTGGTTTTGACTTCGTAGGCCGCTTTGACCTGTTCGATGAGAAACTCGAGATTTTCGTCATCGCTGCGGCTCTCGAGGGCGGCGTCGTCGGCGGTGAGCCCGAGAGGGAAGTGGGTGTTGACGACCTGAAGAACGGCTTCGGGGATTTGCTTGCCGGTCTCGGGATCGAGACAATCTTCGAGCATGGTGGGGAGAGCGTCTTCGATGATCTCGACGATGAGGGCGTGGGGATCCTCGGTGCGGAGGACTTCGTTGCGGTAGCCGTAAACGACGGTCCGCTGATTGTTCATGACATCGTCGTATTCGAGGATGTGCTTGCGCGAGAGGTAGTCACGGGACTCGACTTTCTTCTGCGCGTTCTCGACGGACTTGTTGAGCCAGGGGTGCTCGAGCTCCTGCCCTTCTTCGAGACCGAAGCGCTCCATCATCTTGGTCATGCGCTCGGCGGCTCCGAACTGCATCATGAGGTCGTCTTCAAAGCTGACGTAGAAGACGGACTTCCCGGGATCACCCTGACGCGAACAACGCCCGCGGAGCTGGCGGTCGACGCGGCGGCTGCGGTGACGCTCGGTGCCGATGACGAAGAGACCGCCCTTGTCGGCGACACCTTCGCCGAGTTTGATGTCGGTGCCCCGACCGGCCATGTTCGTGGCCACGGTGACGGCTCCGGTCTGGCCGGCGCGGGAGACGATCTCGGCCTCCTGCAGGTGGAATTTGGCGTTGAGGACGGCATGGGGGATCTTCTCGCGCTGGAGCATGCGGGCGAGGACCTCGGACGACTCGACGCTGGCGGTTCCCAGAAGAATGGGCTGCCCGGCGAGATGACGCTCTTTCACCGTATCGATGACGGCCTTGAATTTCTCGCGCTGGGTTTTAAAGATTTTGTCGTTGAGATCGACCCGGGCGATGGGCCGGTTCGTCGGGACGACGAGGACTTCGAGTTTGTAAATGTCGTGGAACTCGGCCGCTTCGGTCTCGGCAGTACCGGTCATGCCGCCGAGTTTTTCGTAAAGGCGGAAGTAGTTCTGGATCGTGATGGTGGCGTAGGTCTGGGTCTCTCCCTCGATCGTGACGCCTTCTTTGGCCTCGACGGCTTGGTGAAGTCCGTCGGACCAGCGACGACCGGCCATTTTACGGCCGGTGTTCTCGTCGACGATCATGACACGGTTGTCCTCGACGACGTAGTGGACGTCTTTCTCATAAAGGGTGTAGGCCTTCATGAGCTGGGTGATGGTGTGCATCTTCTCCGCCTGGGCGGCCATCTGCATCTGGAGCTCGCGCTTGGCGGCGGCTTTCTGGGTGTCGGTCAGGGCGTCATTGCCGTCGATGACGGAGAAGGCTTCGGAGAGGTCGGGAAGGACGAAGGCCTGCGGATCGTCAGGACTGAGGATCTGACGGCCTTTTTCGGATAGCTCGGCTTCGTGGGCTTTGGGATCGAGGGTGAAATAGAGCTCTTCTTTCAAAGCGAAGAGGGCGGTCTTCTGCGGGTCGCGGTAGAACTCGAGCTCGGTCTTCTCGATGGCGCGGCGCACGTCGGTGTTTTCCATCGCACGGAGAAGGGCGCGGTTGCGGGGCATCCCGAGTTTGATCTTGTAATAAAGGGTCCCGGCTTCGGTGGCGTCGCCGGCGTCGAGGGCTTTCTTCGCCTCCTGAGCGAGGTCGTTGCAGAGCTGGGTCTGCTTGCGATGGAGGTTCTGAATGGCCGACTTGTAGAGATCGAACTGCTGGTCCTGCCTCACGGTGACGGGGCCGGAGATGATGAGCGGGGTCCGTGCTTCGTCGACGAGGACGGAGTCGACCTCATCAATGAGGGCGAAGTAGTGATTGCGCTGGACCTGCTGCCCGGCCTCCTGCGCCATGCCATTGTCACGGAGGTAATCGAAACCGAATTCGCTTGCGGTCCCGTAGGTGATGTCTTTGCGATACTGGGCGCGGCGGAGTTCCCCGCGCTGGTCGTTCTGAATGACGCCGACAGTGAGTCCGAGGTATTGAAAAAGGTATCCCATCCACTCGGCATCGCGTCGGGCGAGGTAGTCGTTCACCGTGATGACATGGACGCCGAGACCGGTGAGGGCGTTGAGAAAGACGGGCAGGGTTGCGACGAGGGTTTTGCCCTCACCGGTGGCCATCTCGGCGATCATGCCGCGGTGGAGACCGATGCCGCCGATGAGCTGCACGTCAAAGTGGACCATTTCCCACTTCACGGGGTGATCGCAGACGATCCACTCGCGTCCGCAGAGGCGGCGGGCGGCGTTTTTCACTACGGCGAAGGCTTCGGGAAGGATTGCTTCGAGATAGGCGGCTCGGGCGGCCGGAAAATCATCCTTGAGATCCTGAAAGAGACGCTGGGCATCGAGGATTTTTTCGGCGAGGGCATCCTCTTCGACGGCATCGACTTCGTTCACCGCAATAAAGCCGGTGGCTTTCCGGAATTCGGTGGAAAGGGATTCGAACTTTTCCGCCCACCGTTTGAGGAGGTCGAGGTTTTCCTCGCGTTCACGGGATCGGAGAATGCGGTCGCTGTAGGTCTCGACGTTGAGAGTGTAGCGCTCGAGATGCTCTTTCCAAGCGGCGGTTTTTTCTCTCAGGGTCTCTTCAGGGCCGTTCTGGAGCTCTTTTTCGATCTCGTTGATTTTGACGACGAGCGGAGCGATTCCGCGAATGACGCGGTTGTTTCTACTGCCTACGATGAGTTTGAGGAGCCACTTGACCATGAGTTAGACGGGACGGAAAATTTAAGAGGTTCGAATCATAGCCCAACTCCAGCGTTTTTCAGCGACTTTTCGCTGTGCCCTACGTGGAACACGGATGAAACACAGGGCGGGGGTGCTCAGGCGTGGCGGCGTAGAAACTCGGCGGCAAGGGCCCGATAGGCAGCAGCACCAGTGCAGGTGGGCGCGTAGTCGATGATGGACTTGCCATAGCTGGGTGCTTCGCCGAGGCGGATGTTTCGCGGGATGACGGTCTCGTAAGTGACCTCGGGGAAATACTCGCGCACGTCGTTGATGACCATGGTAGAGAGGTTCGTGCGGCTGTCGGCCATGGTCATGACGATGCCTTCGAGGACGACATCGGAGTTCGCTCCCGAGTCCCGGATCTGCTGGTGGACGCCGACGATTTTTGAAAGTCCCTCGAGGCCGAAGTATTCGCATTGGAGCGGCACGATGAGTTCGTCAGCGGCGGCAAGGGCGGAGGTCATGAGCACGCCGAGCGAGGGCGGGCAGTCGACGAGCATGTAATCGACGGGGTAGCTGGCTTTGAAGGGGGCGAGGAGGTTTTTCAGCCGCACGAGGTGATCGTCTTCGCGCGCCATCTCGATCTCGCAGCCGGCGAGATCCATGTCGCAGGGGATGAGGGAGAGATTGGCGTATTTCGTCTGCAGGACGAGTTCGGAGACGTCGCCGCCATTGATGAGGTGGTGGTAGATGCTGGGATTTTCCCCCGGCATGAAATCAAGTGCGCTCGTCGAGTTCGCCTGGGGGTCGAGGTCGAGGACGACGATTTTGACGCCCCTTTCGGCCAGGCATGCACCGAGGTTCACTGACGTGGTGGTTTTTCCAACGCCGCCTTTCTGGTTGGCTATGGCAATGATCTTCATGAATCTGCTGCTGGTCGAAACGCTTGGGGTCGGAAACTTGCCCGATCCTGACGAGGGTGAAAGGGAAAATCCGGCGGATAGACGAAAAAATCGCGGTTGGCAAGTTGGCGAGGGGAGGGAACGGGGCAAAATCCTCCCTTGCAAAGCCGCCCCGCCTTTGTTGTATTGCGGTCGGATGCATCCGGGGTGTCCGGATCCGTGAGAGCTCAATGACGATGTGGCATTTCAAGCTCGGCTTGCTCTCGTTTCTGTGCCTGACCGCCGTCCCCCCGGCGGGTTTGAGAGCGCAGGAGTTGGCGCCCGCCCCCTCAGAGGAAGCGTCACCCCTCCAGAACGAAGCCGCGCCGAGACCGGCACCCCTCAAGCCGCGCGAGGCCCCCAAGTCGCCCGAGCAGGGGAAAATCGAGATGCTCGAGCGTATCGCAGATCAGCTCTCCCGCCGGATGCGGATTCTTAAGGAGCGCGAGGCCGCCCTCGCCGCCCGCGAGAGCGCTCTGATCGAGCGGGAAAAGACGGCGAAAGAGCGGGAGGAGGTATCAGTGTCGGGGGAAAGGATCGCATCTCAGTGGTACTCAAGAGCACCCGTCCCCAGGTCTCGCGGGACAGTTCCGCTCTCCTAGCATGGTCGCTCGGGCTTGAGATGCTGGGACCGATGGACGATTCCCTTGCCGCGAACCCATAGCACCCGCAGCGCGGGAGGAGAGAGGATCAGATCGAGAGCGCCGGCACATACCGGTTTACTGACTCGACCGCGTCGACGATGGCGGTGCGGACATCGTTGAGCGAGATTGGTTTTGCGACAAAGCCGTCCATGCCCCCGGCGAGACAAGAATCGCGCACCCCGGCGAGAGCGTGACCGGTCATCGCGATGATGATGGGCTGCCGGGGAAGATTGAAATTCCGGCGGATCGCTTCAGTCGCGGCGAGACCTCCCATCACCGGCATCTGTAAGTCCATGATGACGAGATCGATGTCACCCTGATTGACCCGCTCGACGCCGGTGCGGCCATTGTCGGCAAACTCGATACCGGTATAGCCGAGCTTTTCGAGGATCATGCCGGCGATCTTCTGATTCATCACTACGTCCTCGACGATGAGGATGCGGGCGGGATAGACTTTGGCAAAGTTTTCCCCTTGCGGAGTCGAGGCGTCGATTTCATTATCGAAGGCGTTCTCAGCAATCTCGATACCGTTTCTTCGCTGGACCATGGAGAGCGTATCACGCAGCAGCTTGAGTTCGGAGACCGGCTTATAGAGCGTGCGGATGAGAGGGAACTTTGCCTCGTCGAGGCGGATGCTGCTTTCTCCGATCGAAGAGAGAAAGATGGCCGGGATGCGCTTTTGAATGAGCTGCGCTGCGAACTCAGTCATGCGAGTCTCGTGGACGAGGGCAAGAGGGTCGACGATAACGATGTCGGGGGCAAAAGCGATGATCTTTGAGATGACTGAGTCGTCGAGCGTCGAGGCGATCCGGGTCTTCATCTGCCAGTTCTCGCAATAGGTCTGAATGAGCGAGCTGAGGGCGGCGTTGCGAGTGACGATGACACAGCTTTTGCCGTGAAGCGGGCGTTGCTTCTCGAGCTGGTGATGGGGCTTCACCTTATCCTGAGGTGGCACTTCGCGAAAGGGGATATCGAAGAAGAACTCGGATCCTTTCCCCAGCTCGCTCGTCACCGCGAGATCGCCGCCGAAGATGTTACAGAGCTTGCGACTGATCGCGAGGCCAAGTCCGGTGCCGCCGAATTTGCGTGTCGTCGAGGTGTCCGCCTGGGTGAAGGCCTCGAAGATGTGCTCGCGATGTTCGGGGGCGATGCCAATCCCCGTGTCCCTAACCGTGACGCGGATGAGGGACTCGCTTCCGACGCGGGTCTCGCGGGTCGTCTTGCCTACCATGACCACGATCTCGCCTGCGCTAGTGAACTTCAGGGCATTGCCGACTAGATTGACGAGGACCTGCTTGAGCCGTTCACGGTCGCCGTAAATGAGATTGGAAATTTGCTTATCGACAAAGTAGATGAGCTCGAGCTGACTCTCGGCCGCGCAGTAGGCGAACATCTCGATCGTTTCTTCGATCAGGGCGACGAGATCGAAGGGCTCGCTCCTGAGCTCTATCCTGTCATACTCGAGTTTGGAGAAATCGAGCACGTTATTGATGAGGTGGACGAGCGACTGACCGCTCGTGCGCATGATCTGAACGAGCTCTTTCTGCTCGCTCGTTAAGGGGGTCTCCATGAGTAGGCTCGTCGTCCCGATGATGCCGTTCATCGGAGTGCGGATCTCGTGGCTCATGTTCGCGAGGAAGTCGGACTTTGCATCCTGAGCAACCTTGGCCTGCTGCTTTGCGATCCGGACTTCTGTGATGGAGTGGTGGAGCTGATTTGTCGTTTTGCCGAGGCTCTCGGCCAGGGAGTTGAAAGAGGCGTGGATCCTCTCAATCTCCCGCGGCCCAGCCTCGACGAGACGGTAGTCGTATCGGCCCTCATTCAACGTATCGAGCCCCCGGGCGATCCCCTGGAGGCGGCGGGTGAACCACGATCCCATGAAGACGAGCGAGGCAAAGAGCGGAACGATTCCGATGAGGGGCAGGAAGTGGCGCAACTGCATCACGCGCGCAAAACTGAAAAGCTCGGGATTCACTCTCACTTGAGCCACGAGGTAGTAGGTCTCACCGTCAATGACCATGGGAAACGCCCCGCCCAGCGTTTGCGGAACGGCCGCGTCCAGGATCGCGCGGATTTGCCTAGAGGCACCGGAGGAAGTCTTGTCGTCTTCGGAGAATCCTTTGATGATGCTGATGTTCTTAGCGACGGCGTCCGCAATCAGCTCAGCGACGAGGGCCTCGTCGTCCGGTTCGGTAAACTCGGAGAGCGAATGGTCCGAGAATAGGGTAAGGGGAGGCGTCTCGCCTGTCTTGCGAAAGATCGTGATTCGGGATTCCCCGGAGTCCGAGTAAGCATCGTTCAGCTGGTGGAGGAAGTTTAGGACCTCGTCGGTCGGTTCGCTACCGCTCACCGCGATCCGGCCTATGGCCCCGGGCGAGAGCTGTTGTGAAAAGGCAGCAGACTTAGTCGAGAAGTCCGAGCGAATCTCGCGGTGGGCGAGCTGGAGTTCCTGCAGATAGGAGAGCCCAAGACCAAGAGAAGCGCCGCCGACAGCCGTCAGCGAGCTGAGGACCAAAAGGATAAAACCCAGGGATGGTTTCGAAAATCGCATGGATGAAGGAACGGAACTTTCGTTCGGTTCCCTTGATAAATCAAATAATTTCCATAATTTATGTAAAAATCCAGAATTTGAAGTTTCCTCCCACGAATGACTTGCGGGAAGAGGTGCGGGAGGGTAAAATCCCCGTCCACGAAAGCGCTCGGTTAGCTCAGGGGTAGAGCACCTGCTTCACACGCAGGGAGTCACTGGTTCAAATCCAGTATCGAGCACCATCTAAGGGGGGTCTCCACCAAAGATTGGGGACTGTTCTAGGGTCTCCACCAA
>JANQVJ010000036.1:0-64198 GCA_030730365.1 Verrucomicrobiales bacterium
GGCTTTTTCTCGAACTACTTCGATCCCGCACTGGAGCACAATGGTGTCACGGCAGCGCGGAAAGGTTACATCACCGATGTCCTCGCGGACGCGGCGATGACCTTCATCGAGAAGCACCGGTCGGAGCCGTTCTTCTGCTACGTGCCCTTCAATGCCCCGCACTCGCCCATGCAGGCGCCGGAGGAACTGTTTGCCAAATACAGCGCCCTGGGCTTCGAGCCGAAGACCGCAGCCGTTTACGCGATGATTGAGAACCTCGATGCCAACGTGGGCCGGATCCTTGCGAAACTCGACGCGCTCGATCTCGCGGAGAACACCATCGTCATGTTCTTCAGCGACAACGGGCCGAACACGGCGCGTTTCAACGGAGGCATGCGGGGCGGCAAGGGCAGCCTCTTTGAGGGTGGGCAGCGTGTGCCCTGCTTCATTCGCTGGCCGGGAAAATTGGAAGCCGGCAAGCGTGTGACCCGGATCGCCCAGCATGTCGATGTGCTGCCCACCCTGCTCGATCTCGCAGGAGTGCCTTTGCCCGAGACTCCACCCCTCGACGGTCTAAGCCTGACACCCTTGCTTAGGGGCGAAGAAGTGGAATGGCCCGAGCGACTGCTCTTCGAGATCAGCGGTCGCGGCGGCAAGAATGGCGCACCCATCGCCAAATACCCCGGCACCGTGCGCAGCGACTCGCACCGCTGGGTGCATGACAACAAGCAGGAGATGCTCTTCGACCTGCGGAGCGATCCCGGCGAAAAAAACAACCTCGCCGCGCAGCAGCCGGAGATCGCCGCGACACTTTCCAGGGCCTACGAGGCCTGGTTCGCCGACGCCATTGCCTCCACGCAGGGCACGGTGCAGCGTTTTCCCATCAACCTCGGCGAAGAAACCGAGTTGCTCGCCCCTTTCGCCACACTCGAAGGCGGAGCGAAGTTTTTCGGGCAGGGCTGGGACAACGACTGGGCTGTCTTTCCCACAGCAACCGCCACCATGACATGGGATCTGGAAGTGCCGCAGGCCGGAACGTATGAAGTCACCGCGATGCACACCGCCGGAGAGCCTGGCGGAAAGATCAAAGTTACGGCCGGTGAGCAAGTCATCGAAACCACCCTCACCGCCGCGCACCATCCGCCGGAAATCCCGCGCCCCGACCTCGTGCCGCGCTGGGAGGTGCCGGACAAGTCCTTTGCGCCACTGAAGCTTGGCACCTTGATGGTTCCCGCCGGATTGCAAACGCTCCGCGTCAGCGCCACACCGGGCATCGAGATTCAGTCAGTGCGGTTGACGCGCGTGCAAAAGGAAATCGCATCTCTCTGGCTTCCCTCCATCTTCTCCGACCACATGGTGCTTCTATGCGAAATTGCAGCCCCTTTACGGGGCTTGGCGGTCAATCCTGCCAGCAACATTCATAGCACACCCGATCTACCCGCGCCACCCTCCCGCCCGGATGAATTTCCCAGCCTCACCGAAAACAAAAGTCGACCCTAATCATTTAATCCTGAACCAGACCACCCGATGAAACCTCTCTTCCTTTTCCTTCTGCTTCTTACGAGCTTGACCACCCCGCTGACGGGAGCCGATCTCTTCGACAAACCCAACCTCGCGGCCTGGTGCATCGTCCCCTTTGACGCGCAGAAGCGCTCCCCCGAGGCCCGGGCCGAGATGGTCGCGAAGATGGGTCTCACGAAGATCGCCTACGACTGGCGGAAGGAGCACGTCGCGGAGTTCGAACGCGAGATCCTCGCCTATCAGAAACACGGGATCGAGTTCTTCGCCTTCTGGGCGCAACACGAGGAGGCCTTTGCCCTTTTCAAAAAATACCAGCTCAGCCCGCAGCTCTGGATCATGATGAAAGAGCAGGGCGCAACGCAGGAGGAAAAAATCAAAAACGCCGCCGAGGGGCTTCTCCCCATTCTCGAAAAGGCGAAAGGGCTCGGAAGCAAGGTCGGCATCTACAACCACGGCGGCTGGGCCGGCGAGCCGGAGAACATGGCCGCCGTCTGCGACTACCTGAAAAAGACCCATGGCACGGAGAACGTCGGCATCGTCTACAACCTCCACCACGCTCACAGCCATCTCGACCGGCTTCCCGCGGCGATCGAGCTGATGAAACCGCATCTGCTCTGTTTCAACCTCAACGGCATGGATCTCGAGGGCGACAAAAAGGGCCGCAAGATCCTGCCGCTCGGCGTCGGCACCGAGGACGTGAAAGTCCTCCGCCAGATCCGGGCGAGCGGCTACGGCGGGCCCGTCGGCATTCTCAATCACACCAACGAAGACGCCGAAGGCCGCCTCCTCGACAATCTTGACGGACTGAACTGGCTCCTTCCCCAACTCGACGACGCCCCGCCTGCGGCAAAACCGAAATACCGGACCTGGAGCGAGGCGAAGCCGAAGACACCTTCCCCCGCTCCGGTCGCGGCGAGCAAAGCCGAACCGGTCCCGTCTCTCAGTGAGGAATTCGGAATGGCCCTCTCCGGCGGGCTGCTCGTCGATGGCAAAGGCGAATATCACACCCTCCCTTTCACGATCGAGTGCCGCACCAGGCTCGAGAGCAAAGACCGTTTTAACATCCTCGTCGCCTGCAATCCCAAGTCCGCCAGCACCCACTGGGAGCTCTACACCCACGCCGGACGCGGCACCCTCGCTCTTTACCTGCCGGGGCGCGGAGGCGACTACGATTCGGGCGTGAACATCTGCGACGGTCAGTGGCACAACCTCGTCGCCAGCGTCAGTGAAGAGATGGTCACCCTCTGGGTCGATGGAAAGATAGTCCTCGAAAAACCGACCGCTCCCGCCGGACCGGTGCGCCCCGCCAAGGTCGAGTCCCTCGCCTTCGGTCGTCTCGTCGAGGGCACGATCGGCTGTGACGGCATCATCGACGACGCGCGCCTCTCCCGCGGCGTCATGAAACCGCGCCCCGGCAACGCGCCGCGTCTGCGCATGGACAACACCCTCGGGCTCTGGTCCTTCGACGATCTTGAATCCGTTGCACCCGCCGTCAAGGCTCCCGAGCCTGCTCCCTTCACCCCCGATCTCCCGCCCTTTAGCAAGGCGGACAACGAACACTGGGAGGAGTTCGTCAACCGCGAGCGCGTCTTCGACTACTACGGCAAGCAGGCGCTGGCCTTCATGAAACAAAAGCCGCTCCCCGAACTCATCCCCGCCTTTCCCGGGATGGATGGCGGTCAGCAGGGGCACTGGGGCAATCAGAACGACCAGGTCACCTGGCGCGACGGGCGCTGGGCCGCGAGTGATCTCGGGAGCCTCTTCTGCGGGGTCTTCAAAGGCGGCGGCATCACCGTGCCGAAGGGCATCTGCGTGCGGTTCGATGACAAAGCGGCCGTTTTTGATCCGGAACGCATGGCATGGCGTCTCGAATGGACGGGCGGATTTCTCAAGCTCAACGAGAACCGCCACGGTTTTATGGCCGGGGCTCCCATGGACGGCCAGATCATTTCAAAGGAGGAAAAGAAGCTCGCCGGCACCTTTCGCGGACTGTTCCGCCGGGGCAAAGAAGTGACCATCATCACCAGCGAGACTCCGCTGCCCGCACCCGCCGCCGCGCAATGGCCGCAGTGGCTCGAGACAAAAGGCGAGCTCGGCACCCAGACTCCTTTCGCGACCGACCGCCTCACGATCCCTTTCGACAATCCCTACGGCACCCTTTTCTTCATCACCGCCCACGACTTTTTCAGCGACGGCACCGCCGCCATCGCCACGATGACCGGCGAGGTCTGGCTCGTGAAGGGCATAGACGAAACTCTCGGGACGCTGCGCTGGAAACGCTTTGCCACCGGCCTGCATCAGTCACTCGGGGTAAAGGTTGTGAAAGATAACCTCTATGTCCTCGGGCGTGATCAGATCACCCGCCTGCACGATCTCAACGGTGATGACGAAGCGGACTTTTACGAGTGTGTCACCAATGCCATGCGGACCTCGCCGGGCGGGCACGACTTCATCGTCGGACTCGAGAGCGATGCCGAGGGACGCTGGCATTTTGCCTCGGGTAATCAGGGCATTTGTCGCGTGACGGGAAATGACCAGCTCGAAGTCCTCGCGACCGGTTTCCGCAATCCCAACGGGCTCGGCATCTCCCCCGACGGCCGTTTCATCACCACGAGCGTGCAGGAAGGCGACTGGACCCCCGCGACGAGCATCTGCCAGATCGAGCTCGGCAAAAACGAGGGTGCCCACTTCGGAGCGGGCGGTCCGAAGGATGGCGGCACGCCCGAGCCCGTTCTCATGTATCTGCCCCGCGGCGAAGACAACAGCGGGAGCAGCCAGGCCTTCGTCTCAGGAGAAAAATGGGCTGCCCTCCAAGGCGACGGCAACCTCGTCCATCTTTCCTCCGGCGGCGGCAGTGCGTGGCTCGTGATGCGGCAGAATGTCAAAGGTCTCTGGCAGGGCGCGGCGGTGCGTATCAGCGGCAACTTCGATTCCGGCCCGCAGGCGGCACGTTTCAACCCGAACGACGGCCACCTCTACATCAACGGCATGCAGGGCTGGGGCAGCTACACGCCGAAAGACGGGGCCTTCCAGCGAGTGCGCTTCACCGGCGGCGGCAAGCCCGTCCCGATCGCATTCGAAGCGCGCGACAACGGGGTCCTCGTGCGCTTCAATGAACCCGTCACCGGAGTGGATGCCTCCACCACCTTCGCCCAGTGCTGGAACTATCTCTACAGCGCCGCCTACGGATCGCCCGAGTATTCGGTGCGCTACGCCGACACTCCCGGACACGACCCCCTCGAAGTCCGCAGCGTGCAAACGCTCGAGGGAGGAAAGGCGCTCTTCATTGAGATCCCGCAGCTCATCCCTGCGGGCCAGGTCCATCTCCATCTCAGCACGGGCCAAGACATCTTTCTGACCGCGCATCGGCTCGACGAAGCCTTCACCGATTTTCCCGGTTACACGCAGATCACGAAAACGAACCACGCCGCCCAGATCGGCATGACCGCACCCGTCGCGAGCAAACCCAACCCCTGGGCCGGAGGCGGGAGCGGACGCACCGTCGTCGTCGAGGCGGCGCTCGGGTTGCAGTTTGTGCAGAAGACCCTAAAAGCAAAGGCCGGCGAGCGGATCACCCTCGTCTTCAAAAATCCCGACGTCGTCCCGCACAACTGGATTCTCGGCAAACCCGGCACCCTGCAGAGCCTCGGCGAGAAGTGCAATCTCATGATCGCCGACCCGAAGGGCCTGGCAAATCACTACGTGCCCGAGTCCGACGACGTCCTCGTCTACACCGACATGGTCAACGCGAAGGGCGAATTCACGATCCATTTCAACGCCCCCGAAGAGCCCGGCGAGTATCCCTACCTCTGCACCTTTCCGGGGCACTGGATGGTGATGAATGGAGTCATGACGGTGGAGTGAGGCGGGGGGCGATTCCCACGCCCTTCGGGAAGCACCTTGACAATTGATAGCAATGATATCAGATTCCCCTTATGGGACAATTGCTCGTTCGGGACATTGAGGATGCCCTTGTGGCCAAATTGAAGCGGAGCGCGGCCTCGCAGGGGCTTTCCGCCGAGGAGTTGCACCGACGGATTCTTCGTGAAGCGCTCTCCCGGTCCGCGAACCGAAAGCCATCTCTTATCGAGTTTCTTTCCTCTTCCGGCGGAGAAGTGGCTCCCTGGATTGAACTGGACCTGAAGCGGTCGCGAGAATTGGATTCCCGTGAGATCGATCTCAGCTAAGTCCGATGTACTTGCTCGACACCAACGTTCTTTCCGAGCTACGCAAAGGGCGACGCACCCACCCGGGAGTCCGGGCATGGGCCGCATCGACCGCCGGCGAACGGCATTTTATCAGCGTTCTCTCCCTCGGAGAGATTCGCAAGGGGATCGAAATCCTGCGTCGCAAGTCTCCCGACCAGTGTGCCGCTTTCGAACGCTGGATCACCCGGCTCGAGCAGGACTATGAGCAGGATATTCTCCCGATTAGTTCCTCTGTCGCCGAGCGCTGGGGTCGACTTACCGCGGCGCGTTCGCTCCCGGTGGTCGATGGTCTGCTCGCCGCCACCGCCCTCGAGTATCGTCTCAAGGTAGTGACGCGAAACACGGTCGATTTTACCGGGACCGGCATAGAGGTGGTGAATCCTTTCGAGTGAGCCGGTGACCCGCCCCCCCAAAACAACCGCGCATACCGGTCCACCTCCCACTGCGAGACGGTCTGGTGATACTGCCGCCACTCTTCCGCCTTGTAGGTGATGAACTCGTCCCGCAACTCCTGTCCGAGGACCTTCGTGATGAAGGGATCGGCGGCGAAGGTTTTGACGGCTTCGTCGAGGGTGCGGGGCAGCTCTTCGATGCCGGCGGCGGCGAGTTGTTCGGGAGTGTATTCGTAGAGGTTGCCTCGCACGCTCGCTTTCAAACTCCGCCCAGCTCCCCGCACACGCGGGACAAGGGTAGGACGCGGATGTTTTCCGCCAGCGGGTATTCCCGCGTACCGGGGTAGGCGACGAGCAGTTCCTTCAGCCCGAGATCCTCCATGGCGATGCGCATGGATCGGGTCAGCTTCGGGGCATCCTGGAATTTGACTTCGATGCCGGTTTGCGAGGCGGGGAAAAACAAGTCGAGTTCGGAGCCGCTGTGGATGGCGTAGAAATAGGCATCCTCGCCGCGGCGGGAATGCAGAATCTGCTCCACCGCGAAGCCTTCCCACGAGGCCCCGAGCTTCGGATGCACCATGAGTTCCTCCAGTCCGCCGATTCCCAGCAGCGCGTGAAAGATGCCGCTGTCGCGGAAATAGATCTTCGGAGTCTTGACCAGCCGTTTGCCTACGTTGGCGTGCCATGGCAGCAGGCGGCGGATCATGAAGGTCTGCTCCAGCGCGTCCAGATAGGTGCGGGCGGTGGTGGGTGATACCCCCATCGACGCGGCGATCTCGTTCCCGTTCCAGAGCTGTCCGTGGTAGTGGGCGAGCATGGTCCAGAACCGCCCCATCGCCTGCGGCGCCATGCCAAAGCCAAGCCCGGCGAGATCGCGCTCCAAAAAGGTGCGGATGAAGTTTTTCCTCCAGGCCAGGCTGTCGGTCGCATTCCGGGCAAGAAACGAGCGGGGAAAGCCGCCCCGCAACCAGAGCGCCTGCCGATCCTGGGCCTCAAGTTCGGCAAGTCCGAATCCGCTCATCTCGATGATCTCCACCCGGCCCGCCAGCGACTCGGACGACTGCCTCGACAGTTCGGGCGAGGCGCTGCCGAGGACCAAAAAGTTGGCGGGTTGCCCCTCGCGGTCAGCCAGAACCCGCAGCACCGGAAACAGGTGAGGCGCGCGCTGTGCTTCGTCGATGACTACCATCCCGGTCAGAGCTGACAAAATGCTCATCGGGTTGTCCAGTGAGAGCGAAGTCGCGGGGTCTTCCAGATCAAAATAGCCAGCTTCTTCAGCGCCCATCAACTGCCGGGCCAGAGTCGTCTTTCCACACTGACGTGGTCCGATCAATGCCACCACCGGCCCGCGGCCCAGCCCTGTCCGGACCTCTTCCAGGTATCCATCGCGTGTGATCATAGTTGAAAACATGCAGTGAAGTTGGAGGATTTCAAGTTTTTGGCTCCGTTCCGGGCAGTAGCCGCGTCGGCTGCTGCCGGTCCGGGGACGTTGGCGTCATGCGGTTCCAGGTTTGAAAAGATGCCCGCTGTCTCGCCAGCGCACGAGCGAAAGCGACACGCGGGCGTCCAGCCATCCCCCCTCAAAACAGCCGCGCATACCGGTCAATCTCCCACTGCGAGACGGTCTGGTGATACTGCCGCCATTCCTCCGCCTTGTAGGTGATGAACTCGTCCCTCAACTCCTGTCCGAGGACCTTTGTGATGAAGGGATCGGCGGCGAAGGCTTTGACGGCTTCGTCGAGGGTGCGGGGCAGCTCTTCGATGCCGGCGGCGGCGAGTTGTTCGGGAGTGTATTCGTAGAGGTTGTCCTCCTGCGCCGGACCGGGGTCGATCTTTTCGCGGATGCCTTCGAGTCCGGCGGCGAGGACGAGGGTCGCGGCGAGGTAGGGATTGCAGGCGGCATCGGCATTGCGGGCCTCGACGCGTCCGCCGCCCATGGGAACACGGAGGGCGTTGGTGCGGTTGTTTTTACCGTAGCTGTTGAAGACGGGCGCCCAGCTGTAGTAGGCCATCAGCCCGCGACGAACGAGCCGCTTGTAGCTGTTCACGGTCGGAGCAAAGGCGGCGCAGAGGGCCGGGCCGTGTTTGAGGACACCTCCGAGGAAGTAATAACCGAGCTGCGTCAGACCGAGACCGCGCGGATCGTCGGCGGGATCGCAGTTGAAAAGATTTTCCTTCGTCTCGAGGTCGTAGAGCGACATGTTGAAATGCGCTCCGGTCCCGGTGCGTTCGGCAAAGGGCTTGGGCATGAAGGTCGCGATGAGCCCTTCCTCGGAGGCGTACTGCTTCGCCATCATGCGAAAGAAGATGAAGCGGTCACACATGGTTAGGGCGTCGGCGTATTTGAAGTCGAACTCGAATTGCGAGTTCGCGTCCTCGTGGTCGAGTGAATAGAGATCCCAGCCGAGGTCATTGATCGTCGTCGAGACCTTGTCGATCCAGGTGTAGCGATCGAGGAAACGCTTCACGTCGTAGCAGGCCTTGACGAGGTTATCGTCGTCGTTGGGGATCTCGAGTTTGCCCTCTTTGGTGAGCCGCAGGATATAGACTTCGGCTTCGATCCCGAGGTTCATTCCGAATCCCATCTCCGCCGCCTCGGCGAGGACCTTTTGCAGGGCGACGCGCGTGTTGATCGGGTAGGGTTCGCCGTGGAAGGTGTTATCAGCCGGATAAAAGGCGACCTCTTTGTTCCAGGGTAGAATGACCCCGCGCTCGAGATCAGGAACCGAGGCGATCTCATCCTCGTTCGGGCTCTGGCCGAGGCCGTCGAGGGCGTAGCCGGTGTAGAGTTCGGAGCCTTCGGCAAAGTGGACGAAGTGGTCGATGGGGACAAACTTGCCCTTGGGCACGCCGTGGATATCGACATAGGCGCCGACGCAGTATTTGACGCCCTGGGCTTTGAGGTCGTCGCGGATGGCGGAGAGTTCTTCGGTGGATTTCATAAATGGTTTGGTGGGGGTGATTGGAGAAGATTTAGCAGAGCGGTTTCAACAAGCTGGATTTGCGAAAATTTAGAATTTTCACGAATGAATAAGTAAATGTTAGTCTAGTGAGAACGAGAGAGGTCTTTCCTGTATCGAACAGGATTGGTTGACCGAACTGACAGGGTTAAGTCACGCCTTCTGTGACGGCGCGCCGGGCCGATCCATCGTCGGCCAGGTTCCGCGTCCGCGGGCGGCGAGGAAGCGCTGAATGAGCCAGATCGGCATCTCGAGGTGACTGAGGCGTCCGCGCTGGTAGCCGGCGGTAAAGAGGCCGCGCTGCACCGCCATGCAGACCTCCATGTCCTCGAGGTGGAAATCGATCGCCGCCTGCGTCGCAACTTGATTCATCTCTTCAAAATTCGGGTCCTCAGTCGTAGACCTCGGCACGAGGATGGTCGTGAGGAGCTTCAGATGATCGGGCCCCATCGGGAGGATGCGGTACCAGATGACCGAGTCCCCCGTGAGGACGAAGGTAAAGAGCGGGAAGCCGAGAACGAGGCCCCACTCAAGGCGCTCATTTTCGGGGAGGGTGGCGATAGGCGGGTAGGTCTCCCAGTGGCGCCCCTGCGCATCGATCTCGCGAATCTCGGCGCGGAGTTCCTCCTTCATCGGCAGGTGGCAGCGGATGTGAAAGGGTTTTTCCTCCTCGGTCCAGGTGTCGCGGGCGGGCATCATGGGCTGGAGCGTTTTGCTGTGGGCTCCGGCGTGGTGGTAGGACTCCATGAAGTTCTCGGTGAGGATCTTCCAGTTGAAGGCGCAGTCCCATTCGTTTTGCGCGACCATGACCATGTCGGCGATCTGCCAGGGGGCGACCTGATCGCTCAGAGTGGCGTATTGCTCGGCCACGGTCCTCGTCGCGGTGCCGTCGAGGTTAACGAAGACAAATCCGTTCCAGACCTCGGAGCAAAAGCTGCGCAGACCCCATTCGTCGCGGTTGAAACCCTCGGCCTGTCCCATCTCCGCGCACGCCTTGAGTTTGCCGTCGAGTTCGAAGGTCCAGAAGTGATAAGGACAAAGGAGAAAGCGGGTGTGACCGCAGCCGGGCTCGCCCTCCTTCGCCTCGGCGGGACCGTGACCGTCGTAGCCGAAGCCCGGAGGCATGATGTCCATGGCGCGGTGCGGGCAGACGCGCGAGAGCACGTTGATTCCGTTTTCCTTGTCGCGGACGACGACGACGGGTTCGCCGAGGACTTCGACATTGAGGAAGTCGCCGATGTTGGGGATTTGGGAAACGTGGCCAAGACAGATCCAGTCGTTTTTGAAGAGGTTGTCGATTTCCCAATCGAAGAACTCCTGACTGGTGTAGGCCTGGGCGGGGAGGGTTTCGCTCCGCGAGAGCGGCAGGTCGGCGATGCGCTCAAGTTCGGCTAGGATTTCGGCAACGGACATGGGCGGCTGGCCACTGCGGATGGAGCCGCGGGCGCTCTTGAGCGGATCGGGGGCGGGGAGACAGGCGCGGCGGATATCGGATTCGGAAATGGCATTCATGAGGTGGAGAAGTAGAGAATCAAAGAAGTAGAGAAGCAGAGTAGGCATTGTGCTAGTGTCAGGGTCGCGGCGACGGGCCGGGTCCTGATGCGGGAGGGGAATGGAGAGCCGCCTCAGCAGCCGAGGAAGACGAAACTGCAAAGCGTGATCCCGAGCTGACGCATGAGGTCGTGGAGCGGGAAAGAGAGGCGGGAGAGGGACTTTCGCACTGCGATGCCGGAGAACGACCTCCCCCGACGTTTCGGATTCAGAGGTGGGTACGTAGCATGGGCATCCTGCCCATGCACCTTCGGAAGACGCCGTTCGCCGGGGGCCGGTATTTCGCTGCAAGACCTCCGCCGGTTCGGAATGAAAGAGTGAGTGGACTTTATTCCTCCGTCGAAAGTCCCGTCACGATGCATGGGCAAGATGCCCATGCTACAGGGAAGACGCGGAACTGCGAATAGACAATTCCCCGCGGGTCGATCGCGGAAGAAGCCACCCGGAAGAGCGGATGAACCGACACACGTAGTCGGCATCAATCCCGAGGTGCATGGGTTGGAAGCCCATGCTACATCCCGAAAACTACCGTGATTTCCGTGAGTCATCATTTCTCGGTTTACAAATGCGTGAGGAAGTCGCGGAGTTGCTGATCGTGGATCGTATAAAAGGCTTTTTCCCACTCGCCGCGTTTGTGCTTCAGGAAGATGCCTTTCATTTCTCCGAGGACTTTTTCGGCAAAGGGATCGGCCTCAAGGGCGTCGAGGGCGTGGCAGAGGGTCGGCGGGAGAAACTGGATCCCTGAAGTGGCGAGGCTGCCACGGCTCTGCGAGTAGATGTTGTCATTGACCGGCTCGCCGGGGTCGAGCTGCTCTTCGATGCCATCGAGTCCGGCGGCGAGGTGGAGCGCGGCGGTGAGGTAGGGGTTGTTTGCCATATCGGGCGCGCGGTTCTCAACGCAGTAGCGATTAAGCGGGAGACGCATCATCGCGGAGCGGTTGTTTTTCCCGAAGGCGACGAGGACGGGGGCCCAGCTCACGTCAGGCATGTCGCCCTGGGCGATGAAACCCTGATAGCTGTTAAAGGTCGGCGAAGAGACAGCGGTGATCGCGGGAGCGTGGCGCAGGATCCCGGCGACGAACTGGAAGGCCATCTTCGAAAGGGGAATCCCGAAGCGCTCAGCGTAAGGATTCGAACCCGGCTCGGGAGCAAAGAGGTTCTCACCCGTCTCAAGGTTGGCGAGCGACATGTTGTAGTGGCAACCCGAGCGGAAGTCGGTCGCGAAGGGCTTTGGCATGAAGGTCGCGATCGCTCCGATGGATTCAGCGACGCGTTTGGCCATGAGCCGCAGGAAGGTGAGCCGGTCGGCCGTGGTGAGGGCATCGGCGTAGTTGAAATCAAATTCATACTGGCCGTGTCCGCCTTCCTGATCGAAGGAGAAAAGTCCCCAGCCGAGCTCGTCCATGTAATTGGACATGGGCTCGAGGAACTCCATCGATTCCATCGTCTGATTGACGTCGTAGGCGGGACAGGTGCCGCGGTAACGATGGGTCGCGAGCGGTTTCCAGCGTCCTGTCTTTTCATCTTCGCGGAGCACGTAGAACTCAGGCTCGACGCCGAGATTGAACTTCAAGCCCATGGAGGCGGCCCGCTCGATCTGGCGTTTGAGGATCTGGCGCGAGTCGTTGGCGTAGGGCGCGCCGTGGTAGTAGAGGTCGCCGAAGAAGTAGGCAAAGCGTTTGTCCCAGGGACAGATCGTGGCGGTGTCGAGATCGGGCACGGCGGCGCATTCGTCCTCCTGCGGACCGACGAGGCCCATGCCTTCCATCGCTCCGACGGTGAAGAGCTCGGAGCCCTCGGCCATTTTTTCAAGGCAGTCGATCGGATTGACCTTGGCCTTGGGGATACCGTGGATGTCGACGTAGCTGGAGAGCAGGTATTGCACACCGGCCGCTTTCAGATCGGCTTTGAGCTGAGCGGCCTTTTCGTAATCCACCTGGAAGTTCTCTGGAACGGCAAAGACGGGCTTGTGAGAATCGGACATGTTCAGCAATAGGGTTTCCAAAATTCATCGGGAAGGGCCGGCTCTTCAGTCGCGGCCGTGACAAAGACGGCCGCGAGAGCATCGCCCATTTCGTGAAAGAGTTGTTCGCCCCGCGCGGCTTCGCCGAGGGAGGGCCGACCGGTGACACCGTTGAGGCTCGTCTGGGAGACGGGATGGCTCAGCACGGTGCCGGCGGTGCGGTCGGGATCGTCCTCGACCGCGTCCATGCGCACGTCTTCGGGCACGAGGTGTAACATCAGATCGGTCTCGGCTCGGTTCGCATGAAGATCATCGCCGTCGGAGACGAAATAGGAGCGGATCGATTCGGTAAGGAGAAAAGTGGTCTTCAGTCCGACCTGGAGCACGCCGAGATGCTCGAGCCGGATGCGCTCGACCGCGACACGGAGCGAAGCGTCATTTCCAAAGTGGCTGTTGACGATGAGGAGCCGTTTCCAGCCGGTCAGGGCGGCCCAGCGGGCGATCTCGCAGACGGACTCGATGAAGGTAGTGTGGCTCAGCGAAAAGGTCCCCGGCCATTTCGGGGTGTGACCCGATGAGACCGTGATGGAGAGAGCAGGCAGCAGAGGGATGCCCGTTTTGGCCGAGGCGTATTCGCAGAGACGCGTGGCGATGACGGTGTCGGTGTTGACAGGGAGGTGCGGACCATGCTGCTCGGTCGCACCGACAGGCAGAACGAGGAGACCGCTGCCCCCATCGCGCAGGGCTGCGATCTCAGGCCAGGGGAGAGATTCAATTTTGAGCGGGGCAGACATGGTCACTCGACGTCGTCGCCCTGCGGGGTCATGCGGGGAAAGGGAAGGGTGTCCTCGCTCCCGCCGTGATTAGGATGAATGAGTTGGTCGATATGGTATTTCGTCGCGACGAATTCAGGGGTGATAAACTGGGACGGGGTGCGCGGTCGCGGCACGGGCACTTCGATGATCTCGTTCACCTCCCCGGGATTAGCCTTGAGCACGAGGATACGATCCGCGAGGAAGGCAGCCTCGTCGAGATCGTGGGTGATGAAGAGAATGGTGAGATCGAGATTTCTCCAGATCTGGAGCAGGTAGCTCTGCATCTGGCTGCGCGTCTGGGCATCGAGCGCCCCAAAGGGCTCATCCATGAGGAGAATGCGGGGCCGATTCGCGAGGGCCCGGGCGATTGCGACGCGTTGTTTCATGCCGCCGGAGAGGTGATGCGGGTAGCTGTTTTCGAACTTCGAAAGCCCGACGAGATCAATCCACTGGCGCGCCTCGGACTCGGCGCTGGTGCCGCGCTGACCGCTCATGCGCGGACCGAACATCACGTTCTGCTTCACCGTGAGCCACGGGAAAAGAGTGTAAGACTGGAAGACCATGCCGCGGTCGGGTCCGGGGCCGGTCACGGGATTGCCGTCGAGGAGAACTTGTCCGTCACTCGAACTCTCCAGCCCGGCGAGGATGCGGATGAGGGTGGACTTGCCGCAACCGGAAGGGCCGATGACGCACATGAACTCGCGCCGGTAGACATCAAAGCTCACGTCCTTGAGCGCAGTGACGGCCCCGGTCTGGCATTCGAATTCTTTGTAGAGGTGCTGCACCGAGAGCACGACGGGCCGCTTCTTCAACGCGGCGAAGCGCTCGCTCACGTCCGGACGCTGCACGAGATACTGAAGAGGGTCGGGTTCCTGAATCGCAATCATGCCTGTTTCGGGGAAGTGGAGTCCGGGTGGTAGGGAAGACGCTCATTGGCCGCCCCTTTGAAGAAACGCGGAACGAAGAGGAGGCCCTTCGCGAGCGGGTTCGACGCGGCGGCGGCTCCGTCAGAAGTCCAGGGGAAAAAGATGCCGCGGAGGAAGGAGAGAATCTGGTCGGTGAAGAACCCGATCAGGCCGATGAGAATGATGACAGGGTAGACACTGTCAAAGTTCCTCCAGCGCCCCTGCGTCTCGATGAACTCGGTGAGACCGCTCTTCACCCCGACGAGTTCGGCGATGACAAGCCAGGTCCAGGCCCAGCCGAGGAGGATGCGGAGGTCATTGTAAAGGTTAGGCAGGATGCCCGGGATAACGACTTTCGTGAGGAGCTGTAACTGATTCGCCCCGAGCGTCTGCGCCGCCTCGAGCAGCGGCAGATCGAGACGGCGGGTCGTGTTCGCGACGACGAGGACGAGCTGAAAGATCGTCCCGATAAAGACGAGGGCCATCTTCGGCGCGTCGTTGGCGAGGAAGACAACGACTAACAAAGTGCTGAAAGTCGGCGCCGGCATGTAGCGAAAGAAATCGGTGAAGGGCTCGATCAGTTTGGAAAAGAAGGAATAGGTCCCGCAAATCACCCCGATGGGGACCCCGACGAGCGCGGCAAGGAGAAAGCCGCCGAAGACGATGCGCATGGAGTGCCCGACCCGCTGCCACATCGAGGGGCGCTCGGCTTCGGCCGGTTTTGAAAATTCTTTGTATCCTGAGATGAGAACTTCGTGCGGAGCGGGGAGGTAATCGGGATTAGCCGGCCTCCCCTGCGGGATGAGACTCAAAAGAGGGCGAGAGACGAAATTATCGGAATCGTAGACATCTGAATAGGCACTCATCGCAGCCCAGTTGCGGCGGATGATCTCAAGATTTTCATGGGAAAGGCGGGGCCGTTCCGGCAGCCGTGCCCCGGTCGCGATCTCTTTCCAGGCGGCGAAAATGGCGGCATCGTCTTTGGTCTGCTCTTCGGTGAGCCAACCGTTTTCCACGAGGAGCGAAGCGAGGTGGCGAAGGACCTTCTTGTTTGCACGCCGAATTGAGGCTTCGCTCCCGGCTTCGACAGGTTTGAGGAGGGACATGAGCGGTTCGACCTGACGATTCTGCTCACGGACGGCTTCTTCGAACTGGGGGAAAAACTCTTCACTGACGCGGTCTCCGGGCGTGTAAACCGTCGTGACACCCTCACGGTCAGCGGAGATCTTGAGCTCCACATCGGGGTGCCAAAGGAAAGGGAGATAGCTGACGGCGCACCAGATCAGGAGCGGCAGAGAGAAGGAGAAAACCGTCAAGACGGCGGCCCGTTTTGCAGAGAGCTCGCGTCTCGCGGCAAACCAGGGTTCGCGAGGGACGGCGGCTTTCTTCGTGTCGGTTTTCATCAGTGGGGGAAAGAGGCGAACCGGAGAGCCTGCCGGGAGGGGATAGGACCCTTCCCGGGAGAGGAAGGGGCATTACTTCGCCATTTCCGCGAGCACCTCGAGGGTAAGGCTGGGATCAAGATATTTCTCCGTCTCGAGAGCTTTCTCGTAGACTTCAAAGTTCACGTTGAACTCGTTTGAGATCGTGCTCGATCCATAGACAGAGCCGAGACCCTCGGCTTTTTCCCAGATGGGTTTCACTTCTTCACCGGTGAGGATGAAGGTACCACCCAGGAAGGGCTCGTATTCGTCGGGTGTGACGGAGACACGCGAGGAGAGGATCTGGAGGACCTCGTCGAGATTGTCCTCGTCTTTGATGAAGGCGACGACCTTATACCAGACTTTGATGACTTTCTTCCAGTCCTCGCGGCGCTTCTCAAGGCTCTCGGGCGACACATAGAGATTGTCGTAGATGAGGCCCGGAGTATCCTTCGAGGTGAAGATGGGTTTTGAGCCCGAAACCACCTTGAGGGCCTGACCCGAACTCGGCTGCCATGCGGCGACGGCATCGACGGCCCCCGAGGCGAGAACCTGGGGCGTCTCGTTCGTCGGGGTGTTCACGATTGTCACGTCGTCGGGCGACATGCCGTTCATCTCGAGCGCTTTGAGCAGGAGAAGGTGAGTAACGAAGCCCTCTTCGAGACCGATCTTTTTGCCCTTGAGGTCTTTGACTGATTCGATTCCGGGCTTGGCGACGATCATGTCATTCCCGTTCGAGAAATCATTGATGAGAATTCCGACAGACGGCTTCCCCGTTGCCCCGGTGACGAGGGCATCACCGTTGGTCATGCCGACCCCGTCCAGCTGTCCCGCGGCGTAGGCATCCATGGACTCAACGTAGTCATACCATTCGAATTTTACGTCGACGCCTTCTTCTTTAAACCAGTCCTTTTTGATCGCGATCTCCCAGGCGACCCATCCCGGCCAGTCGCTGTAGCCGATCTTGAGAGGCTCGGACTGGGCCACGCCGATGGAGGCGAGGAAAAGGAAGGCCGCGCTCAAGCGAGCCGCAAACGTCCTCCGTGAAACTGAAAAGCGCTGAGTGGATTGTTTTATCTTCTTCATAGTTAGACCGTTCTGTTTTACGTGCGGTGATTCTTCGTAATACCAAAGCTTTGGTTTCGTATTATCCTAACCGGCAACTACTTATAAAAAGCATCTTCCATGCCAAGAGTGATCCTGCGAAATGGATAGGGTGTGACTGACTCCCGCTGAGGCAGTGACGACGGCGGCCGAAACGCTTTGCGGGCTTGCTTTCATGACGCTCCCGAGTTTGGTGAGGAGCCTCCGCATGTCCCCTCTCCTCGCCACCTACGTCCACCATCTCGACCCCTTTGCGATCCAGTTTACGGAGACCTTCGGGATACGCTGGTACGGACTGGCCTATGTCGGGGGATTCGTGGCCGCCTTTTTCCTGATCCGGTGGTTTGTCAGGATCGGTGCCTCGGAGTTGAAGGAAACGCAGGTCGCCGACTTCATCACCATCCTCGCGGTCTTCGGGGTGATGCTGGGCGGACGTCTCGGCTACATGCTGCTCTATAACTTCGACGAACTGGTCGCGAACCCGCGCAGCTTCCTCGACGTGCTTGGCGGCGGCATGTCGAGTCACGGCGGCATCGCCGGGATGACGATCGTGGCTTGGATCTACGCACGCTACACGAAGACATCGTGGGCAGGACTGGGCGACAATCTCGTGACAGTGGCTCCGCTGGGCGTTTTCTTCGGACGCCTCGCAAATTTCGTGAACGGCGAACTCTACGGCCGCCGCACCGACCACGCTCTTGCGATGAAGTTCCCCGAAGAGCTACACGAAGTCGTGAAGACTCCGACGGGATTCGAATGGATGTTCCCCACCGCGCAGCTCAAGGAACTCGCCGAGAAGGCGGGCGAAGCGGCTCCCGGTCTCGCTGCGAAAGTCGATTCGGCCATCTCTATGGCTCTCGCGAGCGGTCACGACGCGCACCGCGCCGTCGCCGGCCTGATCCAGGAAGCCTCCCTCGAGAGCCCTGCCTTTAGAGCCATGTTAGGGTCTATCCTGACGCCGCGGCATCCCTCGCAACTCTACGAGGGGCTCGTCGAGGGGCTCCTCCTTTTCGGGATCATGCTCGCGGTGAGACTGAAATGGAAAAATCTCTACCATGGCGTCCTCACGGGGATGTTCTTCATCCTTTACGCGATCGGCCGCATCGGCGTGGAGAATCTGCGCGAGCCCGACTCAGGTCATATCGGCAGCCTCACGAAAGGCCAGTTCTACTCGACCTTCATGATCGTGGTCGGGATCGCTTTCCTCGTCTACGGCTTTACGCGGAAGCGTCAGAATCGACTGCCGTCGGCCTAGATTTTTCTAACCGGGACGGGCCGGCCAGTGTGCGGGCACGACAAAGACGCGGGCGCTTTCCTGCGTCGCACCTTCATGCGCGAGACTGAGGAGGACAGGTCTGTCCGTCGTGCGCGAATCGGCGAAGTGCACCTGCAGTGTGCGGTGTAGCTCAGCGATGGGTTTGGCTGCCTCGGCGCCATCCGAGGACCATCCGCTCAGCCAGCGCGGCTTTGTCATGATGATCCCGCGACTATTGCGTGCCCACGGTTCCTCGACGAGGCGGGAGATCTCATCGGCACGTATCCAGATGCCGCGCCGGTGCGCCGGATTCATCGCGGCGGGGAGGAGGGCGGGCGGTTCCTCGCCGGGCCGGTAAAAGACAGTGCCTTTGACGAGGGCGTGGCTCGTCTCGATCTCCGGGAAATTGGCACGTCCGAGCGGGAGCTGGTGCGTGACGAGTCTGTCGCGTTTTTTTTCGAAGTTGTCCGTTGCGTTCGGGCCCGGAAAATGGCTCATGTCGGCTAGGGACGGGCCAGCCGGATGCGGATGGTGGAGGTAAAACTTCAGGGCGACCTCGAGATGGTGGCGGCTGCCCTGATGGGTGAAGAGAAAATCGAGCTCTCCCATGGTGCGTTTGCCTTCACTCAGCAGGATTCCCTGCCCGATCGCGGTGACTCCCGGCGTCAGCTCGAGCCAACATCTCACGAGCCTCTCGACGTAGGCACCGACCCGGTGCGTCGAGGACGCGTCGGACGACTCGCGCTGCGACACGACCGGTTCGGGAGAGAGCGGCACGAGGGGACAGGGCGGCGTCAGCTCCATCAGGTCGGGACCTTCGGCGAGCCAGAGCAGGTCACGCCACTCCTGCGCCGTGAGCGCTGAAATCATCGCCGCATCGAGAGACGAGGGCGACATCACTGCGGCAGCGTCTCTTTCGGGGCGTCGGCGGGAACAGGGGCGGGGCTCGCAGCAGGCGTTTCCTTTGGAGCGGGCGTGCCGTCTTTTGGGGCGGCTTCCGACCCGGCGGGAGGAAGTCGTTTGGCAGTGCCGTCACGGAACTCCTTGAGGCGGTTAGTAAACTCTTCTTTCCCGGGTTCGAGCGCGACGGCTTTCCCCATGTATTCGACCGCCTTTTGCTGATCGCCCAGCTGATAAAAAGCCTGGGCAATGTGATCGAAAATGACGGCGTCCACCTCCTCCAGGAGGCTCTCGGCGCGCAGAAGTTCATCGCGAGCCTCTTCGAACTTGCCTTTTTTGAAGTAAAACCAGCCCAGGCTGTCGGCAATGGCCCCGCTCTCGGGCTGGAGATCGGCGGCGATCTTGATGAGCTCGCCGGCCTCGTCGATGTTCATGTCGTTCTCGATCCACATGTAGCCGAGGTAGTTGTAGACGGTGGCGGTGAACTCGACGTTCTCACCATTCGGATCATTCCGGGTGATCAGCTCCAAGGTCTTGCGGAAGAGTCCCTCGGCTTCTTTGAAATTCCCGAGACGCTCATGCGCGGCAGCGTAGCGGAAGTAAAAACCCTCGTTGAGCAATTGCGGCTGGGCATCTTTGGAAAGGGCGATGGTGGCTTTGAACTGCTCGATGGACTCTTCCCATCGCTCGAGATTACCGAGGGAAAAGGTCAGGAGAAAGGGGAAGTCGGGCGACTCGGGGAAGAGGTAGGCGGCCTGGGTGAGAAACTTCACCGAGACTTCATGCTCCTTCGCCTCGATCATCATGCGACCGAGGGCCCCATACTCGGTGGCGCTGCCCTTGGTGATGGCGAGGGCGGACTGGAGATGCGGGATCGCTTCTTTGAATCGCTCGGTCCGCATGTAGATGCCGGCGATCTGCTTGTGCACATCGGCGTTCTGGGAGTCAATCCCGACGATCTCTTTGAGTGTCTCGAGCACTTTTTCCCCGTCGCCCTTGCCCCCGTAAGCGCGGGCGAGTTTTTCACGGAGCTCGAGCCGGTCGGGCTCGGCAGCGATGATCTGCACGTAGGCGGCGATGGCGCGGTCGAACTGGCTCGTGGCGTGATAATAGTCGGCGACCTGCTCGGTGATGGAGTGATCGGTGCCGGCAAGGCCGAGGGCTTTAGCGTAGATCGCATTGACCACTTCCGCATCGGCCGGGGCGGCACCCTCTCGGATCGCCCAGACCTGAGCGGCGAGTCGGCCGAGCCGGAGCCAGTAGGTCGGATTGGAACTCTCCCGGGCAGCCGCCCCGTTGATGAGCTTCCGTGCGTCTTCGCGGCGGTCGGCAGAGAGGTAGAGCTTCACAAGGTGCTCGTAGACGGCGGGTTCGTCGGGAAATTGCGAGACGGCCTTTTCAATGACGTCGAAAGCCCGCTGACGGCCCGCCGGATCGTTCGCCTGGTAGGTGGCGAGAAATTCCGAGAGAGTGATGTGGGCGTAGGGCTGGTCGGGATTTTTGGCGAGGCTCTCCTCGAGCAGGGTGAGCGCCTCACCCTGATCGCCGGAGCGCGCGATAAGGTAGGCTGTTTTTCGGGCAAGGAAAAACTGATCGGGCTGATTCTCTAGCACCCGGGTGTAGGCCTCGATCGCCTCCTGATTGCGTCCGCGGGCCTCATAGCCGCGCCCGAGAGCATAATGGGCGAGAGCCTGGCTCTTCTTTTCCGCGTCTTCCGAGAGGATAAGGTCCTCGCCGGGCTCGAAAAACTCGTTTATATAAAGTTGAGCGAAGTCCTCAAGATTCCGACTCTCCTCGGCGCAAAGCGGACTGAGGAGCATCAACAGGGAGAAAAAGACCGGGGCGTACGCAACAATGCAGCGGTGAACCAACATAATCGGACCACCTTGCTGCACTGCTTTCATATTGCCAAGATCAATGATTAGCTCTTGTAACGCAAACGCTTCTTGTGGCGGTTAGCCTTCATGCGCTTACGTCGCTTGTGCTTATTGATCTTGGTCTTCCTTTTCTTTTTAAGGGAACCCATAATCAAAAATTCTATTCAGGTTTAGCCCGGCTTGAACCCCTGTTCGAACCGGACGGGTCGCGAGTATCGGTTACTCAATGACTTTATTCAAGGGGTATTCGATGATTCCTTCCGCACCCAGCTCTTTAAGCCGGGGAATCAATTCCCGAACCTGGAGCTCGGTGAGGACCACTTCGAGGGCGACCCAGCCGTCCGTGGCGAGGCGCGAGACGGTCGGCTTGCGCAGTGAAGGGAGCAAATTCAGAACCTCATCAAGAGATTCGTCATGCAGATTCAGCTTCAGTCCGACCATGTCCCGGGCGGTGAGCGCTCCCTTCAAAAGGACCGCGAGACGCTCGATCTTGGCGCGTTTCCAGGGATCTTCCCACGATTCCTTCTTCGCGATGAACTGCGGGTAGCTCTCCATGAGCACATCGACGATGCGGAGATTGTTCGCCCGCAGCGAGGAGCCTGTCTCGGTTATATCGACGATGGCATCGACGAGTTCGGGCACCTTAACCTCGGTCGCGCCCCAGCTGAATTCGACCTCGGCTTTGACGCCGTGTTTTTCGAGATATTTTTCCACGATGCCGATGGCCTCGGCCGCGATGCGCTTGCCTTCGAGGTCATAGACCGACTGGATGGGGGAGTCGTTCGGCACGACGAGGACCCAGCGGGTCGGGTTCGAAGTGGCGCGGCTGTATTTCAAATCACAGACGACATGAACGTCGGCGCCGTTCTCGGCGATCCAGTCCATTCCCGTGATCCCGCAGTCGAGGAAGCCGTGATCGACATAGCGACCGATTTCCTGAGCGCGGATGAGGCGGACCTGGAGCTCCGGATCGTCGATGGTGGGACGGTAAGAGCGATCGGCGCCGTGGATATGGTAACCGGCCTTCTCAAAAAGATTCAGCGTGGGCTCGAAGAGGCTCCCTTTCGGCAAACCTATCTTGAGGAAGTTGTCTGGTGTATCAGCCATGGTGGGGCCTATATTGCGCCGAAAAGGGCGTCTGTCATGTCAGTTTTTCACCGAGCCGCTTTCCAATGACCGCTTGATTAGGGACTCAAATGCGCCAAGTATTGCCCCCAAAGGAACCTAGAAATACCATGAGCGCCCTCAATAAAGAAGCCCTTTCCCAAGCCGCCAACGAAGCCCGCGGCCTCGCCATCGACGCCGTCCACGCATGCAGCTCCGGCCACCTCGGCCTGCCTCTGGGCGCTGCCGAAATCGGAGCGGTCCTCTTCGGGAGCGACCTCCGCTACCTCCCCGAACAGCCGAAATGGCTCAATCGTGATCGTTTTATCCTCTCCGCCGGTCACGGCAGCATGTTCCTCTACGGGTGGCTTCACCTCGCGGGATATGATCTCCCGCTCGGGGAAGTAAAGAACTTCCGCCAACTCCACAGCAAGACTCCCGGCCACCCCGAGTTCCACGAGACCGACGGGGTTGAGGCCACGACCGGTCCGCTCGGCCAGGGCGTCGGTAACGCGGTCGGCTACGCCATGTCAGCAAAGATGGCGGCGAAAAAATACAACACCGCCGAGCACACTCTTTTCGACCAGACGATCTTCTGTCTCGCCGGTGACGGCTGTCTGCAGGAAGGCGTCGCCAGCGAAGCGATCGCTTTTGCCGGCCACACGGGACTGGATAATCTCGTCCTGATCTATGATTCCAACGACGTCACCCTCGACGCCATGGCCGAGGTGACGCAGAGCTACGACGCCTGCAAACGCTTCGAAGCCTTCGGGTGGGACACTATCCAGGTCGACGGTCACGATCTCGACGCCCTCCACGCCGCCATCACCGCTGCGAAAAGCAATCGCAACGGCAAACCCAAGCTGATCGAGGCCAAAACGATCATCGGCAAGGGCATCGCCGAAGTCGCCGGAACCGCTGCCGGGCATGGCGAAGGCGGGGCCAAGTTCTCCGAAGCCGCGAGAAAAGGTCTCGGACTTCCAGAAGAGCATTTCTTTGTCTCCGACGCGACGAAGTCTTATTTCTCCGCCCATCACGCGGAGCTTGCCGCCGCCTACGGCGAATGGGAAAAGACCTTCAGCGCGTGGAAGTCGGCCAACCCGGCCCTCGCGAAGCAGCTCGATGACGCCGTCACCGGCACCCTCCCTGAGAACCTTCTCGATCTCATCCCCGAGTTCCCCGCTGATTACAAAAACGCCACTCGCGCCGCCGGGGGCGATGTCATCCAGGCCATCGCGGCTGCGGTGCCGAACTTCATCACCGGCAGTGCCGACCTTTTCGGATCAACGAAAAATTACCTCAAGGGCGGCGGCGACTTCGGCCGTAAAGACCCCGGCGGCCGCAATGTCTGGTATGGCATCCGCGAGCATGCCATGGGAGCGATCTGCAACGGCGTGGCCTACGACGGTCTCTTCCGCGTCACCGGCGCGACCTTCGCGGTCTTCGCCGACTACCTGCGCCCCTCCATTCGCCTCGCCGGTCTGGCCGGTCTCCCCGTCGGTTATATTCTCACCCACGACTCCGTCGGCGTCGGTGAAGACGGTCCCACTCACCAGCCCGTCGAAACCGTAAGCGGTCTTCGCGTCATTCCCAATCTCGACGTGATGCGTCCGGCCGACCCCGAAGAAACCGCCGGTGCCTTCGCCGCGATGCTCGAGCGCAAGGACGGACCGACCGCCCTTTTCCTCACCCGTCAGAATGTCGCGACTCTCAGCAGCGTCCCCGCAAAGCTACGCCGCGAAGGCGTCTTCCACGGGGGCTACATCGTGAAGAAAGAGACTGGTCCCCTCACGACCATCCTCCTCGGAACAGGCAGTGAGCTGCAGCACGCGGTCAAGGCCGCCGAAGAGCTTGGCGACGGCGTTCGGGTCGTCTCAATGCCCTGTCTCGAGCGCTTCGACCGCCAGTCAGCCGAGTATCGCGAATCCGTCCTCCCCGCCGCGTGCACGAAACGAGTCGCGATCGAAGCCGGAGTGAGCGGGCTCTGGTGGAAGTATGTCGGCACCGCCGGCGACGTCGTCGGGATCGACCGCTTCGGCATCAGCGCCCCCGGTGACACCGTCATGGCCGAGCTCGGAATGAATCCGGAGACGCTCGTTAAAGCGGTGAAGGCTCTCGGCTGAGTTGCGATTTTCGAAAGACCGATTTAGGGCAGGCCCCCGCCGAAAGGCCGGGGCCTTTGCTCTACCCGGAAGAGCCGCATTTCTGCCCAAATGCAGAGAGGGAGGATGTCACCTCCACTGCCGAAAAACCGTTTTCGCGGGAAAATGAGGCCGTGACGGTCGGTTTCGAACGTCTTCCCCCCTCTCCGGTCAAGAAAAGGGCCCGTCCCTCTTCGAGGAGTATTCTTTTGTGGAAATCGTAATAGGTCTAATTTATACTGAAATATGAAATATTTTCTCGTTTCCCTCCTCTGCCTCTTCGGGGTCAAGGGTTTTGCTAACGCCTTTGAGCTACCGGCCGAGTCTTCCCAGATCATTGTGGGCACGGCGGACGGATGGAATGCGACCCACGTCACTCTCACCATCCACGAACGCACGCAGAGCGGACCCTGGAAAGCGGTCGGGCCGAGCTGGACGGGACGCCTCGGCAAAAATGGTCTTGTCTGGGGACGCGGACTGCACCCTGTCCCCGCCGGAACAAAAATGAAAGTCGAGGGCGACCGCCGCGCCCCGGCCGGAGTCTTCGACCTCGGCGGCGCCTGGGGCTACGCCCCCTCCATTCAGAAAGCGCCTTCACTCAGCTACGTTCAGGTCACGACACGCGATCTTTGGTTCGAGGACGTGAACTCGCCGCTCTACAATCAGTATCTCCGCATCAACCACGAGCCACGCACGGCCGAGGAGAAAAAAGCGCAGATGAAGCAGGGCGACCACGCCCATTCCCTGAAGCTCTTCATCGCGCACAATGCCTACCCGCGCATTCAGCCCGGGGCCGGCTCCTCGATCTTTTTCCACATCTGGCGCAACGGCGGCAACGCCACCACCTTCGGCTGTACGACGATGTCCGAAGAGAATCTGAAGCGACTCATTGCCACGATCGATCCCACACGCCGCCCCGTCTACGTCCTGCTGCCAAAGGTCGAGTATGAGCAGTATCGCGCCGCCTGGAAGCTGCCGTGAGACTGCCGATTCAAACCGTGCAGATCCCGACGGCCTGCTTCAGCGAAGCAATCTTGTCCTCGCGCTGCGGGATGAACTCCTGCGCGACCCAGCCGGTGAAGCCGGTCTCGACGATGGCACGCATGATCGCGGGGTAGTAGAGCTCCTGCGTCTCGTCGATCTCGGCGCGACCGGGCACTCCACCGGTATGGTAGTGGCTGAAATACTGGTGACGGTCCTTGATCGTCGCGATGATGTCGCCCTCCATGATCTGCATGTGGTAGATATCGTAGAGCAACTTGAACCGCTCGGACCCGACCTTGTCACAGAGGGCAGCCCCCCACGAGGAGAGGTCGCACATGTAGTCGGCGTGGTTCACCTTGGAATTGAGCAGTTCCATTGTAAGCGTGACGCCGAGTTTTTCGCAGAGCGGCATCAGCTTCTTCAGCCCGACCGCGCAGTTCTCGAGGCCCTGTTCGTCGTCGAGTCCGTCGCGATTACCTGAAAAGCAGATCACATTATTGAATCCCGCCGCCGCGCTTTCCTTGAGGAGCGGTTCGTAAATCGCGACAAGCGTGTCGTGATGCTCGAGCCGGTTGAAGGCGTGCGGGATGGAACCGATCTTCTTTTTGACCCCGCCGATCTCGACCTCGGCCGAGGGGAAGCTGACCATGGGGCAGTGCATCTCGTGCTTCTTCATCGTCGCGAAATCCGCCGGATCGAGCAGGTCGATGGCGTGGAGGCCGAACGGTTTCCCCGCTGTGCAGAGATCGTCGAGGGAGATACCCTTGTAACACCACTTGCAGGCCGAGTGATTGATCTTTCCGCTGACACCGGCTTTGGCGGCAGCTTCTTCAGCTAGGGCAAAACGCTCATTCATTGATGCCGCTACCGCAGCTACCGAGGCAGTGCAACCAGTCACGAAAGAACGACGCGAAAAAGGGGCGGGAGTTTTCATGCCGGGAAGTTACCCGCCCGGCCATATTCCGACAGCAAAAGAAAATCCCGAAATCGCGGCGGGTTTGACAGGGTTAAGTCACCGACCTGCCCCTGTCAGGTCGGGCGCTCTTCACTCGCGGTTTCGCGAATCGAGCCAAATCGTGACAGGGCCATCGTTGATAAGGCCGACCTGCATCATCGCGCCGAACTCACCGCTCCCGACCGGCTTTCCGAGACCGGCGGCAAAGGCGGCGAGGAATTGCTCGTAGAGGGGTATGGCCCGCTCGGGCCGGGCCGCCCGTTCGAAGCTGGGGCGGGTGCCCTTTTTGACCCGGGCGTGAAGGGTGAACTGACTCACGATGAGCGCCTCGCCGCCCACGTCGAGGAGGGAGAGGTTCATCTTTCCATCGGGGTCTTCGAAGATACGCAGAGAGAGGACCTTGCCGACGAGCCATTCGATGTCAGCGGTTTCGTCCTCGCGCTCGATTCCGAGTAGGATGAGCATCCCGCGACCGATGCGGCTTTTTTCTTGGTCCGCAATCGTGACGGAGGCTTCGCTGACGCGCTGGAGGAGTAGTCTCATGTGACAGGCTTGTTGCGTATAAAGATCGTATTTTCTAGACTTTGCGCCTTTCGAGAGAAGGTGATAGATTCCCTCCTCCCGCTCAGAACGTAATCCCTTCGTTTAACCAATCTACATGGAAGTCCTGATTTCAATCCTCCGCTTCATCGGCGTCCTTTTCCTCGTTATCATGATGTTTAACATTATGATCGTCGTCCACGAGTGGGGGCACTTCCTCGCCGGTCGCTGGCGCGGGCTCCATATCGACCGTTTCCAAATCTGGTTCGGCAAGCCGATCTGGAAAAAGACTTACAACGGCGTGCAGTATGGGCTCGGGTCGATTCCGGCGGGCGGCTTCGTCTCGCTGCCTCAGATGGCCCCGATGGAGAGCATCGAGGGCAAGGTGGACGGAGAGACGCCGAAGAAGCAGCTCCCTCCCATCACCCCGCTCGACAAGATCATCGTCGCTTTTGCCGGTCCGCTCTTCAGCTTTCTCCTGGCGGTAGTCTTTGCGGTGATCGTCTGGGTCGTGAAGAAACCCGTCACGGAATCGGTCGGCACCACGACGATCGGTCATGTCGAGGCCGAGTCGCCCGCGGAACGAGCCGGACTCAAGCCCGGAGATCTTATCACCTTTGTCGACGGGCAGAAAGTGGAGCGCTTTCAGGGGATGGAGAGTTCCATCATGTGGACCATCATCTCTAGCACCAATCAGAACATCGAGGTCGACTTTGTCAGACCGGATGCCGGCGAGATGTCCGTCATTGTGGAGCGCCCCGCCGAAGCTACCCCGAAAAAAGTCGAGGGCTCCTGGTTCAGACAGGCCTGGAACTATGTTAGTGCGCGTCCTGCTCTGCGCACGATCGGCATTTACCCGCAGATCTCTCCGGTGGTAGGTAGGGTAATGGATAACAGTCCTGCGAAAATCGCAGGCCTGCACACCGGCGATATCATTAAAACGATCGACGGGACCGGGGTTGTCTCGACCGGTGATGTCAGGAACTTCAACTGGGAAGTCGGGAAAACTTTTCCTCTGACCTATCTGCGCAAAGATAAGATTTACGAAACTGAAATCACTCCCCGTGTCCCTGAAGTAGGGGGGACAAAAGCGCTCATCGGAGTGGAATGGGACATGGACGGGATCCGTACTCTGGTGCGTGAGAACCCCGTGACCCAAGTGCTGAACAGTGTGAAGTCGATCGTAAAAACCCTCCAGGCGGTCTTCTCCCCCAAGTCGGACGTGAAGGCGGGCCACCTCAGCGGTCCCGTCGGCATCATGGGTCTCTATTACGATCTTTTTCAGCACACCGACGGATGGCGTCTCGCTCTCTGGTTCAGCGTGCTGCTCAATGTGAACCTAGCCATTCTGAATCTGATGCCTTTCCCCGTCCTCGATGGCGGACACATCGTGATGTCGACCGTCGAGTGGGTGAGCCGCCGTCCGATTCCTTTCAAATTCCTCGAAATTGTGCAGACGGCCTTTGTTCTTCTGCTCCTCGGCTTCATGGCCTTCGTCACTCTGAAAGATGTCGGAGACCGTATTCCCAACGGGGATCCAATTGCCGAGACCGCAAAGTTCCTGCCGCTCGAGAAGTAATCTCCATGAGTCACCGCTACTCGCCTTCGCCCCTCAGTCTTACTCGCCGCCCCACCCGCGCGGTCGCGATCGGACCTGTCGGGGTCGGGGGCGCGCACCCGCTACGGGTGCAGTCCATGCTCACGAGCGACACGCGCGAGGCAGAGGATTGCATCAACGAGACGATGGACCTCGTCGGGGCGGGCTGTGAGATCGTGCGGGTGACCGCGCAGACGAAGAAGATCGCCGAGAATCTTGAGCACATCGTCGCGGGAATCCGCGCTCGCGGCAGTGACGTGCCCATCGTCGCCGACATCCACTTTAAACCCGACGCCGCCATGGAAGCGGTCAAATGGGTCGACAAAGTGCGCGTCAATCCGGGCAACTACGCCGACAAAAAGAAATTCCAGGTCCGCGAGTACACTGACGGGCAGTATGCGGAAGAGCTCGCCCGCATCGAGGAAGAATTCGGCCCGCTCGTTGAAGAGGCGAAGGTCCGCGGTGTCGCGATGCGCATCGGGACGAATCACGGCTCCCTCAGCGATCGCATCATGAACCGCTTCGGCGACACGCCCCTCGGCATGGTCGAGAGCGCGCTCGAGTTCGCCCGCATCGCGCGGGAGCGGGGCTACCACGACTTTGTCTTTTCGATGAAGGCGAGTAATCCCAAGGTCATGATCGAGGCCTACCGTCTCCTCGTGGCGCGACTCGCGGAACTCGGCGAGGATTGGAATTACCCCATTCACCTCGGCGTGACCGAAGCCGGTGACGGCGAAGACGGTCGCATCAAGAGCGCTATCGGGATAGGCTCGCTCCTCGCTGATGGCATCGGCGACACCATCCGCGTGAGCCTCACCGAAGACGCCGTCTACGAAATCCCCGTGGCGCGCGCGCTCGTCGATCAGATCACGGCACTGCGGGCCAAACACGGGAGTGCTATCGCCGAACTCGGCTGGGACGAGGTCCCTTGGTGCCCATTCGAATACCGCCGCCGTCCCTCGGCCAAACTCGAGGTGCAGGGCATCGCCCTCGGAGGTGACGAGACGGTGCGTGTCTTCACGACCCAGAGCAAGTGGAGCGCTCTCGCGCACAAGCTCGAGAAGCTCGGCGACTACCAGCCCGAGATCCTTATCGAGACCTCGGGCGTGCTCGAACTGGATCCTCGTGACGAAGCGGCCCTCGCCGCGCTCAATGCGTCAGAGACGCCGCAGCTCATCACGGTGGCGAACGGCCTCGATGTGCCCGTCATTCCCGCCTTCCGCCTCCTCGCGGCGAAGGCCGATGCGAGGCACCCCATCCTGCTCAAGGACACCCTTTTCCCTGTGGCCGAAACAGGTCAGGACTTTCTCACAACTTTGCTCACTGCGAGCATGAACCTCGGTTCGCTGCTCTGCGACGGCATTGGCGACGCGGTCATCGTGCAGGGCGAGGAGGCACCCGGGCAGTCGCTGCGGCTCACTTACAACATTCTTCAGGCGGCGGGATCCCGCATTTTCAAAACTGACTACGTCGCCTGTCCGAGCTGCGGCCGTACTCTCTTCAACCTGCAGTCGACGACGCAGAAAATTCGCGAAGCGACCGGCCACCTCAAGGGCGTGCGCATCGCCGTGATGGGCTGCATCGTGAACGGCCCCGGCGAGATGGCCGACGCCGACTTCGGCTATGTCGGCGGCGCTCCCGGGAAGATCAATCTCTACGTCGGCAAAGAGCCCGTGAAGTTCAACATCCCCGAGGGAGAAGCGGTCGAACGCCTCGTCGATCTCATCAAGGAACACGGCCGCTGGATCGAAGCGCCCGCGACCGTGGCGGAGGTGTAGATCCTCACTTCCTCTCCAGCGTCACGACACACTCTAGGTGGCGGGTCTGGGGAAAAAGATCGAAGGGCTGGATCTTCGTGATCTCGTAGTGGTCCTTGAGGATCTCAAGGTCGCGGATCTGAGTGGCCGGGTTGCAGCTCACGTAAACGACGCGGCGGGGGGCAAAGGCGATGAGCTGATCGAGGAACTCGCGGCTGCTGCCCTTGCGCGGCGGATCGATCACAACGGCGGTTTTGGACGGGGGGAAGCTGACTTCAGCGAAGATATCGGTGGCATCTCCGTGAATGAAGCGGCAGTTCGTGATCGCGTTTCGGTCGGCGTTGCGCTTCGCCCAGTCGATCGAGGATTCGCTGATCTCGATTCCGGCGGCCTCCTGAAAGCCGCTCGCGGCGGTGAGACAAAAGAGCCCCGAACCACAGTAGGCATCGACGAGGTGGGTGACGCCGCCGTCTCCGAGGGCTTCGCTTTTCACGTGGGCGGCAAAGTCGGGGAGGATGTGGGGATTGTTCTGAAAAAACTCGCCGGCGTGGAAGGAGAAGGTGAGCTCGCCGACCTCCTGCTCGCACATCTCGGTCGGATCGGTGCAGACGTAGCCATCAAGCGAATCGCGCAAGAGAAGAGTGGCGCCTTTTTTGTAGTTTCGGGCATTTCGCACGACCTCGCGGCGCACTTCCGTGAGTTTTGCATTGATCGTCTCCGAGGCGATGGGGCAGTAGGGCACGTCGAGGACCTGCTGCATGCGCCCGTCGAGGAGGAAGCCGATCGCGCCCATCTGCCCGTTTTTCGGCTTTTGGAAATGCGGGGTAATCTTCGACCGGTAGCCGTAGGTGACCGGCGAGGGGTGCACCGCCGAGACGGGGACCTCGATGCCCGCCATGCGCTGGAGCAGCTCGCTGACCTGGCCGCGCTTCCACTCGAGCTGGGCGGGATAGGAGAGATTCTGATACTGGCATCCGCCACATTGACCGAAGAGCGGGCACTGCGGCTCGACCCGTTCAGGGCTCGGACGGATCACCGAGACGAGGTCGGCTTCGGAAAAGCTCGCACTGTTGCGGAAGACCCGTGCGAGGACACGCTCTCCGGGGAGGGAATGCGAAACGAAAACGACCCAGTCATTGACTCGACCGACCCCTTTCCCGAGGTTGGTTAAGGAATCGATTTCGATCTCCAGTTCCTGGTGATACGCGAAGGGGATGGGGTTGAATCGGTGGGGTGTTCGGGACATGGCACTGAAGCTGCTAAAGCCAAACTACCCGTTTCGCGGAAGCCTGCTTTCGAAAAATCACTTTTAGTCTTACACTGACTCGTTATGTCGTCTCTTCCAAGCACTTGCAGTTCCGATCCGAACGAGATTTCTTTGATTTTAAGTGCCTCACACGGAGACCCTTTCGGCTTTCTCGGTCTGCATCGCAACCCTGCGGGCGAGGGCATGGTGCTGCGGGTTTTTCGCCCTTACACGTCCTACGTCCATGTCACGCCCGATGGCGACGAGACGGTCGAGATGACCTGTCTGAAGCGCGAGGGTTTCTACGAGTGCCTCTTCCCGGATCGTCCGGAACGGTTCTCCTACACCCTTTCGTTTAAGTTCGGCGACGTGGTGACCGATCCTCTTCGGGATCCGTATTCGTTTGGTCCGGTCCTCGGGGAGCAGGATGTTTATTTCCTCGGCGAGGGCACGCACCGACGCCTCTGGAAAACGATGGGCGCGCACACCCGGGCGCATGAGGGCATTGATGGGGTTACCTTCGCGGTATGGGCGCCGAATGCCTTTCGTGTCAGTGTTGTGGGTGACTTCAACGGCTGGGACGGTCGGGTTCATCCGATGCGGAATCACAATGGGATTTGGGAAATCTTTATTCCGCATCTTGTCCCGGGTGATCATTACAAATTCGAGATCGTCGGGGCGGGCGGCGGGCTCGTCGTGAAGAGCGATCCCTTCGCTTTCTTCTCCCAGCACGGACCCGAGACCGCGAGCATCATCTACGACCTCAATCGCTACGAATGGAAGGACGGGGACTGGATGGCGAGGCGGGCCAAGGCCGATCCGTATCACGGCCCCATGTCCATTTACGAGGTGCACCTCGGTTCGTGGAAAAGGCGCGTTGACGAGGGAAACCGCTTTCTCAGCTACCTCGAACTCGCCGACGAACTGATCGACTACGTCGCGGACATGGGCTATACCCACATCGAGCTGATGCCGGTGGCAGAGTTCCCTTTCGACGGTTCATGGGGCTACCAGGGATGCGGTTATTTCGCTCCGACGAGCCGCTTCGGCACCCCTGACGAGTTCCGCCAGTTTGTCGATCGCTGCCACCAGCGCGGCATCGGCGTGATCGTCGACTGGGTCCCGGCGCACTTTCCCAAAGACGCCCACGGCCTTGCCCGCTTCGATGGCACCGCCCTCTACGAACACGCCGATCCCCGCCAGGGGGAGCACGCCGACTGGGGCACGCTCATTTTCAACTTCGGTCGCAACGAGGTGCGCAATTTTCTCATCAGCAATGCCATGTTCTGGCTGCAGGAGTTCCACATCGACGGCCTTCGCGTCGATGCGGTCGCCTCGATGCTTTACCTCGATTACTCGCGCGAGCACGGCCAGTGGGTCCCGAACCAGTATGGTGGTCGCGAGAACATCGAGGCGATCGAGTTCGTGAAGCAGCTCAACCGGATCTGCTACGAGGAAAATCCGGGCATCATGACCCTCGCCGAGGAGTCGACCGCCTTCCCCGGTGTCTCGCGTCCCGTCGATACGGGCGGACTCGGCTTCGGGTTCAAATGGAACATGGGCTGGATGAATGACTCGCTCAGCTACATGAGCCACGAGCCGGTCCATCGCAAGTACCACCACGGCAAGGCGACGTTCTCGATGATCTATGCCTATCACGAGAACTACATCCTCGTCCTCAGTCACGACGAAGTCGTGCATGGAAAGGGATCACTCATTCAGAAGATGCCGGGTGACCGCTGGCAGCAGATGGCCAATGCCCGCTTTTTCCTCGCCTGGATGTTTGCCCATCCCGGCAAGAAACTGCTCTTCCAGGGCATCGACATCGGCCAGTCCGAGGAGTGGAACTATTCCCAGAGCCTCCCCTGGCACCTCCTCGATTACCCCGAGCACAGCGGATTCCAGAGACTCGTCCGCGACCTCAACCGCCTCTATGTCTCCGAGACCTCCCTGCACGAACTCGATCACGAGCCCGGCGGTTTCGAGTGGATCGATCACAATGACGCCAAGCACAGTCTTTTTTCCTTCATCCGGTGCAGCCGCGACGGCGAGAGCATCGTCGTGATCGTAAATGCGACGCCCGTTCCCCGCACCGGCTATCGTCTCGGTGTGCCCGAACCGGGATTTTACGAAGAGATCCTCAACAGCGACTCGAGCCTCTACGGCGGCTCGAATATCGGAGCCGGCGGCGGTATCCCGGCGCAGGAGCAGCTCGCTCACGGACGGGCCTATTCGATCCAGATTGAAGTTCCACCGCTCGCGACGGTCTTCTTTAAACGCCGTGTCGTCTGAGACCCGGAAGGTGAAGTGGTCAAGCCGGATTCCCTCAACCGACCGATTCGCTCCCTTCGTGGTTCCTTTCAAAACTCCAGGCGACAGGGCGATTCGCCGGAGCTGCGCGTTCCGCAGACTAAAAAAGCGGGAGGTGTCTCTCCTCCCGCTTTTCAAAGTGCCGGTCTCACTCAGTAACCCCTGCCGCGATAAGGATACTGGTTCCGGTGATATCCTTCCTGATAGGGGGGATTCCGGTAGCCGGGAGGAGGACCGTAGTTCCCCTGATGATAATAATGATTCCGGGCCGCTCGGTTCTTGGAGATCTCCGATCCGGCAATGGCTCCGATCGCGCCACCGACGAGAGCGCCGGTTTCATTCCCGATAAGAGCGCCCGTCCCGGCACCGAGAGCACCGCCAATGAGCGCACCTTTTTCTCCCGGTGTGCAGGAGGTGAGAGAGGCGGCAACCATTACCCCGAACAAGAGGAAGCATGACTTCGAAGATAGTTTCATAAGAGCGAATAGGTTTTTTGGTAAATGGAAGCGATTCCTTCCAACTACCAAGACGAATAGGAAGCTCCCCTTATGGAATTTTCTTCTGGCTACTTGCCCCCCCTGCGAAGGGATAATTAACCTTAATAGCCGTTGTTGCGGGCGGCACGGTTCTTGGAGATCTCGGATCCGGCGATCGCGCCGATGGCACCGCCGACGAGAGCACCCGTTCCATCACCGATGAGAGCACCCGTACCCGCCCCGATCGCACCGCCGACAAGTGCGCCGCGTTCTCCTGGGGTACATGAGGTCATGGTCGAAGCAGCGAGGAAAGTAAGAGCGAAGAAGGAGAGTTTCAGTGGATTTTTCATGCTTTATCTTGGTGGTAGGGTGTTGTGGTTGCCGTCAAAAGACCTCATCAGACCGATCCTGTGCGACTGATTATGCTAACTTTGTACGAAAAAGTCCGCAATGAAAAGTTAGAGAGCATCACGACGGCCGACATTCGCGCCTGACCCGCAAAAGCCTTCCGCCGCTCTTTTCGCGGCTCGCTTTTACCTCCTGGTGGCGGGAAATCAGAGTCATTTATTAAGTTGTATTAAATAACCCGTGGCCGTATCCTCGATCAGCTAATCCCCCCTCTTTCCCGCCATGGCCGACTTCGTATTTGCAGATGACTACAACCTTGGTCAGAACAGCACGCGTCGCTTTTACGAGCAGTTTCTGAAGGGCTATATTCACAAGCACAACAACCTCATGGGTGTCATCCAGGGCTTTTCGAGCCTTATCCTTTACGATGACACCATCAACGAGGAAGTCCGTGAAAGTGCCGAGCAAATGCAGTCCTCGGCCAAAGTCGCGACGGAACTCAATCGCGAGATCATGGGCGCCTCGGGCTGCGGACGTGTCGAGGTCGGGGTGGTCAAACTCAGCGATGTGCTTCCCTACTGGAAGGGGAAGTGTGAAGAAATCTGCGCCGCCTCGGAGGTGAACTTCACCCTGACCGTCCGCGAAAATTTGCCCCCTCTCGCCGCCGATTCCGGCAAGCTCGGTGAGTTGCTCTTTCACCTCGTTCGCAACGCAGCCGAGTCCGCCAAAGATTTTTCCCAGGGCTCGGTCGCGATCGATCTCTTTCCTCCCGGCGAAGCGAGCCCCGGCACGAACGTCGATCTCTTCATCCGCAACACCAGCGCCGATCTCGGGCCTGAGGCCCTGCAGCGCGCCTTCGTTCCCTTCGAGACCTCAAAAGGCAGCGAACATTTCGGGATCGGCCTCACCGCCGCCGCCGTCCTCGCCGGAGACATGGGCATGCGCCTCGGCCTCCGCTGCGCCGACGGCACCATGACCGCCTGGCTCGCGATACGATCGGCAGGGTGATATCTCCAGGTCGGCGGTGAACGCTGCACCCTACTGGCGAGGCGTTCACTCCTTCCGCCGAAACAGCTTCTTGAACAAGCCCTTCTCGACCTCGTCGGGATTGGATCTTGCAGCGGGGTCGGGAGTGGTCACGGGCAGGGCGACGGCATGGGAACGTTCCCAGCCGCCTCCGATCGCCTTGATGAGCGAGCAAGCCGGAGCGAAGCGGCGACGGCCTGCCCGCAGGGCGGCGAAGGCGGCAACTCGCAGCAGAAGCGATTCCCGCCGAACGGTATGAGAAATGCAGGTTAGCCATCTTTACACCGACGCGAAACCCGACGACGGTCGCGCCGCCGATGATGCGCTGTCGTTTTTGAGAAAAGCCGAGCCCTCCACCGACGACGGGAAACAATACGGTCGAAAACGACCACCCTGACAAAACTCTCAACCTGTGAAGAAACGCTTCGCCTTTTCGAAGAAGCTCCCCCCGACGGGGTGATTCTTCTCGGTGACGGTGCCAGCGAATTCCTGGAGCAGCTTCTCCTGCTCGCGGGTGAGCTTCACCGGGACCTCGACCTGGACATTGACGAGGAGATCGCCCTTGCGACCGCTCTGCAAATCGGGGATGCCCTTGTCACGGAGCCGGAAGGAAGTGTTCGTTTGGGTGCCTGCAGCTACCTTGATCGAGGCCTGGCCCTTGAGCGTCGGGACGAGCAACTCCCCCCCGAGCGCCGCGAGGGTGAAAGGCAGGGGAACCTCGCAATAGAGATCCGACCCGTCGCGTTCGAAGACTTCGTGCTCTTTCACATGGACGACGACATAGAGATCGCCCGAGGGTCCGCCCTGTTGGCCGGAATCGCCATGGCCGACGGAACGCAGGCGTCCTTCGTCGATCATGCCCGGAGGGATTTTCAGCTTGATGCGGCTGCTGCCTTTGGCGCGCCCCTCGCCGGAACAATCCCGACAGGGATTCGAGATCGTCTCGCCGTTTCCGCCGCAGGCCGGACAGGCTTGCTGCACCTGGAAAAATCCGCGGCTCGTGATGACCTGACCGACACCCCCGCAAGTCGAGCAGGATCGCACATTGGCACGCCCGCCCTGGGCGCCGCTGCCTGTGCAGGGTTCGCAGGGGACGAGTCGCTCGATCTTGAGTTCTTTCTCCACACCGTCAGCAGCCTCTTCGAGCGTGATCTGGAGATCGTAGCGCAGGTCCGAGCCGCGCTTGCGACGTTCGCCGCGTGAACCGCGCCCGCCTCCGCCGCCGAAAATTTCGTCAAAGATACTGCCGCCGCCGCCGCCGCCGCCTCCACTGAAGACTTCCCGGAAAATATCGAAAGGATCAGCAGCACCGCCGAAACCACCCCCGGCCGAGGGACCGGTCCCCTGACTGAAGGCGCGATGACCATAGCGGTCGTAGGCGGCGCGCTTCTGATCGTCCATGAGAATCTCGTAAGCTTCCCCGAGCTCCTTAAATTTATCTTCAGCATCCTTGTCGTCAGGGTTTTTATCGGGGTGATACTTCACCGCGAGCTGGCGATAGGACTTCTTGATGTCGACCGTCGCGGCGCTGCGGCTCACGGCGAGGACTTCATAATAACAACGTTTTTCCATGTCAGGTCTCTCGGAACAGAGTATGCGGCCCATCGGCCGGGAGGGATTCAGGAGACCTCTTCGGGTCCGGAGGATACGACCACATTGGCCGCGCGGAGGATGCGATCCTTGAGGCGGTATCCGCGGCGCATCGTGTAGATAATATGTCCTTCGGAAACGGTGCTACTCGGCTCCTGCTTCAGGGCTTCGTGCACATTGGGATCAAAAGCGAGACCATCCGACGGGACGATTTCGACACCCTGGTCGGTCAGGAAATCACCGATTTGCTTAAAGACCATGGACATGCCCTGAAGAATAATCGACGAGTCGCCTTCGGCCGAGCTTGCGGCCTTCAGCCCCATTTCGAAATTGTCGATGATGGGGAGGAGCTGTTCGAGCAGATTACGGTTCGCATACTGGATCGCCTCGGACTTCTCCCGTGCCATGCGCTTGCGGAAATTGTCGAGATCGGCCTGGGCACGAGCCGCGACGTCCTTCCACTTGTCGAGTTCAGCGGCAGGATCCTGCGCCCGGGCTTCCTCTTCCGGAGCAGCGCTATCGATCACTTCTTCTTCGATGACTTCCTCACCGTTATTGGGTTCCACCGGATCGGGACCTCCGTTATCTTGTGTATTTGTCATTGTTGGCGAAAATTTCGTGCCTCCTCTGCGGGCAAAAGCCGGGCCGCAGGTCGAGGGGCGGGACTATTCACCTTTTCTCAATGGCAATCAAGGTGATGTCGTCAGTTTGCGCCATTCCCGCGGAAAACTGTGACACCTCGGCCGTGATGAAATTCACGAGATCCTGAGAAGATCGCTCGCTGTTCTCCGCAATGAGACGGCAGAGGCGATCCATCCCGAACTCGTCCCCTTCCTCATTCTCGCACTCGATGACCCCGTCGGTGTAGAGCAGCAGGATGTCGCCCGAGTCCATCTTGAAACGGTAGTCTTTCACCGATCGCTTGAAGACAGGCCCTTCGTCGATCCCGGCAGCCAGCCCGGGTGGCTCGATCACTTCGATCTTACCGGTAGACCGCCGGAAAAGAATAGGCGGTTCGTGTCCAGCCCGCGCCATCGTGATCTCGTTCGATCCGCGTTCGACGATGAGATAGAGCAGGCTCACGAACATGTCCTCTCGTATATCCGGGAAGATAGAGTGATTGACCGAGTGCAGCACCGAGGCGGGCGAGAGGTTATCGGGAGCACGGCTGCGCAGATTCGACCGGCACATCGCCATGATGAGCGAGGCCGCGATGCCCTTCCCGCAAACGTCACCAATGGCGATGCCGTAGCGGTCCTCGTCCACGCGGATGTAATCGTAGTAGTCTCCGCTAACAAGCCGTGCGGCTTTGTACTCCGCCGCCACCTCATAATCCGACAGGGCCGGCGCCGAGCGGGGCAGGAGAACCCGCTGGATTTCGCTGGCCTGCGTGAGCTCACGCTCAAAACGCCGCTTTTCCGCCGCCTCGACATGGATGATGGCACTGCCCAGAGCAAAGGAACTCTGCTCAGCGACACTGCCGAAGACTTCCTCATCGTTCTGGCTGAACGGATCACCGCCTTTTCTCGTAACGACGAGGACTCCGACCTTCTTCCGGGCATAAACCAGCGGAGCAGCGAGAAGCCGCACGTCCTGATGAAACACGCTCGCTCCGGCCGCAAAGTCGGCATGCTCGATAAGATTGACGACACAGACAGGCTTTTCCTCCCTGAGAACCCGGCTGATGAAGGAACTACCCTTGTCAAGCGTCGAGAGTCGAATGTAGCTGCGGTATTGGCTCTCCGCCTCGGCGTGGTCCTCCACCGCCTTGATCTCTACCGGGACCAGGAGCACCGGTGAAGTGTTCGCCGACTGGTAGATCGGGACGAGATGCCCGGTCTCGCCGTCGAGCAGGTAAAGCACCCCCGCGTCACCACTGATGACATCCGCAACCCCGTCGACGATGTAGCGATGCATGTTCGAGGGGGAATGATCATCCTGCAGCTTCTCCCCGAGACCGTGGAGAAAGTCGAACATGCGGCGCTCTTCGATCTCGATCGCATCGCGCTCGCGGGCGACGCGGGTGAGGGCGCGGCGCTCGCGCAACCACACGAAAACAGCGGTGGCAATGGCCAGCGTCAAGAGGACGGCATACACGAAATGTTCCATGAGATGCCGGCACCGGAGTGCTATCGGTCGGCCGGCTGCGCCTCCAGTTCCAGTCTCAGGAATTCGACCACGTCGCAGAAACGACTCCGGTTTTCCTCATTCGCCGCGATTAGCGCCTCGTGGGCGTCGAGGACGAATTCAGTGTGCTCGGCCTTGCTGAGGGTGGGGCAGGGGAGCGGCTTGTCGAGGTTCTGCGCGACCAGCTCGCGCTCCCGCGACCAGCGTGAGCCCTCTAGATCGAGCTTGATAAGTTTGTCGAGACCGAGCTTGCAGATCGACTTGGCATTGCGCTCGCCGGGATTGATGATCTCCACGCCTCCGCAGGCATCGGCTTCGGTCACCCGTGCGGCGAGGCGGTAGAGCATCCCGATAAAGGTCGAATCTATCCCGCGACAGTCAGCTAGATCGATAACAAATCGTCGCCAGCCTTTATCGAAGCGTCCCGAGAGAAACTCCTTGATGCAGGGAGCATTCTCGTGGTTGGCCGAACCGGTCACCTTAACCCAGGCCACCGATCCCAGGCACCCGACTTGAATGGATCCTTCAGCACTCACGTATGAATAAGTTTTCTCCCGCAGATGATCTGCAACCCGGACTGACTGCGGGCCCCTTGAGCCGACCCGGTCGGGAATTCAAGGCGAGAAGAGTGAAACCAGCCTGATGACTCATGCGTCGTTCGGTGACAAAATTAATTCCAGAGGTAAGACTTGTATTCAGCGACAACCGCCCCGTCTTCCACAATGGACGCTTTCCATTGCGTGACTTTACCGTCCCTAAGATAGGTGTCCGCCGTCACTTCGAATTTCGTTACGTTGCTGTGCTTCGGTTCTGATACCACCACTTCCTGACTGTGTATTTTTAATCCAGTGCTACCCTGACGATATTCGAAACGCACGGTCGCTGGCGCCTTCGTTTTGGACTTCCAGAAAATCGTGAAATAGTTCCCGTAGAGTTCAGCCAGCTCCGAGTTCTCGATCGCTCCCTTGACATGACGGCGCTGCTCGAAATCGAGCATGGGATCCTCGGTCTTCACAGAGGAGCCACTCTGCAGGTGATAAGGGTTCACCTTCGTGATCGCCACCGGGCCGCTGCCGGTCGTCGTACATCCAGTGAAGAGCGAAAACGCGCCGCAGGCGCTTACTTGGAGGAGTCTCGTAATTCCCGGTGTCATCCGAATGCGTAGGGGGTTAGCTTTCGTTCGCTTGAAATACTTGTCACGCGGAAAGTGAACAGGTTAGTAAAAAGATAGGCTCGATTTGTCCGGAGCGAAAACGAAAAGGTGAGTTTTCGCGCCCTTCTTCGAGCGAAACCGTCTTATCCGGCGGGACTCACGGAGTTCGCCCCGCCTTCACTTCGTCCCAGGCCGCGTCCATTTCCCCGAATGAGGCAGACTCTAGAGTCAGACCCGCCCCGCACAGCACATCCTCGACGGCCTGGAGGCGCTTCACAAACTTCCCATTCGCCGCGTGGAGCAACACCTCCGCCTCGTGCCCGGCCTTGCGGGCCAGATTGACCACCGCGAAAAGCAAGTCCCCGATCTCCTCCGCCACCTTCTCATCGCAGCCCGAGGACATCGCCTCGACCACTTCGTCGATTTCTTCCCGCACCTTACCGATCACCGGTGGCAGATCCGGCCAGTCAAAGCCCACCGTCGCAGCCTTGCCCTGAATCTTTCCCGCCGCCATGAGGGCGGGGAGCCCGTCGTTCGCCTTCTTAATCAGATATTCCGGCACGACCTGGCCCTCTTTGCTCTCCAACCCGTCCAGGTTCAATGAGCCCTTTTCCGTCGCCTTGATCAGCTCCCACTGCGTCAGGACGGCGTCGGGCGAGTCGGCGGTGGCGTCACCAAAGACGTGCGGGTGCCGCCGGATCAGCTTTTCACAGATCGCGGTCGCGATGTCGTCGAGATCGAAGCCTCCCTCTGCCGCGCCCGAGGCGATCTCGGCGTGAAAGACGGGCTGCAGGAGCAAGTCGCCCAGTTCGTCAATGATCTCATCGCGATTACCCCCGCGAATCGCCGCAGCGACTTCGTAGGCCTCTTCGATGAGGTGCTTCACGAGACTCTCGTGCGTTTGCTCGGCATCCCAGGGACAACCGCCCGGAGCCCTCAGCAAATGCATGATGCGGCGCAGGCGATCGACCGGCGGCAGTTCGGTGGAGGGAATATCGTGAGGCATGAGAGCGGGGAATCGAGAGTGGACAAAACGGCGGGGGAAGGTTTACTCCCCTCACGGACACACCGTGCCGACCAAACTCACGCCTTTTTCCCCCATGGCAAAGCATCGATTTTACCTTCCCGCCCCCGCGTGGAATCTCGAACACCTCGTTCTCACCGGCGAGGAGGCCCATCACTGCCTCGACGTGATGCGCTGCCGCGAGGGAGACCGGGTCATCGCCTTCAATGGCGCCGGGGCCGAGGCCGAGGCCGAGATCGTCGCCACCGCAAAAGGGAGCGTTACCCTGCAGGCAAAACTCGTCAGCGAGACCTCGCGCCCGCCCGCGCGCATCACCCTCGGCCAGGCCGTGCCGAAGGGGAAAAACATGGATCTCATCATTCAAAAAGCCACCGAACTGGGCGTTTCGATCATCGTTCCACTGCTCTCCGAGCGAACCATTGTGCAACTCGACGGGGAAGATCTCGGGAAAAAGCAGCAAAAATGGCAACGCATCGCGATCGAGGCCTGCAAGCAGTGCGGGCAGAACTGGGTCCCCGAAGTGACGAATCCGATGAAAGTCGAGGCCTTTGCCCGCCAGTCCCGCGACCCGCTCAAGCTCATCGCTGCGATCAGTCCCGAGGCGCAAAATCTGAAAACCATCCTCGCCACCCGCGGGCAAGATGGCGCTCCGCTCGCTGCCGCCGCCAGTCTCATGATCGGACCCGAAGGCGACTTCACCCCGGCCGAGTTGTCGCAGGCTTTCTCCCACGGTTTCGCCCCGCTCTCTCTCGGCCCCATTATCCTCCGCAGCGAGACCGCCGCGATCTACGCGCTCAGCATCACCGGGCACGAGCTGATGGGCTCGTGAAAGACCAGCGGGCTCGGCGTCGTCTTCGCGATCGGCGTCGGGTCGGGCAAACTCATCGAACCGCATCGCCTCGCCCCCGAACCAAAACAGCTCCACATCGTCCCCGCAGGCTACCATTACAACATCCTCGCCGAAGGCGGCGACGACCTCTATCAGGAAATGATCAAGTTCTGCCTCGACCAGAGCTGAACCCTTCAAATCCTTAATCCCTGAACCCCTTCCTCACGGCGTCGCGACGACGTGAAGCAACCGTATCGTCGTCGTTTGCTCAACCGGGACAGGCGTCGCCGAGGCACCTTCAGGACCGGGAAGAGCGAGGGCCAGGGAAATGCGCTGCTCGCTGAAACGCAGCATCCTGTCGAGCGGATCATAGAGCAGGCGTCCCGTCAGGCCATGACCCTGCACGCCCATCACTCCAGCATCGGGGGCACCTTCCGCCGCTGCCGGGAGGGGGACGTCGCCGCTGAGATGACCGGCGAACTCAATGTTGAGACACTGATTTTCCTCAAACGTCACCGGACCGGTAAAGCGGTAGGTGATCTCAAACGTAAGCGAACCGGCCGATCCGACGCTGCGCATCCCCTGCAGCGTCCAGGTGTCGCCGGGGTGAACCGGCTTCGCCGGAAATCCCTGCGGGATCGTGCCCACGAGTTGCTGCAGCTCGTCTGGCCCAAACTGCGGCAGGCCCGGCAGAGGAGTCTCGGGACCGATGCGGCCGCCCTCTACCGCAGAGGCGACGCGGAGATCTTCATTGAGCGTAAAATCGACCGAGCGATAGAGCGCTGCCTCAAAATGACGCCCCACGAGGGTGCCGCGGTCTTCGGGCTTGAGCGAATGGTAGGTGATCGTCCGGCCACCCGATTGCAGCTGCACGTCGAGCCGCTCGGACCGCGCCTTGATCACGATCCCCTTTTTCCCGTCGACCCGCACGCCGGCATCAAGGCGCGCCTGCTGCTCGACGAAGGCATTTCCCGCCCCGCCGAGCGAGGTCCGCAGCTCTGTACGGGTAACGAAACGATAGGTGTGACCAGGAAGAAACTCGGGAAGAATCATAATTGCCTTGCTCCCGGGCGGCCTTAACGGGCGCTCCTCCTCTTTGAGAGCCGGCGGAGCTGGAATCGCCGTCGGCACCTGCTCCACCGGCGCGGCGACGGGGGGACTACCCAGGGAAATCTGTGCCCGACCAGACTCGCAAAAAGCGAAGAGCGTCAGCAGAAAGGCTGAAGTAGGAGTGAGAAGCGGGGAAATAGAAGGGAAAAAAGGCACACCACGAGGAGAACACATTCCGGCAGCGGGATCAATGCCGGAAGAAGAAAGACCATCACGCCTGAATGTCCATCCCCCGGGTCACGTCCGTGACATTCCGTGCTTTCAGCGGGCCAATCCCGCGTCAGCCCTTCGCATCGACGGGAGGGCCAACGTCGCCCGCGCACCCGCGTGGCCGCTCGGGCCGGGCTCCCCTACCTCCCCCGATGTCGGGAGCGCGCGGTATTTTGAGCAAATCACCGACCTCCCGCTCTCACATTTCCCTTTCCCATTCCCTGACGCGCCGCCATCTTCTCCCCATGTCCGAACCAAAGATCGCCGCCACCACGCCCTGCAAAGTCGTCCTCGAAGCCGGGAAAACGTATTACTATTGCACCTGCGGCCATTCCGCCAACCAGCCCTGGTGCGACGGCTCGCACAAGGGGACAGGCTTCGCCCCGAAACCCTTCACCGCCGAGAAAGACGGGAATGCTTTCCTCTGCCAGTGCAAGCACTCGGGGAACGCGCCCTTTTGTGACGGATCCCACTCCTCGCTCTAAGCGCCGCCTCGCCTAAGCCTTTTTCGGCTTCGTCACGAGGTGCCCGAGCATCTCGTCGACCGAGAGGTGAAGAAGCCGGGCAGCCTTCTCGGCACTACCGGTATCGCGCTGAGCCGTCTCGACGAGCAGCCGCATCGCCAGCTCGACCGGCGATTCTCCTGAAATCTGCGCGGCCCGCAAAAATCGTTCCGCCGAACGCTCCAGCACAGTACGCTCGTTATCGCTCCCGCCGCTTTGATCAAAGGGCAAATCTCCGGGCAGGAGAACATTCCCCGTGGCCAGCACGCAGGCCCGCTGAACCAGATTTTCGAGCTCGCGGACATTGCCGGGCCAGTGATAGCCCTCGAGCATCTCGACGGCTTCTTTGGAAAACTGCATCGCCCGGTTTTTCCCCATCTCGGTACGCTTTTGCAGGAAATACTCGGCGAGCAGCCGCACATCCTCGACCCGTCGCCGGAGCGGCGGGATGTGAATGCGCACGACATTAAGACGGTAAAAAAGATCTTCGCGGAAGAGGTTGTTCTCCACCTCCTCCTCAAGGCGCTTGTTGGTCGCGGCGAGGATGCGGACATCACTGTGGAGGGTCTGATTGCCCCCGACACGCGAAAACTCGCCGCTCTGGAGCACGCGTAGCAGCTTGCTCTGCACCTCGAGCGGCATGTCCCCGATCTCGTCGAGGAAAAGAGTGCCTCCATCGCACTGCTCGAAACGTCCCACCCGCTGATTCACCGCCCCGGTGAAAGCGCCCTTCTCATGACCGAAGAGTTCGCTCTCAAGAAGATTGCTCGGGATCGCGGCGCAGTTGATCGCGACATACTCAGCCTTGGCCCTGCGGGAAAATTTGTGGATCGCATTCGAGACGACCTCTTTGCCGACCCCGCTCTCGCCCGTGATGAGCACCGGAGCGTCGGCACGGGCGACGCGGCCGATCAGTTTGTAGACATCCTGCATCGCAGGGGAGCGCCCGATGATGAGATCGTCGGTCGGCTGTGGCGGAATGATAGGTTCGGACTTCGATCTGTCCTCTGCCGCCCGCATCTGTTCCGCGGCCTGGAGGGCACGCTCCGCGACCTGGCGGAGCTCGAAATTGACCGATTCCCGGCGCAGCACGTCGAAGGCCCCCAGTCGCATCGACTCGATCACCGCATTGGTCGAGTGAACGAGCCCGTTGAGAATCACCATCGCATTCGGATTCGACATGCGGATGCGCTTGAGCAACTCCACCCCGTCGAAAGGACGGAGGTGGAATTCCGCAATAAGGAGATCGGCACGGCGATCCGTGAAAAGCTTCAGCGCCTCATCCGAGGAACGAGTCGTTAGAACTTCCACCGTGTCTGCCTCCAAATGCTTGGACGCCCATTCGAGGAAATCCGGGTCGTTATCCGCGATAACGACCGTTTGTTTTTGGGTATCTTCCATATAGGGTTGAACCTTAGTGCGCAAAGGCTGGACACTGGCCTTGTCTACGCCGCGGGGGGCTGGATAATAGCACAATCCCATATTTTTTCTGAGATTTTAGCAAATGAAATACCTCGAAATTCCTTCGGATCTCTTTATCAAAAACCGGGAGCGCCTCTCCCTATCCCTTCCCGACTCCACCCTCGCCGTCCTCCACTCGGCCGACATCCCGTGGCGCAGCGCCGACGGGTCCATGCCCTTTATCCAGAATTCCGACCTCTTTTACCTCACCGGGATCGATCAGGAAGAGACCATCCTCCTCCTCTGCCCCGGGCATCCCGACCCCGAACTGCGCGAGGTCCTCTTCGTCCGCGAGACCTCCGAACTCATCGCGATCTGGGAAGGGCACAAGGTCACTCTCGAGGAAGCCACGAAGCTATCAGGCATCCGCAGCGTCAAATGGACAAGCGAGTTCGACGCCGTCTTCCGCCGCATGACCCGCGTCGCCGACACGATCTTTCTCAATCACAACGAGCACGCCCGCACCGGAGCGCCGGTCAACTTCACTCTCGACGACCGATTCAGACGTCTTTGTCAGGATAAGTACCCGACACATCGCTACGCCCGGCTCGCACCGCTCCTTCATCGCCTCCGCATCGAAAAGTCACCGCACGAGATCGCCCTGACACAAACCGCCTGCGACATCACCGCAAAGGGATTCGAGCGGATTCTTGGTTTTGTCAGGCCCGGTGTCCTCGAATACGAGATCGAGGCCGAACTGCTCCACGAATTTGTTCGCCACGGCTCGCGCGGCTTCGCCTACCAGCCCATCATCGCCTCGGGCGGCAACGCGAACATCCTCCACTACATCACGAACGATCAAGTCTGTCAGGATGGCGACCTCATCCTCCTCGACGTCGCCGCCGAGTATGCGAACTACAACGCCGACCTCACCCGCACCATCCCCGTGAACGGGAAGTACACCCCGCGGCAGCGCGCCGTCTACGAGGCCGTCCTCCGTATCCTGCGGCTCTGCATCGACGAACTCATCGTGCCCGGCAAACACATGAAAAAAGAGTTCCATCCCGAGATGGCCCGTGCCCTCGAGGAGGAACTCATCGCCCTCGGGCTCATCGATGCCGGGGTCGTCGCGACCGAGCGCGCTCAGGACGATCTCCCCGAGGAGAAACGCGCCTACCGCAAGTACATGATGCACGGCGTCTCTCACAGCCTCGGGCTCGACGTCCACGACGTCACCCCGACCGAGGCCGTCTTTGTCGAGGACATGATCGTCACCGTCGAGCCCGGCATCTACCTGCCCGAAGAAGGCTTCGGCATCCGCCTCGAAAACGATATCGTCGTGAAAAAGAACGGCAACATCGATCTCATGGCCTCCATCCCGATCGAGCCGGATGAGATTGAAGCGCTCATGAACCGCTAACCCTGACAAACTCGCAATTTCTTATGTCCGCCTCCACCAAAAACGCCTCCATCCGCGAAGTCGCCCTCTACTATCTTCCCGTCGAAATGCGGATGCCGCTCAAGTTTGGCAATCAGATCGTCGAATCCGTCACCTGCGCCCGCGCCCGCATCGTCGTCGAGGGCACCGATGGCAAAACCGCAGTCGGCTGGGGCGAGACCCCCCTCGCCGTCGCCTGGGTCTGGCCCTCGTCGCTCACCTACGAAGAGCGCCACACCGCGATGAAGGACTTCACCCTCCTCATTGCGAAAACGCTCAACGAATGGCGCGAGACCGGGCATCCCCTCGAGCTCGGCTTCGACTTCATCGAGCACCGTCTCCACGCCTTGCAGGATAAATTCAATTCTACCCGCCCGGCCCAATCCGCCCTGCCTCACCTCGCCGCGCTCGTCTGCTTTTCGCTCTTCGACATCGCCGTCCACGATGCCTACGGGCAGCTCCACGAGTGCCGCACCTACGACACCTACCACGCCGACTTTATGTCCCGCGACCTCGGCGACTTCATTGAGCCGCTCGAGGGAATTGCTTCGTTCAAAGGCAAATACCCGTCCGATTTTCTCATCGCCAAGCCGCAGCTCCAACTCCCCGTCTGGCACCTCGTCGGAGGACTCGATCCGCTCGACGACGGCGAACTCACCGGCAGTGAGCCGCAAGATGGTTACCCCACTACCCTCATCGACTGGATCACCCGAGACGAACTCGATTGTCTGAAGGTGAAACTGCGCGGCAACGACGCTGCCTGGGACTACGATAGACTTGCTAAGATCGGCCGCATATCACGTGAAATGAATGTGACCTGGCTCACGACCGACTTCAACTGTACCGTGACCGATCCCGCTTACGTGAATGACATCCTCGACCGACTGAAACTCGAAGACCCCGTCACCTATCAGAAGATCCTCTACGTCGAGCAACCCTTCCCCTACGACCTCGAAGCGAACCGCATCGACGTGCGCAGCGTCAGCGCGCGCAAGCCGCTCTTCATGGATGAAAGCGCGCACGATTGGCGCTTTGTCAGGCTTGGCAGAGAGCTCGGCTGGACCGGGGTCGCGCTTAAGACCTGCAAGACCCAGACCGGAGCTCTTCTCAGCCTTTGCTGGGCCAAGGCCCACGGCATGACCCTGATGGTGCAGGACCTCACCAACCCCATGCTCGCCCAGATTCCGCACTTCCTCCTCGCCGCCCACGCCGGCACGATCATGGGAGTCGAGTCCAACGGGATGCAGTTTTACCCCGAAGCCAGCACCCCGGACCGGCTCGTCCATCCCGGCCTTTACCGGAGGAAAGGAGGGATCCTCGACGGCTCGACCCTCTCCGGTCACGGTTTCGGGTATCGGGTCGAGGAGGTCGGGAGAGAGTTGCCGGAGGCGGTATCCTGTTAGGGTGGCTTCCAGAGAGAATCGCATCCTAGACGAGAGGCGGATAAGCCGTTCCAAAGAACATCGTATCTGCCCTCCATCGATCGCCCCTTTGTTGTTCCGGAATACCTCATGATCATTTGATTGGAATCCTGGTTCGCTGGTGATTCATGGAGTGGATCTCGTAACGAAAAATGCTGCCGACTTCGCTGCGTCAGGAGTAAACAAGATCAATCCCTGGATCTGAATTCTTCGCGAATTTGGGTAGGACCGCGCATCTAGTCCAAAAAATCGGAGTCACAAAAAATCCAAAAATTCATCCTATTCCCCCGGCTTGGTATTACTTTTGCTAAGAAAGTTAATACCTAGTATGTCCGAATCCGACCCCATCAAGAGCGAAGGCGTAAAGCGCATCAGCGTTTCTTTGCCTCCCGCGGTCTTTAACGAGCTCGACCGGCTCGTCGTGACGCGGGGATTCGAGAATCGTTCGCAGGCGATCTCGGAGATGATCCACCAGAGTCTCACCGAACATTATCAGGACCAGGGGGACAGGCTCATGGCGGGGACGATTACCCTCTTTTACGACGAATCGAAGCCCGGTCTGCTCCAGGCGCTCGCGGAAATCCAGCGGGCCCACATCGACGAGGTCATCAGCTCACAGCACGTGCTCCTCGAGGACGATCACACCATGCAGGTCATCCTCGTACAGGGGCCCGCGACGCGGCTAAAGCTCATCGCGGACGAACTGATCACCTGCAAAGGCGTGCGCTCGGGGAAACTCACGATCTCGTCAGCGATCCTTCCGCCCATCCACGGACGCGATTTTAAAGACTCATGAAGACCCTCTACGAAAAAACTCTCTCCGGAGGCGGCATGTGGTCGCAGACTATCGGCCGCGGCAAAGTCCTCCGACTCACCGATCTCGAAGGAGGGGCCAATATAAGCGCGCTTCTCTACAATGCGGCGGAGCCCATCGAGCGCTACAACATGCCGGACACTCTGAAGGGCCAACACACCTTCCAGCTCACTGCCGGGCACTGCCTCCACTCGGACATGGGGCGCCTCTTCTGCTCACTCATTCACGACACCGCCGGCTGGCACGACACCGTCTGCGGCTGCACCGATGCTGCTCTCGTCGCAGAAAAATTCGGGACTCTCTCTTATCAGGAAGCCCGCAACGATTTCTATCGAAACGCCCGCGAGAACTTCCTCATCGAACTGGCCAAACACGGTCTCGGAAAACGAGACATCGTTCCGAACCTGAATTTCTTTTCCAAAGTCGTCGCCGACGAATCCGGTCAGCTCACCTGCGTCCCCGGCGCCTCTCCGGCCGGCGCCGTCCTCGAGCTGCGCTTCGAGATGGACACGCTCGTCGTCCTCACCGCCTGCCAGCATCCCCTCGACCCCGCCACGACCTATGCACCCAAGCCGGTTTTGCTAAGCGTCTCTGCCGCCCCGCCCATCACTCCAGACGACCTCTGCATCCACTCCTGTCCCGAGAACGAAAGAGCCTATCAGAACACTATCGACTACTACGCGCTGCGCGCCTGAAAGCGAGGAGCTAGCAGGAACTTGGAACCTGAAACCTAAAACCTGAAACTTTTCTCTGAAAATGCTCACCGAATCCACTCTCGACCCGGCCGCGGCCTTCTACCGCAAAGTCATCGCGGCGGGGGACCACTGGGTCCATCTCGTCAAAGCGGGACAGCATTTCCGAATCCTCGATCTGGAAGGCAATCAGGCCGCCGATACGCTCTTCTACAACGCGCACGATCCCGAAGATCGCTACGCCGCTGATGTCACGATACGCCGCCAGGGCAGTCTCTACCTCACCACCGGTAGCAGCCTGATGTCCACTGGTGGCACGACCCTGCTCACGATCGTGGCCGATACCTGCGGCCGCCACGACACCCTCGGCGGAGCCTGCTCGCGCGAATCAAACACGATGCGCTACGCCCTTGAGAAAGAGCCCATGCACGCCTGCCGCGACATCTTTCTCTGCGGCATCCACGAGTGGGGCAACGGTCTCGGGAAACGCGACATTACGAACAACATCAACTTCTTCATGAACGTCCCCGTCACTCCGGACGGAAAGCTCACTTTCGCCGACGGCATTTCCGCCCCAGGTCGCTACGTCGAGATGCGCGCCGAGTGCGACGTCATCGCCCTGATCTCCAACTGTCCCCAGCTTAACAATCCCTGCAACGCCTACAACCCGACTCCGGTCGAAGTCTTCCTCTGGGACTGAATCTTTTTCCTGACATGCTCACCAAAGTGCTCATTTCCAATCGCGGCGAGATCGCCTGCCGCATCATCCGAACGCTGAAAAATCTCGGCATTTCCTCCGTCGCCGTTTACTCCGAGGCCGACCGTGACGCGCCCCATGTCAGCATGGCGGACGAGGCCTTTCTCCTCGGTCCCGCCCCCGTTGCGGCCTCCTATCTGAACACGGCCCGCATTTTTGAAGTGGCGGCCATGACTGGATGCGACGGCATTCATCCTGGATACGGACTGCTTTCGGAAAACGCCAACTTTGCCGAGGCCTGCGAAGCCCGCGGGATCGCCTGGATCGGACCGACCCCCGAGCAACTGCGCCGCTTCGGGCTCAAGCACACTGCCCGTGCCATCGCCAAAGAGACAGGGGTCCCTCTCCTTGAGGGCACGCCCCTGCTCGCGAATGCGGAAGAGGCGGTCGTTGCCGCCACGGCCATCGGATTCCCCGTCATGCTCAAGAGCACCGCGGGCGGTGGCGGCATCGGCATGGAAGTCTGCCATGATACAAAAGGGTTGGTCGAGGCATTCAACAGGGTTGCCTGGGCGAGTCAGGCAAACTTCGGCGACTCGGGAATCTTTCTGGAAAAATTCATCGAGCGCGCCCGCCACGTCGAGGTGCAGCTCTTCGGTGACGGGGAGGGCATGGTCGTCGCGCTCGGGACACGCGACTGCTCGGCGCAGCGGCGCAATCAGAAGGTCATCGAAGAGACGCCCGCCCCCGGGTTTTCGCGGAGCGAAGCGCCCGGCCTCTTCGAAGGAGCCGCGCGGATGGCCGCCTCGCTGAATTATCGCTCTGCCGGCACGGCCGAGTATCTCGTCGATGCCGCGACGGGAGATTATTATTTCCTCGAGATCAACACGCGTCTCCAGGTCGAGCACGGTATCACCGAGGCGGTCACCGGTGTCGATCTCGTCGAGTGGATGGTGAAACTCGCCGGTGGCGAGCCCATCGATTATTCCTTCAGCGAGTCGGGCCACGCGATGGAGGTGCGGCTCTGTGCCGAAGATCCCGGCAAAGATTTCCAGCCCTCGTCGGGGCTGCTCACCGAAGTCATCTTCCCCGACGAGGTGCGCTGCGATCACTGGATCTCAAGCGGCAGCGAGGTGCCGGCGAACTACGACTCGCTCATCGCCAAGCTCATCGTAGAGGCCCCGACCCGCGAGGAGACTCTGCAAAAAATGATCACCGCTCTCGCGGCGACGTCCGTCGCCGGGATCGAGACGAATCTCGAATACCTGCGCCAGGTCATTTCGTCGGAGATCTTTTTCCGTCCCGGGGCGATCAGCACGGGTTCGCTTGCCACCTTCAGCTACGACGCGCCGACCATCGATGTGCTTGCCTCGGGGACGCAGACGACGGTGCAGGACTACCCCGGACGCATCGGCTACTGGGAAGTCGGGATCCCGCCGTCGGGTCCGATGGATCATCTTTCCTTCCGACTCGCGAATCGGCTCGTCGGCAATCCCGAAGGCTCTGCCGGTCTCGAGATCACCGTCTCGGGCCCGACCCTGAAGTTCAATCGTGCGACCGAGATCGCCCTGACAGGTGCACCACTGCCCGCTACGCTCAACGACGGAACCGTCGCACACGGCGTGCCGGTGAAGATCGTCGCTGGGGACATTCTCAAGATCGGATCAGGCGGCAGCCAACCCGGTGTGCGGGCCTATCTCTCGGTCAAGGGCGGGCTCGAGGTGCCCGATTACCTCGGGAGTAAATCGACCTTCACCCTTGGTCAATTCGGCGGTCACGGCGGTCGCGCCCTCCGCACCGGCGACGTGCTTCATCTCGCGGAAGCGCCAAGTGGACCGTCCAGTTCCGCGCCGGCAGGGCTGCTCCCGGCGCTCGGACGGCACTGGGACATCGCCGTGCTCTACGGTCCCCACGGAGCGCCCGAATTTTTCACCGTCGAGGACATCGCGATGCTCTTTTCGACCGATTGGAAAGTGCACTACAACTCCGCCCGCACGGGAGTGCGCCTCATCGGACCCAAGCCGACCTGGGCGCGAGAGGATGGCGGCGAGGCGGGGCTGCACCCTTCGAACATTCATGACAATGCCTACGCCGTTGGCACGATCGACTTCACCGGCGACATGCCGGTCATCCTCGGGCCCGACGGACCCAGCCTCGGCGGCTTCGTTTGTCCCGCCACCATCATCGAGGCTGACCTCTGGAAGATCGGTCAGGTCGACTCGGGTGACACGGTGCGCTTTTATCCCGTAGCGGAAAAAGAGGCACGTCTTTTGCGCGAACGTCAGGATCAGCTCGTCGCGACCTTGTCCCTCCCACCCGATACCCACGAACCTGTCGTCGAGCCGATTCCGGCGACCACCGCGATCCTCGAGGAACTGCCCGGCGTGACGATTCGCGCGAGCGGCGAGAGTTTTATCCTCGTCGAATATGGTCCGATGAAACTCGACCTGAACCTGCGCTTCAAGGCTCACGTGGTCTACCAGTGGTTCAGAGATCGCGCCGTCGCGGGCATCCTCGATCTCACCCCGGGGATACGTTCGCTCCAGATCCATTTTGACAGCCGCCGGCTCCAGCGTGAGGAAGTCCTCGCTCTCGTGCGCGAGGCCGAGGGGGCGATCACCGATCTTGAATCCATCGAGGTGCCCGCGCGCATCGTGCATCTACCGCTCTCGTGGGACGACCCGAGCACCCAGGAGGCCATACAGAAATACATGCAGTCGGTCAATCCCGAGGCGCCCTGGTGTCCAAGCAATATTGAATTTATCCGCCGCATCAACGGGCTCGAGTCCATCGAACAGGTGAAGGAAATCGTCTATTCCGCCGCCTACTGCGTGATGGGACTGGGCGATGTCTACCTCGGCGCGCCCGTTGCGACGCCGCTCGATCCGCGGCATCGTCTCGTCACCACGAAGTACAATCCCGCCCGAACCTGGACGCCCGAGAATGCGGTCGGGATCGGCGGGGCCTACCTCTGCATCTACGGCATGGAGGGACCGGGCGGGTATCAGTTCGTCGGACGCACTGTGCAGATGTGGAATCGTTTTCACGTCACCGAGTCCTTCACCAAAGAAGAGCCCTGGCTGCTGCGTTTTTTTGACCAGATCCGCTTCTACGAAGTCTCGACTGAAGAGCTGCAGCAACTCCGCGCCGATTTTCTGATTGGCCGTTGGAACCCGCTCATCGAGGAGACGAGCTTTTCCCTGCGGGACTACAACCGCTTTCTCGAGGAAGAGGATGCGGAGATCAGCGCCTTCCGCGAAACACAGCAGTGTGCCTTTCAGGCCGAGCGGACCCGCTGGGAGGAGGCCGGTATTTTCAAAAAGGTCATCGAGACCGCCGAGGAAGTCATCACCGTGGTCGAGAGCATCGTCCCCGAAGGCTGCGAAGCGGTCGAGGCCGCTGTAGCCGGCAATGTCTGGAGGCTCCTCGTCGAACCCGGCGCAACCGTCACCGCCGAGCAACCCGTCCTCATCCTCGAAGCAATGAAAATGGAGATCGCGATTTTTGCTCCGGGCGAGGGGATCGTCGCGGAAGTCTTTGTGACGGAAGGCAGCTCCGTGAAGCCCGGTCAGGCGTTGATGGCGTTGCGGATGGGGTGAGGGGCTAAAAGTCGTTCAAGAGAAATCTTGTTTTCCAGGAAGCCTTGAACGAAAATCAGTCTCATGGAAATTGTCTTCAGCGTGACGCAAGAGGGTGACGGCGGTTATGTCGCAGAGTGCCTCTCTCATGATATTTTCACAGAAGGAGATTCATGGGATGAGTTGCGAACAAATGTTAGGGAAGCGGTTTCCGCATTCTTCTTCGATCAACCTAAACCCGACGCCATTCGTTTGCATCTTGTTCGGGATGAGCTGCTGACGGGTGCATGAAGTTGCCTCGAGATCTGAGTGGACATTCTGCGTTCTGTTTCGGAGGTGAAGGGAGTAGGGAAAGAAGAAATTCTTAGATCGCGATAGATTCCCACACTTTCCCCGCTTCCCCACCGCGAATGGCACGGGCCTTGCGTTCCGTCCTAAGTTCTTCTGAACGAACGGAATCCCCATGTCTCCTGACCTCTCTCTTACCTCTCTCCGGTGCGCCTACAGCGACGGATCTCTCACGCCCCGCGCTCTCGTGTCGCAGCTTCAGGAAAAGATCGCCGGCTCTGATCCGAAGATCTGGATCGCCCTGACGCCGGGCGCACGGCTCGAGGAAATTCTTTCCCGCCTCGACGAGGCCGCTCCCGATTCGCTGGCGCTCTACGGCGTCCCTTTCGCGATCAAGGACAACATCGACCTCGCCGGGGTCCCCACGACCGCCGCCTGCCCTGACTATGCCTATGATCCTGACAAAGACGCCACCGTCGTCTCGCGACTGATCGCGGCGGGGGCGATTCCGTTGGGGAAAACGAACCTCGATCAGTTCGCGACCGGTCTCGTCGGGGTGCGGTCTCCCTACGGCGTGCCGGAGAATCCCTTTAACCCCGCCTTCATTCCCGGCGGTTCGTCATCCGGTTCCGCCGTGGCGGTGGCGCGGGATCTGGTGAGCTTTTCCCTCGGCACAGACACGGCCGGATCGGGTCGCGTCCCCGCCGGTCTCAACGAACTCGTCGGCCTGAAACCCAGCCTCGGCCTCCTCTCGACCTCGGGCGTCGTCCCCGCCTGCCGCACGCTCGACTGTGTCTCGATTTTCACGAAAAGTGCCGCCGACGCCGACGCCGTGTTGAAGGTCGCCGCCGGATACGACGCTGACGATGCCTACTCGCGCGTCCCGACGCAGTCGCCCTGGTGGCGGCCCGATGCCTTCACCTTCGGCGTGCCCGCGCCGGATCAGCTCGAGTTCTTCGGCAACAGCGAGGCGGCGAGTCTTTTTGAAGCCGCCGTCGCACGGCTCGAGTCCCTCGGGGGAAAGAAGGTCACAATAGACTTTGCCCCTTTTCTCGAGTCGGCCCTGCTCCTCTACGAAGGCCCCTGGGTCTCGGAGCGCTTTGCGGTGATTGAGGAGTTCATGCGGGAACATCCCGAGAGCCTCCATCCCGTGACGAAGTCCATTATTGCGAAGGGCGGTGCTCCCCGCGCCGTCGACGGGTTCCGTGCCCAATACAAACTCCGCGACCTGAAGCGTCGCGCCGAGGCGGTCATGAGTGCGATCGACCTCATCGTCACGCCCACGGCGGGGACGGCCTACACGATTGCTGAAGTCGAGGCCGAGCCGGTCAAGCTGAACTCTAATCTCGGTTACTACACCAATTTCATGAACCTGCTCGACCTCAGTGCTTGCGCCATTCCCGCGGGTCGGCTCGTAGCCTCGGGCATGCCCTGGGGCATCACGCTGATCGGTCCGGCCTTTGCGGAAAAAGCGCTCCTAGGCCTCGCCGGACGATTCATGGACGAGCCTGCCGTTGAGACGAGCCTGCCGACAGATTGGATCGAGGTCGCGGTTTGCGGGGCTCACATGCGCGGTCTGCCGCTCAACTGGCAACTCGCGGATCGCGGTGCGGTTTTTCTCGCTACGGATGAGACCGCCCCGGCCTATCGCCTGCTCGCGTTGCCTGCCGTCGGCGGCCTGCCGCCTCGTCCGGGCCTGATCCGCGAAGAGAACGGCGTCGGAGCTTCCATCCTTCTCGAGCGCTGGGCCGTGCCCGCGTCGCAATTCGGTTCTTTTGTCGCGGGGATTCCCTCACCGCTGGGCTTCGGAAAACTCGAGCTGAAGAGCAGACGCTTCGTCACCGGTTTTCTCTGCGAGTCCGCCGTTCCCGAAGGATCGCGCGAGATCACCGAACTGGGTGGATGGCGCGCCTTTCTTGCGGAAAAGTCGTAGCAGGGCCGTGACGTCGGGCGGAGTCGCCCCATCCTTTTTCTTGCACTGGGGCAAAGAAAAGTCGTCACTGAGCCCCTACCATGAAATCCCTCACGATCGGACTGACCCAGTTCGCCGCCGTCGCCGACACGGCCACCAATCTCGACAATGCCGAGCGGCTCGCCCGCGAAGCCGCCGCCAAAGGAGCCCAGGTCATCTGCATGCAGGAGATGTGCTCGACGCTCTACTTCTGCCGCCGCGAGGATCCCGCCTTTTTTGACCACGCCGAGGCCATCCCCGGCGACACCACGGCGCGTTTTGCCTCCGTCGCGAAAGAGCTCGGAGTCGTCATCGTGCTGCCTCTTTTCGAAAAGCGGGCCACCGGTCTTTACCACAACACCGCCGCCGTCCTCGACGCCGACGGCAGCTACCTCGGCAAATACCGCAAGATGCACATCCCCGAGGATCCCGGCTTTCACGAAAAGTTCTACTTCACTCCCGGTGACCTCGGCTACCGCATCTGGGAAACCGCCTTCGGCAAAATCGGCGTGCTCATCTGCTGGGATCAGTGGTATCCCGAGGCCGCGCGTCTCACCGCGATGCAGGGAGCGAATGTCCTCTTTTATCCCACCGCGATCGGCTGGCTCGCCGAAGAGCGCGACACCCTCGGACCCGCCCAGCACAACGCATGGGAAACCGTGCAAAAGGGCCATGGCGTCGCCAACGGCTGCTACATCGCCGCCTCGAACCGCGTCGGACGCGAGGGCGACACCCTCTTCTGGGGCCAGTCCTTTGTTTCCAATCCCTACGGCGAAGTCCTCGCCCGCACCCCCGTCGAAGAAGAAATGGCCCTCGCCGTCGAGTGCGATCTCGAAAAGCTCGAAGAATTCCGCAACATCTGGCCCTTCTTCCGCGATCGCCGCATCGACAGCTACGATCCCATCCTCCGCCGCTGGATCGATTAGAGGAAGGGATTCAGGGGTTCAGCTTTTCAGGTATTAAGGAAAGCCTGAACCCCTGAACCCCTCCCTTTACCCCTCAACACCTGAATGCCTGAATCCCTGAACCCCTTCCCTTACAGAATGCCCGCCGAATGGGAAACTCAGACCGCGGTCTGGCTTTCCTGGCCTTCGGGACACCCCGACTGCTGGCCCGAAACTCTCGAGAAAGTCGAGGCCGTTTTTGCCGAAATCGCCGCCGCGATCAGTCGCTACGAGCCGGTCCGCATCAATGCTCCGGCTTATCGGCACGAGGCGATCCGCCAGCAGATCCTCGTCGCGGGGCCGCAGGCGGATCATCTCGAGCTCTACGACCATGCCAATGACGACGTCTGGTGCCGCGACCATGGCCCGCTTTTTGTGAAACACCGCGAAAGCGGCGAGATCGCGGTGACGAACTGGGGCTTCAACGGGTGGGGCGACAAATTCGGTCCCTACGATCAGGACAACGAGATCCCCGCCCACATCGCGAACACCCTCGGGATGGAGCGCTTCGACGCCGACATGATCCTCGAGGGCGGCTCGATCGAGCAAAACAGCCTCGGGCAAATCCTCACGACCGAAGCCGTCCTTCTCAACCCGAACCGCAACCCGCATCTCTCCCGCGAAGAGATCGAGGATCGCATCAAATCGCTCCTCGGGATGAACGAAATTTTCTGGCTGCGCTCCGGGATCGAGGGCGACGATACCGACGGGCACATCGACGACATCGCCCGCTTTGTGAACGACCGCACCATCGTCATCTCACAGGAAAAAGACGGCAAAAATCCCAATCACCGCGTCCTCCGCGAGAACCGCGAGCGCCTCGGCGACTTCCGCCTTCCCGACGGTTCGCGGCCCGAGATCATCGAGCTAGACATGCCCGACGCCTGCCTCGCTCCCGACTGGCGTCTCCCCGTACTCCCCGCGAGCTACGTGAACTTCCTCATTCTCAACACCGCCGTTCTCGTCCCCGTCTTCGGGCAGAAAAAGCGCGACACTGCCGCCGTCGGCTTGCTCGGCGAGCTCTTCCCCGGCCGCGAGATCGTGCCGATCAATGCCCTCGACATCGTCCGCGAAGGCGGGGCGATTCACTGCATCTCCCAGCAGCAACCCGCCTGAGACAGCCTCCATCGCCCTACCGGAGCCCCCAAAGCACGCTGCAAAAACCTGCTGCGTCCCCGCCATAGTGGCGATACACTCCCGCCCACTCAAAAAGACAGATCATGGCCGAGCAACGCAAGAGTTTCCCCTTTAAAGATTTCGAACCCAAATGGCAGGGCCACTGGGAAGCGAACAAAACCTTTACTGTCCCCAACCCGGGTGACGCGGGATTCGACGCCTCGAAGCCGAAGTATTTTGTCCTCGATATGTTCCCCTATCCCAGCGGATCCGGCCTCCACGTCGGCCACCCCGAGGGCTACACCGCGACGGACATCATCACCCGCTACAAGCGCATGCGTGGCTTTAATGTCCTACACCCCATGGGCTGGGACGCCTTCGGCCTGCCCGCCGAGCAATATGCGATCAAGACCGGCCAGCACCCGCGCGTCACGACCGAGGCCAACATCATCAACTTCCGCCGCCAGCTCAAGGCGATCGGCTTCGCCTACGACTGGGACCGCGAGGTCAACACGACCGACCCCGGCTACGTCCGCTGGACCCAGTGGATCTTTCTCCAGCTCTATCATTCCTACTTTTGCGAAGAGACGAAAAAAGCTCAACCCGTTACCCAACTCGAGGCCAAAGGCTGGACCCGCGAGCAGATCGACGCCGTGCGCCTCGCCTTCGTCCACGAAGCGCCCGTGAACTGGTCGCCCGACCTCGGCACTGTCCTCGCCAACGAGGAAATCGAGGAATGGAAAGCCAAAGGCCACACCGTCGAGCGCCGCCCCCTGCGCCAGTGGATGCTGCGCATCACCAGCTACGCCGAGCGTCTCATCGACGAACTCGAACCGCTCGACTGGCCCGAGGGCATCAAGCTGCTGCAGAAAAACTGGATCGGGAAAAGCGAGGGCGCTGAGGTCGACTTCGACGTCGAGGGCCATAAGGTCACTGTCTTCACGACCCGGCCCGACACCCTTTTCGGAGCCACTTACATGGTCCTCGCGCCGGAGCACCCGCTCGTCGCCACGATCACGACCGCCGGGCAGCAGGCCGCCGTCGCCGCCTACGTCGAGAACTGCGCGAGCAAGTCCGACATGGACCGCGGCGACCTCAACAAGGACAAGTCCGGCGTCTTCACCGGAGCTCACGCCGTCAACCCGGTGAATCAGGAAAAGATCCCCGTCTGGATCGCCGACTACGTCATGATGGGCTACGGCACCGGAGCGATCATGGCCGTGCCCGCGCACGACGAGCGGGATTTCGAGTTCGCGAAGAAGTTCGACCTGCCGGTGATCCAAGTCGTTCAGCCGAACGACGATTCCGACTGGCAGGGCTACACGAATCCCGGCACCGCCGTCAGTTCCGGTTTCCTCGACGGCCTCCCCACCGCCGAAGCCAAGGCGAAAATCATCGCCTGGCTCGAGTCCGAAGGTCTCGGCAAACGCCGCATCCAGTTCAAGCTGCGCGACTGGCTTTTTTCGCGTCAGCGCTACTGGGGCGAGCCTTTCCCCATCATTTGGGAAAACGGTCAACACGCCGCCATTCCCGACAGCGAGCTGCCGCTCCTTCAGCCCGAGCTCGAGGACTTCAAGCCCACCGGAGACCCGCGCGGTCCGCTCATCAAGGCGACCGACTGGATCGCTTACAGCCCCACCGCGCAGCGCGAGACAAACACGATGCCGCAGTGGGCCGGCTCGTGCTGGTATTACCTGCGTTACTGCGATCCGAAAAACACGGAACGCTTCATCAGCAAAGAAGCCGAGGCCTACTGGCTCGGCGGCGGCACTAAACCCGGTGCGGTCGATCTCTACGTCGGCGGCACCGAGCACGCCGTGCTCCACCTCCTCTACGCCCGCTTCTGGCATAAGGTCCTCTTTGACCTCGGCCACCTCAGCACGACCGAGCCCTTTCAAAAGCTCGTCAATCAGGGCCTCATCCTCGGCGAAGACGGGCAAAAAATGTCCAAGTCCGTCGGCAACGTCGTCAATCCCGACGACGTCATCACCGAATACGGAGCCGACTCGCTGCGCCTTTACGAGATGTTCATGGGACCGCTCGAGCAGGTCAAACCCTGGTCGATGAAGGGCGTCGAGGGCGTCTACCGCTTCCTCGCCCGCGTCTGGCGGCTGGTCATGGAAACGAATCAGGAAGGCGAATGGGCCCTCAACGCCAAGCTCGCCGAGATCACTCCTGACAAAGCCACCAACAAGGTCGTCCACGCGACGATCAAAAAAGTCGGCGAGGACATCGACGCGATGAGTTTCAACACCGCCATCGCCCAGATGATGGTCTGCACCAACGAGCTCACCAAACTCGAGTCCGTCCCGGTCCCGTCAGTAGTGCTGCTGTTGCAGGTCCTTAATCCCTTTGCTCCCCATCTCAGCGAAGAGCTCAACGCCACCCTCGCCGCCGCTTTCCCGGGCGTGACCAAAGCCGATCTCGCGAACCAGCCCTGGCCCATTTTTGATCCCGCCTCTCTTATCGAAGACGAGATCGAGATCGTCCTTCAGGTCAACGGCAAGGTGCGCGACAAACTCTTCGTCGCCAACGGTGCCTCGAATGAGGAAGTCGAGAAGCTCGCCCTCGACAGCGAAAAGGTGAAGGCCTTCATCGACGGTTTCACCGTGCGAAAGGTCATCGTCGTCCCCGGCCGACTCGTTAATGTGGTCGCGAACTGACCTATAACCGGTCACTTCACCAGAAAGGGAAGATTGTCCGCACTAGCCCCGCCTTTGCCATCGCGAACGTAGAGAAAAACCCGATAAGCTCCGGGCCTCTTCGGGGCGACGAGTTCGGCACGACTGCCGGCTACCTTGACGATGCATTCCGGAAATGAGGGCGGGACGGCTTCGCGGTCGCCGCCTTCCCGCCGGTCCGTACTTTCGGCGACAATTTGCCAGTCGTAGGTGAGTGAATCGTTTTCGGGGTCACTCACCTCGGCCGAGACCGCCAACGAACTTCCCGGTAACACCTCCTCTTGCGCAAAGTCAGCGGAAAGACCGGCAATGAGGGGGCTGCGATTTGTCGGCCATTTCCCGGTCCAGGCATGCGCAACCGCGTCCACTGTCGGGAGCTTTTCGCCCGAGGCCAGAAACATGCCATACCACGTGGCGGTCGTTTCCTGTTTGTGCCCCCAAATAAAGACAAAAGAGCCGAGGCATCTTCCCTGACCGTCAGCCATCACGGCGCGCAGAATAGACCCGTAGCGATCCGCCTTTTCGCGGCTGAAGGGCTCGATCGGCGCACCCCAGTTCGTTCGTCCCACTTCCCAGTGACCGAGCGGCCCGAACTCCGAGAGGATGAAAGGTTTCGTCCATCCTGCGGCGGTCACCGCCCGCCCCACGTCGGCTGCGCCGCCGTAGGCGTTGATCCCAAGGATGTCGAGAGCGGTGTATTCCTTGATGAGCGATCGCAGTTTCGTCTCGGCAGCGCCCGCGATCACAGTACAAACCGGATGATCCGGGTCCTCCTCCTTTACGAGACGGGCGAGCTGTTCCAGCTCCCGCCAGACTCGCTGGTCTTTCCCCTCTGCCCCCGGTCCTTCCATTTCATTCCCGAGTCCCCAGATAAGCAGGGCAGGATGGTCTTTGTACTTCCGCACCGCTGCCCGAACGGTCTCGCGCTGTTTATTCACCTGATCCGGATCGGAGTAATTAAATCCATGTCGTTCGTGCTGCACCCAGATCCCCGCCATCACCGTGAGGCCACGCTCATGGCAGCGGTCGAGCAGGGATTTCCCTTCGATCTGCTCATCGAGTTTTTCAATGCCCCAGGTCCGAATTGTCGTGCCGCCCAGTTCTTTCAGCAGGTCAAGCTGAGTGTCGCCGCCCACCCCCCGCAGCTCATACGCTTCCCCATTCCGGGTCAGGCTCCAGCCGCCATCGCCCGCGGGCACCACTTTCACCACCGACGGTGCAGCCACGGCGAAAGAGGCGAGCCCTGACGAGACAACAAGAAAGCGGAAAAGAGAAAGAAGTGTCATGGAAGAGGAGTAAGGGGCGACTCGCGTAAAATCTGCTAATTAATCGACCTGGTTCAGAACGCCAGCTTAGAGTTCGCGGGATGCGAATTCAACGGCCTCTCCTGCATCTTGAAGTCGAAGAAGCTACAGCACCCAACCCTCTTTACTCGACGACCTAACCCTGATAGCTTGTGCGTCATGCAACGACGCGACTGGATCAAGGGCACCTCGGCTACCGCACTGGCACTTCTCAGCAACCGATGGATTGCGACCGCGCAGGCGGCGGATGCGCTGACGAGCCGTTTTCCGGCCCTCGCCGATCTCGCGCTCGCGAAGGCGACCGAACTCGGCGCGTCTTTCGCCGACCTGCACCTCATGCAGACCGATCGCGAGTCGCTCTTCGTGCGGGAAGAGATGGTCCAAGGCGTCGACGCCGGTTCCTCTCTCGGCTGCTCGGTCCGCGTCCTCGTGCAGGGGGCCTGGGGTTTTGCCGCAAGCGGAGAGATCACCGAAAAACGCGTCCTTCAGCTCGTCGAATCCGCCATCGCCATCGCGAAGGGCCAGGCCGGATGGCGAAAACAACCCATCGAGATCGAGCCTCTTCCCGCCTACACGGGACGCTGGGAGATGCCCGTCAAAGTCGATCCCTTCACCATTCCCCTCGAGGAAAAGGTCGAGCGGCTCCTCGAGATCAACCGCGCCGCTCTCGGCAAAGGCGCGAGCTATTGCAACTCCCAGGTATCCGCTGTGCGCGAGCGTAAGTGGCTCGCCAACACCTTCGGAACCCGCATCGAGCAATCGCGCGTGCGCCTCCATCCGGGCTTCAGCATTACCCTCGTCGATCCGAAAAAGGGTGGGTTCGCCTCCCGCGCCAGCATGCGTCCTCCGCGCGGAGCCGGCTACGAACACCTCAGCGAGTGGGACGCCGCCGCCGAAGCCGCCCTCGCCGTCGAGCAGGCCCGTGAGAAGATGGCCGCTCCCTCGGTCACACCCGGAAAGATGGATCTTGTCATTGCTCCCAGCAATCTCTGGCTCACCATTCACGAGACCGTCGGCCATCCCACCGAACTCGACCGCGCCCTCGGCTACGAGGCAAACTTTGCCGGCACCTCCTTCTGCACGCCTGACAAGCTCGACTCGCTCCAGTATGGCAGTGAGATCGTGAATCTCATCGCCGACCGCAGCGCCAGCGGAGGGCTTTCCACCGTGATGTGGGACGATGACGGAGTGCAGACCGCGGGGAAAGAATTCCCCATCGTGAAAGACGGCGTTTTCCGCAACTTCCAGATGGCCCTCGGCCAGGCCGCCCTCATCGGACGCGAGGGAGGCTCGAACGGCTGCGCCTATTCCGACAGTTTCGACGCTTTCCCGATCCAGCGCATGCCGAACATTTCCCTGCAGCCCGGTAAAGACGTGGCCGTCACCGCCGAGAACCTCATCGCCGATGTCGAGGACGGCATCTACATCGACGGCAACGGGAGCTGGAGCATCGATCAGCAGCGCTACAACTTCCAGTTCACCGGTCAGGTCTTCCACCGCATCCGCAACGGCAAACTCGACGGCATGTTCCGCGACGTCGCGTATCAGGGGAACTCGGTCGACTTCTGGAAAGCCTGCGACGGCCTCGGCGGTGCCGACACCTATGAACTCGGCGGCGCCTTCAACTGCGGCAAAGGCCAGCCCCAGCAGGTCGCCCCCGTCTCCCACGGCGCCGTGCCCGCGAGGTTCCGCCAGATCAACGTCCTCAACACCGCGCAGGAGTCAGGCAAAGACATCGCCTCCGCCATCCAGGGCCTTCCCGCCCAAAGCGGCGACTGCAGCGGCGCGAGGGACTGGGCGTGAGGCGACAGGTGCTCCCAAAAGAAGACACAGATTGCCACAGATAATGAGAGATTTCACAGATTCTGACTCCCGATTGACTTCACTTCGTTCCGCCTATTTGCTTTCGTTTCACTCCAGCTACCTTCGGTTCCACTTCGTTCCGATTAGCGTGTTCCGGACCCGTGACTCTTGACCCGTGACTCTTGACCC
>JANQVJ010000036.1:64298-81208 GCA_030730365.1 Verrucomicrobiales bacterium
TCGTTCCGATTAGCGTGTTCCGGACCCGTGACTCTTGACCCGTGACTCTTGACCCACCCCCCATGCCCTCCGAAACCGAATCCCTCTGCTCCAAAATCCTCGGCCTTGTCAAAGCCGATGCGGCTGAACTCTACGTCAGTGACTCCGAGGACCTCCTCCTTCGCTCGGCGAACAATGACATCACGTCGAACGGGCTTATTGACCGCATCTCCATCAGTCTTTCGGTGAGCTTTGGAAAACGCTCCGCTTCCATCTCGGTCAACCAGACCGACGACGAGACGCTCCGTGCCGCCGTTGCCAAAGTCGAGGCCATGGCAAAGCTTGCGCCCGAAGATCCCGAGCACCTCCCGCCAGTCGAGCCGGGCACCTACGCAACGCCCCTCACCTGGTCCGACGCCACCGCCGCGATGACTCCCGAGGCGGCGCTCGCGCAGTTGCGACCCGTCATCGAAGCGGCCCGCGCCGCCGGGGTCGACAGCGCCGGATACCTCGAACGCTCGGTTAACGGCTCGACCTACGCGAACAGCCGCGGTGTTTTCATTTTTGAACGCAGCACCAGCGTCGGCTTTTCCATGACCGCCCGCGCCGCGGCCGGACGCGGCTCCGGCTGGGCAAGCACGCAAGTCACCGATGCCGGTGCCCTCGACCTCGGTCCCGTCGGCGAACGCGCCATCGCTAAGGCCCTCGCTTCGCGCAATGCCGTCGAGCGACCCGCCGGACGCACCACTGTCGTCCTTGAGGCCTCCGCCGCCCGCGATCTCCTCGGCCTGCTCTCATGGGGGCTCGACCGGCGTGACTTTGACGAGGGACGCAGCTTTCTAAACGGTCTCGTCAAAGAAGGCGAAGACCCCGTCGGGAAGGCGCTCTTCGGCGAGCGGGCCACGATCTTTTCGGACCCGCTTTATTCGGCTGCTCCCTCCGGCATTCACCAGAGCGGACTACCCATAGAACGCACCACCTGGATTGAAAAAGGGGTTCTCAAAAACATGCCCGTGGGCCGCTTCTGGGCACAGCAACAGGGCATCGCCCCGCAACCCTGGCCGGGCAATCTCATCATGCCGGGAGACGGCAAGTCGCTCGACGAACTCATCGCCGGGGTCGAAGACGGAGTCCTCATCACCCGGCTCTGGTATCTCCGCATGGTCCAGCCCGAGTCGCTCCTCTACACCGGCCTCACGAGAGACGGGACCTTTGCCATCAAAGACGGAAAGATCGCCGGGCCCGTGAAAAATTTCCGCTTCAACGAGACGCCGGTGAATGTCCTGAAAAATCTCGTTGCGAGCGGAGCCCCCGAGCGTGTCCTCGGCAGCGAGAGCCAGATGCCCATGTATGTGCCGCCGCTCGTGGTCGGGAATTTTAATTTGTCATCCGTTTCGGATGCGAGTTAAGGAGAGATCATGTCCCCCGAAACGTCCCGCGAAGCCCGCCGGAGACTCGATCACGCCGGTCCCGAGATGGAACCAGGGTCTACCTTTTTTACCTCATGACACGCCCCCTCTTTCTTCTGCTGCCGGCCCTGCTCTTCAGCTTCCTCATCGTCTCCCCCGCCGCCGCGGAAATCCGGCTGATGAGTTTCAACATCCGTCTCGGCACCGCCGCCGACGGGCCCAACCACTGGGACCTGCGGAAAGAGCGGGTCCTGGAGACGATCATAAAATTCCGACCCGATCTCCTCGGCACCCAGGAAGTCGTCGACTTCCAGCGCGACTACCTCGCCAGCCAACTGACCGATTATGATTCCTTCGGCGCCGGGCGGGAGGACGGGAAGGAAAAGGGCGAGATGATGACGATCTTCTACCGCCGGGACCGATTTGAGAAAATCGACGGGGGACATTTCTGGCTTAGCGATCAGCCCGACACCGTCGGCAGCAAAGGCTGGGATGCCGCTCTGCCCCGACTCGTGAGCTGGGTAAAACTGCGCGACCGGAAGTCCCCCGGCGGGCTTCCGCTTCTCTTCGCGAATACCCATTTCGACCACCTCGGTGAGATCGCTCGGCAGGAGTCCTCTCTCCTCCTACGCGACCGCCTCGCCCTAATCGGAAAGGGATGTCACCTCATGCTAACGGGAGATTTCAACGCCGATGAAGGCAGCATCCCCTATCGAAATCTCTTTCCCGCGACCGCCGCCACACCCGTCCTGCACGACACCTACCGCGTCGCTTTCGCGGAGAAAGGACAGGAGGAAGGCACCTTCTCGGGCTTTCTCGCCTCCAATACAACTGGACCGAGGATTGACTGGATTGCGGTGGGAGAAACGATCGAGGTGAAAAGCGCTGCGATCGACCGGAGCGCTCACGAAGGCAACACTCCGTCGGATCACTTCCCCGTCACCGCGATTCTGAAGATCAGAGAAAAAGAGGGCAATGCCACCCTTTGACCGGCCCCCTTCTTTCGGGCATGTTAAGGACATGGGGTTTCCTCGACTCGTCATCTTTACGCTCGCCGCCTTTTCCGCCGCTTCCGCGGGGGTGACGCAGGCCCAGCTCTCCGAGTCATCGATCACCGCCGCGCAGAAGTATTCCGTCTCACGCAGCGGCATCGCGATGATCGTGCAGGAGCAGGGGACGGCCCGCTACGAGAAGTATTACAACGGACACAGCGCGAACGAACCACTCCACATCTACTCGGGGACGAAGTCCTTCTTCGGCGCTCTCGCGGTCATCGCGGAGGACGAAGGCATCCTTAAGCTCGACGAACTCGTTGCCGGGACTCTGCCCGAATGGAAGGATGATCCTCGCAAGCGCACCATCACGATACGCGACCTTTTAAATTTCACCTCGGGTCTGGAGACGGGATTCGAGGAAATCTACGGACGCACCACTGCGGACAAGCTCACTCTCTCGGTCGGTCTCGACGCGACCCGCGACCGGGGCACCTCGTTCGTCTATGGCCCGAGCCATCTCCAGGTCTTCTGCGAAGTGCTGCGACGCAAGCTCGCGAAGCGCGGCACGAGTTATGCCGGATATCTCGATCGCAAGCTCATCAACCCACTCGGCATCACCATCACACAGTGGCGGAGCGACAATCACGGGAATATCATCCCTTCGGCGGGGATGTGGATGACGGGGCGGGACTGGCTGCGCTTCGGCGATCTCGTGGTCCGGCGCGGCGAGTGGGGTGGACGCCAGCTCATCCCGACGGAAGAACTGGGAAAATGCTTCAGCGGCACCCCGATCAATCCCGCTTTTGGCCTCTGTTTCTGGATCAACTCGCACCGACTGCACCCGCAGGCCCGCGAAGTGGATGTCGAAGTCTTCCTCGATCGCGAACCCATGCCCGAGGACTGGAGCCATGCCTGTCTCAGCAAGGCCGCCCCGACCGATCTGATCTGCTCGCTCGGGTCGAACTTCCAGCGCCTCTACATGGTGCCGTCGATGCAGCTCGTCGTCGTCCACCTCGGAAAAAAAGGCACCAAATTCCGCGACGCGGAGTTTCTCTCACTCCTTTTCAAAGACGCGAAGTTCGGCGACGAGCCAACCGTGGAGGAGAAAATACCGCGATCTATTCCGAAATTTTTCCAGGGTTTTCAGAAGCGGCCTTAACCTCCGGATTCGGGGTCGGCGGCGGCGGCACAACGGGATCGAGAGGCACTGCGACGGGTATTTCCTTCGGCAGGGCGGGGAGATCCTTGCGGACAAAACGCATCAGATTGGACTCGCCTTTGCGCCACTTGTAGCCGGTCCCGAAAGGCAGGGGCAAAGAACCACCGGCTTAGGCGGTGACGAGTTCAGGTTGGAAGTTGTCCGGGAAGACGCTGATCGGACCGGTGTAGACGCCATAGTAATACCCGTGCCAGGTCTCCGCATCGAGGTTGCGGAGCGGGATGCCCGAGTCATCCTGCACGATCTGGTTGCTGTGATCGAGGAGATGCTGCCGCACCCTGGAGAACCAGTTGTCGTCGGTCGGAGAGATCGGCCGGGAAATAATAGAGCGTCTTCTCAGCGACGAGGCCATCAAGTTCAGGCGACTTTTCCGCGGACGCGGATGTCGGTGCCTATCGTGGTCACCTCGATATCACGAAGACTGCCGACGATGCCCTCGCGGCGGATGAGCCGATTTTCCCCGCCGCCGAGGACGGGGGCGATGTAGAGAATCATTTCATTCACGAGCCCCTCCTCGAGGGCATGGGTGAGGAGACGTCCGCCCGACTCGAGCATCACCGAAGTGACACCCTGCGATCCGAGACGGGTGAGCGACTCGCGCAGGCTGAGACCGTCGTGGACGATAGTGCGATTTGAGTGAAAGTCGGTAAAGAGCTGGTGCGCCTCGGGCAGGTCGGGATCAGAGCTCAGGACGACACGCCAGGGCTGGACGCGGCCCTCGGCCCATTTTCCCCGCAGGGTCAAGGCCGGATTATCCCGACGGAAAGTCTCACCGCCAACCATGATCGCATCGCACTGGCGCCGCCAAAACTGCACGTCATCGCGGGCCTCTTTCGAGGTGACCCACTGACCACTCCCGGGCGGCAGGGTCGTGTGTCCATCGAGGGTCATCGCCGTCTTCGCGAGGACCCAGGGCAGCCCGGTCGTGATGTGGTGGGAAAAAAATCGGATCAGTTCACGGGATTCGTTTTCGAGGACCCCGGACGTGACTGCTATCCCCTCCGCACGCAGGAGATCGAGGCCTTTGCCCGCGTGAAGCGGATTCGGATCGGTCGTGCCGACGACGACGCGTGCGAGACCAGCAGAGATGATCGCTCCGATGCAGGCGGGGGTGCGGCCCTGCGTCGAGCAGGGTTCGAGAGTCACATAGAGGGTCGCCCCGCGCGCTGCCCCGGGACCGTGTTGCCGTGCGACATCTCCGAGGGCGAAAATCTCTGCGTGCGGTCCGCCGGCCCGCTCGTGCCAGCCGCGCCCGATGATCTTCCCGTCTTTAACGATGACTGCGCCGACGGGCGGGTTGGGGCTGGTTGTGCCGAGTCCCTTGCAGCCCTCCGTGAGCGCTTCGCGGAGGTATCCTTCATCAGCCGGTGTGACGGTTTGCATTTCCGCGAATTCTACACGGAAAGCGGCATTCCGCCACCACGAGACTTCGCCGTCCTAACAAAACCTCACTCCTCGACGCGGTAAAGATGGGTCTTCGTCCTCAGAATGAGGGCGTTGTCACTCGCGGCGGGGGAGGCCATGAATCCGCCCTCCAGTTGATTCTCAGCCAGCACTTCATAAGACGGGGCGGCTTTCACGACGGTGCAAAGCCCGACTTCGTCGAAGCAGTAGATCCGGTCCTCAGACGCAATGATCGAGGCGGAATATTCCCCGCCGGCCCGCTCGGCCCACTGGGATTTACCGGTCTTCGCATCGACGCAGCTGAGGACACCGTCGTTGGCCATGAAGAGGAGGCCATTCATGATCACCGGAGAGGAGCGCTTCGGTGTCCGCTGAAAAAAGGACCAGGCCACGTGGCTCTTGCTGACGTCGCCTTTCATCGCCGGCTCGAGCCGGATTGCCCAGATCTCAGCCTTGCCTAGGCCGGTATTGATGTAGACCATCCCGGTGGACGGACTGTAGACACAACGCGAAGAGGGCGAGTGGGTCTCGTAGGGGACGTGCCAGATTTCCTCCCCCGTCTTCACATCATAGGCGGCGCATGCCTTCGCGCCGTTGCAAATCATCTGCACGACGTCGCCGACGGGAACAAAGACGGGGGTGCTGTAGGCCTTGCGCATGTCACCGCTGTTAGCAGGGATGCCGTCTTTTTCATCGTTATAAACAGTGGCACGGTCGCGACGCCAGAGGGTCTCGCCGGTGGTCTTGTCGAGAGCGACAAAATACTGCTGATCGGCGCCCTCCATCGTCAGGACGATGGTATTTTCCCATTTCGCGAGAGACGAGGCAGGGCCGCGCCAGTGGCTGCAGGTGAGATCGCGCCGCTCCCAGATCGTCTCGAAGGTCTTCGTGTCGAGGCAAATGGTACCGTAGCTGCCGAAGCTGAACCACGCCCGCCCGGCCTCGATCACACCGGTCGGCGAGGCATAGGTGTTGAGATTGTTCGCGAGCGGTTCGGGGTTGTCGCTCGTGATGAAGACACGGTCGAGGAGGACTTCGCCGGATTTCTCATCGAAGCAGAGGATGGACATTTGATGCCCCTTCTCCGTCGCCGTCGTGATCCAGACCTTTCCCTCGAGGACGAGAGGCGTCGACCAGCCGAGCCCGTGGATCTCTTTGCTCCAGGTCACATTTTTATCCGCGCCCCATTCGGTCGGGAGCTTGCCGGTGGCGATGCCGTCCTGCGTCGGGCCGCGGAACTCAGTCCATTCGGCGAACGCCGTGAGTGAGAGGGCGGAGAGGCCCAGGCTGAGGAAAAACGATTTCATCGGGAAAGAGTCGCGAAAAATGCGGCGCGGGTCAACGGCCTCAACGCGGGAAGGGTCAGGCAGGTTTAGCGTTTCGGGCTGAAGTCCCAGGGTTCCGTCGGCATGCCCATGGCCTTGAGAAAGGCACCGGAGGAGAAGGCGATAAAAAGGCTGTCTTCGCCGCTAAGTTGGCGGTTCTGAAGATAGAGCGTCTCCATCACCGGCAGGAGCGCCTGAGCTTTCGCCCCGAGCAGTTCGACGGCACGACAGGCCTGGAGGGCGGTCCACCAGTTTTCACTGTTGAGCTCACGGCCGATGATCTGAATTGCCTCCTCTCGATGTTTTTCCGAAACCTCGGCCATCCACGCGGCCATCTCGAGTCGAACCGCGACAGAGACATCATCCATGGAATCGTAGAGTTCTTCGAGGAGACCCTCATCGGCGGGGTAAGCGTGGCGCAGTCCGATGAGGCCCCAGTAGCGGATCGCGTCATCGCCATTTTCCACGAGTTCGAGGAGCTCTTCACGGCTCCCTTTTCCGACAAGGTCGGCCGCGGCCCAGATCGCCTCAAGGTCGGGACGGTGATCGGACTGCCCTGTCGTGATCTCGCGAATGGGCCGCATCTCTTCGAGAATGTAATCGGCCATGATGCTCTCAGGGAGGACGCCGAGGTCGAGGATCTCCGTCCGCTTTTTCACGAAGGCGGCACGGTGTGCCTCGAGGGCGGCCTCCTGCGCGGGAGTGCGTTCGGTGGTGGCGAGATTCACGAGATTCTGCGGGTCGGCCGCGATGTCGTAGAACTCCTCAGCCGGACGCGTCGGACCGGCGTAGGCGAGCTGCGGCGGGGTGAGCGTGGCGGCGTTGGCGGCGGCGTAGCGCGCGATCTCCTGCTGGATCTCGCCGAGGTCGGAGTAGACGCTGCGCTGCGCCCAGGAGTAGTGCGGCAGGTAATTGCGGATATAGAGATAGCCGTCGCTGCGGACCGAGCGGGAGAAGTCAAAGACCTCATCGACGCGGTCGCGGAAGCCGTAGACATACTCGGGTTCGGGTGGGGCGTCAGGGCCGAGGAAGACTTCGCCCTGCATGTTTTCCGGCACAGGCAGCCCGAGGAGTGAAAGCACGGTCGGCCCGAAATCAACGAAGCTGACGAGCCGATCGACCGTTTCCCCCGCCGCCGCCGGAGCGAGGTGTTTGTATTTTTCAGGAAAGCGTATCAGGAGCGGGACTTTCATCCCCGAGTCGTGAAGGAGCCGTTTGTGCCGCGGCATGCCCGACCCGTGGTCGGAGTAGAAAAAGACGATCGTGTTTTCGGCGAGGCCGTCCTCTTCGAGCTGCGCGAGGACACGTCCCACCTCGCTGTCCATCACCGTGACGCAGTCGTAAAAGCGGGCCATCTCGCGGCGGACCAGTTCGGTATCGGGGTAATACGGAGGCACGACGACCTTTGCCGGATCGTGTATTTCCTCGGCGGAGAGCCTGGACTGCACGTTCTCTTTAAAGACCGGGTAGGGCCAGACCATGGTGCGGGACTGGTGCGAGACCATCTGATTGAAGACGGCAAAAAAGGGCTGCCCTTCCTTTCGCGATTCGCTGCGCCAGTGGGCGGTGCCGCTGCTCTCGTCCCACGACTCCTTGATGAGCCGCGCTTCGTCGGCGGTGTTGTAGTCGGTCTTTTCGTTGTTGGTCGTGAAGTAGCCGGCCTCGCGCAGGTAGGTCGGGAAACCTTTGACGGAGAACGGTATAGGATAGGCGGAGCGCATCTGGCTCGTCCCGAGACTGGGCGCCCACATCCCCGTGATGAGCGTCGCGCGCGAAGGCGAACAAACCGGCGCGGCGGCATAGGCGTTCGTGTAACGCACGCTCTCTTTGGCAAAGGCGTCGAGGCGTGGGGTCGTCGCGTAAGTGTCTCCGTAAGCGCCGAGGGTCGGGCTCATGTCCTCGGCGGTGATCCAGAGAATATTGGGCTTCTCTTCGCCGAAGGCGACTTGGGAAAAGAGGAGAACAAGAGCAAGGACACGGAGGGGGTTCATGGCGGGAACTGTCGCCGAAAGGCGCCGCCTTGAAAAGAGGAAACCGTTTACCCGAGCCGCGACTCGACGAGCTGGAATCTCGGGTCGAACTGACCTTTCGCGAGCGCTCGACAGCATTTGTAGCAAGCGACCCGGCGCGAGAGGCGGCGCACCCGCTCAATCACGGCGCGGCAGTGCGGGCAGGTGTAGGCATACTTCCGCGCGAGGCGGCGGGGTTTGAAGTCGAGAGCGTGACAGCGATCCTCGCCGGGGATGCCGAGATCGTGACAGGCCTGCTGCCACTCGATCCCGTGCGGCTGGATGCGGCGACGCCCCGCCCGCGCAAAGGCGATGAGGTGGGCAAGCTCGTGGAGGAAGGTATTGCGCAGCTCGGCCTCACGCTGATCGTCGGGGAGATCCTGGAGTCGTGGGTTGAGCTCGATGCGGCAGTCTTTCGCAAAGGCCCGTCCCGCCGCCGTGCGCATGCGCGGATTCCACGAGACCGCGACCATGTCGGCGAGCCTGGCAAGGCCTTTCTCCCGGGCGAGATCGGCCGCGACGAGGGTCAGGGCCGCATCTTTACCGGAGCGGGGGTGAAGGTAGGAACGGGGAGAGGCCCCGGCGGGAACCGACTTTTCCCCGAAGAGATCACCTTCCTCCGCCATCGGCTCAGGAATCGCCAGCGGACTCGATCGGCTCGACCGATTCTCCGGTGACTTTGTTCAAAAGGTTCAGCTTTTCACCCGCGTTCGTGACGAAGGAGTCGGGCGGGACACTCTCACGCAGAAAGACATTCGCTCCGATTGTGGAACGCTCGCCGATGACCGTCCTGCCGCCGAGGACGGTCGCATGCGGGTAGATCACGACGTGGTCCTCGACATTGGGATGGCGCTTGTTGCCTTTGACGATGCGGCCGTTCTCATCCTTGGGGAAGTTGCGGGCTCCGAGGGTGACGCCGTGGTAGAGCTTCACGAAATTCCCGATCACCGAGGTCTCCCCGATGACCACGCCAGTGCCGTGATCGATGAAAAAGTGAGTCCCGATGGTCGCACCGGGATGGATGTCGATCCCGGTGAGATTATGGGCATACTCCGTCATGATGCGCGGAATGAGCGGGACATCGAGTTCGTAGAGGGCATGGGCGCAGCGCTGGATCGCGATGGCCTCGATGCACGGGTAGGCGAGGATGATCTCATCAAAGTTCTTCGCCGCCGGGTCGCCCTCGTAGGCGGCCTCGACGTCCGTCTGGAGGAGGTGGCGGATCCGCGGCAGCTCGCGCAGAAACTGGCAGACGAGCTCCCTCGCCTGCTGGTGGTAGCCGCTGTGCTGCTCGCCGGTCTCGTCGTCGCGCAGCCGCAGGGTCTTGGCGACCTCGACCACGAGCGTCTCGACGAGCGTGGCGATGCGCTCGCCCGTGATCATCTCGAGTTCGTCCGCGGGGATGGGGTCCTCGTCGTGATAGCCGGGGAAGAGGAGCTGCATCAGCTTCTCGCAAGTCGCCGTGACAGTGCGCTTGGAGGGGAGATTGGCGCTGTCGAGGCGATTGATCCCGCCGATTTCGTGGTAGGAATCGACGAGGGCGTTGACGATGTTTCTTTGATCGCAGTCCATTGTGAGTGGGAACGGGAAGGTATGCAGCCTGACGCGCTTTCCAAGAGAAAGCTTACGCTCTTTTTCCCGCCCGACGCCCGACGAAATGAACCGAAATCGCCCGAAAGCGGTGAAATCCGCGCCTTTTACACTCTTCCCCAACTCTCTGGGCCTCTGACGGCCGCGGTTCCGACAAACCATTTGAAACCCCTCGCTTTTCTGTCATCCTCCCAAGGCCCTTTTTGAAAGCCGGGTCGCGTGCCGTATGGGTAGAGAAAGGAAAAAAGCAATCCTCGCACTGGAGGACGGGACAGTATTTCACGGCATTTCGTTCGGTGCCGCGACGACACAGACCGGTGAAATCTGTTTTAACACCTCGATGACGGGGTATCAGGAGATCCTCACCGACCCCTCCTACCGGGGCCAGTTCGTCACGATGACCTGCCCGCTCATCGGGAACTACGGGGTCAGCAAAGCCGACGCGGAGAGCAGCAAGATCCATGTGCGCGGCTTTGTTATCGAAGAACTCTGCGACATCCCGAGTAACTGGCGCAGCGAGATGCCTCTCCACGACTACCTCTTCGAATCCGGCATCCCCGGGATCGAAGGTGTCGACACCCGCGCCCTCACGAAACGACTCCGCGTCGCCGGGGCAATGCGCGCGACCCTCTGCACCGACGGCAGCCTCGACGCCGCCGCCGCCGTCGCCGCCGCCCGCCAGGCCCCGCCCATGGAGGGGTCGGACTTTGTCCAGGAGGTCACCACACCGGATTCCTATCTGTGGGATCCCGAGGGCCTCGAGAGCCGACGCTGGACGATCGTGAATCCCTCGCTCAGCGAGGTCCTTGAAGAAAGCGACGGTCAGGTCTACCACCCTCTGGGGGATACAAAATACCGCATCGTCGCCTACGATTTCGGTATCAAGCGAAACATTCTGAGGAGCTTACGTCAGAAAGGGTTCGAGATCGAAGTGGTCAATTCCCGCACCCCCGCGTCCGAGGTGCTGGCACGCAATCCCGACGGCATTTTCCTCTCGAACGGACCCGGCGACCCGGCCGCGCTCGATTACATCCACAGCGAGATCAAGCAAATCGTCCAGAAAAAGCCGGTCTTCGGGATCTGTCTCGGGCATCAGGTCCTCGCCCACGCGCTCGGCGGGACCACTTTCAAACTGAAGTTCGGGCACCGCGGCGGCAATCACCCAGTCAAAGACCTGCGCTCCGGGAAAATCGCGATCACCGCGCAGAATCACGGGTTCGCCGCCGACGGGGACTCCCTTCCCGCTCATGTCGAGATCACCCATGTCAATCTCAACGACGGCACCGTCGAGGGGATGAGGCACCGCGATTACCCCGTTTTCTCGGTCCAATACCACCCCGAGGCCGCGCCCGGGCCAAACGACGCCTCCTACTTCTTCGAAGAATTTGCTAATCTGATTGATCAATCCCGTTAATCCGTAGTAAAACCAACCTCGCTATGGCCACCATCACTATTTACGTCCCCGATCAGGAACCCATCGAGCTCGCCCTTGACGGATACGAGCAGGTCTCCATCGGGCGCGGTCCCGACAACGACATCGTCCTCGACCACGTCTCCATATCGGGCTCTCATGCCGTCATCCATAACTTCGGCGGCACCTTTCAGGTCGAGGACCTCGGTTCCACCAACGGCACCTTTCTGAACGGCAAAGCCATCTCCGAAGCCGTCCTCGGCAATGGCGCTCGGATAAATCTCGGTGCTGTCGAGGCTGTCTTTCAGGATGAAAATGCGGCAGCGGAAGATTCCTTCGGCGCCTCCGCGGGCGGGAGCGGCTATGCGAGCGGTCACGTGGCCGAGATCGCCGAAGTCTCGAACCGTCCCGCCGGTTTTGGCGACCTCTCACCCATCGAAAAGGTGGTCAAGAAAAACACCCTCGCTCAGGTCGCAATGGCCTTCGGAGTCATCGCCATCCTCGTGGCTATCGCTTTGGTGGTCCTTGCCACGATGATGGAAGCGGTGTGAATTTGATGACTTTCCCCCGCCTTTAACTTCGTCTATGCTCCCTGCCGGCTCCGCCGGTCCTGTCTCCCTTTGCGATCATTTCTCCCGGGTTTTCCCGACGAAGCGCGGCGGTGACCTTCTCTGTTTTGAACTCTGATTTCTCATGTCGAATACCATCGTGATTGGCGCCCAGTGGGGCGATGAAGGAAAAGGTAAGATCGTGGATCTTCTCACCGAGAAGACCGACGTCGTGGTCCGTCCCCAGGGTGGAAACAACGCGGGGCATACGGTCATCAGCGAGGGCGTGCAATACATCCTCCACCTCATCCCCTCCGGTATTCTCTGGCCCGGGAAACTCTGCGTCATCGGCAATGGTGTCGTGATGGACCCGATCGCCCTGCTCAAGGAGATCGACGGCCTCGTCGAAAAAGGCATCGCCGTCTCGCCCGCGAACCTCCAGATCTCGAATCGCGCCCACCTCGTGATGCCTTTTCACCGCGAAATGGACGCCTATCGGGAAACGAGCCGCGGCGCCGCGAAAATCGGCACGACCAAACGCGGCATCGGCCCCACCTACGGCGACAAAATCGACCGTATCGGCTTCCGTCTCCACGATCTCGTGGGAGATCCGGTCAACTTCACCGAGCGCCTCTACGCCCGCGTCGCCGAGTGCAATGTGCTCTTCGAATCCGTCGGGATGGAGAAACTCGACGCCGAAGCGATCGGAAAAGAGCTCCTCGCCGCCGCCGAACGCCTCGCTCCCTACTGCACCGACACCGTCGAGACCCTCCACCGGGCCATGAAAGAGGGCCGCTCCCTCCTTTTCGAAGGCGCCCAGGGCACCTATCTCGACATCGATCAGGGCACCTATCCCTACGTCACCTCGTCGAACACCACTTCGGGCGGAGCCTGCACCGGATCGGGCGTGCCGCCGCAAAAGATCGACCGCGTCGTCGGCGTGACCAAGGCCTACACCACCCGTGTCGGCGAAGGCCCCTTCCCCACGCAGAACGACACCCTCGCCGACCGCTTCCACAAGATGGGCCGTGAATTCGGTGCCACAACCGGACGCAAACGGCGCTGCGGCTGGCTCGACCTCGTCCTCGTGCGCTATGCCGCAATGGTGAACGGCTTCAGCGAACTCGCCATCACCATTCTCGACGGGCTCGATGACTGCGCCGAGATCCCCGTCTGCACCCATTATGAGCTCGACGGGAAAAAGCTCCTCCTCCCGCCCGCCTCAGCCAGGGACTTCCAGCGTGTCGTCCCCGTTTACGAAAATCTCCCCGGATGGCAGTGCGACACCACCGGCGTGACCCGCTACGAGGATCTCCCCGCCAACGCCCTCGCCTACCTCGCCCGGATCGAACTCGAAACTGAGACGCCGGTGAGCATGGTCGGCGTGGGGCCCTCGCGCGATCAGACCATCATTCGCTGAGCGCCTCTGCCGCTCTCCCAACCATGGCTGCGCCCGATCCCGAAAAAGAGATCCCGCAGCACATCGCCATCATCATGGATGGCAATGGACGCTGGGCCGCGGCGAGGAATTTACCCCGGCGCGACGGCCATCGCGCCGGCGCCGAATCGGTCGAGGAATGTCTCAAGACCTGCGGAGAGCTCGGGGTCAAGTACTTGACTCTCTACGCCTTCAGCTCGGAAAACTGGAAACGCCCCGAGGCTGAAGTGACCGCGCTGATGGGCCTGCTCGCCCGGTTTTTGAAAGAAAAAACGCCGAGCCTGATGCGCAACAACATCCGGCTCCAGGTCATCGGTCACCTCGCCCGACTGCCGGAAAGGAATCAGAAACAGCTCCGCGACGCGATTGACAAGACCAAAGACAACGATGGGCTCACCCTCGTCGTCGCGCTCAGCTACGGCGCGCGCGAAGAGATCGTCGACGCGGCGAGACAACTCATGGAAGAGGCGAAGGCCGGCACCATCGATCCCGCCGACCTCGACACCACGACCTTTTCCCGTTATCTCTATACCGCCGCGATTCCCGACCCCGACCTTCTCATCCGCACGAGCGGGGAATGCCGTGTCTCGAATTTTCTCCTCTGGCAGATCAGCTACGCCGAGATCGTCATCACCGAAACGCTCTGGCCCGATTTCCGAAAACCCGATCTTGAGGACGCCATCGCCGAGTATCAGCGACGGCAACGGCGCTTTGGGGGGCTGTGAGCGTCAGCCCAGGCGTCTTCTATGCCACGACGGCTTGCGTCCAAGGTCTAGAACAGCGTGAACCAAAGTCACGTCATCGATGGTCGTATAATAAATCCCGAACGGAAACCGGGAACAAAGGAGGCGATACTTTGCGAATTGTTTCCTATGCAATCCGGCGGTCTCCTACAAAGAGTCGATATCAGAATAAACGGAATCGAGAAAGTAATCTCCAAGGCCGACTTCGATATCGTCGTAAAATCGCCAGCCTTCCTCGAGATCCCATTCAGCCTCCGAAGTGATTCGGATGATCATCGGGGCTGGAAGCGATCACGAATTCGTTGCTTCGCTTCGGACCAATCGACAACACTCGTCTCACCGCAATCGAATCGAGCCTGTCTAGCCGCTAGAACTTCCCCATGCCTCGCTGGCGAGTCCACCTCGGAATCGAGCCGCCGGAGACTGTCCCAGATCGCTTCCATTGCGCGGATTTTTTCCGCAACAGACATCTGATCAAGAGGGAGGACAGCTTCCATGGTTCAACTTTATCGCAGATCCTGAAAACCTTCCAGCAACAATCGCACCCGCAAACGCCCCCCTCACCCCAGCCCCCCGAGCTCGATCCAGCGTCTTTCCTCCCAGCTCCGGATCCCCGCCTCGGCGAGCTGGACGCCTTTGGCGCCTTCCATGAGGTCGAAGTGATAGGGCTCGTCGAGGACGACGTGGCGGATGAAGAGTTCCCACTGAATCTTGAAGGCGTTCTCGTAGACGGTCGTGTCGGGGACTTCCTGCCAGCCTTCGTAAAAGTTAATGGGCTGCTCGATGTCCGGATTCCAGACCGGCTTCGGGGTCGTTCCGAGCGACTGGACCCAGCACTTGCGGAGCCCGACCGTCGCCGAGCCGTGGGTGCCGTCCACGTTCATGACAAAGAGATCATCGCGCCGCACGCGGACATCCCACGAGCTGTTGAACTGACAAACGATCCCGTTTTCGAGCTGAAAAGTCGCGTAGCAACTGTCGTCGGCGGTGCACTCGTAGGCCTTGCCGCCCTCGTCGATGCGCTCGGGAATGTGGGTCGCGCCGAGGCACGAGACACTCTGGATTTTCCCGAAAGTGTGATCGATGAGATAACGCCAGTGACAGAGCATGTCGATGATGATGCCGCCGCCGTCCTCCTTGCGGTAGTTCCAGCTCGGACGCTGGATGGGCTGGTCGGCGTCGTGCCCGGTGAATACCCAGTAACCGAACTCGCCCCGCACCGAGAGGATGCGACCGAAGAAGCCCTGATCGATAAGCGTCTTCAGCTTGCGTATCCCGGTGAGCCAGAGCTTGTCCTGCACGACCCCGTTTTTCACTCCGGCCTCGCGGCAGAGCGTGGCGAGACGGATCGCCTCGTCGGTCGCGACCGCGGTCGGCTTTTCGCAATAGATCGCCTTTCCGGCCTTCGCCGCCATCTCGACAAAACGGGCGCGATGCAGGGTCGAGCTGGCGTCGAAGAAGATTTGGTTGTGATCGTCGGCGAGGGCCGCGTCGAGGTCCGTCGTCCAGCGCTCGACTCCGTGCTTGGCGGCGAGCTCGCGCAGTTTGTTCTCGCTCCGCCCCGTGAGGATGGGATCTACCTGGATGACGAGATCGGGCGAGACGCGGATGCCGCCCTGTTCACGAATCGCAAGGATGGAGCGCACGAGATGCTGGTTGGTGCCCATGCGTCCGGTGACGCCGTTGAGGATGATGCCAATATTCATAGCTGTTTAGCTTTTAGCGATTTAGCCGTTTGGCTTTTTAGGGGGTGATGTGAGTTTTCTGATTTCTGATTTCTGATTCCGAGCTGCTGGACTGCAAAACAGCTAACAGCTAACAGCTAACAGCTAAATGGCTCCCACGATACGGGCGAGGAACTCGTCCTGGTCGGCGGACCACCAGCGCTTGGAGAAGATCTCGACTTCGTTGAAGCCGGTGAATCCGGTCGCTTCGACCATGGCGCGGATGCCTTTGAGATCGATGCAACCTTCGCCCATGAGCCCGCGGTCGTTGAGGAGATCAGTCGTCGGGGTCATCCAGTCACAGAGATGAAAGGCGAAAAGCCGGTCCTTTTCCCCCGTGATCCGGATCTGTTCGGCGAGATCAGGATCCCACCAGATGTGGTAAACGTCGGCGGCGATGCCGACGAGAGGATGATCGAGCAGGTCACAGATTGCATTGGCCGAAGCCATCGTGTTCACCGCGCTGCGATCGTCGGCATACATGGGGTGGAGCGGTTCGATCGCAAGGCGAATCCCGTGCTCCTCGGCGAGAGGCAGAACCGCGGCGATGCCGTCGGCGATTTGCTTTCGCGATTCCGCGAGCGGCTGTCCCGGCACGGCCCCGCAGACAAGCACGATCATCGGCGCCCCGAGCGCGGCCGCCTCGCGGATCGCGAGACGGTTGTCCTCGCTCGCCGCGGCACGACCTTCCGGGGTTTTGTTAGGAAAAAATCCGCCGCGGCAGAGCGAGACGATCTCCAGATCCCGCGAGCGGAGATCGTCTCCGACCTTTGCAATGTCCCGTCCCTCAAGAGCCTGACGCCACACCGTGATGCCGCCTATCCCCGCCGCCGCATACTTGTCCATCGCCACCTCGATAGGCCACGGTTTTGTCGTGATGGTGTGGATGCAGAGTTTGGAGTCACGGGTCATGAGTCAGGGGTCACGAGTCAAGAGTGACGAGAGTTCAGGCCAGTTTGAAGTTTTTGATCCCGAGCCTTTTTGCAATGCGCAGCGGACGGACGAGGGCTTCACGCATGCGGTCGGCTTCGTCGTCGGGACGGCGGTCGGTGCAATCCGGATGGATCTCCGATGAGGCGATGACGCCGAGATGTTTCAGGACATGGGCGGTGCTGT
>JANQVJ010000036.1:81308-88782 GCA_030730365.1 Verrucomicrobiales bacterium
TGGATCTCCGATGAGGCGATGACGCCGAGATGTTTCAGGACATGGGCGGTGCTGTGCTTGTAGGCGGCCGCGCTGCCGTTCAGATCGAGGCGGAAGACCGAATCCTCCAGCGACTGGAAGGCTTCGAAGAGTTTGTAGACACGGGTGTCGAGCGGATCACTGCGCCACATCTTCTTCGCCGTGCAGATGAGCGGGCAGGCCGAGACGCCCGCCCCGATGAGCAGGGGACGTCCCACCTTGATCGCCGAGGCGATGCCGAAGTCGTCGCCACTGTGCGGGGCGAAATCGAGTTTGAGATCACGACACATCGCCGCCCAGTAGAGAAAATGGGGTTCGTCGAGAGTGGAGATTTTTCCTCCGACAAACTTCGGATGCTGCGCGAGCTCGTGCAGGAGCCAGGGACGATAGGGTGACGCCCACGGAACAAAGGAGGGCTCGAGGGCATGCACGATCGCCGGGACCGTGATCATCTCGGCAATTTCGAAATAGCCATCGCGCCGCGCTTCATCGCCGAGTTCGTTCAGCAGCCGCGAGGTCATGATCATCACCTCGACCTTATCGAAACTCTGCGCGATCTCGAGATGCGGACGATACCACTCGGGCTTGAAGGTGTCTCCCTGTGCCCCCACGGCAGTCGTCCCGCAGATGATTTTCGGTTCGGGAAAACTGGCCCGGAAACGCCGGATCACCTCGGCGTAAAGTTCTTCGCTGAGATTAAAAATGTATCCGGTGTCCGCGTTGAGCACGAAGACGATTTCAACGCCGGCAGCTTCGGCGCAGGCCAACATCCAGCGGATACTATTCTCAAATCCCGCCCAGTCGGGCTGGCCATTCTGAAAAGGCAGCAGCGTCGCGACGCAGAGACGGGGATTGGCGGTGTGATCGACGAGGGTTTCCTCGGGCGTGTGCGCCCAGACGGTTTCTTCCCAGGTCGTGGCGGGGGTGAGCTCAGAGGGGTGACTGATCATGACGAGGAAAGTGTAGCCGGATCCGTCATTTGAGGTGAGAATAAAAACGCCTTCATTAGCACAAAAGCGATGCTGGTTTTGTCATGCCGAAAGAATTCAGCCCCATCCTTCTCGAAAATCTCCAGATCCGCTGGTCGGGATTCCGCGTCCGCCGCGTCGCGCTAAACCAGCACATGCCCCGGGTCGAGCGTCTCAGCGAGCACGTCCATCGCTACTGCCAGGCGCTCCTTTACCTGCGCGGCAGCGGGACCCAGCATCTCGGTGAGATCGCCGTGCCGGTGCAGCGCGGGAGCATTCTCGTGATTCCGCCGGGACGGGCCCATCGCTTTGAAAAGACGCGCGCGGTCCGGCCCATCTGTCTCGCGATCGATTTTGAAACGGTCGAGGCTTTGACCTGGCGCGAGGAGAGTGTCCTGAGTTCCCGCGACCTCGCCTCCATCGAACGGCTCCTCGTGGACCTGCACAAACGCCATCTCAAGCCCGACGACTTTTCCATCCAGAGCGCCGCGCTCATTTTGCAAATCCTCGCCCAGCTCCAGAGCGCCGTCGAAGATGACGAACCCCGCTGCGAGCGCGGTCCGTTCTTTGTCTCGGTGGAGAAAGCGATCTCCCGCCACGGTCTCGCGGGTCTCACTCCCGGTCTCGTCGCCAGCCACCTCGGCCGCTCCCTCGATCATCTCAATCGGCAACTCCGCGACGAATGCGGCATGACCGTCGGCGCCCTCCTCAACCGCTCCCGTCTCGAGCAGAGCGGCCGCCTCCTCCGCACCACCCCCCTCACCATCAGCGAGGTCGCCTCGTCCATCGGGATGGATGATCAGAACTACTTCGCCCGCTGGTTCCGACACCAAACCGGCCAGACTCCCACTCGCTGGCGCGAGGCGATGCGGGGGTGAGGGTGACTTTCTTCCGCTTTAGCCTGACTCTCCGTATGCAATTCCGTAAATTGCATACATGGCTTCCACCACGATATCAACACGCCTCGAACCCGATGAAGTTGCATTACTGGAATCGCTTGTAGAGTTAAGCGGTTCGGATCGGTCGGCGCTTGTTCGTTCACTCCTCCGTCGCGGGATGAAGGAGCAACGCCTTGATGAAGCGGTCAATGCCTACCGCCATCGAACAGCCACTTTATCAAGAGCAGCAGAAATTGCCGGTCTCCCGGTCTGGGATTTCCTCGCCCGAATGGAGTCGGAAAGCCTTGATCTGCATTACGGTATCGAGGATTTCGATGCGGACCTCGCCGCCCTGGAATCAGTCCGTCCCGCTCAACGATGAAAATCATCGTATGTGACGCGAGTCCTTTACTCTTTCTGGCGAAGCTCGATCACCTCTCTTTAATTGAAGACATTCTCGGAGGCAAAGTATACGTCCTCCACTGTGTCGTTGAGGAAATACGATCGGACAAAGCCACCGCCGCCGAAACGCGCCGACTCGATGCATTTCTGGATGAGGCGGAGATAATCCACTTTGAGATCACCGAAACAAAAGCATCTACCCTCAGTTGCAGCGATCAATCAACTCTCAAGTGGGCCATCAATCATCAAGCCGATTGGCTCATTGCCGACGAGAAGCTTTTGCGTCGAATTGCACTAGAAGAGGGAATTCCCGTGACCGGCTTTCCAGGTCTACTTGTTGAGGCGGCAAAAACTGGCCGTCTCACCGTTTTCGCAGCTCGAGAGGCCGTGCAACTTGCTGTGAAACGTCATGGATGTCGAATTTCGGCCGCCGTCTACCATCACATTCTTGCTGCACTGGACGAAGTTTAACTCCCCGCCAACCCCCGCAGCCGCAGCCATTCGGTAGCCCGATCGGTCCAGGTCCCGATGACCGAATCGGGTCGGGCGCGGGTGCCGTAGCCGTGACCGCCGTTCTGATAGACGTGGAGTTCGCCGGAGACTTTGTGCTGCTTCATCCCGAGATAAATCAGCGCTGAACCCAGCGAGGACGACGCGTCATCGTCGGTGTGAACAATAAATCCGGGAGGCATCTTTGCCGAAGGCAAGATCTGCGGCATGAGCTGCCCCGTCTTCTCATCAGCGACCCGCCAAGGATAGACGAGCAGGGAAAAGTCGGGGCGGAAACTCACTTCATCGACCGCATCGATCGCTTTATAGGCGGCTTCCTCCTGCGTCAGATGGATCGCCCCGACCTGGCCCCCAGCCGAAAATCCGAGCAACCCGATCTTTGCCGGGTCGAGCCCATACTCCGTCGCATGACTCCGCAGATGCCGTATCGCCCGCTGCGAGTCCTCGAGAGGCCGCCGCCAGGGATCCACCTTGATCTCCGTATCCGCCCCCGTCGTCGTGCGGTAGGCCAGCACGTAGGCGCTTATTCCGAGCCCGTTGAGCCAGGCGGCCGCCTCCGAACCCTCGAGATCGGTGACGACCCTGCCAAACCCCCCACCGGGCAGAATCAGCACCCCCGCCCCGTTCGCTTTGTCCTTCGGAGCGGGATAAAGCGCGAGCGTCGGGGCCGTGATATTCTCGACCCGCGTGATGGGCGGGTTATCCGCTTCGCGTCGCGGCATTTCATCTCCCGTCTTTTTGGTCGTCTCGCCCGGCGCTAGATCGGGCCAGAGCGGAATCAGCTCGGCGGAGAGGAGCGGGTGACAAATGAGCAGGGCAACGACGGCGGCGAAGATAACGAAGCGGGATTTCATGGACAGAGGAATGACATGGAAGAAGCCTCCGAGGCAAGGATGAAGTGCTCCCATCTGGCAGCACCCCGCCTGGCACCAGCGTGGACAATACATGTCGCGGCCGTGAGATTTATTGTACTCTGCGGACTGCCTCGCCCTCACAGATTCCGATAGACATGCTGCAGTGAGAGCAGCGAGTAGGCAGTGACGAGGATGGAGTCGCCCTCCATCCAGCGGTTCGAGCCTTCGTTGATCCACGATCCGTCGGTCTGCTGGGTGCTCATGACCTTGAGGGCGAGCTCTTTTTTCCAGTCGATCTTTTTCCCCTCGGGAGTGACGAGCGCTTTCGTCCCGGTGATGGCGAGGGCTTTCGACATGGTGTGGTAGTAGTAATAGAGGCCCTGAGCATCCATCCCCGGATTCTCCTCGAGGGTGAAGTTCTTTTGGAGCCAGTCCATCACCGCCGCGATGCGCGGGTCTTCGGGGTCGAGGTCGGCGTAAATGAAAGAGAGCAGGCCAGCGTAGCTCATGCTCCCGTAGCTGCGCAGCGCCGTTTTTTCGCCCTCGGGCGTCTTCAGCATGATCTCTTCGGACTTCGTGTCGCCGGGGAAATAAATGAAGCCCCCCTTGTCCTCTTCGCGCACCGCTGCCCAGTCACCGAGCTTCTTCGCCGTGGCTTCGGTGTTCTGCGTCTTGCTCACGAACTCGATCGCCGCGTCCCAGTCGAGATCAAACTCGCTGCTTTGGTCGAACTCCGTGTCGGCGAGGGCTTTTTTCGAATAATACAATGCCTCCATCGCGAGGTGCGTGTTCGAGAGGTCCGAATGGGCGTAGCTGCCGCCGTAGCCGATGCCGCCGTCGAAGAGGTTATCCGTCACACCCTTTTTGTCATAGTCCTGCTGCTGGTTGATGAGGAGACGACGCGCCTTCGCGATGACGGGAAGATGCTCGGGATTCCCCGACTGGAGCAAAGCCATGATCGAGAGCGAGGTGTTGTAAGTCGCCAGTCCTTTGCCGTAGATCCCCCCATCGGGCTTTACGTTGGAAAGGAGGTATTCGTATCCCTTTTCCACCTCAGCGGAGAGTGGCTGTGATGCGTCGAGTGAGGGATCGCCGAGGATCCCGGAAATAGCGAGGGCTGAGAGAGCGGGCACATCCGCATCGCTCCAGGCACCGGTGGCGGGATCCTGCTGACTCTTGAGAAAAGCGACACCTTTGTCGATGGCGCGCTGGATCTCGAGCTTCAGAGAGACGTCGCCATCAGCCTCGGGGGAGATGCGGTCCTGAGCCGTGGCGGTGAAAATGAATCCGAAGAGGACCATTCCGACGATTGAGTGAATACGAGGGGATTTCATCATGATAACTGTTGTAGGCGGGACCTGGTCTGACGGGTCATTCTTCCTTTAGGACCTTCTTTTCGGTAAACGGTTGAATCGTCATCGTTCCTTTTGTCCCGATCTCCGGGATCACCGAGCTGCGGGCGCCCCAGCGCTCGTCGATGTCGGCACCATCGCGGGTCATATTGAAGAGGGCGAGATGGTCGAGATAAATCGCGATGATAGAGCCCTCGGCTTCCGCCATGAAGAGGCCGTCCTCCACCACCGAGCCGGTGTAAGTCCATCCGCCCGGCGTCATCGCCTCGGCGCTCTCCCCGTCGATCACAAACTCATAGGCCGGAATCGTCGCCGCAGAGCCTTCGGCCTGAAACGTGAAAATTATGCTGTCCCCGCGATCCTCTGCGGACCCGCCCTCTTTCTCCAGCACTTCGGGAGAAAGGAGCCGGTCAAAGACGTCACCATAGCCTGCCTTGTAGCGCAACAGCTTCAGCGCCACCTGCAAATAGAGCGGCGACACCGAAGTCGTGAAGATGGACTCGTGCACCTTGCCTTTCTCGTTAACGAGGATGTACTCGAGCGGCCCGCCTTCGTTCATGTTCACCGTCGCAGGGAAGCGGATCTCGCGTGTCTTCGCATCGAACTCTATTTCACCGACCCGGTAGAGGGTCTCCCCCACCTTTTGCACACTCACCTCGGGCTTCGGGACCTCCTCCTTCGCAGCATCGGCCGCCGGTGCCCTTCGCTCCCTCTCCTGGGAACGCGCTGACATGCCTCCTGCAAGGAAGACAACGAGCGCGATCAGAAGGAGATAACGGGAAAACATGTCTTTAGTGTAAGCGACGAATCTTTTCCTGAAAAGCCGGAGTAGAAAATCCGCGAAACTGGTCGTATTTTATCCAGTAATGAAGGGCCACCCTCCCCGGACATTCAGCAAAGGCGCTGGGGTTCAGGCACAAGCCGGGAGAATCGAACGGGTCGCGTCGACCGGTCGATCTTGATTGATCCCCTCGCCTCGCCCCCTTGCCGGCATCGCCGGACTTTCTTTTCGTCTTACTAATTTCCCCTCCCTCTTGCTATTCATGAAAAATCCAAAAGTCGTGATCCTCGGCGGCGGTTTCGCCGGGATCGAGTGCGCCAAAGCCTTCAAAAACAAGCCCGTCGACGTCCTCCTCATCGACCGCCAGAATCACCACCTCTTCCAGCCTCTCCTCTACCAGGTTGCGTCGGCCGGACTCGCCGCTCCCGAGATCGCCCATCCCATCCGCAGCATTTTCTTCAACCAGGACAACGTCGAGACCCTCATGGACGAGGTCACCGCCTTCGATCTCGCCGGAAAAAAAGTCGTCACCCGCGAGCGCGAGATCCCCTACGACTACCTCGTCATCTCCATGGGGGTGAAGACCGGCTACTTCGGTCACCACGAGTGGGAACAGCACGCCCGCGGTCTCAAAACCCTCGACGACGCCACCTCGATCCGGCGCGACATCCTCCTCGCCTTTGAAAAAGCCGAGGCCTGCACCGGCCCCGAAGAACGCCGCCGTCTCATGACCATCGCCGTGATCGGCGGAGGCCCCACCGGCGTCGAACTCGCCGGGACCTTTGCCGAACTCGCCCGCCACGTCCTCCAGCGCGACTTCAAAAACATCAACACGAACGAAGCGAAAATTTACCTCATCGAGGGGCAGGACAGGCTCCTCACCATGTATGATCCGACTCTCTCGGACTACACTCGCAAGACCCTCGAGAGCATGGGAGTCACCGTGAAACTGAGAAATCAGGTCGCCGATCTCCGTGCCGGCGAAGTCGTCCTCAAAAACGAAACGATCAAGGCCGCCAACATCCTCTGGGCCGCTGGCGTCGAGGCCCCCGCGATCAGCCGCACCCTCGGCGTCGAGACCGACCGGGCCGGACGCCTCCTCGTCGAGACCGATCTCAGTCTCCCCGGACATCCCGAAGTCTTCGTTGCCGGAGACCTCGCCCATTGCGTCGATCAGAGCGGTCGCCTTGTCCCCGGGCTCTCGCCCGCCGCCATCCAGATGGGCCGGCACGCCGCCAAAGTGATCCTCGAAGAGATCAACGGGACCCGCAGCAAAGACTACGACGTCCGACCGCAGTTCCGTTACTTTGACAAAGGCAGCATGGCCACGATCGGACGCAGCCACGCCGTGGCCGAGAGCATGGGGATGAAATTTGACGGCATTATCGCCTGGCTCATGTGGCTCTTTATCCACCTCTTCTTCCTCGTCGGATTCCGCAACCGCCTCGCCGTGCTCGTGCAGTGGTTCTACGCCTACGTCCGCTACCGCCGCGGCGCCCGCATCATCACCGGCCTCCATTTCCCCGAAAAATGAGCACGCCGGCAGGGTCAAGAGCAGGCAAAGAAAATCCAAACCCCTCCTTGCAGCCCGCCCTCGCGTGGATACATTTCACGTCCGCCGCTTTCGGCCCCTATGGGCCAACTTAGCTCAGTTGGTAGAGCAGCTGATTTGTAATCAGCCGGTCGTCGGTTCGAGTCCGACAGTTGGCTT
>JANQVJ010000037.1 GCA_030730365.1 Verrucomicrobiales bacterium
CTGCTGTTGTCTAGCCGCTTCCTGAGCAGCCTGCTGGGCGGCGAGGGCCTCATTTTGCCTTGCTGCCATGGCAGCTTCCCGATTCGCCCCCTGTTGCCTTGCTTCCTCCTGAGCAGCCTGGCGAGCCTGTTCGGCCATGGTGGCCTGCTGGGCTTGCTGACCCGCTGCTACCTGAGCTGCCAGGGCTTCGTTTTGCCGTGCCATGGCGGCTTCCTGATTTGCTGCCTGTTGTCTTGCGGCATCCTGAGCGTCTTGGCGAGCCTGTTCAGCCATCGCTGCCTGCTGAGCCGCCAACGCTTCGTTTCGCTGGGCAATGGCGGCCTGCTGATCGGCCACCTGCTGTCTGGTGTCCTGACCCGCTGCCGCCGCCGCATCGATAGCAGCCTGCCGGGCAGCCAACGCCTCATTTTGACGAGTCATGGCGGCCTCCGCATTCGCCGCCTGCTGCCTTGCGGCATCCTGAGCGTCTTGTCGAGCCTGTTCGGCTATCGCGGCCTCTTGGGCTTCCTGCCCCGTCGCCGTCGCCGTCGCTGTCGCCTGCCGGGCGTCCAAGGCATCATTCTGAAGTTGCATGGCGGCGAGTCGTTCTTGGGCGGCTTCTACCGATTGCTGGGCGGCAATGGCAATGGCCTCCTGGCGTTTTGCTTCTATTTCCTGGCGGGCCATTTCAGCTGCCTCTGCCTCACGACGGGTATTCGCTTCCTGCTCGGCGATGGCAGCCTGCCGAGCAGCTTCCCCCTGATGGCGGGTAGCGACCAATTGCTCGGCTTCCAGTGCTTCCTGGGTCGCCATCGCCGCTTGACGCGCCGTTTCAGCCTCCTTGGCAGCCTGGGCTGCCTCCGCTTGCTGGCGTTCGAGATCTTCGCGCTGCTTGGCTAGCGCAGTGGTCTCAGCTTCGCTGCGGGCGTTGCGCTCCCGTTCAGCCAAAGCGGCCTCCTGTTCAGCCAATGCCCTCTGGGCGGCCTCCTGTTCCTGACGTAAAGCCTCCGCTTCATTCGCTGCTTGCAGCGCTTCAGCCTTCTGGCGCTCCAAGTCCTGCTGCTGCTTAGCCATTGCAGTGGTCTCAGCCTCACGGAGGGCCTTTTCTTCGTTCTCCTTTTCAGCAGCGACCGCAGCCAGCGACTCCTGGAGTTTGGCTTGATCCTCGACGAGAGTCGCCCGCTCTTGGATGGCTTCGGCCTGCTCAAGCCTGAGCGCCTCGAGCTTCGCGATCAGGGCCGCTTGTCTTGCCGCCTCCTCCTCGGCGGTCTCGACCACTTGAGGAATAGGATTCGGAACTGTGATTGACGAGGTTTCTTGAGCGGGAACAGGAACAGGGACGGTTGCCGCAGCGGTGCTCGCCAATTTCTCTTCTTGGATCCGCCTTTCGAGGGCGGCTTGTTGAAATGCCTCTACTCCTGGAATGTTAAGCATCGCGGGCAGCTTTTCACCGGGTTGAACCGACTCCGCCACATCGACTTGTTTCAGGATGAGGTCCTGCAAATCCTGTTTCTGTTCGATAGGAACTTGAGACCAGGCATCAACAATGGATGCCTGAGCGATCGTTTCGGCGACCTGCCTGGGCGGCACGGCAAGTCCGCCCGTCTCGGGTAGCGGAGCAGCAACCAGAGAGTGGCCGCCGCCGCCACGAGGATTCAAACCTGAAATGCTTTGATCGAGCCGACCACTCACCTGAACGGGCACAACAGGGACTGCTTGTCCGAGGCGCTGCTCGACCCAAGGGCGGTCAGGACCACCGCGGTTGATGAAGACATTGGGTTGATTGATGCTGACAGGCGCAATGTTTGTTATATTGATAGTCTGCGAGAAAACCTGAACCACATTCGAAGGGGGCAGAATGCTGCCGGCATAGGTGTTGCGGTTGAAATTTCTGGTTTCGATAAAAACGTAATGGCTTGGTGCTAGGCCATAGTGCGCGTCGCAGTCGTCACCAATCCAGGAACCGCGGCGACGGGACGGGGGCAATGGTGCCCACCCGACGTGACTCCCGCTTGAACGCCATGAGACCCAGGCCGGAGCCCATTCGCGTCCGGGCATCCACACCCAACCATGGCGTGACAGTTGCACCCAACGACCGTAGTGGTAGCAGGCCCAGCCAAAAGGCTCGGCGCTATCCCAGGCCCAGCCGTGGTTGGTCCAGACCCAGCGCCCGTCCTGATAGGGGCGCCACGATGGCCGTGATGCGATCCGGGGGCGAAAACCATAACCGAGGCCCTCGAGGTTGAGCCACTGACCATGCGAGCTGAGGCCATCGTAGAACATGGAGTAGTCCACACCCGGCTCCTGCCATGCCCGGCCTCCACGGACGGGAGCTGGTGGCGCATAGGTAGAGGGAGCGTAGACGTGGGGCGTGACCTGCCCGTATTTGGGAGGTGTCACGGTCTGCCCACTTCTAGGATAGGCACTCCCGGGAATGGTGCCTTGTGGCTGCGCGCCGAATTGATTTTGCGGGGTTGAGCCCTGAAGACGAGCCGCTTCGGCTTCGGTCATTAGTCGCGTATTCTCTTGCTGAATGCTGGATAGCTTGGCCTGAAGATCCGCATTCTCCCTTGAAAGGACGGTTCTCTGCAACTCCGCCAACTCCGCCTGGAGTGCCTGGCTGCGGGCGTCCATCTCGGCAATACGCGCGGCATAGGCTGCGGCATCCGCTTCCATTGCCACCTGCGCGCGATTAGCTTCGTCTTCGGCACGGGCTAGAGCGGCTTCTTTGTCCCCGCAACTGGTCAGTAGGAAGAGAAGCAAAACGCCGACGCTCAAAATGGGGAGGGATTTCATAATATGAAGTGTTCACCTTACACGACGATGCGAGAGCAATTCTATGTAGAGAAAATGGGCGAAACCGGAATTTTTCGGGGGAAATTTGCAACGGGTCTACCAGATACGTTCGAAAATACGTCGGGATCAACTCATGGGGACACAACACATGGAACTCATGGGGACAGGTTTTCTATCAACTCATGGGGATGAGGCGGACCCCGGAATTCGGGCCAGGAGCTAAGCTATGATTGTGGTGGGTGGGAACAGGCTGTAAGCCAGACCTGACAACCCACTGAATGAAAGCAAAACGAAGAAGACACGACTCCGAATTCAAGGCCCGCGTGGCGCTCGAAGCGCTCAAGGGCGTTAAAACCATCCAGCAAATCGCCAAGGACTTTGAAGTGCACCCGGTGCAGGTCTCTGACTGGAAGAAAACGATGGTGGAGGGGGCTGCCAGCGTGTTTGGCCCGGGGCAGGGAAAAGCCGAAAGGGAGGATTTCGAACGTGAACGGTCCCAGCTTCATGCCTAGATCGGAGAGCAGGTCGTCGTGATCGATTTCCTGACAAAAAAGTCCAAACAGCTCGGTCTATGAAGGAACGCATCGAACTGGTGGAAAAAAAGCATCCTAAATTGAGCGTGAGAACACAAATGCAAACTCCTCGGCGTGGCGCGTTCGTCGCTGACCTATGAAGCGGTGGCGGAGAGTCCGGAGAACCTCCGCATCAAGCGACTCCTCGACGAGATCTACCTGATTGATCCATGCCTTGGGAGCCGTCGCCTCGTAACCGTTCTCGACCGCGATCATGACATCCAAGTCAACCGCAAGCGGCTCCAGCGGGTGCGTCGTGAAATCGGTCATGAGGCGATCTGGTGCAAACCCCGAACGAGCATTCCGGACAAAAAGCATCGTAAATACCCGTATTTGCTGCGCGAGCTGACGATTAACCGGCCCGACCAGGTCTGGTGCGCGGACATCACCTACGTTCCAATGCCTGGAGGCCACGCCTACCTGTGCGCGGTGATGGACTGGTATTCGCGAAAGGTGCTGGGCTGGGCGGTCTCCAATACGATGGAAACGGGTCTGTGCCTTGAGGCGCTTGAAAACGCGCTGAGTAATACGGGGCGCGTTCCGGAGATTTTCAACACCGATCAGGGCTGCCAGTTCACCTCCGTGCAATGGACGGATCGTCTCCTCGGGCTTGGCGTGAAAATCAGCATGGACGGGCGCGGACGATGGATGGATAACGTGTTCATCGAGCGACTCTGGAGAAGTCTGAAGGATGAGGAAATCTATCTGCGGGAGAATGCCACCGTCCCCGTGTTGAGACTCGGGCTTGCGCGATGGTTCGAGCGCTATAACACATGGCGTCCTCATGAGGCACTTGGCAACCTCACCCCAGCGGTGTTCTACCTGACGACTCCAGGAACCATGGCGAAGCCAATGGATGAGAAATCCCTCGCTGCTGCATGAACGCTACTGCCCCCTGTCAGCGCCGAATTTGGGAAGCCTCCACTCCAGGCTGCGTATGCCACTCCGCTACGCTCCGTGGCGTACGCAGCCTTCCGCTCTGGCTTCCCAAATTCGGATCCCCGGCCACTTCAACCTTGACGCATTACCAACCATCTCCTACCACTGACTGACCATCCGCCACCATAGCTTAAGTTAGCTTCCCAGCGGCCGGAGTTCGGGATCCATCTCAAGGTGAGGGCGGGAGAGGAAAGCTTCAGACGCTCTTAGAGGAAATTGTCTTGCCGCTCCTGTCGCGTAGCTGGATAGTTTCACCCGGGCTGATTCCGAAAGAAACGCTCACAATTACGCCCGGTTTACCTGCGTTCGCTTTCGCAAAGACGGCCCCTTCACTGGCTTTTTTTTTCTTGCTGAAAAAATAAACTTTAACCGACTCTCCGGCTCCGAGTTTCGTTCCGGCTGGGAATTTCCAGACCGAATCGTCCTCGACGAGGCTGTAGCCTGCGAGATCGGCTGGAGCGGAGGAAGTATTTTTGACAATAACATAGTCGGGACTTTCGACGTTGACGGCGGTAATGGTGAGGTTGGCAAACGCACTTTCCGAGATACCGAGCGCAAGTGAACAGATAATAAATAATTTCTTCATGTAAGAATTGAGTAGCTCCTAGATCCGTTTCCGAAAGAAACGTTTTCGCCAAACTTCCCTTTGCCCTGTAACAATTTTTTCACGCATTGCTCCTCGCGTTTTGCGGGGGAACGGAGTGAGTTGAGAAATGAAATTATTCACGCTATTCCTCTCATTCTCATTGGTAGCCTCCACTGCCTCGGCATTGGAGTTATCTCGCATTTCCACAGTCAAACTCGGAGCCTTTGATTCGGGGGCGGCGGAGATGGTCGATTACGATCCTGTCACGAAACGTCTTTTCTCCGTCAACAGTGAGAACGACTCCATCGTCATCATCGACCTGGCCGACCCGTCGGCCGCCAAGCTGGAAAGGGAGTTTAGCGTCGCGGAATATGGCGCGGAGCCAACCTGTGTCGCGATTAAAGGGGGGCTCGTTGCGGTCACTGTTAGAGCCGAGGACAAGCAGGCTCCGGGCAAGGTCGTTTTCTTTACGACAGGGGGAGAATTCGTCTCCGTCCATGAGACGGGAGCGCTTCCTGACAATGTAACTTTCTCCCCCGACGGGAGATTCTGCGTGACCGCGAATGAGGGCGAGCCCTCTGATGATTACAAGAACGATCCGGAGGGATCCGTTACGGTCATCACGATTTCGGGTGGCAAGCCGGTTGAGGCAAGCCAGTTAACCTTCGACGGCCTTGTCCCCGCCGCTGGCGTTCGAGTCTTCGGGCCTGGGGCGACGCTCGCACAGGACCTCGAGCCGGAATTTGTCGCGATCTCGGGCGATTCGAAGACCGCTTTTGTCGTTTGTCAGGAAAACAACGCCATTGCCGTCATTGACCTGATCGAAAAGAAGGTCATTTCGCTCAAAGCACTTGGCACGAAGGATCACAGCGTCGAAGGAAACGGGTTCGATGCGAGCGACAAGGCCGCCGCCGTAATGATCAGGCCATGGCCGGTGAAGGGCCTTTACCAACCCGATGCCATCCTTAGTTTTGAGATTGATGGCAAGGGCTACCTGATTACCGCAAACGAAGGTGACGCCCGCGACTACGAAGGCTTCAGCGAGGAAACCCGTGTCGCTGACCTCAAGCTCGACGGAACGGCCTTTTCGAACGCCGCGGACCTTCAGGATGATGAACAATTGGGACGGCTCAAGACGACAACCGCGCTCGGAGACAGCGATGGCGACGGAGCCCACGAGGAAATCTATGCTTTCGGGGCCCGTTCCTTTTCGATTTGGGATGAGGGGGTAAATCTTGTCTACGACAGCGGCGACGGGCTTGAGAGGATCACGGCGGAACTACTTGGAGAGAATTTCAACTCTACCAACGACGAGCAACCCTCTTTCAAGAACCGGAGCGATGACAAGGGACCCGAACCCGAGGCGCTGGCCCTCGGTATCATCGAAGGCAAGACCTATGCGTTCGTCGGACTGGAACGGGTCGGCGGGATCGTTGTATTCGACATCACTGCTCCAGCAGCTCCCGTATTCGTGACCTATGCAAACCCTCGGGATTTCGCCACCCCGATCGAGTCGGTGGAAGCCGGCGATCTCGGTCCTGAGGATCTTGAGTTCATCCCCGCCGCCGATTCGTCGAACGGGAAAAATTTGCTCATCAGTGCCAATGAAGTCAGCGGGACAATTTCGGTGTTCGAACTGAAGTAGTTAATCGGGAAGGGGCCACGGATTCTCTCACGGCGGGGGGCGTCCCGATCATGCCTTCGCGGGCTCGACTCGGGCCCGTGGTAACCGCTCAGTTCGAAGCTGAGCGGGCCCGCATTCGGTGAGGGTCTCAGAGTGGCCCGAGGGATCGGTGTAGCCGAAGCGGCCTGACTTGAACCCCCAGCGATCCCTAGCTTGATCGGGGTCTGGAGTTCAGTAGGATGGGTCTGTCTATGGGTATTCATCGTTGTTAGGTTGGGGGTTTAATCGCCGTCTGACAACCCCATGCCTTTTAGCAGTAGTTCGTGGCCGGGTTCGGCTGCTTGGGCGATGGGCAGCCAGACGTTCAGGGGAGGGAGGGGTGACGGGGAAGTTCGCCTGCCACTCCGGTGCACTCTCCAGCTGGTTGGAAGCGGCGACACGGGATCGTCGCGGTCCATCTGGGACGGTTGGCGGGCGGGGGGACGATATTGCGAGGTGAAGGGACGGCAGGAGAATCTGATTCCTTTGCCCCTCATTACCTTGCCCTTGATTCATTGGCGAATGGGAAAGGGATTTCTTTTCAACACAGATGGGCCCGGTGCTGTCCGCAAACTTCCTCGCTAGAAAAAGCCCTAACGCAAACGCGTCCGTATACTGTACTCATCACTCTAACGATAAGTCCACAAGCCCGTCGAGGTCCATCCCGAGGATGGCGATTTCGGGCAACATTTTCTGCAGAATCGCATGATTCGTTCGGGCGGAAAGATCGGGAGTCGGGTCCGGCTGATTGAGAAAAAGCCCGCGGCAGACAAGTCCGCTCTCCCGGATCGCGCGGACGGTCAGGAGCGAATGGTTGAGCACCCCGAGCCGATTCGCGGCGACGAGGATGACGGGCAGCGCAAGAGCAACGGCGAGATCGGCCATGGTTCTCTCGTGATCGAGCGGGACGAGCCATCCCCCGGCCCCTTCGACGATGACGAACTCGTGCCGGTCCGCGAGGTCGTTAAAGGCGGCGCGGATCACGGGAAAATCGATGGGGCGGGAAATCGTCGCGGCTGCCGGAGCGAGCGGCTCGGACAGGGAGAAGGGATTGACCATTTCGAGAGTGAGTCCCGCCTCGTCACCGCCCGAGGCTTTGAAGATGGCGAGGGAATCTTCCTGTCCGCCGCACTCGACCGGCTTCATCCCGACGGCGTCGATGCCCGAAGCGCGGAGTTTTTGAATGAGACGGGTCGTCACCCAGGTTTTTCCGACACCGGTATCGGTCCCGGTGATGAAAATCCCTCTACCGTTCATGCTCCGATTTCGCTGCGGATGAGCTCGGCGATGGCGTCGGCTTCGCGGTTGATGTAGTCGGCATCGCGTCCCTCGATGAGGAGCCGCAGGAGCGGTTCCGTGCCCGAGTAGCGCAGCAGGACACGCCCGGCGCTGCCGAGAGTCTCTTCCACCTCAGCGAGGCGTGCCGCGGCGGCGAGATCCTCTTTGGCCGGCTTCCGCGAGACGCGGATGTTACGCTGCGCCTGGGGGAGTTTGCTCATGACCCGCCGAAGTTTACTGAGCGGTTTGCCGCTCTGCTTCATCATGAGGAGCAACTGCACCGCCGCCATGATGCCGTCGCCGGTCGTGTTGAAGTCGTGAAAGATAAAATGCCCGCTCTGTTCACCGCCGAGATTGTAACCGCCCGCGCGCATCGCTTCGATGACGTAGCGATCGCCGACCCCGGCCCGGACGACTTTTCCTCCGGCCGCGGTGACCGCCTCGTCGAGTCCGGCATTGCTCATGATCGTCGCGACGAGGGTGCGGTCGATGAGGGTCCCGGCCTCGATCATGGAAAGCGCGGCGATGGCCATCAGTTCATCCCCGTCGAGGACCGATCCCGTCTCATCGCAGAGGAGGACCCGGTCGGCATCGCCGTCATGGGAGACCCCGACGTGGGCGCGCGTCTCGCGGACGAGTGACTCGATCACCCCGGGATGCGTGCAGCCGCAATCCTCATTGATATTGATGCCGCTGGGGTGGTGATGCATCGGCAACACTTTCGCCCCGAGGGCGTGGAGGATGGCCTCGCTGGTGCGGTAGCTGGCTCCGTTCGCGGCATCGAGCGCGATGACGAGCCCTTCAAGGAGGTGCCTGTCATCGCCGACACTGCGACAGACGAAGTCGATGTAGCGCTCGGCCGCGCCTTCGAGAGCGGAGATTCGGCCCACCGGAGCAATCCCGATCGGGGTTTGCGGCGCGATCACTCCCGCTTCGATTTCCAGTTCGAGCGCATCGTCGAGCTTGTAGCCGTCGGGTCCGAAGAATTTGATGCCGTTGTCTTCAAAAGGATTGTGTGAGGCGGAGATGACGATGCCGAAGAGGGCTCCCGTCTCGCGCGTCAGCATGGCCACTGCCGGAGTCGGGATGACACCGGCGAGCTGCACATCGATCCCTCGGGAGGTAAAGCCGGCGGCTATGGCACTTTCCAGCATGTCGCAGGACTGGCGTGTGTCTTTGCCGATGATCACCGTCGGCCAGTTCCGGGAATCGCCTCTCTTTGCCAGAAAGGCATCCGCTGCGGCCTGACCAAGTTTGACGACAAAGTCAGGGACGAGAGGATAGGCGTTGGCCCTTGCTCGGATGCCGTCGGTGCCGAAAAATTGTCGCTCTTGTTCACTCATGGGGAAATACCGGGAGGGGCGGGCTGCGCGCCGGAGGGCCTGGTGGTTCCGGCGCGCGGAGGGGTCAGCCTTTCACTTCGCCTCCGGGGACAGGGATCGGTACGGGCACGGGCGGGGGAATGAGCGGCCCGAGTAGAGTGTCGTCGAGGACGGGACCCGTGGCGGGCCTGGCCGGAGTCGGCGTCGTCGTGCCGGGAATGGGGAAATCCTGCCGCCCCGCGTCGAGATGCGACTTGATGAGATACCAGATCGAGATCGCGATGAAGAGCGAGATGAGCTTGCTCTTCCAATTGTCGACAAAGAATTGCTTAAGATTCCCCATCCTGGCCCTCCTCTTCTTCCGAGTCCTGATTGCTGAGCAATTCGTTGAGTCGTTCCCTCAGTTCCGCCTTTTCGAGGTCCCGTTCGAGCTTGCCGTTGATCGCGATAGAGATGGCCCCGGTCTCTTCCGAGACGACAAGGGCGATGGCGTCTGACTCCTCGGTGATCCCCATCGCGGCGCGGTGACGCAGGCCGATGCTCTGGTCGCTGAGTTCGCGCTGGATCAGGGGGAATACGCAGCCTGCCCCGGCGATGCGTTCGTCGGTGATGCGGACGATCATGCCGCCGTCGTGGAGCGTCGTGCCGCTGTGAAAGATGGTGTAGACGAGTTCGGGCGAGAGCTGGGAATCGAGCGAGGTGCCGGTCTCGAGGTATTGCTTCAGATCAATCCCCCGCTCGATCGCGATGAGGGCACCGGTGCGCCTGCGCGAAAGATTCTCGACCACCTCGATGAGGAGATCGGCGAAGCGGGCCCGCGTCTTCTCATTCATCGAGGAGAAGAAGCGGTGGCTTCCCAATTCCGCGAGGGCCCGTCGCAGCTCGGGCTGGAAGATGATGATGAGGGCGATCGCGAGGATGACCGAGACGTATTTCAGGAGCCAGCCGATCACTGTCAGGTCAAGCCAGCCCGAGAGCAGCGTCATCCCAATGTAGAAGCCCACGAGTGCCGTAAAGATGCGAGCCCCGCGGGTCGCACGGAAGTAGAGGTAGGTGTTGTAAAAAATAACCCAGAGGATCGCCACCTCGATGGCCTGGCGCCAGTGCTGACTGATAAACTGAGCTGCTGCTTCCATGTTGCGGTGTTCCGACGGACCGGAGGAGCCGGGGACGCGAACAGTCTACCACCGTGCCAAGCATTTGCACCCGCGAGGATGGAGAAAAGTTTGTCTTTCAGCTACTTGTCCCACCCTTTTCGTCCCGACGAAAAAATCGCCTCCCGGTGAAGGAGAGGCGGGTTAACCAAGGATCTGAATAAAGATTTCCGCGGTCGTGGTCGCGTATCAGAACGAGACGCTAAGTGAGACGCCACCGTGGAGGATGTCGCTCTGGGCGTCGATCAGGGTTGTGTTGATGCCGTCTTCACTGATCCCGTTAAGCTACCAGGCACCGACGGTGATCGGAACGGCGAGGCCGTTAAAAGTGTAGTTCACATCGGTCCAGACGCTGTCACCGGCGAAGCGGGCACCGTAGAAAATGTAATCGCTCAGGTAACCGGTGCTGATGATGCCTCCGAGGTCAACGCACTCCTCGATCGGAGCTTTTCCCGCGGGGGCTTTACCCCTGTCACCCGCGTTCACGTTGAGAGCGCACGCTCCGATCATTGCAACAAAAATGGCTTTCTTTATATTTTTGATTTCTTCGGTTTGAAATGCGGTCGTAATGCGTTGCTTTCGCTTTGCGGTGTCCTTGCGGGCTAGTCAGCAAAATCAGCAGGATCCTCGCCAACTTTTTTCCGATCGAGAAAGCGCCTAGCCTGTTTTTTGTAAAAATAACGGACGTTTCTGCCAGTGTCTTGGGGCACCGCGGGGGGAGGTCAGCTCCGGTCCGGCAGCTCTACCGAGGCCGAAGCCAGAGCGGCGATGCCCTCGCGACGTCCTACAAAACCCATCGTTTCATTGGTCGTCGCTTTGATCCCGACATCTTCGGGGGTGATCCCGAGAGCGGCGGCGATGGCGGCTTTCATTGCGGGGGCATGGTTCATCACTCGTGGTTCCTCGGCGACGAGGGTAGAGTCGATGTTTTCAATACGGCCTCCTACGACGCGGACGAGTGAGGCGGCTTTCTCGAGGATTTTCAAACTGCTGATCCCCTCGATCGAGTCATCGGTCGGGGGAAACCAGTAGCCGATGTCGGGCTGCCCGATCGCCCCGAGGATCGCATCGGCGATGGCATGAGAGAGGACGTCGGCGTCCGAGTGACCGGCCAGGCCGCGGTCATGGGGGATCGTCACTCCGCCGAGGACGAGGGGGCGTCCTTCGGCGAACTGGTGGACGTCGTAGCCGATGCCGGTGCGGTATCTCATGGTCAGGCGATTGCGGAAAGGTCGAGTTTGCCGTTGCTGGAGATGATCCCTGATTTGTCGGGGTTCAGCTCGGAGGTCACGAGGGTGACGATGCCGCCGCCCCGCTCGAGCATGAGCTGGCCCGCCGCGATGTCCCAGATGCTGATCATTTCCTCGATATAGGCATCGAGGCGCCCGCAGGCGATGTAGGCGAGGGCGAGGGCGGCGCTGCCCATCATGCGGGTCTTGCGGACGCGATGGGCCACCTCACGGTAGCGTCCGAGTCCGGCGTCGATCGCTTCTTTGGACTTGGAAAATCCTATCGTCACGACCGCTTCCCCGAGCGAGGCGCGGGAGCTCGGGCGGATCGGCTTGCCGTTCCGGGTGGCGGGGCCTTCGAAATCGACGGCGAAGATCTCGTCCATCATGGGATCGTAGATTGCGCCGATCTTGAGTTCGCCGGCGTGCCGCATTGCGATAGAGACACAGAAATGGGGGATGCCGTAGAAATAGTTCACGGTGCCGTCGATGGGATCGACGATCCACTGGGTCTCGCTGCTCTGGTCCCCGGCGATGCCCTCTTCGCCATAGATGGCGTGGTCGGGAAAGGCCGCGAGGATGAGCGACTCGATCAGTTGCTGGCTCTCGATGTCGAGGGCGAGCTTGATGTCGTGCGCGGCGAGTTCGTTGACTTCGAGATCGGTTTCGAAGTTGGCGCGCAGGAGCGCTCCCGCTTCGCGGGCGGCGTGGATGGCGAGGGTGAGTTCGGGAGACATGGGAAAATGGTCAGGGGCAGAGGTCTCCGCCCGGGAGTGGTTTGGCAAGGGAACGAATCTCACCGCGAAAGGCTCATTCGTCGATGGGGAATGCCGATTTCGTCAAAAGCCTCACCTTCGATCCGGTAGCCGAGCTTTTCATAGAAGCCGCAAACGCTCTCCCGCGAATGCAGCACGAGAGTCGAGATTCCGGCAGCGTCGGCTTCCCGGGCGATCTGCGTCATGAGGTGACGACCTATCCCTCGTCCCTGAAAAGTCGGTTCGACGGCGACCTGGCGGATCTTCCAGACCCCGGGAGGCTGGCTTTTCCCGCGCACGAGCAGTCCGCCGATCACTTTGCCTTCGTCGCCGAGGGCTAGAAGATGGCGGTCGTCCCGCTCCGCGTCGAGGTCAGCAGCGGTGTAGACGAGACCGAGCGGTTCGCGGAGGACGCGTTGCCGCAGGTCGAGCCACTCCCGAAAGCCCGGTTTAGATCGGTCTTCACCGGCCAGCCAGAGCGTTTTCACGGAAGCAGGGGCAACGCCCGAACGGAGCCGGGCGCCCGGGAGGGTGGATCAATGCGATTGGCAGAACTCTTCGAAACGATCGAGGCCCTTTTTGATGACATCGAGGCTCGTCGCATAGCTGAGGCGCACCGACATGTCGTGACCGAAGGCGAGGCCGGGGACGGCGGCGACCTGGTAGCGGGAGAGCAGTTTCTCGCTGAGGTTCATCGAGCTGAGGCCCATCTTCGTCGTGTCGACGAGGAAGTAGAAGGCACCGTCGGGCTCGACCACCTCGATGTTGTTGATTTTCTGCAGGCGGCTCAGCATATACTGACGGCGCATGTCATACTCCTCGACCATGTCGGTGACAAAGGTCTGTGGTCCCTGGAGAGCGGCGAGAGCGCCATACTGGGCAAAGGTGCAAGGATTCGAAGTGGTGTGTCCCTGGATCGTGTCGATCGCATCAGCGATCTCCTGGGGAGCGGCGGTGTAGCCGAGGCGCCAGCCCGTCATCGCAAAGACTTTGCTGAATCCGTTGATCGTGATCGTGAGATTCTTCGCGGCTTCGCTGATGGCGGCGGTGCTGATGTGCTTTTTGCCGTTGTAGATCAGCTTCTCGTAGATCTCGTCGGAAAGGATGATGATGTCCTCGGAAGCAGCCACTTCGACGATGGCCTCGAGCTCGGCTTTCGTGTAAACCGAACCGGTAGGGTTGTTCGGGCTGTTGAGGATGAGCATGCGGGTGCGTCCGCTGATGGAATCTTCGAACTCCTCGGCGGTGAACTTCCATTTGTTATCCCGCTTCGTTTCCACGAAATAAGGCTCGGCACCGACGAGGCGGACCATGTCGGGGTAGCTCGTCCAGTAGGGAGAGGGGATGATGACTTCGTCGCCGGGGTCACAGCAGGCGAGGATCGCATTGTAGCACGAGTGTTTCGCGCCGCAGTTCACCGAGATCTGGCTGGGAGCGTATTCGATGCCGTTTTCCTTGAGGAGCTTGTCGGCGATGGCCTGCTTGAGCTCGGGGATCCCAGTGGCGGCGGTGTATTTGGTCTTTCCGGCAAGAAGTGCCTCGATTGCGGCATCTTTAATGTGCTGGGGAGTGTCCATGTCCGGCTCACCGGCACCGAAGCTGGCAATGTCCTGACCCTCGGCCTGCATTTTTTTCGCCGTCGCGGTGATGGCGAGGGTCTGGGATGGGGCGATTTGGGAAAATTTTTCGGCGATGAAACTCATGTCTGGTAGGATGCTTTTGGGGATTCCGACCCGAACACCTGCAAAACTCTCCCCGCCGACATGTTAGCCATGCGGCACGGAGCGCGTCGCAGAACGCCAGGCCCTTCACGATACAACTCTCCCGCACTGACGGGGATTTGGTGATGGCTCGACCGCAACTCCGTGAACAATGCGGACGGTTCTCCTAACCGATTTGAGAGTAGATTCAAGCGAAATGCTCCAATCCGGACAATTTGTCGGAGGAGTCGCGGGTATTTGATCGAGCTTTCCTGTCTTGCGGATCGCTTTGGCCCGTCGTATTTCTCCGGTGGTTATGGCCGTCATTTCGAACATCTTCGCCTTCTTCGGCACCGACGAAGCCCTCGTGAAAGAGGCGGCGACCAAACTCTCTGAGAAGATCGCCCCCAGCGACAAGGAGTTCGGTCTCGAAATCATCAGCGGTGCCGCGGACAATGCCGAGCACGCTGTGCAAATCGTCTCGCGCACTATCGAAGCGATCCAGACACTTCCCTTTTTCGGCGGGGATAAGCTCGTCTGGATGCAGGGAGTGAATTTTTTCGCCGACAACCAGACCGGCAAGGCGGAGAGCACTCTCGCCGCAGTGGAGACCCTCGTCGACATTCTGGCCTTTCATTTGCCACCCGATGTGAGGGTGATCATCAGTGCCGGGGAGGTCGATAAGCGACGCACCTTTTATAAAAATCTAAGTAAGTGCGCAAAAGTCGAGATCTTCGACAAGCTCGACACCGCCAAGTCCGGATGGGAGGTAAATGTCATGGGGCACGTGCAGGAAAGAGCTGCGGGGATGCGCCTCGACTTTGAGCGCGGAGCGCTAGAGCGATTCGTTCTCCTCGTCGGCGCTGATACCCGCATCATCGACAGTGAACTGGAAAAAATCTCCCTCTACACCAATGGGCGTCCCGTCACCGCGGAGGAAGTCAGCTGCATTGTCGCGGTGAGTCATGCGGGAGTCATCTTCGAGATTGGAGAGGCCCTCGCGAAACGGGATCTCCCGCGATGCCTCTCCCTCATCGATCAGCAACTGCGCCGCGGGGAAAGTGCCATCGGCATCCTCCTCGCCTCTATCGTTCCGAAAATTCGGGGCCTGCTCCACATCCGCGATCTCGTCGAGAGTCGCGGGATCGCGATCGGGCGGAGCTACCCTTCGTTTCAGGCCGCTCTGGCAAAGCTCCCCGCCGCCGAGACCGCCCACCTCCCGCGGAACAAGGAGGGAGTCGTCTCCGCTTATCCCCTTTTCCTCGCCGGGCAGAACGGAGCCAAATTTTCCGCCGATGAGTTGAAGCTTGCTCTCGAGGCCTGTCTCGAGGCGAACTTGCGGCTCGTCACGACGGCCCTCGATCACCGGCTCGTCCTCCATCAACTCGTCACCCGCATCCTCACCCGTCGCGGTTGAGTTCTGTAACTGCAGCCTGCTATCTTATGAAATTACTTCTCATCCCGCTCGGAATCGGACTTTTTGCCGGAATCATGGCCGGGCTCTGCGGAGTCGGTGGTGGCATCGTGATGGTCCCGGCCTTTGTCTATTTCCTCGGCATGGAGCAAAAGGCAGCCCTCGCGACGAGCATGGCGGTGATCGTCCCGACCTCGCTGATGGCGATCGGGCGTTTCCAGCAGTCTGGGCTCGTGCAGTGGCACATTTTCTGGCCCACCGCGATCGGGGCCATCTTCGCCGCCTACTTCGCGACCGGCTGGGTGCGCAAGCTGAGCAACGATCAGCTCACGAAGATCTTTGCCGTGCTCATGATCCTCGTCGGGGTCAGCATGCTTTTCAAAAAATCGGCGTGAGCGGCCTCACTTCGTGACCGTGCCCTCGGTCGGGACGGTGTTCTGCCATTCGATACTCTTGAGCCTCCGGCGCTCGCTCACCGCGAGGGTCGTCTCGCCTATGACGGTGGCGACACTGTGAATAAGTGAAAAGGCGGATCGTGAGGACTTTGTCCGTTGCCGCTTCGACCCTCTTCCCCTTGTCCCGGTTGATGCAGAAGACGATCTTAACCCTAATTTCTCATCCCTTTTTTGCTCCAACTGGCTGCGGCGAATCCCTGCTTCGTTGCGGCTCGAATTGCCGTCGGGCAGTATCTTCACCTGCAGCCCTTCGGGAAATCCGGTCCGCGCCTCGTTGAGAGAAGTTCTCGCTGCCTCTCGCGACGAAAGGGCATGAGAAAGGGGAGGGTAAACCGCAGGTCTTGTCGATGCGCCCGCCGCTTTTCCCGGGAGCACGTCCTCTCTTTCCTTTTCGACGTTGAAGAAATATCCGAACTTGAATCGCAACGAGCCGGGGTTGGCGGCGATCCATGCCCCGATGAACTGCTGCTCATTGGGAGAGAAATTGCGAACGGCACGCCGGAGTCTTTCGCGCCAGCTTGGATGCTCACCTGCTCGCCCGAGTGCGCGAGCAGGTCACCGTTGATTTCAGCCCTTTCTGACTTGCAAGCTCACGGACCGGGCCGTCTGCGAAACCTGACCGGAAAACGGCGAGGAGGACGCGAAGGGCTGAAATTTCCGCATGGGACTCAGTATTCACGGGGCGGGCAAGTCGTTTTCGAAGAAATTGATCCCACCTTCTCAATGCCTCCTGCTTCTGAGGACTCGCCGAATCGGGAAAATCGTGGTAGGATCGACTTCTGATGGGGCGGCGAAATTCAGTTATACTGTGGCATTGCCTGTGGCTTCTTGTCCTCCTGACACCGGCTGGGCTCGGAGCCTTTGACCCGCCCGTCTCGGTGCGTCCGCTCCGCAGTATTGCCGACATCCGCAAGATGACCTACGAGGAGTCGCGCCTCGCCCCGCCCGTCTCCCTCCGCGTCATTGTGATCTCCCACCATGCCGACGGATTCGACGGTCAGGACAACTCAGGCGGACTTTTTTTTGAGGTAAGTGACGCCGCCCTCGCCACCCTTCGTATCGGAGACGAAATCACGATCGAGGGAAATGTCACCGGAGGCTTCTACGGCCCGTATGTCATTATCGATCAATTTAGCAAACACGGATCAAAGCCGCCACCGCGGCCGCTCAACTTCCGGCCCGACTTCGTTCAGACGGGACTCGGTGACCATCGCTGGATCGAGATCGAAGGGCTCATTGTTGAGGTGAAATTCGACGAGGGAAAGCGCCGCGGGTCGGGCCTGCTCGTGACCGGACAGAGTGATCTCGTGATCCGCTTTCGCAATGCCAATGAAGACTTCGATGTCGCCCGCATTGAGAAGATGGTCGGCTCGTGGGTGCGACTGCGCGGGAGCGGCGCCCCGCTTTTCAACGACCAGCGTCAACGGATCGGATCCGATATCATTTGCTCGCGTCACCAGTTCCTCGAAGTTATTGAGCAGACTGGCGAGTCCGAGCCCGTGCGTCTCGACGAGATTGGTCGCTGGGACTCCAGCCGCACCCGCCAGGCCCTCGTCGAAACGAGCGGAACGGTTACCCTCGTCGAGGGCCCTTCGACCTTCGTCGTGCAGTCGGATCTTTACGGTGCCCGCATCAACTCGCTTTCCCCTGCCGGAGTGGCTGTCGGGGATCTCATTAATCTCACCGGCCTCGCCGAGACCGACGGCTATTTCGTCGGGCTGCGCTACGCCAAAATCGCCATGGCTGAGGGTCCCGGCGACCCGGTCGAGCCGATCGCCGGTAGCGAGCCGCTCTCTCGCGAGCACGCCTTCCAGCTCGTCACCCTCTCGGGCAAGCTCATTGAAAAAGGGCGTAGCCTCATCAACCTGCAGGTCAATGAAGCGCTCGTGCCCGTGAGCATGCCTCTTGGCATCAGCGCCACCCTCCCGCCCGAGGGCAGCGAGCTCAGTATTCGCGGGGTCAAGCTCGTCGCCGCTGACGAGCGCGGCGAGGTGCGCTCGGTCCTCATCGCGGTGCGGGACCCCAGCGACATCAGCGTCCTTGCAGTACCGTCGTGGTGGACCCCGGCGCGCTACTGGATGGCCATCCTCATTCTCGCAGCCGGCGCCCTCCTCTTCCTGACCTGGCTCCTTGCCCTCAATCGCCGCGTCAAAAAGCAGACCGCTCTGATCGCAGAGCAGATCGAGTCCAACGCCACCCTCGAAGAGCGCAATCGCATCGCCCGCGAGCTGCACGACACCCTTTCGCAGGGATTCTCCGGCGTCGGCTATCAGCTTGCGTCGGTTTCCAACCATCTCGCCGCCGATCCTGACAAAGCCCGGAAAAAACTCGATGCCGCGCGGCAGATGGTCGAGCACAGTCTCGCCGAAGCGCGGGATTCCCTTATCGGTCTGCGCGTCCCCGCCGGGGCCGAATCGCTCGACTTCCCTAACGCGACCCTCGCCGCAGCGAAGACACGATGCGAAGAGGCCGAGGTCGATTTTGAAGCCGAGCGCGAGGGCTGGAGAGAGGATTCAAAGCTGCCGCCCGAGACCGCTTACGCCTGCCATCGCATCGTTCTCGAAGCCGTCACCAATGCTCTGCGGCACAGTGGGGCGGCCCGGGTCCGCGTTTCCCTCGCCGAGGACGCCGGACGTGCCCGTATCACCGTCGCCGATGATGGGCGCGGCTTTTCGACGGCCGACCGTGCTCCCGAGGGGCACTTCGGTCTCCAGGGCATGCGTGAGAGAGCGCAGCAGCTCGGTGCCGCACTCGCCGTGCAATCCGCTCCCGGTCAGGGAACCTCTGTTGAACTGAGTCTGAAACTTTCATGAGTAAAACCACCCCCACCTTATCCGTCATGCTTGTCGATGATCACCTCATCGTGCGGCGCGGACTCGCCAGTCTCATCGGTGACGAGCCGGATCTCTCCGTCGTCGCTGAGGCGAGCAGCGGAGAAGAGGCCATCGCCCTCGCCTCCGTCCACCGGCCCGATGTCATTGTTCTCGATCTCCGACTCCGGGACATGAGTGGCATCGATGTCGCCGAGGCCCTGCGTGGTCACAAGATCCTGATGCTCTCCAGTTTCATGCAGGAAGAAGACGTCCGTCGCGTCTTCGATGCCGGGATCCTCGGTTACCTCTCCAAAGACAAAGACAGCACCGAGCTTCTCAAGGCGATCCGCGCCGTCGGTCAGGGGAATCGCTACCTCCCGCCGGAGATTTCCCTGCTCCTCGCCAAAAGCGAACACAGCAGTCACCTCACCGCCCGCGAGCTCGAGATTTTGAAGCTCATTGCCGAAGGCCGCGCCAATAAGCAAATCGGAGAGATGCTGACTCTTTCAGAAAACACCGTGAAAAATCATGTGAAATCGATCCTCGCCAAGCTCAACGCCAAAGACCGCACCCACGCCGTGACCGAGGCCCTGAAGAGGGGGCTTTTTCAATTGGGACGGGGGAATTGAGGGATTGGATATTCAATTTACGCAAATTTCGTAGTGGTGACCTCCCCGTCGCCACCACCCTGCCCGAAACGGTGGCGACGGGGAGGACAATACTACCGGTTCGTCGGCTAAACCCTCTCAGGCCTTCGATTGAGCCTGATTGCGCGTCTAATCCTCCCCTTTTTCGAAAATAATCCGTAATCATCGGAATGGTTCTGACAATCACTCCACGCAGGGACATCCCCCGATGAAGCCTTTGAAAAATCACCCTTCTCCCGAGATCGATATTCTCATCGAAGCGCATCGTCCGCGCCTCCATGCCTTTCTCGTTTCCCTCACGGGGAGTCGGGCGGCGGCGGACGACCTCGCGCAGGAGACCTGCCTCGTCCTTTGGGAAAAGCGGGAGAGCTTTGATCCGGCCGGCGATTTCCGCGCGTGGGCCTTTCGCATCGCTTTTTTGCAGACGCAGAACTACCGACGCAAGCTTGCCCGCCAGCAGAGTCGCGAGCTGCCGGGAGACGAACTTTTTGACCACATCGCCGCGGTCGCAACGGAATCCCACGGGCAGAGCGATCTCGAGGAACCCCGTCATGCGGCGCTTCTCACCTGCCTGAAAAAGCTCCCCGAAGGGCATAGGGATCTCCTCCTGAGCCGCTATCAGGACGGCACCTCGCTCGAGCACCTCAGCAGCGAAGCTAATCTCAATCGCAACGCGATGGCGCAAAAACTTTTCCGCATCAAACAGGCTTTGCTGCGCTGTGTCGAAAGGCAGCTCGGCGCGGCGAAAATCTGACCTTTTTTTTCATGACTCACGACAACGACAAACAGGAGTTCCAGTCCATCCTCGCCGCCCTCGGTGAACGGGAGCTCACAGATTGGGAACGCGAACGTCTCTGGGATCTCCTCGCCGCGGATGAGTCCCGCCTGCACGAGTTCACGGCGCACTGCTTTCTCGGGGCGGAGATGGAGTCGCTCACCGCCGTGCAACTGGCTGGCGCGGGGATTGCGCGGGCACCGGGTAACGTCGTGACCCTGCCCGGTCTCCGCCAGAGGGAAAAGCGGGCGAGATTTTCGCGCTGGTCGTGGCGTCTCGCGAGCACCGGAGTCGCCGCAGCGCTCGTTGCGGGACTCGCCTGGGCGCTCATGCCGAAGGCGGAGGAGGAAAGCAAAGTCACTACTTTGGCGGGCCCGGTGGAACGGCCTGTCGAATCGGCGCGCGTCCGCAAGGCCGGCCTCTCCCTCGACGATCCTAATGACGAAGCCGTCGCTCTCAGCGGAGCGGCCGCCCTCGCCAACAGTCGAACCCCGCGCGGAGGACTGGCCGAGGGCTCGAATAGTGTGCCCGAAACGATCTCATTCAACCATCATGTGCGTCCCATCCTCTCCGAGAACTGCTTTTTCTGCCACGGTCCCGATGATCAGAAGCGCAAAGCCGATCTGCGACTCGACACGGTCGAAGGGGCCACGGAAGACCTCGGCGGCTACGCCGCGATCGTCCCCGGAAAGATCGAGACGAGCGAGGCCTGGCTGCGCATTCTTTCCGACGATCCGGATGCGGTGATGCCTCCGCCTGAGTCCCATCGCACCCTGAGCGAAGCGGACCGTGAGATTCTGAAACGCTGGATCGAGGGTGGTGCGGTCTATGACCCGCACTGGGCTTTCATCCCGCCGGTACGACACGCCGTGCCCGAAATCAAAATGGCTGAAAAGGTGAAGACCCCAGTCGATGCCTTTATCCTCGATCGACTCGAGCGCGAAGGGCTCGAGCCGAATCCGGCAGCCCCGCCGCGCCTGCTGCTGCGCCGTCTCTCGCTCGATCTCACCGGCCTGCCCCCCGCCCCGGCTGACCTCGCCGCTTTTGAAAAACAGTTCACGGCGGACCCCGATGCTGCCGTCGCTGCGGCAGTCGATCGGCTCCTCGATTCGCCCCACTATGGCGAGCGGATGGCGCTGCCCTGGCTCGACGCGGCGCGCTACTCGGACTCGAACGGCTTCCAGCAGGATGGCAATCGCCACCAGTGGCCCTGGCGTGACTGGGTCGTGAAAGCCTACAATGAAAACATGCCTTTTGACCGTTTCACCGTCGAGCAACTCGCCGGGGATCTCCTCCCTCAACCGACCGAGAGCCAGCTCATCGCGACTGCGTTTAACCGCAATCACATGATCAACGGCGAAGGCGGGGCGATTGCGGAAGAGCAGCGCATTAATAACGTCATCGATCGCGTCGACACCACCGCAACGACCTGGCTAGGGCTCACGATGGCCTGTGCGCAGTGCCATACGCACAAGTATGACCCCATCACCCACGAGGATTACTTCAAATTTTTCGCCTATTTCAACAACCTCCCCGAAAGCGGCGTCGTCGATCAACGATCCGGCCAGGGCTGTGCCTTCGGATCGGGAGCGACCGTGCAGGTCTCGCGTCCGTGGCTCAATCTCCCGACCGACGAGCAGAATGCGGAAAAGGCCCGTCTCGAGGGCGAGATCAAGGCCGCCGAGGCCCGTATCGCCGCCGTGACAGAAGCCATCGATCCGGTCCGGAAAACGTGGGAGGCCGGGTTCACTCCGGCGGAATTGGAGGATAGAACGCGTTTTCCCGGAAGCACCTCGGTTATCCTGCGGCTTCCCGAAGACAAACGCAATCCGACGCAGAAGCGCGATACTAATGAGTTTTTCCTCGTGACCGCGAAGCACGGCAATGCCGAATGGCTCGAGCTCGGCACCTCGATCAAGGCTAAGCGCGAAGCGCTCCGCAAGCTCAACGAGTCCATCGTGCAGATCATGGTGATGGAGGAAAATCCTGCCGACAAGACCCGTGAGACTTTTATCCTGACTCGCGGTGACTACCAGCAGAAGGCCGCCAAAGTGACTCCCGGCACGCCGGCCTTCCTCCCCGCGATGCCCGCCGACTTGCCCGCGAACCGGCTCGGACTCGCGAAATGGCTCACCGATCCGAAGCACCCCCTGACCGCCCGTGTCACGGTGAATCGACTGTGGCAGCAGTTCTTCGGCGTCGGCATCGTGAAGACCTCCGAGGACTTCGGGGTTCAGGGCGAGTTGCCCGTCCACCCGGAGTTGCTCGACTGGCTCGCGGTGGAGTTTGTCGAGTCGGGATGGAATGTGCAGCACCTCGTGAAACTCATCGTTAAGAGTGCGACCTACCGACAGGATGCCACCTTCACTCCGGAGAAAAGCGAGCATGATCCCGTCAATCGGCTTCTCTCGCGGGGCACCCGCGCACGGCTCCCTGCCATGGTCCTGCGTGACCAGGCCCTCGCTGTTTCGGGACTGCTCATTCCCGGAGTCGGCGGCGTCCCCGTCTATCCCCATCAGCCCGAGGGCTTGTGGGAGGAGTTTTCCTTTGGCAAGATCAGCTACCCCAAACTCACGGAAAAGGAGCAGCTCTACCGCCGCAGTCTTTACACCTTCTGGCGGCGCACCTCGGCTCCGCCTAACATGTTCGATAGTTCCGCTCGTCAGGTTTGCACGGTGAAGCCGTCCACGACCAACACTCCCCTGCACGCGCTCACCTTGCTGAACGACACCACCTACGTCGAGGCCGCGAGGGCCCTCGCCCGGCGCATGATGAGGGAAGCCGAAGCCGCGCCCGAGGCGAAACTGAGCTTTGCCTTTGAACTCGCGACCGGACGTTTCCCCAATGAACGCGAGCGCCAGCTCCTGCTGAACGGCTACGAGCGCAGCCTCAACGAATTCGCCAGCTTCGCCGCCGACGCGATCGCCTATGCGGGTGCCACGGACCTGGAAAAAGACTCCCCCGTCGAACTAGCCGCCTACACCCGCATGGCGCAGGTCATTTTGAATCTCGACGAAACGCTGAACCGCCCCTAGCCCGAAAAGTAGCATGGGCATCCTGCCCATGCCCTCGACGGAGTCACCGACCGACTACCTGCAATCGAACCTCGCTTCACCTCCGCGTCTTTCCCGCCGAACACATGGGCAGGATGCCCATGTTACTCCACAGCCATGAACTCTCCCTTTGAATCCGGACTTCACTATCACGCCCGTCGTCTCACTGAGACACGTCGCCAGTTCTTTGGCAAATCCGCCACGGGCATAGGCGCGGCGGCACTGACTTCGTTGTTGGGACGCGATCCCTCCCTGCTCGCGAACAATGCCGGTGACGGACTCACCGCTTCGGGATTCCCGACCCACGTCGCGAAGGCGAAGCGGGTCATTTACCTGATGCAGACAGGCGGGCCCTCGCACCTCGATCTTTTCGACTACAAGCCCGACATGTATGAACGCCACGGGGAAAACATTCCCGACTCGGTCCGCGCCGGGGTGCGCCTCAGCACGATGACGGGGAGCTATAAAGAGCATCCGGTGCTCAAGCCGCTCCAGCCCTATCAGCAGAACAAAAAGTCCGGCATGTGGCTCTCGGATCTTGTCCCCTACACCCGCGACATTGCGGATAAGATCTGCGTGATCAACTCGATGCACACCGAGGCGGTCAATCACGCGCCGGGGGTGACTTTTTTCCTGACAGGACACCAGCTTCCCGGGCGACCCAGCATGGGGGCATGGATGAGCTACGGTCTCGGCTCGGCGAGCGAGGATCTCCCCGCTTTCGTCGTGATGCTCTCGCGTGACCGGGAGAACTCCTGCGGGCAGCTTTTTTACGATTACTACTGGGGCAGCGGATTTATCCCCGGCAAGTATCAGGGCGTGAACTTCCGCAGTCAGGGAGATCCGGTGCTCTTTCTCTCCGATCCGAAGGGGCTCTCCCGCGACATGAAAAAAGGGATCATCGACGACATCGCCGCTCTCAATCAGGAGCATTACGCCGACGTCGCCGATCCGGAGATCCAGACGCGCATCTCCCAGTATGAAATGGCTTACCGCATGCAATCAAGCGTGCCCGAGCTAACCGATCTCTCCGGCGAGCCGCAGCACATCCTCGATATGTATGGACCCGACGTGCATCGCCCCGGTTCCTTCGCCCGCAACTGTCTCCAGGCGAGGCGGCTCGCGGAGCGCGGGGTGCAGTTTATCCAGCTCATGCATGCCGGATGGGATCAGCACAACAACATCCCCACGCAACTCCAGGTGCAGTGCCGCGACACCGACCAGCCCAGTGCCGCTCTCGTAAAAGATCTCGAACAGCGCGGGCTCCTCGAGGATACCCTCGTGATCTGGGGCGGAGAATTCGGCCGGACTCCCTTCGGCCAGGGCGATATCACGAACGCCAAGGCCCACGGCCGCGATCATCACGGGGCCGCCTTTTCCCTCTGGATGGCCGGGGGTGGGGTCAAGCCGGGAGTGCAGTATGGCAAGACCGACGACTACGCCTACAACGTTGTCGAGAACAAAGTCCACGTGCACGATTTCCAGGCCACCGTGATGCACTTGTTAGGGATTGATCACGAGAGACTGACCTACCGTTTTCAGGGACGGCGCTTCCGGCTCACCGATGTTCACGGGCATGTCGTGAACGAGATATTGAGTTAGACTTGGTCATAAAGTCGGGACGTCCTGAGGTGATCAGGCGGACGGTTCCCCCGCCCGTCTCGCCTTGACCTCTCCGACGAGGACGGCTCCGTAAGCCCTCAGCCTTTCAAACCCGAAAAGGCAGAGGGCGACGGCGAGAAGCGAAAGAATGATGCCACCCCAGCCGAGGGCGGACTGCTCCTGTTGGAGAGTCCAGAGGAGTTGTCCGACGCAGAGGATGGCGACGAAGAAGAGAGTGGGTTTCCGCCCGATGAAGTCGACCATGAAGGCCCCCAGCGGAGCCCCGAAGGCGACGACTGGAGCAGCTGCGAGCCAATTTTCGTAAACGCCCGGCTGCACACCGGTGAAGGCCGTCTTTGTCGCGATCCCGATGAGAGAGGTGAAAGCCATGATCACCACCGAGGTGGGAATCGCGATCTTGAGATCGGCACGGCAGAGCAGCACGAGCACGGTGTAGAGGACCATGTCGATCCCGACCCCGGTGACCGAGGCGACCGTGGCACCGGAGAGAAGACCGATGAGCAACCCGACGCGGAGATCCCAGCGCTCGTCGAAATCGGTCATGCCTTCGTGAGAAGCGATCTCGCCGATGCGGCGGACATGGAGTATCCCGAAGCTGCCCCACACCACCGCGAAGACGAGTTTGATCCAGAGCGATGGAATGTAAGGCGCGATGAGGAAGATTCCGAGGGGAGTGCCGATCAGAGACCCCAGCATGGCACCTTTCAGCATCGCCCAGGCGAGCGGCTGACGGCGGGCGAGGATGAAGATGCCCGCACTCGTCATGCCGATGGATTGCACCGCAAAGCTGAAGTCCCGCCCCAATTGTGCAGGCTGGTCGAAAAGCAGCACGAGGATGGGAAATCCTACTGTTCCGCCACCCATAGGTGTTGATCCGGCGGCGTAGCTTCCCAGCGCCATAGCCAGAGCAATGGGCCAGTGGTCTTTCACTTCCTCCCAGCGATCATGCCCGAAGACCAACCACGCCCACACACTGAAAAAGAGACCGATCCAGAGGAACCAAATCCAGAGATGTTTTTTTCGTTTCGGGGCAAGGGACATGGGCTCGTGGAATAGTGGGTAAACTAACAACGCTGATTTCTGTTGTAACAAAAATAGAGATTTGATATTGATCCTATGCCGAACAGGTATCAATGGACCTCAGACATTTGCGATATTTCCAGGCCGTGGCGGAGGAGTTGAGCTTTTCCCGCGCGGCGCAGCGTCTCAATATTGCCCAGCCGGCACTGAGTCGGGCGGTGCAGGAACTCGAAGAGGAACTGGGCGTGCGTCTCATCGATCGTAACCGCCGTACGATACGGCTCACCCCCGCTGGCGAGGTCCTGTTGCGGGAGACAGGGCTTATTTTCGAAAATCTCGACGACACCCTGCGCAAGGTGCGGCGTACCGCCTCGGGCGAGGACGGGGAGCTGCGCCTCGGCTATATAGGACCGCCGACCCGTTCGTTTCTTGGTCCGCTTTTGAAACAATACCATCAGCGTTATCCGCGCGTCACGATCGTGCTGGAGGAGCGCACCCCCGAACGGGTCTGGGAAATGGTGTCGAAGGGGCGTCTCTCGGTCGGACTGACACGTCCGGTCCTCGCCCATGAGGCGCTCGGGTTGCAGTCCTTGTTACTGCGCGAGGAAAGGCTCTGCGCCGCGGTGCCGGTCGATCATCCTTTGGCGACGATGTTGACGATTCCCTGGTCGTCGCTGGCGGATGTGCCCGTCGTGATCCTCGCCCGCCGCGAGGGGGCCGGTTCTTACGATACTATCCTCGCCGCGTGCGCCGACGCAGGAGTGGCCCCGAAGATCGCTCATACTCCGAGCGTGATCGGCACGATCCTGCGGTATGTCGAGGCGGGCTCAGGCGTAGGGATCGTGCCTGAGAGTGTCTCGCCCGAGACGGCGGATGTGCGGCTCATCCCCCTGCATCCCGCCGCAACGATCCCGCTTGTGATGGTCTGGTCGCGGGAGGGCGACGACCCTGCCGTGAGCGCCTTTCGGGAAATCGTGGTCGAGTGGCTCGAGGGAGAAAAGGAGCCTTAATCTCTCTCGACCCGGTTCAGCAGGATCTGGAGGGCTCCACCCGAGCAACGGATCTCGAGGACGAGACAGCTCAGTGAGGCTCCCATGAGAACGAGCGCGGCGACAAAAGAGATCGTCCCCACGTGAATGATGCCGAACATCACGGCGACCATGGAGGTGACACAGAGAAGCAGGCTGATCGCGCCGAAGAGCTGCATCCAGCGGATCAACTTCAGCCGTTTCCGTAGATTTTCGATCTGCTCGCGCAGCGATTCATCCTGCAACTCGAGCCAGTCGCGGTGGAGATGACGGATGAGAGCGGCAAGGTGAAGAAATCGATTCGTGTAGGAAAGAAAGAGCAGGCTGACAGCGGGGAAGAGCAGGGCGGGAGTGGAGATTTCGAGGGCGGGCATTCCGGATAAAGGCTGAGGTTTCCTTAGCTGAGTTAAGTCATCCGGTTTTTAAGAGATAGCAAGGGCTTCCAGCGGGGATTGTTCGGCCTTCTGCCCCTGTCTGCCTTCCCGGCCTCTGGCGCTTATGAGGCGCTCTGCGCCTTTGTATCCCGGCAGCTTTCCGATAGGCTTGGTACGCTGGACTCTCCGTGAACCCCTGAAAACTATTCTCCATGTTCCTCTACCCTGCCTTCTTCCGTCGCTTCGCTTCGGCGCTGACATCTCTCGCGTGCGGTCTCGCGCTCTCCCCCCTCACGGGGCAGGAGGCCACCGGGATCGTCTATCATGATCTCAACGGGAACGGAACCCTCGATGAAGGCGAGCCCGGTCTGCCAGGAGTATCTGTCTCAAATCAGCGCGAGATCGTAGAGACGGACGAGGCGGGACGCTGGGTTTTGCCAGTCGATGATGACACGATCTTTTTTGTCATCAAACCCCGCGACTGGATGACGCCGGTGAACAAGGATAAGCTGCCGCAGTTTTACTACCTCCACAAGCCGCAGGGTTCGCCTGACGACTATCGCTACGCCGGAGTCGCTCCGACCGGACCGCTCCCCACTTCAATCGACTTTGCCCTCAGGCCCTCGAAGGAAAACGATCAGTTCAAGGCCGTTTTTTTCGGCGATCCGCAGCCCTCCACGATCGAGCAGGTGAATTATATCGCCCACGATGTCATCGCCGAACTGGTGGGGACGGATGCGGCCTTCGGCGTGACCCTCGGGGACATCATGTTCGACAAGTTGGAGCTGCTTGAACCCTCGAACGCGAATGTCGCCCTCATCGGGATCCCCTGGTACAACGTGATCGGGAATCACGACCTCAATTTCGAATCGACCACCGACGCCGATTCGGACGAAACTTTTCACCGGCACTTCGGGCCGAACTACTACAGCTTTGATCATGGCCCCGTCCACTTCATCGTCCTCGACGACGTCGAGTGGGGGCGTCGCAATGCGGAGGGCAAGCTCACCTACGCGGGAGGTCTGGACGAGCGGCAGCTCACCTTTGTGAAAAACGACCTCGCCCTCGTGCCTCAGGAAAAGCTGGTCGTCCTGATGATGCATATCCCTCTGACTACCGTCGAGAATCGCACGGAACTCTATCGGCTCATCGAGAAACGGCCCTATACTCTCTCGATCTCGGGTCATACCCACTGGCAGGCGCACCAGTTCATCGGCAAAGAAGACGGATGGCAGGGGGAGAAGCCCCATCACCACATCGTCAATGTGACGGTGTGCGGGACCTGGTGGAAAGGGGAGAAGGACGAACGCGGTATACCCCATGCGACGATGCGGGACGGCGCGCCGAACGGTTACTCCATCATTAGCTTCGACGGCACGAGCCATGTCCTCGACTTCAAGGCCGCCCGTCAGCCGGCGGACTATCAGATGCACATTCACGCGCCCGACGAGATCGGCGCTGCGGATGCGGCGACGACGCCTGTGTATGTGAACGTCTTCAACGGATCAAAAGACTCGGAGGTGCGGATGCTGGTAGCGGAGAGCGACGTCTGGATCACTCTCGAAAAGGTGCTCGAGGAGGATCCCTACTATGTTCAAACCCGTAATCGTGAGATGGCCGCCCGCCCCGAGGCGACCGATCACCTCAACGGACCGATCAAATCAGATCACCTCTGGAAAGGATTCCTCCCTGCCGGGCTCCCGACCGGATCGTATCCTATCCGGGTCGAGGCAATCGACGCCTATGGCCGCGCGTGGAAAGGCGAGCGGGTCATTCGTGTCGGTGAGTAGGCGTAATGGCAATCGGCGCATAGCGAACGCACGAAGCGGGAGGACGGAGCGAAGCAAAGTCAATCCTTCGTCCAGATGCGAGTATTGAGATCGAGTTCCTCGACCAGTTCGAGGAAATATTGCACCTCGGAGAGCATTTTCCTGATCTGACTCGTTTCATCGGCCGGGACTTTCGTCGATGGCGCCAGGAAGGGGGTGCGGTGCGGGACGGCCAGAACGATGCTCGAGTCTTTGAACCCGATACGGACATCTTTTCCGAAGCGTTCCCGGAGCGTGAGAAGTCGCCGCATCAGGGCGGTGCTGAGAATGTAGCGTGCTTCGATTTCGTCGGTGGAGTAGACAGCAAAGGCATTCTCGAACTCGGGATCCTCGAGGCGGATGAGGGCGGTGTCCTTTCTCCCGCTCCACTTCTGAAAGATGCGCCCGAAGTTCCCGAAAGTGCTCTCGGCAAAGTCGGGAAAGACGAAGGTGCGTCCGTGGAAGTGTTTGTTAAAATCGGCGATGAGAAGGAGCCCTTTGAAAATCGTCACATAGGAAGTCTGCGTTTTTCCCTTGCTGTCGGTCGTGGTCTGTTTCTCCTCGGCGTCGATCTCGGCGAGGCGCAAGGCGGTCTTCCCGTAGGTGCCGTGGACGAGGTCCTCGGTGTGATAGCGGTCGGGTGAGGTGGTATAAAGCTCGGTCCCGACAAAGGTGCCGGAGTCGATACCGGCTGCGGGATCGTAACGCAGACTCGGATCGATCAGGGTGAGGAGTCTCGGGATCACCGCAGATTTGTAGGTGGTGACATAGCGCGAGCCGAGTGAGCCGGCGCGATACTGGTAAAGGATGACGGCGCCGATGAACCAGATGATCGCCCCGATGAACAGTGGGATGCGGTAGGGCGAGAGGAAGGCGGCGGTGAGGAGTCCGGCGAGTGGAACGACGATGACGGTGAGGTAGATACGTGACTTTTTCAGGTAATCGAGACGAGTGGGCTCGAGCCGCTCGAGATCGGGCGTCAGCTCGCGGACGATGTCGTCTATCAATCTCACCCAGTCACCTCCACTCTGTCGCGGACTCCGTCGGCGGCTTCGAAGAAGTCGTGCAACTGAAACCCGAAGGCCCCTGCGACGAGGTTTGAGGGGAAACTCTCAACGGCATTGTTGATCTCGAAGACGGCCGCGTTGTAGGCCCGGCGTGCCGCGGAGATCTGCTCCTCGATCTCGGTGAGATTGCGCTGCAGGTTGAGGAAGTGGGTGCTCGACTTCAGCTCGGGGTAGTCCTCAGCCACTGCCATGAGTCGCTGCATCCCGGGGCCAATTTGTCCCTCGACCCGGAAGCGTTCGGACTGACTGAGATCGCCGCGGTCAATCCGCTGCCGCGCTTCGATGAGTCGGTTGAAAGTCTCTTCCTCGTGTTTTGCAAACCCCTTCACCGTCTCGACGAGCGCGGGGATAAGGTCGAAGCGCTTCCGCAGATGCACGTCGATGCTGCTGTAGGCATTGCGCACCCGGTTGCGTTTGTAGACGAGTCCGTTGTAGATCCCGATGAGGACGATGATTCCTATCAGGCCGATGAGGAGGAGATAAATCGTGAAGCGGGTCATCGGGATGAGGAACGGCTTCTCAGCCCTTCAGCAGTGCGGCGGCAAGTACCTCGTCGACGGAGTTCATCGGGAGAATCTTGAGCTTTTTCCGCGCGGACTCGGGGATATCGGGGACGTCCTTGAGATTGAGCCGCGGCACGAGGATGGTCTTGATTCCCGCCTGGACGGCACCGAGCGCTTTTTCCTTGAGCCCGCCGATGGGCAGGACGGAGCCTCGCAGATTGATCTCGCCGGTCATGGCGATGTCTTTGTTGACGCGGCGATCGGCGAAGAGTGAGGCGAGGGCGGTGTACATGGCGCAGCCAGCCGAGGGTCCGTCTTTGGGAGTGGCCCCGGCGGGGACGTGGACGTGGACATCGTATTTGCCGAAGTCGTCTGGGTTGATCCCGAGATCACCGGCGCGGGATCGGACGAGGCTCCAGGCCGCCTCCATGGACTCTTTCATGACATCGCCGATCTGCCCGGTGAGCTTGATGCTGCCTTTGCCGGCGTAGCGGATCGCTTCGATATTTAGGACTTCTCCGCCGACTGGCGTGTAGGCAAGTCCGTTGACGACGCCCGGCCGGCTGGAGAACATTTTCGCCTCTCTCGCAAAACGCGGGGGACCGAGGATCTCTTCCACGAATTCGGGCGTGACGGCGACGGTCACTTTGTCGTCAGCGGCGACGCGGGCGGCGATGGCGCGACAGACACTGCCGATCTCGCGCTCGAGATTGCGCACTCCCGCTTCGCGGGTGTAGTCATCGATGATGCAGAGGATCGCGTCCGCAGTCCAGCGTGCCTGCCGGGCCTTGATTCCGTTCTCCTTTAGTTGTCGTTTCACGAGGTAGCGTTTGCCGATCTGTAGTTTCTCCTCGGCGGTGTAGCCGGGGATGTCGATCACTTCCATGCGGTCGCGCAGCGGTGCGGGGACGGGATGGATCGTGTTGGCAGTGGCGATGAAGATGACTTGACTGAGGTCAAAGGGCACGTCGAGATAGCGGTCGACAAAGGAGTCATTTTGCCGCGGGTCGAGGACCTCGAGGAGGGCACTTGCGGGGTCGCCGCGGAAGTCGGCTCCGATCTTGTCGACTTCGTCGAGCATGATGACGGGGTTACGCGTTCCGACGCGGCGGATCTCCTGAATGAGTCGCCCCGGCATCGAGCCGATGTAGGTGCGGCGGTGACCGCGGATTTCGGATTCGTCGCGAAGACCGCCGACGCTGATGCGGGCAAACTCGCGTCCGAGAGCCTCGGCGATGGAGCGTCCGAGACTGGTCTTTCCGACTCCTGGAGGTCCAAGAAGACAGAGGATGGGACCGCGCCCGTGCGGATTGAGTTTGCGCACGGCGAGATACTCGATGAGGCGGCGCTTCACTTTTTCAAGGCCGAAGTGATCGCGATCGAGGACATCGCGGGCGAGGTCGAGGTCATTGTGATCCTCGCTCATTTTGACCCAGGGCAGCTCGGCCATTGTCTCAAGATAGCTAACGATGACGGAGTGCTCGGGGCTCGCGGGCGGGATGAGGTCGAGTCGCTTCAGTTCGCGCGCCGCCTGCTTCATGACGTCGGCGGGGAGTCCGGCCGCCTCGAGGCGCATCCGGAGATCGTCGGTCTGCTCTTCGCCGCCCTCGCCTTCCCCGAGTTCGCGCTGGATCGCGCGGAGCTGCTCGCGCAGGTAGGCGCGGCGCTGGGCGTCGGAAAATTCATCTTCGACATCGGCGCGCAACTTTTGCTGAAGCTCGGCGATGTGGAGCTGATTGTTGAGTGTCTGCTGCACTTTATCGGCCCGCTTGCGCACATCGACCTCCTCGAGGAGCCGCTGCTTTTGCGCGAGGTCGAGGCTGAGGTTGGTGGCGAGAAAGTCAGTGAGGATGGACGGCGAGTCGATCGCCGCGAGAGCCTGGCTTGCCTCGTCGGGGATGCCCGGGTTGAGATTGATGAAGGTCTGCGCCGACTCGCGAAGGTTGCGCAGGGTCGCCTCCCAGACGTCGCCCTTGCGGGGAAATTTGTTCTCGAGGATTTCGAAGCGGGCTTTGAGATACGGTTTCGTGGAGACGAATTTTTTCAGCCGGATCCGCTCGACAATCTGGATGAGGACGAGGGTCTGCTCGTCGCTCTGGCGCACCATGCGGAGGATATTGCCGAGCACGCCGATCTCGTAGAGATCCTTTGTCCCCGGAACGTCAAGGTCGGCATCCTTCTGCGTCGCGAGGCCGAGGAGGCGTCCGGTGGGGAGGAGTTCCTCGAGGAGCTGCCGGCTCGCGGCGCGCTCCACGGTGAGGGGGGCGACCGTACCGGGAAATAGGACCACGCCGCGCAGAGGCATCACGGGAATGATGTCAGGCAGGTCAGCCCTCCACTCCGGCATCGCGGCATTGGGTCGGCTCGTCGAGATCTCAATGATCTCGCCTGAGGATTCGTTGAGGAGGCGTTCAAAGTCTTCCATGTATGGACTGGGCAAAAAGGGATTTGAAAGAGAAGCGAAAAAAGGGGGGATTATTTGGCCGCGATCGGGAGAACGATCCAGAGGAGCCCGTTCTCCTGCCTCGCGGAAACGCGGTCGCGATTGACCTCGACGGGGAGTTGAATCTCCCGGCCGAAGCGCCCGCACTCGATCTCCATGGTGAGGACCTGGCGGCACTGGCTTGAGGTATCACGGGTCGGCAGGGGGGGCTTGCGCTCGCCTGAGATGCGAACGCGGTCGGGGAGAACATCGACGCAGATCTCGCTCTTTTCGACTCCCGCGAGATCGACCCAGATCTCAATGCGGTCGTCGTAGCGGTAGGCGGTGATGTCGGGTTCCCATCCCTGGATGGAACAGAAGCCGGAAAAATGGAGGTTGTTGAGGTCATGGACGACCTCGCCCATCCGACCGATCATGCGAGTGAGGCGAACTTTTCTAGGCATGGCGCAGAGCGGGGTTCAGGGTTTGGCGGGTTCCGCGATCCTCTTTTCGGTGAGTCCTACGATCGAACAGTTGGCCAGCTCGACATTGAGTTGCGCCCCTTTGCAGGTCCCCAGTATGGCGACAGGTTGCCCCACGCTGAGGAGAGTGCGCCGGTCATTGCGGCTGATGAGTCGCCCCTGCGTGGGAAGGACATCGACAAAAAAATCGGCTCCTGTTTGGAGTTCGCATCTAACTCGTGACTCCGTGCCGTCCGCCTTGAGATAAATGACGATGCTCTGGCTGCCGGTTTCGAATGAGCTGATTGTGCCGACAACTTTGAGATACCGGTCGCGGTATTTGGTGGCGGCCTCGCCGGCCTCGCTCTGGTAGGCGCTGACGAGATCAGTTGCGGCGATTTCGGTCGGCTTCAGCAGTGCCGCGATGCCTGTCTCTTTCACCTTTTCGCCGACGGCGGCGCGGAGTGCTTCATTGTCCTTGCGCAATTCATAGACCTCGGCGCGCAGTGTATCGACCTCCACCTTGAGGGCCTCGAGTGTTTTCGTTGTTTCGAGATAGGATTCCTTCAGTTCGGTGATTTGCTTCGGCAGGCCCGAGACGGACTCAGGCACTTTGATGTCCTTTACCTTGTTGAAGAGATCCCCGAGTGAGGGCGGAGCCTCCTCTTTGGCCTCCTGCGAAAAGGTGGTCGCGTTGAAAAGGATCGTCCCGAGGAGGAGCGCTGCGGAGAATAGCGGGGGTCGCGGCATCATCCCTGAATGTGGTCCCGACTGGGCCGGTGCCAAACGGATTTTTACGCTCCGATCACGATTCGGCCCCATTGTCGCCATTGCTAGGCCCGCGCGGAGCGCTTACTCTTGGCATCGATATGAAAAAAGGTTCCCCATTCGCCGCAGGACTCCTGACGCTGCTGTCCCTCGCCCTCTCCTCTTTTGATCCGGCCTTGAGAGCCCAGGAAAAACTGAACTTCCTCTTCATCCTCGCGGATGACCTCGGCTACATGGATGTTGGTTTCAATAATCAGGAGACCTTTTACGAGACTCCGCATCTCGACAGCCTCGCCGCGAGCGGGATGGTCTTCACCGACTTCTACGCCGCCTCGCCGGTATGCTCTCCGACGCGGGCGAGCATCCTCACCGGAAAATATCCCGCCCGCACCGGGACGACGAACTACTTTTCGGGACGTCGCAATGGCCAGTTTGACGCTGCCGACTTCGAGACGCAGATGGCACCCGAGGAACTTACCCTCGCCGAGGCGCTCAAGGAAAACGGCTACCGCACCTTCTTTGCCGGCAAGTGGCATCTCGGCGGCGCGGGAGCGAGCCCGACCGATCAGGGCTTTGACATCAATCGCGGAGGGGGCGAGAACGGGCATCCCCGCAGCTACTTTTCCCCCTACAAAAACGTCGATAATCTCGAGCCCGGTCCCGAGGGCGAATATCTCACCAATCGTCTCGCCGAAGAGTCCGTCGCCTTTCTCAAAGAGTCGGTGAAGACCCCGGATCCTTTCCTGCTCTATCTATCACTTTACAGTGTGCATACCCCGATACAGGCCCCGCAGGAGCTGGTTGAGAAATACGAGAAAAAAGCAGCGGCACTTGGTATTAGCGACGAGGAAGACAGCTTCGACGTCGGAGGGGAGCGTCAGGTCTGGCCAAATACCGAGGAACCGAGAAAAGTGCGTATCCGTCAGGATCACGCTACCTACGCCGCCATGGTCGAGAGCCTCGACAGCGCCGTGGGCCGCGTCCTTGCCGAGCTCGACGCACTCAATCTGCGGGACACCACCGCGGTTATTTTTACCTCTGACAACGGGGGCCTCTCCACCGACGAAGGTCATCCCACCTCCAATGCGCCTTACCGCGCGGGCAAAGGCTGGATCTACGATGGAGGTATGCTCGAACCGCTCGTCGTGCGCTGGCCTGGCGTCGCCTCGGCCGGGACGAGTTGCTCCGTCCATGCGGTCAGCACCGACTTGTATCCCACGATGCTCGAGATGGCCGGACTCCCCGCGAAGCCCGAACAGCATGTTGACGGCAAAAGCCTCGTCCCGCTCCTGCGAAATCCCTTTGCGAAATACGACCGCGGTCCGATCTACTTTCATTACCCCCACTATTCAAATCAGGGAGGATTCCCCGCCAGTGCGGTGCGTCGGGGTGAATACAAGCTGATCCAGGATCTCGAAGACGGCGCCTACGAACTCTACAATCTCGAGTCCGACCCGAAAGAGCACAACAATCTCGAGCAACTTGAGAGTGAGGTGGCAAAAGAACTTTCCGATCTTCTCAACGATTGGCGTAAAGAAGTCGGAGCAAAGCCGATGAAAAAGAGCAGCACGAGCGGGTCGGAACCGCCGGTGCTATGGTGAGGCTGGGTTCGGATGTAAGGGGAATGGCGCGGGCTCTTCGTTGAACGGTGGTTGTGGCTTCAGCCGCCGGGGTTTGTCAGACCGGAAAGATTCGGCTAAAGCCGAGAGACTTTGGTTCAGTCTTTATCATCCTCACAACCGCACCCCGCCCGCCCAAGCGACATTCTCCAGATACCACGCCACCGTCGCATCCAATCCCGCATCGAGATCGACTTCGGGCTCCCAGTCGAGGACCTGCTTTGCTTTTGAGATATCGGCGGCGGTGTCCTGCATCTCGGAGGCGCTCATGGGTTGCCAGACAATTTCCGCCTTTCTGCCGAGGCGGTCTTCGATTTTGCCGATGAAGTCGAGCAGCGAGATTGGCGTTTTACCTCCGCCGAGGTTGATGACTTCGTGTCCGGCGACGACTCCGCTCCCCATGGGCCGCGCGGCGAGGATGGTACCGCGGGCGATGTCGTCGACGTAGGTGAAGTCGCGGGTCTGCGATCCGTCGCCGAAGACGGTGATGGGGGTCCCTTCGTGGATCCACTTGATGAAGCGGAAGGGGGCCATGTCGGGGCGTCCAGCAGGGCCGTAGACGGTGAAGTAGCGCAGGATGGAAACGTCGAGGCCGTAGAGGTGATGGTAGGTGTAGGTGAGGACCTCGGCGGCTTTCTTCGAAGCGGCGTAGGGGGAGAGGGGCCGGTCGACGGGGAGATCCTCGCGGAAGGGCATGGGGTGCCCGGCGTAGAGGGAAGAGGTCGAGGCGAGGACAAGCTTGCCGCAGCCGCGCTGCTGCATCAGCTCGAGGATGTTGAGCGCGCCCTGGGCATTCGACTGCATGTAGACGTGCGGATTCTCGATGCTGTAGCGCACTCCGGCACGGGCGGCGAGATTGAAGATGACGTCGAATTTACGGCCCTCGAAGACGCGATTGAGGTCATAGAGATTCTCGATGTCGCCTTCGTGGAAAGTGAAGCCTTCGCGGTCGGTGAGGTCGGCAAGGCGGTGCTCTTTGATGCGGAGATCGTAGGCGTCGTTGAGATTATCGATCCCGATGACCTCGACTCCCTGTTCAAGAAGGAGGCGGGTGACGCGGTGGGCGATAAATCCGGCGGTGCCGGTGACGAGAACAGTTTTCATGCGGGATGATGGTGCCGGATCGCTCCTTTGATTGCTTTTATTTCGTCGCTCTCGAAGGTTCGCGCAAGCGAGTAGTCGGCGCGGTTCAGGATGTAGATGGTGGAGCTGGAGTTCCAGCGATGGCGGCGCTCCATTTTTCTCTCTTCGCAGAGGTAGAGGTAGTCTTCGTCGTGGCAGGGACCTTTGCAAAAGGCTTCCGCGGCGTCGTGTTCGAAGCGCAGTTCGCCCTCGACCATGAGTCCTGAGCGGTAGGGATGCCGAACCTGGTTGCCTTTGCTAGAGGTGGCGCCGATGGCGATCTTTTTCCCGTCGAGAAACTGGAAGTCGGGCGTCTCACAGCCGAATTCAAGGCGCTCGATCTTCATCAGATCAGCGTCGGTGACGAGGACGCCGCTGCTGGCATACTGGGTCGTGGTGAGCCAGTTGGGCCCGATGTAAAAGCGATCATCCTCGCAGATGATGTTGTTGAGGTGGGTGTAACTTTTCTTGTAATTCACCGGCTTCTTCGGATCCGGCGGCGGGACCTGATGAACACGAGTGAGGGTGAGGTCTTCGTCAAAGATCCAGATCTGATTTGTCTTCGTCGCAGTGACATAGAGGAGGCCATCGTAGCACTGCATCTGGTGGAAGTCGGGCGTGGGATCGTAGAGCAGAGTCGAGGTGACGAGGAAAAAGTCGGCCAACCGCAGTTTGTAGAGACGGCTGGGGCTCGCGACGTAGAGGTGCGGTCCGGCAATCGCAATGCCCATCATGGCCTCGTCGTCCGAACTGTGGAAGACGCAGCGATGCTGCCCCGAAGCCGGGTCGAAGGCGACGACCTGTCCCCCTTCGGTGGCGAGGAGCAATGGCGACATGCGGTGGGACCCGGGCAGGGTATCAGGAATCAGAGGTAGACTTTGGCTCCGTCGTTGCGGGCGCTCTCGTAGATCGCGCAGATGAGGGCGACGGCGCGGCGAGCCTCGACGCCGTCGACGCGAGGGGGACGACCGGCGGTGATGGACTCGACGACGTCTTCGAAGTTGCGTTTGTGTCCCTCGAAATTGATGGCCTTGGGGTCGTTGGCGCCGAGTCCTTTGGCGGCGCTACCCTGCATCATTTCGGCGCGGACGAAGTCGTCGTCGGGGGAGGGTTCGGCGAAGTCCCAGACGCGGAACTTCTCATCGGCGAGGAAGGCTGAACCCTGATCGCCGCAGAGGTGGACCTCGGCGGGGTGTCCGGTCGAGGACCAGCAGGCGGTCGATCCCTGAATAACACCGCGGGCGCCGTTTTTGAATTCGAGGATAGCTACGGCGGTGTCTTCGACCTCGATGCCCTCGTGGGCGAGGCAGGTGGTCGAGGCGGAGACGGAGGCAACGTCGCCGGCGAGGTAGATGAGCTGGTCGATGAGGTGGATGGACTGGTTCATGAGGGCGCCGCCCCCGTCGAGCGCCCAGGTTCCGCGCCACGCGCCTGAGTCGTAGTAGGCCTGGCTGCGGTACCATTTTACGTAGGCATCACAGAGGGTGAGGCGACCGAAGCGACCCTCTTCGACGGCTTTTTTGAAGGCGTCCATGGCAGGGTGGAAGCGGCGGTTGAAGATGCCTGAGAGAGTTACACCGGCCTGATCACAGGCATTGATCATCATGTCGATGCGCTCGGGGGTGACCTCGAGCGGTTTTTCGCAGATGACGTGTTTGCCGGCGGCAGCGGCGGCGATGGCGGGTTCGAGGTGGGCCCCACTGGGTGTTGCAATGGTGACGATGTCGAGCTCGGGATCGTTGAGGAAGGCGTCGAGATCGGTGTAGCCGATCCCGCCGTTTTCCGCGACGAGTTCGTCGACCGCTTCCTGCCTTCTCCCGTAAAACGAATGCAGCTCACCACCCTCCATCGCGAGGATGGCTTTGGCGTGAAAGTTGGCGATCATGCCGGCTCCGATGATTCCGAATTTCATGAGGTGCTGGAGAGGGGGAGCGGGGCTCAGGCAGACTTGCGGTTTTTTCCCAGAAAGCCGACGAGGCCGAGGATGAAGAGGGTCACGAGCACGCCGATGCCTACCATGCCTGCGGTGCCTTTGCCGAGGAGAACCCAGATGGAACCGCCGGTGGCGATGATGGTGGCGATGGCCATGAGCACGTTCCATTTCACAGCCTGCGCTCCGCGCGGTCTCGACTCGCCGAGGAGGCTGCTGGAGTTCATGAGGAGTAGGAAGGTGAAGTAGGCGATGGGGATCATGGCCCCGCCGATGACAGAGGTGGGCACGGCGAGGGCGGCTTTGGAAGTGGCATTAGCCCAGAAGTAGAGCGGCCCGAGAAATCCGCCGAGCCCGGCGATGACGGTGCCGATGAAGTGGACGACCTTGCTGTTCGGACGCCCCAGCATCTCGCAGAGGGTGAACCCGTTGATGAGCATGAGGATGATGATGGTCGAGACAGCCATGCCGAGCACGCCGATTCCGAAGACGACTTGGGCGATGGTGTTGCCGGTGAGCGGTTGTAGGGCGCTCGCGAGGTTCATGTTGTCGCGGGTCGCGAGCATCGCGGCTAGCCTGCGGTCGGCTTCGGGGAGGGCGTCGCGGGCGGCGGTCTTGGATTCGTCGCTGAGGGTGGCGAAGGCGGCGGGATCGGCAAAGGCGACTCGCTTGTTGGCCTGTTCGGTAAAGGCTCGCTCCATCGCGGGTTTCACCTTGCCGGCGGAGTCGAGGACGTCGTCATAGCGGGTGTGGAACTGCGAGGCGGCGGCGATGACGACGCAGGTGGTGGCGAGGACGAAGGGAACGATGAGCCCGATCGAGAGATCGAAGATGGCGAGGCCGCGATGCGATTTGCCCCAGCTCTTTTTCAGCATGGAGTAGGGGAGGAGGAAGGTCATGTTGATCCCGACGGCGGTGCCGAAGGCGGTCATCATGATGTCGCGCTGGCTCTTGGCGATCTCGGTGGTCCAGAAGGTGGCGAACTCTCCGGTCGCGGCGATGGGTTCGAGGAAGGTCGGGGCGGGGGCGGCGAGGAGTCTGAGGTCGGGCCAGAAGCCGGCGAAGATGGCGCCGAAATCGAGATTCCCGGCAAAGGCGAGGGCGCCGACGACGCCGAAGAATGAGATCACGACGATGCCGACCATGGCCTTGAGGATGACTTCGAAGAGCTTGATGCCTTTGTTGCCGCTCTCGTAAAAGTAATTAATGATCAGCCCGACGACGAGGAGGACCATGCAGATGACGCCGGTCGAGGCGAGTCCGGTGCTTTTCCCGCCGAGGAGATTCTGTTGCACGGCGGCGGTGGCGAGGGCGAACTGGGGCATGCACCAGACAATGTTGGCCATGAGCGTGGCGATAATCCAGGCCCAGGCGAGGACGGGGCTGACGTGGGCCTTGATCGCACCGAAAGGGCGCTGACCGGTGGAGAGAGTCACGTAGGAGATCGCGCTCAGCATGATGACCCCGAGGATCATGGCGAGAGGCTGGAGCCAGAGCATGTGATAGCCCATGAAGACTCCGAGGTAGAGCGCGCCGGCGAGCGAGCCACCGCCCAGGGTGATGGCTCCCTGAAGCCAGCCGGGGCCGGATTTCTTGGTGTAGGATCCCCAGCGGTGCAGGAGCGGTTGGCTGTTGATGACGTCGAGTTCGGCGGCTTCTGTGCGGCGCTGGTCTGATTCGCTCATGTGGACAAGTGATAAATGGTGGGATTCGGGAGAGTCCGAGCAGCGATTCTAGCCTGTGCCGGGATGGCGTCAAGATAAGGCTCGGCGTATTCTCGGTGCCTGAGCTTCGCCTTTGACCCGTATCGGTGCGGGTGCTACGCTTGCCGCCTTTCGATTTTTGCCAGAATTATGAGCGACCCAGACGGCTCCACCAGCTACAAAGCGACCCTGAATCTTCCCGATACCGAGTTCCCCATGCGCGGCGATCTCGTGACGCGGGAGCCTGCCCGTCTCGAAAAATGGGAGCGTGATTCGCTTTATTTTGAGATCATCAAAAAGCGGAAGAGTGAGGGAGCGCCCCGCTACATTCTCCACGACGGGCCTCCTTTCGCCAACGGCGATGTCCACATGGGCACGGCTCTGAATAAGGTGCTGAAGGATCTTGTCCTCAAGAGCAAGACAATGGCGGGCTACGAATGCCCCTACATCCCGGGCTGGGATTGCCATGGTCTCCCGATCGAATTCAAGGTCGTGAAAGAAACCCGCGGTCTCGACGCGCCCGAGATCCGCCGCCGCTCCGAGGCCTTTGCCCGCGAGTACATCGACATCCAGCGGAATTCGTTCCGCCGTCTCGGTGTCCTCGGGGACTGGGAGAATCCCTATCTCACGCTCTCGCCGGAGTATGAGTCCGACATCATCCGGGTCTTCGCGACTCTCGTTGAGAAGAATCTCGTCTACCAGAGCCAGAAGCCGGTGCAGTGGAGCTACGGCGCCCAGACCGCTCTCGCCGAAGCCGAGGTCGAGTACATGGATGTGAAAGATCCGGCGATTTTCGTGAAATTTCCCCTCGTCACCGGCGAACTCGCCGGCAAAACCTCGATGGTGATCTGGACGACGACGCCGTGGACGCTCCCCGCGAACCTCGGGATCGCGGTGCATCCGCTCTTCACCTACGTGCGGGGCAACTTCACCCATGCGGAAAAGGGCGTGACGGAAAACCTCGTCGTGGTGAAGGATCTCGTCGAGACCTTCGGCCAGAAGACGGGCTTCCTCCCCGCCGGCGAAATGGTCGAGTTCAAAGGCGCGGAGCTTGAGGGCGCTGAGGCGCAGCATCCTTTTCTCGACCGCACTTCGCGACTTATCCTCGCTGATTTCGTCACGACCGAGACTGGCACGGGGGCAGTCCACATCGCCCCTGGACACGGATCTGAGGATTACTTAGCTGGTCAGCAGAACGGACTCGGACTTCTTTCCCCGGTCGACGACCTCGGAAAATTCACCGACGAGGTCGGCGTCGATTTCCTCGTCGGGCAGCATGTCCACGAGTCTAACGTGCCTATCATCAAGCTGCTCGCGGGCAAGGGCGCGCTCATTGGCAAGGAGAACTACCTCCACAGTTACCCGCATTGCTGGAGGTCGAAGACTCCCATCATCTTCCGCTCGGTGCCGCAGTTTTTTATCCGCATCGACGCGCTCCGCGAGACCGCGCTGAAGGAGATCGACGCGGTCCGCTGGCTGCCGCACTGGGGCCGCAACCGCATTTTCGGAACGGTCGAGTCGCGCCCTGACTGGTGCATCTCGCGTCAGCGCACCTGGGGTGTTCCGCTGCCCGTGTTTTACGACGCCGAGACGGGCGAGCCCATGATCGATGCCGCGCTTGCGCGGAAGGTGGCCGACCTGACCGAGTCGGGCGGGACGAATCTCTGGTTTGAAAAAGACGACGCCTGGTGGGCCGAGGCTCTCAGTCTCCCCGCCGGGACGAAGCGTTGCACCGACACTCTCGACGTCTGGATCGACTCGGGCTCGAGCCACGTCGCGGTGATGGATCGCCATCCCGAACTGAGCTGTCCGGCCGACCTGTATCTCGAAGCGACCGACCAGCATCGCGGCTGGTTCCAGAGCTCTCTGATGCTGAGCGTCGCGGTGCGTGACAAGGCGCCCTACAAGGCGGTTATGACGCACGGCTTTGTTGTCGATCAGGACAAGAAAAAGATCTCGAAGTCCGAGGCGAAAAAATCCGGGAAACCGGTCGATGCCGCTTATTTCTACGATAAATATGGCGCTGACATCCTCCGTCTCTGGGTCAGTAGTGTCGATTGGCAGAACGAGGTGCCCTTTGGCGAAGACCTCTTCAAGCAAACCGCCGAACCGTATCGCCGCTTCCGCAATACCCTGCGCATCCTCCTCGCGAACCTGAACGACTTCGACATCTCAAAAGACGGCGTCGGACCCGAAGCGATGACCCTGCTCGATCGCTGGATCCTCGAGCGGCTCCATCAGGTCATCGTCGAGTGCCGCGAGGCTTATGCTGCCTTCGAATTCCGCAAGGTCTTCAACACGCTCAACCAGTTCTGCGCGGTCGACCTCAGTGCGCTCTACGTCGATATCACGAAGGACCGCATGTATTGTGACGCGGTCGCCTCCCCGCGCCGCCGTGCTTCGCAGACGGTGATTCATCAGGTCTTCGAAGGGCTTGTGAAGCTCATCGCGCCCGTCCTCGCCTACACCGCCGACGAAGCCTGGGAGTATGCCGGGCACAGCACCTCGGTGCACCTTGAGCTTTTCCCCGAGGCCGATCCCGTCTTTGCCTCGGACGAGGCTACGGTGAAAATCGGTCACTTTTCCCGCCTCCGCGATCTCGCCCAGGTCGCGATCGATGCGGCGGTCAAAGCCGACGAGTTCAAAAAGCGCGAGCGTGCCGCCGTCGTCTTCCATCTCCCTGCCGACGACGCCGCGCGAGCGGTCTTGAGCGAAGCTCCGGAAGAGGCGCTGGAGTTCCTCATGGTCTCGGGCATTTCCGTCGAGGTCACACATGGTCCCGCCCGCGCGACTGTCGCGGTGACGACGCAGGAGGAGTGCCCGCGCTGCCGACGTTCTGTCGCGCTGCATCCCGGGAGCACCCTTTGTTCGCGCTGCGACGATGTTGTTGTCTCTCTCGCACCCCTCGTCACATGAGAAAATTTCTCCTCGCCCTCACCCTGCCGCTCTACGCCCTCGATCAGTGGACGAAGTGGCTCGTCGTCTCGAACTTTCCCGACGCGGTGAACGAGCCGGTTGCTCCGCGCATCATCGAGGTGATCCCCGGATTTTTTAATCTCGTGCGTGTGCACAACACCGGCATGGCCTTCGGGATCATGAACGGGGCCGAGCATGCCAACTGGTTCTTCGGGGCGATCGGAGTGATCGCGATGACGGCGATCACGATCCTGTGGCGCAAAGGAGCATTTCCGGACCTCATCTCGAAGGTCGCTGCCTCGCTTCTGATCAGCGGCATCCTCGGGAACCTGACCGACCGTCTTCTCCCGGGGCGGGGTTATGTCGTCGATTTCCTCGACTTCCAGCCGCCTTTCTACGAGTTGATTCACGAATCGGGGCATTTTCCTTCCTTCAATGTGGCGGATTCCTGCATCTGCATCGCGGCGGGCTTGCTCATCATCTCGGCCTTCCGTCAGCCCGCACCCCCGGAGAAAAAACCGGCGAAAGGCTGACTTTCTCCAAGAGGCACGGTCATGACGCGGAAAGGAATCCTGATGATCGCGGCGCTTTTCCTCGTCGCCTTTGTCGTCCTCGGCCTCGGTCGACTCGGATATGAAGAGATCGAGGGCTATCAGTCGCTCGAAAAGGCGGCGGAAAAGATTCGGAAAGATTTCCCGCGGGTGAAGCCGATCGCTCCGGGTGCTCTCGCGGATCTGTTGGAGAATCCGGGACCTGTCCTCCTCATCGACGCTCGCGAACCTCTCGAATATGCGGTGAGCCTTCTCCCCGGCGCGGTGAATCTCAGAACGGTGAACGAGGTGAACGAACATCTCGCGGCACGGAAGGAGCAACCTGAGATCCTCATCCTCTATGGCGCGATCGGATTTCGCGCCGCCGAACTCGCCGATGAGCTGCTCACGAGCGGTCGGGGAAATCTCGAGCTGCTCGAAGGCGGGATCTTCCGCTGGGCGAACGAAGGGCGGTCGCTCGTGGATCCGCAGGGCCGGACGGTGACGCAGGTGCATTCGTACAACAAGGTCTACCGCCGTCTCCTCGATCCTGCGAAACGCGCGCTCACGCCGGAAGCGGGCGACTGAAAAGCGTCCGCCTTTTCTCTTTCGGAAGCGCTGAAACTCTGCCACTTTCCGCCTGTCATGAAAACCAACCACGTCGCCCGATCTTTTCTCATGCTCGCTGCTGCAGTGCTCGTCGGCTGCACGTCGAACGACGGAGGGACGGTCTCTCCCACCGTGAAGCCGGCCCCACCCTCGCTCTTCGGCGGTGGTCAGCAGCCCGCGGCGCCCGCCCCGGGGGCTCCCGCTCTCTCGGGCGGGGCTCAGGCACCGGCCGCTCCTGGAGTCGCAACCGCCCTCTCAGGCGTGCAGACGACCTACTCGGGCCTCAAGTATGAGGTGCTGCGTTCCGGTACGGGTGCGCGCCCCGCTTCCTACAACCGTGTGAAGGTCCATTACCACGGATACCTCCCCGACGGCACCGTCTTTGACAGCAGTGTCGAGCGCGGCGAACCCGCCACTTTCGGGCTCAATCAGGTCATCCCGGGCTGGCGCGAGGGCATCCCGCTGATGCAGGTGGGGGCGAAATATCGTTTCACGGTGCCGCCGCACCTCGCTTACGGGGCACGCGGGGCTCCGCCGAAGATCGGACCGAACCAGACCCTGATGTTCGATGTCGAGCTTTTCGAGGTGCTCTATTGATGCAGGAAAAGATTGATTCGAACGGTCGATTGTTCTATTTCCTCATCACACGAACGATTCACCCGGAACCGCATGAACAGACTGCTCAGCCCGATTTTTCTCTCCGCTGCTCCGGCGGAGGCGGCTCCGGCGCACGGGAGATTCAAGCACTGTGAGTGCGTTGGCGACTACACCCCGCCTCGCGGCGCCGTCAAAATGTTCACCGCCCGTGTCAAAACGGAGTAGCGGCACCGCCATCACGGTCCTCCTTGCGGCCGCAAGATTCCCTACAAGGTGAAAGTGATCACCTATCGCGATCGCTACACCGACGGGACCGCCCGGACGTGGAAATGTGCCGTGGCCTCCTCCGAGGTCAGTCTCGGAAAGTGAGCCTCGGTTTTGAGATCGCTCACGGTTTCTCCGTGACGATGGGCCAGGACCCGAGTTGACGGGCGACGGACTCGAAACTGAGGGACTTCAGCGCGATCTTCTGGGATTCATCGATCGCGGCGACGTAGGCATCGTCATCGTGGAGGATTTGAGCGATGCGTTCGAAAATGTTTTTCATCCGGATTGTGCCGTCGTCGCTGAAGTCGGGAAAGGCCATGTTCTCGATCGTCGAGCTGCCGCCGGCGCAGATTGTCCGGGCGAGGAGACAGTCCCCCGCGACCTGACCGGGCACGGTGCTGCGGTCCATCTGGTAAACGAAGCGGTGCGAGGAAAGCAGCTTCATGTAGTCCGGGTAGGGTAGGGTCGTCTCGTGTATCTGAAGACAGTCGGGCGGGAAGGCATACGCCAGTTCCCGCAGGATACGGAGGCCGCGCGCCTTGTCCGAGTTGATCACGGTGACGCGCGGGATCTTGAACTCGTGCGCGAGCGAGGCCGCCCGGGTGACGGCCTGGATGTGATTGCGCGTCTCGGTCTTGAACTCGCGTGTCCCGATGAGGATCCCGGATCGCTCGTTCACCGGAGTGGAAAAATCCCACGAGGGGAAATCGACCGGGTAGGGCGTCGGGATGAATTTCATCTTTTTCCAGAAATCGTTCTGGTCGATTGTGCCGACGCGGGGCGGCCAGGCGAGGGTAGGGGAGACGATCCCGTCGGCGAGTGCGAGGATCTCACCGTAAGCCCGCACCGACTTGACTGAGTTGAGCTGGTGGGAGATCTGGTTGTGGCTGCACTCCTTCCACGCCACAAGGACGGTGACCCCGGCCTTTTTCAGCTTTCCTACTGCATTCAGTGTGATCCAGGGGCGTCGGCGGATCAGGACGAGGACGGCATTGAAGCGATCCCGCACCTTCAGAAAATCCTCGGTCGAGTCAAAAAAGGCGCCGTTGGTGGCGGCGGCATACGCGTGGAAATTCATCGGCGCGTGGATTCCGCGCTGATAGGAATCAGGGCCCCGCGAGTAGTCGAGGTAGGGGTCCCTGCCTTTGGGATTCAGGACCGCAAGGCAGACAGGGGACTCGTATTGGATGGCCATTGGAAGATGGTGCGCGATACTGGATTTGAACCAGTGACCCCCACCGTGTCAAGGTGATGCTCTACCCCTGAGCTAACCGCGCCTATTTCCCCCCAATGAGAGGGCCGCGAATGTAGACGCAGGAGAGTGCATCCGCAACTGGAATATTTCCGGACCTCGTCGAGGGTGGGAGAGTGCCCGCTTTAACTATTTTTGACCGTGTTCTTCATGTTGCCGCTGGGAGGATAAAACTGCGCGTGCGCGAGTGGCTTCCCTCCGGCCCCGAAAAGGGGCAGGTCCTCATTTTGCATGGGCTTGGAGACCATGCCGCGCGTCATGATTGGGCTGCGTCTCTCATCACTGACGCCGGGTATCGGGCGGTGGGCTTCGATTGGCCCGGGAATGGTGAGTCCGACGGAGTCAGGGGCGACATGCCGACGGTGGCTGAGTCGGGGAGACTTCTTGAGGAGGTGATCCAAGCGCTCGCCTTGCGCCCCCAGGGCATTTTCGCTCATTCCACGGGAGCCTTTCTCGCGCTGCACTGGCTTGGCGGGTTGGCACAGCCGCTCGACGGACTACGCTGGGCCTGGATTAGTTCTCCTCTTCTCGTGCCTTCCCACGGGCAGCCGGGGTTGAAAATATCCCTCGCTCGTCTTCTCGCGGCCGGTTTCCCGCGACTTACCCTCAGCACTGGGGTGAGGCAGAAGAGTTGTTACCACACTGGATTCGATCCTTTGATCGACGCGGCTTTGAAAAAAGATGGGAGTCATCGGCGAATCTCGCTGAGATTTGCGACCGATCTTCTAGCGGCGGAGAAGTTCTTACTCGAAGCCGCCTCGCGCATCCCGGGTACCCCGGCTTTTCTCGTGACTCAGGGCACGGAAGACAAAGTGTGCCCTCCGCATTACGTCGAGGCCCTTTATGCCAGCCTTCCGGGAATGGAAAAGTGCCTCGTCTTTGCCTCCGGCGCTCGACATGAACCCTTTCGCGAAAAGGACCACCGGGCGATCACGAACGCGGTGCGGTCCTGGCTCGATCTGCGGGACGCTCGGTAAAAGAGACCCCGGAGGACGGAACGGATTGACAGAGCGCCATCTTTTTCCCACACTAACGGCTATGTCATCAGCAGAGTTTTCTCTCATCATATGTCTCCCCGACGAAGCACCTGCCCGGCACGACCTCTCTGACGGAGCAGTCTCGATCGGGCGCAGCCCGGATAACGGACTCCAGATTCTCGTCGCCGAAGTTTCGGTGAAACACGGTAGCATCGGGCGGGAGGGAGAGGCCTTTATCCTTGCCGATTCCGGCTCGACCAATGGAACCACTGTCAACGGAGCGCCCGTCGGGTCCGATGGGGTAGCCCTCAGTCCTATGGACAAGATCGTTTTCGGCACGTTCGTTCCGGCCTATTTCGTTCCCTCTGTCGTTCTCGATTCGACCCCGATGGAGGAGCTCATCGCCTCGATCGAAGCGGCTCCGAAGGTCGCTGCCCCTGCCGCCCATCTGAAAACTGCCCCTGTCGCCACCGCCGTCCGTGCCGCCGTTCCACTTCCGGGAGAGCCTGCCGCCGGTTCTTCCACGGTGAAGCTCGATCAGGTGCGCGGTCCCGCTCCCAGCGGGATACGTCCCGCCACCGTTCCGCTTGCGCCGCGCCAGCCTCTCCCCGGTGGCCCCGCCGCGCCGCGTCCGGCCGGAGTCCAGCCCGCGAAGTTGCCCGCCGTTCCGCCGGCCGGGTCGCCTGCTCCAATTCCCCTGAAACGTCCTGCTCCCGGAGCGGCGACGATTCCGCTGCCGAAGCTTCCGCCGAAGCCGGGTGCCTGAGCCGCCTTTCGGTCCTTACCCGTTCGGCCGGCCCGTTGCTCGTTCCCGAGACGGGCTGCGGTGTTTGCGCGTCAGTGCGTCAGTGCGTCAGTGCATAGAAGACAATGTTGATGCCGAGGGGGTAGGCGTATTTCTCCGAAAACTCGCGGAAATACCAGGGATCGGTCCCTTCCTCCTCCCAGCCGTCACCAAGGTCGGTGTTGAAGCAGATCATCATGCAAATGCGACCCGCATCGTCTAGAATGGCGCGGTAGTGGGGCGTCTCGGATCCCGGTTTGTTCCATTCGTAGGTGATGCCTTCTTCCCGTCCCATCATCGCCATGCCCACGGCGGGAATTTGCGGTTTCATGTCGAGACTGAAGACCATGTGGAAAATGGGGTGATCGAGTTCAAGCTCGACCCACTCGCGATCGGGGAAGATCTGGCGCAGAGCTCGCTCGAAGTTTTTCCACTCATAGTGGCCCCAGAAGTCGTCGACCATGATGAAGCCGCCGTTCAGAAGGTAGTCCCGGAGTGTCTGCGCTTCTTCGTCCGTGATCCAAATGTCCCCGGGCTCGATCATGTAGATGAAGGGATAATGGCGCAGTTGTTCCGCGTCGATGTCGACGATGGCGCCTTTAGGATCGACTTGCAGTGAGGTGAGCTGCTGGAGCCGGTAGGAGAAATTCAGCTCACTGTCCGGGTAGTCGATGAGCCATTTCGCCCGCTGTCCCATCCATGTCCCGGAATTGTAACGGAGCCGGGCAAAGGTAAAGACGTCGTTGGGAAGCTCGGGGTTGACACTCCAGTCGGGGAAATCATAGTAGCGCCCGCCGCGCCACTCGCGAGGGTCCTCGGGCATTTGACGATCCTGAATCCCGAAGTAGGTGGTCCTCGCGAAGTCGGATCGATCCTGGGTGAGTCCGATGGCGGTGAAAAACAGCAGCGCAAGAAGGCCGAGAGATTTCAGGGACGTGCGGTGCATGGGTAAACGATGGCTCAAAGAGCGGGTTAAAGACAGAAAAAACGCAGGATTCCGCGGAGGAAAAACCTTTTTTAGAATAGTTCTTGATCTAAACAACCTTTTGGCTGTTGGTGGCGTAACTGAAATCGATGGCGCAAAATAGGACAGTTTCCAAGGCAACCGAGGACTTCGGCGGGCTTCGCATGACGAAGCAGCGTCAGGCGGTATACGATGTTCTTTCCGATCTCGGGCCGCAGCATCCGACCGCTGCGGAAGTCTTTGTGACGGCAAAAGAGCGCATGCCCTCGATTTCACTCGCGACCGTTTACAACTGTCTCGAGACCCTCACCGGAGCGGGGGCGATCAAGCAGGTAAACATCGACCGCGAAGCCTCACGGTATTGCCCGAATCTTCAGCCTCATGCCCACTTTTACTGCACCGGCTGCAACCAAGTTTTCGATATCGGCCTCGAGCGCGGTGCCGATGCCGAGTCGGTCTGGTCCCTCCCCGCCGGCTGCCGTGTCGAGGAGATGCATGTCGCGATGCGCGGCATCTGCGGGCGTTGCCCGAACTGCAGCACCGCCGCCAAATCCTGAACTTTCCCCTCCCTTCCCTTTTCCAAAAATGAGTCAGTCCCTGAAAATTGATAACCTGCACGCCACCGTTGATGGCACCGAGATCCTAAAAGGCCTCACCCTCGAGATTCCTAAGGGCGAAGTCCACGCCATCATGGGCCCGAACGGCTCGGGCAAGTCGACTCTTTCCAAAGTCATGGCCGGTCATGAAGACTATACCGTCACGGCTGGTTCGGTCATGCTCGACGATATCAACCTGCTCGAGCTCGAGATAGACGAGCGGTCGCGCTCCGGCTTCTTTCTCGCCTTCCAGTACCCGCACGAGATCCCCGGGGTCAGCAATGCAAACTTCCTCCGCGCCGCGCGGCAGGCTCGCCTCCCCAAGGGTGAGGAAGTTGATGCGGTCGCTTTTTACAAGGAGATGTATCTGAAAATGGACGAACTTGGGATGGACCGCAAGTTCACCGGTCGCTCGGTCAACGAGGGCTTCTCCGGCGGCGAGAAAAAACGCAACGAGATCCTCCAGATGATGATGCTCGAACCCACCTACGCAGTGCTCGACGAGACCGATAGCGGACTCGACATCGATGCGCTCCGGGTTGTCGCCGAGGGGGTCAATGCCATGCGTTCGCCGGAGCGGGGCTTCCTTATTATTACGCACTACCAGCGGCTCCTCGACTACATCGTGCCCGATGTCGTCCACGTCATGTATGACGGGCGCATCATCAAGACGGGCGGCAAAGATCTTGCCCTCGATCTCGAGGAAAAAGGCTACGACTGGGTGACGAAAGAACTCGTCCCCGCCTGAGCACCTCTGACACTTTTCTGACGGATAACTTTACCAAAGGACAACACGACCATGGCAGGCAGCGCAACACTCGAAGCGGTCAATATCGATCAGGATGAAGGCAACTTCTCCTACCCTGAAGACTACGCCCACGACGCGGGCTACGGTCTCAATGAGGGCACCGTCGACTACATCTCGAACATCAAGGGAGAAGCCGAGTGGATTCGCGAGTTCCGTCACAAGGCGCTCAAGGTCTTTTTCGCCAAGCCCATGCCAACCCACTGGGCGAGCAAGGATCTGGAAAACATCATTTTCAACAACATCCGGTATTATCTCTCCAAAGGCCAGGCCCCGACCCGCAGTTGGGACGAGGTTCCTGACGATGTCAAAAAAACCTTCGAGCGCCTCGGGATCCCGGAGAAAGAGCGCAAGTATCTCGCCGGAGTCGAGGCCCAGTTTGACAGCGAGGCGGCTTACTCGAACGTGAAGGAAGAGCTCACCAAAGAGGGTGTTATCTTCGTCAACTCAACCGAAGGACTCCGCGAGCATCCCGAGATTTTCCGCAAATGGTTCGGCAAGGTCATCCCGACCGGGGATAATAAATTCTCCGCGCTGAACAGTGCCGTGTTTTCGGGTGGCAGCTTCATTTACGTGCCGCCGGGGCTGAAGGTGAAGCATCCGCTCCAGGCGTATTTCCGCATCAATGCGGAGAACTTCGGCCAGTTCGAGCGCACCCTCATCATCGTCGATGAAGGCGCCGAGGTGACCTACATGGAGGGCTGCACCGCGCCCAAGTTCGAGACCGCCACGCTTCACAGCGCCGTTGTCGAGCTTGTGGCGATGAAGGATGCGAAGATCCAGTACATCACTGTGCAGAACTGGTCGAATAACGTCTTCAACCTTGTCACCAAACGCGGCCTTGCCCATGAAAATGCGGAGATCCGCTGGATCGACTGCAACATCGGGTCGCGTCTCACGATGAAGTATCCCGGCGTCATCATGAAAGGCCGCAAGGCCCGCGGCGAAGTCATCTCGATCGCCCTGGCGAACAACGGCCAGCACCAGGACACCGGTGCGAAGATGATTCACGCCGCCGACGAGACGACTTCTAACATTGTCGCCAAGTCCATTTCCGTGGGCACCGGTCAATCGACTTATCGCGGACAGGTGCATATTCCCAGGCATCTCAAAGGCTGCAAGAACAACACCGAATGCGACGCCCTCCTCATCAACTCGAGCAGCCGCACTGACACCTACCCCGCCATCACCGTGCGCGGCAATCAGCACTCGACTCAGCACGAGGCCAGTGTCAGCCAGGTTAGTGAAGACCAGATCTTCTACATGAAACAGCGCGGTCTCAGCGAAGGCGAGGCGATGAGCCTCAGTGTGAACGGCTTCGTCAACGATCTCGTCCGGGAATTCCCAATGGAGTACAGCGTCGAGCTGAAACGCCTCATCGACATGGAAATGGAAGGCAGCGTCGGCTGATTCGATATTTCTCTACTACCCTTCTTCTTCACTTCTCTACTTCTTTTCCCAGACAGATGTCTATTGTCCTTACGCCTATGGAGGAAGCGATCACTCTCGAGCCGACCGATCTCTGGCTTTCGAACCCTCCAGTGACCGATTCCGATGCCGCGACTCCAATCTGGTACCGCGAGATTCAGGAAAAATCGTGGGAGCGCTTTAAGGAGCTGCCCGTCCCGACGCGGACGAATCAGCACTGGCGTTTCGCTGACTTGAAAATGATCCGCTTCGCCGATCTGGCTCCCGCCGTCCCTGCGTCGGATCCCGCGAGCCTCGTGGCACGTGCGAAGGCAAATCGTCCGGCGGATTTTGCGGCCCATTTTGTCTTCGCCAACAACCGGCTCATCCATTCCGAGATCGTCGATCTTCCTGGCGGCGCGATCTGTCTTCCGCTGAACGAGGCTCTCGCCACCCACGGCGATCTCCTCCGCGGCCACTTCCTTCAGGAGACTCAGACCCTCGGCGGAGACAAGTTCGCTGCGCTCCACGGAGCCGCGACTCTCGGCGGACTTTTTGTGCATTTCCCGAAAGGCTGTATCAGTGACAAACCCGTTCTTGTCCATCACTTCAGCGGAGGTGAGAGCCAACTCACTTTCCCCCACACTCTCGTGATCGCCGAAGACAATGCCGCGGTCTCCGTCGTTGATGTCTTCGAATCCATCGCCGCGTCCGAGCAGACCCTGACTATCGGCGTGGTCGATCTCATCGCCGATCGTGGCGGAAAGATCCAGTATGTCTTGCTCCAGAATCTCAGCGAAAACGGTGCGAAGCATGTCCAGATCAATAACACCCGTGCCGGACGCGATGCCTCGGTCAAGGTGGGCTTCATCAACCTCGGGGCCGCCTGGGTCCGCAACGAGTCCCTCAATCGCATGACGGACAACGGCGCCGATTGCCAGATCTTCAGCGCGAACCTCGCCAACGGCATCCAGGAATACGACCAGCGCACCCTGCAATCGCACGAAGCCCAGCACACCACGAGCGATCTCTTTTTCAAAAACGCCCTCTACAACAAATCGCGCACGATTTTCTCGGGGCTCATCCACGTGAAGCCGGGAGCGCACCACACCGATTCCTTTCAGACCTGCCGTAATCTTCTCGGCAGTGAAGAGGCCGAGGCGAACTCCATGCCCGGTCTCGAAATCGACGCCGATCAGGTGAAATGTTCGCACGGGTCGACCTCGGGTCAGATCAGTGACGAAGAGATCTTCTACCTTCAGGCTCGCGGCATTCCCGCCGACGACGCCCGCAAGATCATCAGCCTCGGATTCCTCAACGAATCGATCGAGAAACTCGAAGGTGATGAGCTCAAAGGGTATCTCTTCAGTGCCGTCGAGCGGAAGTTCACGCACCTCGACGAAAGCGCCTGATCAGGGGCGTCCGGCGGATCTCTCACTCGTCGATCAGGCCCATCTCCTTGAGCTTGCGCTGCATCGTGCGTCGCGAGATCCCGAGAAGCCGTGCCGCTTCGGTGCGGTTGTCGGCGGTGCGTTCGAGGGCGAGACGGATCATCTTTTCCTCCATTTCCCCCAGATTGAGATCGCCGTCGGAGAAAATATTTGCGGCAGCCGCCGGCGGAGCGGTGGCGTGGACCTGCGCCTTGGCCGGCTGGCGGAAATTGAGGAGAGAGTCGTCTTTGAGGAAGGGAGGAAGATGGCGCACCCCGATCTTCGTGGCGTTCGACATCACGACGCCGTGCTCGATGACGGTGCGCAGTTCGCGCACGTTCCCCGGCCAGTCGTAGTCGTAGAGCGCCTGCATCGCCTCGGTCGTTAGTTCCATGAGAGCTTTACCGTTTTCTGCGGTGAACTCCCTGAGAAAGGCATCGACGAGCAGGATGATGTCTTCCTTGCGCTGCCGCAACGGCGGCATCATCAGTGAGACGACATTGAGCCGGAAGAAAAGATCGTCGCGGAAAGTGCCTTCGCGAACCATCTCGCTGAGGTCTTTGTTTGTCGCGGCGACGACACGGACATCGACTTTTAACGGTTTGTTAGATCCGAGCCGCTCGATGGTGCGTTCCCCGATGGCGCGGAGCAGTTTTACCTGAGTATTAAGATCGATCTCGCCGATCTCGTCGAGGAAGAGCGTCCCTCCATCCGCTTCTTCAAAGCGACCAATGCGCCGCTCGAGGGCTCCGGTAAAGGCGCCGCGTTCATGGCCGAAAAGTTCGCTCTCGAGGAGCTGTTCGCTGAGTGCGGCGCAGTGCACCGTGACGAGCTTCGACTTGGGCCGTCCGCTGAGATGATGAATGGCCCGGCCGACAAGCTCTTTACCCGTCCCGCTTTCTCCCTCGATGAGCACCGTCGCCCGCGTCGGAGCGACCTGCCGGACGGTCTCAAAGATGGGCTGCATCGCGCCGGAGCGTCCGATGATGTTCTCGAGCCCGTAGCGATCCGTGACCTGGGCTTTGAGAGCGGCATTCTCCTCCTCGACCTTGCGGCTGCGGACCGCGCGTTTGATTACAATCTCTAGCTCGTCGATATTGAGTGGCTTGCTGACGTAATCGTAGGCCCCTTTTTTCATCGCCTCGACCGCGACATCGACCGAGCCGTAGGCGGTCATGAGAATGCAGACTGGGGCCTTTGCCCGTGCGAGAGATCGCGTGATGAGATCCATCCCGTTTTCCCCGCCGAGACGCAGGTCAGTGAGCATGACATCGACCGATTCATTTTTCAGGATCTCCTCGGCCTCGGCAATATTCGCCGCGACATAAACATCAAACTCGTCCTCAAGAGAAAGCCGCAACCCGTCGCGGGTATTTTTCTCGTCATCGACAATGAGGATAGTGTGTTCGGTGAAATTCATTGGGAAGCTGGTTAGCTTTTAGCTAGTTAGGGTGAAAAAGATTTGGTTTTGGAGAAGGCTAAAAGGCTAAAAGCTAATCGCTAAACAGCTCGGCGGCTCCGCCGCCTCGCCGCTAAACATCGATAACTTTCGAGTCCGACTTCGTGGGGAGGAATCGCATGAGTCGTTCCGCGCGGGGGAGGAAAACGCTCACCTCGGTCCCGATCCCTTCGCGACTTTTAAATTCCACTTCGCCGCCGTGGTCGTGGATGATGCGATGGACGATGAGCAGGCCCAGGCCGGACCCTGTCTTCTTGGTGGTGTAATAGGGTTCGAAAACCCGACTGACCTGATCGGGCGGAATCCCGGGGCCGTTGTCAGCAAAGGTGATGAAGACATTTTCATCATTGCAGCCGGTTCGTATCGTCAGTTCACCACTCGAGCCCATCGCCTGGCAACTGTTGCGGATGAGATTGTAGAAGACCTGCTTCAGCTGATCCTGATCGACGTGGAGGAGGGGAAGTTCGTCTTTCAGCTCGAGGGTCACGGCGATGCGGCGGTCGGCGAGCTCGGGTCCGATGAAGGTGAGTGCCTCGTTGATGAGGTCGTTTAGGTCTGTTGTCTGAGGATTCGGGCGCGAGGGCCGCACCGCGTTAAGGAATTTCTCGACGATGAAGTCGAGGCGTTTGATCTCGTTCCTCGCGATCTCAAGTGACTCGAGCAGCTCCGTCGCGAGGGCGGGATCGACCTGCTTTTTCACCTTCCGCTCGACGACCTGGAGATGAATGTTGAGGGAATTCAGCGGATTCCCAATTTCGTGGGCGACGCCGGCGGCAAGACTCTTGACTGCCTCGATCTTTTCGGATTCGATCTCCTTGATCTGCCGTTCGCGGGTCCGCGTGTTGTCCCGCAGGATGATGACATATCCGACGAGATGCTCGGCATCGGGTAGCCCGGCATCCTGACTCGCGAGCGGGGCGATGTAGAAATTGAGATAACGCAGCTCGGGGTAACGCACGACGAGATCGCGGTTCACGACGCCGCCCGTTCCCGTCACCTCGGGCCAGTCTATCCCAGGAAAAAGGTCCGAGACTTTACCGCGGATTGCCTTTTTCGGGTCCAGACCGAAGAAGTCGCAGGCCGCCTGATTGATGTAGTGAATGGAATCGCGCGCGCCCGTCACAATGATGCCCTCGCGCAGCACTTCGAAGACTTTTTCAAGGAATCCCTTTTCCTGAACGATCTGCAAGACGATGCGCTGGATCGCCTCGGGCTCGAGCTTGTCGAGCCGGTCAATTAATCTGTCGATAATGCCGGGATTCATTGGGAGTCGGGAGTCACGGCTGATTGTAGGATTGGTGGTTTGGTGCGAAGCTAAGGGATGATCGAGAGACAAAACGGCACCAGTGAAGACATTATAACCCTGATTACGACCTTTGCGGATGCCGAAACCGCGAGACAAATTGGCACACAATTGGTCGAGTCGCAACTGGTGGCTTGTGTCAACGTGCTCCCGGGAGTGGAATCGATCTTCCGCTGGCAGGGCGAGGTGCAGCTCGATGCCGAGGCCATTGCCCTCATTAAGACAACGCGGGGACGGCTCGAGGAGCTCGAGGCCTGGCTGCAGACGTACCATCCCTACGAGGTCCCCGAGATACTTGTCCTCACTCCCGAATCGGGCTCGGCGCGTTACCTTCAGTGGGTGCGGGAAAGTGTCGGTTCCGGGGGTGAAACGGCGTTGGACAAAGCCCGTTCCTGAGGCATAAGTCTCCCCCGCGATTTCGGCCCTGACTACGACGGACATCCCGGGGCCTGGTAACTTGAAACCTGAAACTTTAATCTTCAAACTCCCCCAGTGAGTCTCATCGTCCAAAAATACGGCGGCACCTCGGTCGGCACCCCCGAGCGCATCATGAATGTCGCGCGGAAGATCATCGAGACGCGTGATGCGGGGAATCAGGTCATCGCGGTTGTCTCGGCCATGGCCGGCGTCACGAATCGCCTCATCGAACTCGCCGAACAAGTCACGGGCGAAGGCAAGCACCCCACCGAGCGGGAGATGGACGTGCTTCTCTCGACCGGCGAGCAGACCACCATCGCCCTCACGGCGATGGCGCTCAATGCGATGGGGGCAAAAGCCGTTTCCCTCACCGGCGCCCAGGCCGGGATCGAGACAGATGGAGTCCACACCAAGGCCCGCATTTCAAACATCTCGCCGGCCGGCGTCCACGCGCTCCTCGACGACGGGAACATCGTTATCCTTGCCGGATTCCAGGGGAAAACGGCCGATGGCAAAATCACGACGCTCGGTCGCGGCGGATCCGATCTTACGGCCATCGCGATGGCGGCGGCGGTCGATGCCGACCTTTGCCAGATCTTCACCGACGTCGACGGCGTCTACACCTGCGATCCCCGTGTCGTTCCCGAAGCGAAAAAGATCGAGGAGATCAGCTACGACGAACTCCTCGAAATGGCGAGCTCGGGCACCAAGGTGATGCAGTCGCGCTCCGTCGAGTTTGCCAAAAAATTCGGGGTTCGTTTTGAAGTCCGCAGCAGTCTTAATAACAATCCTGGAACCCTAGTCAGAGAAGAAACCATGAGCATGGAATCCGTAGTCATCCGAGGAGTCAGCCTCGAGCGAGCCCAGGCGAAAGTGACCATCGCCGGCGTGCGCGATCTTCCCGGAACCGCCGGAAAAATCTTCGGAGCCGTCGCCGCTGCGAACATCCTCGTCGACATGATCGTCCAGAATGTCTCGAAGACAGGCATCACCGACATTTCCTTCACCGTCCACAAAGACGACGTCACCAAGGCCGAGGCTGCTCTGAAACCTGTCCTCGCTGATCTCGGCGAAGGCGTTTCCCTCGAGGCGCAGGACGGCATTGCCAAACTCAGCGTCGTCGGCATCGGGATGCGTTCGCACTCCGGCGTAGCCGCCGAAATGTTTCAGGCTCTTTCCTCAGCCGGGATCAATATTGAGATGATCTCCACTTCCGAGATCAAAATCACCGTGACCGTCGCCGAAGATAAAATCGACGCCGCCGCGAAGGTGACCCACGCCGCTTTCGGGCTGGGGGAGTGAGGGGTGGTTAAGCTAATTCCCCTGCTCCCTTTAGAATGGCGGCGCGAAGGGAAGGTGTCATCCAGAAACGAGCTTCCCTATCGAGTCGGTCTAGAGATGGCGCGACGGACGCAATCAGTGACTCATGTCGTGCTCGGATGAGGATGCCAAGTATCAGGGAATTCGAGATTCACGAAGCGGTTATCAGAATCCGCGAGACGCTGAAATTCCATCTTCACTTCTGGGGGCGCTATTGCTTCGCCAAAAAGATCGAGCAGCAATCACTCCTGTTTCAGGAGGCAAATGTTGAGAATAACAGAAGTGCCTGCGACGACAATCACCTGACGTCCAGCGAGCGGAGTGTTTCGAGATCTTTTTCCTGCATCTCTTCCGTGTAGGAAGGAATCCTGCGCAGGTAAAGGGCTTCGTCAAAGTCTCGTCGGCTCACTCGGGCGGCATCTGCCGCCAATTGTCGGGAGAGATGACCCGCTGCGTAGGCACCGCACGCGAGGTCCAAGAGGATATCACCTTCCGCTTTTTCTCGTAGCGCGGGCAGGTCTGGAAGGGTGATCTTCATCCAGCGTAATCTAAGCCCGCCGTGAAGGTGCGCGAAGAGTAACATTGGACGCGGATTTTTGCTTTTGCTCTCCCCCCCCGCAAGTCCCGCCATTCGCGTCTTGCCTCGCGCCTCGCGACGTGCGAGTTCTGGGGGATGCGAAACTGGTCTTTTCTCTTTCTCCTCCTCGCGGCGGTGCTCCCGGCAGTCCCGGCGCGGGCTCAGGAGCGTCCGAACATTCTCTGGATCTCGGCCGAGGACATCAGCGCCCATCTCGGCTGCTACGGCGATCCTTACGCGATCACTCCCCATCTCGACGCGCTCGCGGAGGAGGGAGTGCGCTACTCGCATGCCTACACCACGGCCGGAGTCTGTGCGCCGTGCCGGTCGGGCATCATCACGGGGATGTATCAGAACTCCATCGGGACGCACCACATGCGCTGCAACGCCACCCTGCCCGACTGGCTGAAGCCCTTCCCTATTTATTTCCGAGAGGCAGGATATTACTGCACGAACAACTCGAAGACCGACTACCAGTTCAGCAAGCCGTCACCGCGTGAGATCTGGGACGATTCTTCGGCCAAGGCACATTGGAAAAATCGCAAACCGGGGCAGCCTTTTTTTGCCGTCTTCAACTTTACCGGCTGCCACGAGAGCGGGATCGAGGACAAGACGAAATACGAAGCGGTCACCAAAGACCTCACCGCAGAGCAGCGACAGGATCCGGCCGCCTTTGAAAATCTGCCGCCCTACTACCCCGACACGCCCGCGGTGCGCGAGGACTGGAAGCGCAACTACGAGCTCATCACCGCGCTGGACGCGCGGGCCGGAGAGCTCATCCGCGAGCTGAAAGAGGCCGGCGAATGGGAGAACACGATCGTGATGTTCTGGTCCGATCACGGGATTGGCCTGCCTCGCGCGAAACGCTGGCTCTATGATTCCGGCACGCACATTCCGCTCATCGTGCGCTTTCCCGAATCGCTCCAGGCCTACTCGCCGCAGGGTCCGGGTGAGGTCAATGATCGGCTCGTCAGCTCGATTGACTTCGGTCCGACGATGCTGCACCTGAGCGGCATCCCCGTGCCCGAGACGATGCAGGGCGTCTCCTTCGTGCGAGACGAGGGCGAGCGCGGTTACGTCTACGGGGCGCGCGATCGCATGGACGAGCGCTACGACATCATCCGCGCGGTGCGGGATCATCGTTACCGCTACATCCGGAACTTCGAACCGCTCAAGCCCTACTACCAGTTCATGAACACCCCCGAAAAGGGCGCGACGATGCGCGAGATCCGCAAGGCGGAAAAAGCAGGCGAACTCACGGAGGAGATGGCCCTTTTCTCCGCCGCACGAAAGCCGGTCGAAGAGCTCTACGACCTCGAGAACGACCCTCACGAGACCCGCAACCTCGCTACGGATCCCGGGCACGCGGAAGTCGTCGAGGAACTGCGTGGAGCGCTGCGGGACTGGCAGTTGCAAATCGGCGATCTCGGCCTGATGCCCGAATCCGAGATCCTGCGCCGCGAAAAAGCGGCCGGGTCTGCCTTTGCCATTCTTCACGGCGGGACCGATCAGAATGAGTTGATCGATACGCTCACGACTGTGGCGACGCAGGCATCGGATGGACCGGAGCGCATTCCCGAACTTATCGAAGCCCTCGACCACGGCGACGCGTCGGTACGCTACTGGGGGGCGACGGGGCTGGGTAACTTCGCCGGTGAAAGCAGGGGCGCCCGCGGAGTCATGGCCGCGCTGAGCGAGGGGCTCGATGATGATTCGCCCGCCGTCGCGATCGCCTCGGCGCGCGCGCTCTGTCGCATGGGGCTGACCGACAGGGGGCTTGCCGCGCTCGAAGCGCATCTTTCCGGCGACAATGAATGGGCGCGGCTTGAAGCCATCATCGTTCTCGATGAACTTGAGGAGACGGCCCGCCCCTCACTCGCGGTGATGCAGCACGCTCTCAAAGAACAGCCTAACCAATACATTGTCAGGGCGGCGAACAAGGCGGTCAACGACCTGCTCGGAACGGAGAACCGTGTTCCCTGATTTACGAATGACGCCCCCCTTGCATTTCGATGCCGCTCTTCTCGCAGGCGGACGCTCGACGCGGTTTATGGCGGATAAAGCCTTCCTCGACTGGCGGGGGCGACCGCTCTATGTCGCCCAGTTGCGCAAGCTCGCCGCGCTCGAGCCCGACCGCCTCTGGCTCTCGACGAATGCCGAGCAGGCCTTTCCCGACATCCTCGCGGGCGTGGAGCGTATCATCGACGATGAGCCCGATCTCGGCCCGCTCGGGGGGTTGCGGGCGGTGCTGCGTCGGAGTGAAGCTCCCTTTGTCCTTGTCCTCGCGGTCGATCTGCCGCTCATGGAAACGGCTTTTCTTTCTCTCCTGATTGAGTCGGGGAAAGGCCTCGCCCCCCGGTCCGCCCGCGGCTGGGAACCGCTCGCGGCGCTTTACCCGAGAGAGGCGATGCTCGCCCTGATCGAGTCCACCCTGGCGACCGGGCGTCGCCGCATGCAGGACCTCCTCGACGAAGCGGAGTCACTGGGACTCATCGAGCCGCTTCCGCTGCCAGAGCAAAGCGCCTGTTTTTTTGCCAATCTCAATTCGCCTGACGATCTCCTCACGATCGAGCAGGGTCTGTGCGACGAGGCGGCCGTGTTGCGTCGTTTCCGCCTCGGGACCGGCTACGTGGAAGTGACCGATCGAGTCGCCTCGGAGGAGCCGCTCGAGATCCGGGTCAATGGCACCAGCGTCGCGGTGACGATGCGCACCCCGGGGCACGATGACGAACTCGCCACCGGATTCCTCTTCACCGAGAGCCTCATCACGCGGTCCGACGAAATCGCCGAGATCGTCCACTGTCCCGACGTCGATCCCGAGGGCATCGGCAACACCCTCGACGTGCGACTGCGCGCCGAGCCCGATCTCGCGAGCCTGACCCGCCATGTCTTCACCTCGAGTAGCTGCGGCGTCTGTGGCAAGGCGACGATAGAATCCGTCTTCCAGCATTTTCCTCCAGTGCAGAGGGCGCGGATTCCGGAAGCTGGACTGCTCCTGAGTCTCCCTTCCAAACTTCGCGAAGCGCAGGAGACCTTTGACCGCACCGGCGGACTGCACGCTTCGGCTCTCTTCGACGGGGAGGGAAATCTCCTTCTCTTGCGGGAGGATGTCGGACGCCACAACGCCCTCGACAAGGTCATCGGCCATGCCTTGCAAAAAGAAATACCGCTGAGTGAGGTGGTCTTGTTAGTAAGCGGCCGCATCTCCTTCGAGCTCATGCAAAAGGCCCTCGCCGCCCGCATCCCTGTCGTCGCGGGTATCTCCGCCCCTAGCAGTCTCGCCGTGAAGCTGGCGCGCGAGAGTGGCCAGGTCCTCGTCGGATTCCTGCGGGAAAAAGGGTTCAATCTTTATTCGGGCGATGACCCTGCGTCATCACGCTGACGCTTTTCGGATGAAGACAGTCGTCTCTGTGCGTAGGGTCTGGGTCACATGATCCCCCGATTCTTTCTCGCCGCTTTCCTCACCCTCGCCACTGTTACGACTCAGGCGGAGGAGGGATTTGTCCCGCTTTTTAACGGCAAAGATCTCACCGGCTGGGACGGTGATCCCGCCCTCTGGAAAGTCGCTGACGGCGTCATCGTCGGTACCTGCACCGGCCCCGGAACGCCACCGCACAACGACTTCCTCATCTGGCGAGGGGGTGTCGTGAAAGACTTCGAACTGCGCGTCACCGCTCGAGTGAGAGGCGACAACAACTCGGGGATTCAATACCGCAGTCGTCCGCTTCCCGAAGTGGGACCCTGGGCTATCGCGGGTTACCAGAGTGACATCCACCCAGCGATTCAGCACACCGGAATGACCTACGAGGAAAAAGGGCGCGGCATCTTCGGACTCAACGGGCAGAGCGTGATTCTTGATCCCGACGGTCAGCGCTGGCTCGAGTCAACTCACGAACCTGTCGCAGTCGATGTGGCGGAGTGGAACGACTACACCGTCATCGCCCGCGGCAATCACCTCGTCCATCTCATTAATGGTAAAATGACGTCCCAACTCACTGACTACGATGAGAAAGGTCGCGCCCTCGAAGGGCTCCTCGCCTTCCAGCTCCACAGTGGCAATGCGAACACGGTCGAGATCAAGTCGGTTGGGATCAAGGTGATCACGGATGGAGAAGTAAAACCATTTACAAAAGCGGTCATCCCTGACACGGCCACGAAAGTGGAGCGACCCGGGACAAGAAATCCGCAAGGACTCGGGAAGCCTTCGCCTTCGGTGAAAGTGAAGTAAAAGGTATCCAAGGATCATGCCCCTCGACTTCAAAAACAGTCCCGTAGACCGGCTCCGCCTTGCCTCGGGGCTCGATGGCCTCTCTTATCTTATCCTCATCGGGATCGCGATGCCGCTGAAGTATCTCGCCGGAGAACCACTCGCGGTGAGGATCGTCGGGATGGCACACGGCGTCCTTTTTCTGGCGCTCTGCGCCTGCCTCCTCGAGGTGCTCCTGAGGAAGAAGCTGACCTTCGGCTGGTGTGTCATCGTCTTCCTTTGCGCACTCTTTCCCTTTGCTCCGTTCATACTTGATCGCAAGCTGAAGGCGAAGGGGAGGTGAGGCCGGTAGCCTTTTTCGCCCCGTGCCGCGCATCCAGCCGCGCCGGTCGCGTTTTGTGCTTGGAGATTGATGAAATCCCTGATAACAGGTTTCTTGTTAGGGAGCTTCGTCCCGATTTCCACAGTAGCTTACCGAGATGATTTTCCTTTTCCTCGCCAGCCGCTGGAGAAAAAAACTAGCTTTCCGCGTTCTTACCGGACTTGGGGCTCTCCTTCTTTGGGTGCTGGTTGGAGTCTGGTTGATCATGCAGACAAAGGGTCGCGAGCTCGTCATGGAGGAGTCGCGAAAGCTAATCGAAGAGACCGGGAGGAACGCAGTCTCGCGTCTTGAGATACGCTTGCGCGAAATCGCCGCGCTGACGATTTCTGCCGGGCGTGCCTCCCTTTCTCTTCCGAGGGAAACGACGGCGATTGAGGCGTTTCTTCCCGGGTTGGTGGATTACGGAGGTGATGCAGGTGTCGCTGGCGGAGGATATTGGCCCGAGCCTGGCGCCTTCGCCCCCGGCGTCGAGCGCCGCGCTTTTTTCTGGGCCCGCGACCCCGGAGGGGAACTTCGTTACATCAATGACTACAATGCCGAAGATGCGCCTCCCTACCACGGTGAGGAGTGGTATGTGCCTGTGAAAATGATCCCTCCGAACGCGGTCTATTGGAGCCGTTCCTACATAGATCCGCACTCGCTTGAGCCAATGGTGACCTGCAGCGCACCACTGCGAAAGGGGGGGCGTTACGAAGGAGTCTTTACGATTGACCTTAAGCTCGACGGACTAGAGCGATTCATCGAGTCGATCCGCGGGCGGACCGGGGGCTACGTGGTCCTCCTCGACCGCAACAACCGCTTTATCACCTTCCCGAAAGGATCGCCGGAGCTGCGGGCAAAGGCCGTTTCGAAGCATGAGACGACCGACGCCGTATCGGTAGCTTTCAAGAGCGCGAGGGAATTCGCGATGGACGAAACCGTCTTCGCGCCGGTCGCCAGTGCGGTAGAGGAAATGAACCGCCGTATCCTGGATCTCGCCCGTGCGGCGGCACCCGGGGCGGCGGGCCTCGAGCAGCAGCTCGCTTCGCGGATCTTTTCGATCTCGGCTGAAGAGGCGGCCCTTATCGCCGCTGCAGTGGCCGACCCGCTCGCATCGGGTCCCGGGGGCGATGACGGCCATTTCGGAGAGCCTATCTTCCTACCAGCAGACATTTTCACGGGAGAGCCGTCTCTCCTTTATCGTTTTCATGTGCCCGGCGCCTACTGGAAACTCCTCATCGTCAAGCCGCTGAGCGAGGCCACGCTCGTCGCCGACCACATCGTCAACCTTCTCCTCTTTTACGTGGCCGCCACGGTCCTTGTTGTTATCGGCTTGTTCTCATGGTGGCTAAACCGGGGAGTGCTGCAACGCATCGCCCGCACCACCGGCAAAGTCAGGGAAACCCGCCGCACTGTCGTGGAAAAGCGTTTTGACGAACTTGCCGCTGCGCTCCCCGCGCCCGAGGGAGAGGATGAGATTGCTGAGCTTGTCGAGGTGATGTGCAGTCTCACTCTCGAATTAAAAACCACTTACGGGGCTCTCGAGGCGCAAAGCCGCGCATTCGAGCGGTTTGTCCCGAAACAGTTCCTGCAGCTTCTCGGGCGCAACAGCATCGAAGAGATTAGACTCGGGGACCAGGTCCTTTCTGACATGGCAGTTCTTTTTGCCGATGTTAGGGGATTTACTTCGCTCTCGGAGAAAATGAGTCCGAAGGAGAATTTTGATTTTATCAATTTGCTCCTGCAGTGCCTCGGTCCGGCGGTGCGGGGTGCCGGAGGCTTTATCGACAAGTATATCGGTGACGCGATCATGGCCCTTTTTCCCGGAGGAGCGGACGATGCGATCCGCGCGGGAGTTATCATTCAAGAGCTCCTGCGCGATTTTAACGAAACCCGCGATCTGTCGGGTCTGCCGCCCGTTTCCCTCGGGGTGGGAGTCCATTCGGGGATGCTCATGCTCGGGACGATAGGCGAGGAAGAACGTATGGAGGGAACGGTTATCTCTGACGCGGTTAACCTTGCCTCCCGCATCGAAGGGCTGACTTCGACCTATGGTTGTCCTCTCCTCGTTAGCGAAGCCGCACTCGCAAAATGCAAATCCACCGACTTTTCGCACCGCGCCATCGCGAGAGTGAGAGTAAAGGGCAAGTCGCTGGATGTTCTCATTTACGAAATCCTCGACGCCGAATCCCCCGGGCAGCGCCGTCTCAAGGAGGAGACCTCTGTCGACTTTAGCCGGGGTGCCGAGTGCCTCGATCAGGGCGCGGCAGCGGAGGCATTTGCGTATTTCGAAAAGGTCCTTGCGGTGAACCCGCAGGATCGCGCCGCCATTACCCTGAGAGACATAGCAGAGGGGCAATTCCGGAAGCCGACCTTAACGATCGAGTGACCCTATTGGCGTCGAGGCCGGCCTCATCACCGGGGCGCAACTACCGGCATCGCCCGCACCTCTCATACCCCTCTGCTGCGGCCTATTCAGAATGTTAATAATTCCTGCACGCCGGGGAGGACGCGGGCGTAGGCGCGATTGCGACCGGCACGGTTGAGGATGTCGGTGACAAGCGCGGCATCAGTCATGCGCTTTGCGGGGAGCCAGTCTTCGTCGGTGGCGGGTCCGCGATGGGTGAGGGTGCGGATGAAGTCGCGGGTCTGGCAGCGGCTGATCTCAATGCCGATATCGCCGAGAAGAAAATCGACTTCGACGGTCCCTTTGCGTTGCGGGTCGAGGGCTTCGATCCGGATGGAGCAGCTGGAGGGGAATCCCTTTTTCCCCGAGAGGACGATGATGTGCTCGGGACCGGACTGGCTGAGATCGAAGCGTGCTTCGAGTTTCGAGGCGATCCAGGCGGCGAGGTAGAGGGCGCTCATGCGATAGCCTTTCGCGTAGCGGATCCGCACTTCGGAGAGCGAGCCGAGGTTCCGCACGACGGCGGGACGATCGAAAGCGTTGGCGATGGCGTGGCGGATTGAGTTCAGGCGGGTGAAGGCGAGGTCGTGCATCACGAAGGGCGAGGACTCGCCCGCCTGATTTTCGAGGAGGCGGATGAACTGATTCCTCGGCGAGGCCCAGGACTCACTGTCGAAGAGGAGGCGGTTGATCCGCGAGTAGAGCCGCTCTTCAAAGGCGTCGGAGAATTCGCCGCGCCACCAGAAGGCAAGCGGAAGGTCTGAATCGAGGTGGGCGAGGACCACGTTGCGCAGCAGGCCGGGCGAGTTGCCGGTGAGAAAAAAGCTGATCTGCTCGCTGCAGACCGATTTCTCCCCGGTGCGATCTATCTGGCAATGGGCCTGGATCCAGGCGCGGGCGCTAAGCTCGGGATGGCGGGTGTCCGCGCTGATGAGGAGGGAGCGGCAGGCGGCTTCGCTGGTGAGTTCGGCGAGGACGGAGGCGTCGCGCTCTAGCTCTCCCTGATTCTCGTTGTAGAGCGCGAGATTGATGAGCGAAGCCCGGGCGATGCCGCCGGCATTGGGGGAATCGGCATCGCCGCTGTCGTCCATGAAAAGCACCTGCAGTTCGCGTTCGATGTGCGACAGCTCGACGGGCTGGCCGAGGAGCTGAAAAGCAGGAAGCGAAGGGGGGGACACGACGGAAGTCATGGGGCAGGATACTCGTATTTTTCGGAGTGGAAAACCAATTCACCGTGAAGCACATTCCCCGCCATCCCCGCGGTCGCACTCCTCCTGTCGTGGCCGAATTTTTCTACTGCTTTCCCGATGCCTCCCACGACCCGAATCCACCGCCTCGACAATGGCATCCGCCTCGCCACGGTTTCCATGCCGCACATGGCCAGCGTCGCTTTCGGTCTCTGGACCGATGCGGGGAGCCGGCATGAGTCCGACCGTGAGCATGGCATGGCACATTTTGTCGAGCACATGCTCTTCAAGGGTACGCCGACCCGCAGCGCTGAAGAGATCTCGCGCCACATCGAGAGTCTCGGCGCCTCGATCGACGGGTTCACGGTGGAGGACCATACCGCTTATCAGGTGAAAGGTCCGGCGGAGCGCTTTGAGCCTCTCTTTGATGTGCTCGCTGATTTGTATTCCAATCCTGTCCTCGAGCCCGAGGAGATCGAGTCGGAAAAAGCGGTCATCCGCGAGGAGATCGCGATGGTGCGCGATCAGCCTTCACAGTATCTTGACGATCTCATCAGCGAGGCGGTCTGGGGAGCGGGGCATCCGCTCGGCCGATCCATCACGGGCACGGAGGAAAGCCTCGAGGCCTTCAAACGGGGGGACATTTTTGATTTTCACCGCCGCGCCTACTGCGGAGCGAACACGGTCATCTCCGTTGCCGGCAACATCGAGCACGAGGCGGTCTACGACATCGTCTCACGGCGTGTCGCCGGGATGCCGAAAGGGGCGGCGATTCCCTACCTGCCCGGTGGCGCCTCGCCCGATCGTCATCGTTTTGCTGAAGAGGACGGGCAAGAGCAGTCCCACCTTGCTCTCTCTTTCCGCAATGTGGATCGCTACGATAAGTCTCGTTACGCTCACAAGCTGCTCAACGTGATTCTCGGGGAAAACATGAGCTCGCGCCTCTTCCAGACGATAAGGGAGCAAAAGGGGCTCTGTTACGAGGTCCAGAGCGATCTCGTTTCCTTCTCCGATGCGGGGCTTTTGCAGATCTACCTCGCGCTCAGCCCGGAAAACCTTGCCGAGGCGCTCAAGGGTATCTCGGACATCCTCGCCGACTTGCGCGAAAACGGGGTGAGCGATCAGGAGCTTGCGGAATCAAAGTCCTATATCGTCGGCCAGAACCGCATCAGTCTTGAGAATACTTCCTCCCAGATGATGTGGGCAGGAGAGACGCTGCTCTTTTTCGACGACTGGATAGACCCGGAGGAGTCTCATCGTCATATCGAGGAAGTGACCTCCAAAGAGATTCGCGCCGCCGCAAGTCTCGCCTTTGAGGTGGATTCGCTCTGCTCCGCCCTGATCGGCCCGGAAGCCTCGCAGGAGGTCCTTGGAGAGTGGATTAGTGCGTGCTCGTAGGCGGAAATCAATGCGTGCAGCACATCGGTCCCTCGAGGTCCTGGAGGCGGCGGAACCAGAGGAATTTTCTCTGTAGCAGCGGGAGTTCCTCAAAGGCGGCGGGATCGCCGTAGTTTTCCCCATTTTTGCGGCCGAGCGTCAACTCCTTGCCCTTGCGGGCGTAGGTCACTTCGAAGTCCCCGTCCATCTCACTGACGAGACGGCGGAATTCGAACCACGGAATGAGGTGGTGTCCGATATTGGCGAACTGCTGGATTCCGCGCGGACGATTCGAGGAACCGAGGATATTCGGGGCGGACTCGCGCACGTCGATGATGTCGGTCTGGAGCTTGAATAGATCGACGCGTTTCAGAAAAAAGTGATTCCCCGCGCCCTCGGAACGCAGGTTGCTATACATCGAGAAAGAGGTCTGCGTGCGTCCCCCGAGCCACGGGGAAGCTCCATTGAGAAGAATGGGTAGCAAGCCGAGCCAGGCGAGGCTCCATCGCGGGCGGTTCGGCAGGGCGGCGTTTTCCCCGCGTGCCTTCCAACCGGCGATCAGGTAACAGGTGCCGATCCAGCATCCCCAGACGAAGAAGGCGAAAAAACCGATACGGTTGGCGGTATGAAAGACCTCGTAGCTTCGCGCGATCGTGAGGTAGAGAGTGCCCTGGATGATGAGCGTGACGAAGAAGGCGCCGACGACGATCGCCCGCGCGATCTTTCGCCCGCGAGCGACCTCGCCTTTGCCGAGCCAGTGCAGTTGCCGGTTCCAGAGCCCCTGCAACTGCGTGCCCCAGGACATCGGGAGGAAGAAGATAAGAATCGCGAGGATGAGTGAGGTGAAGCTGAAAATCCCTGCGGCCGGGTGGATCGAGAGCCAGAGGTGGAATCCAATCGCGGCGATGAAGCCGGCGAATCGTGTCTTTTTGAAAAAGAGAAGGAGGGGAATTCCGAGTTCAAAGACGAGCGAGCCGACCGCCGCCGTCATGAGTGCCCAGGGGGCTGTCGGGACGATCCCACCGAAGTAGATAGCGATTTCCTGATGCAACTGCGCCGCACAGGAGACCTCGGGATTGAAGTAGTCCCGGTTCAGCTTCTGGATGACCGCCCAGACATACATGATGAGCACCGCGACGCGCAGGATCGGGGCAATGCGGTCGTAGTAGTCTTTCCCGGTGCCGACCACTCCGGGGCCGAAGAGAAAGCGCCAAAGTGCGACGATGAGAAAGAGAGTCGTGATCGCTCCGGGGACGGGGCCGTGGGGGATCGCGGGGATGCAGAAGTAGAGCACTTTGATGAGTGCGGCGACAAGGAGCAGAACGAGACGCGAGGCAAAGGCCCCTTTTGCCCGGGCGAATTCACCGCGGCCCGGTCCTGTGATAAAGAACCCGCCCAGCGCGATGAGCATAATGAGGTGAAGCATGCCCTCGTAGAGAATGTGATTCGGCACAAAAGGGAGCTTGTGCCAGAGATTCAACATTGAGGCAAAGACGAGGACCCCGAGGCGCAGGACGCAGTCGGGTCGGTAGATCACCGCCATGGCGGCGATGACGAGAACCCATCCCTGCCAAGACTCGGTCCAGAAGGTGAAGGCGAGCTGGTGCGCCAGGGTCGAAACGCCCCAGATCAGCGCGAAGGCGGTGAACGGGCGGTAATCGCCGACGGAGCTTTCTGACTGGTGGAATGGCATGGCGCGGAGTATACCCTGACTGTGGCCTTAATTTCAACGGACGCGAAAAAAACGCAATCAATGCGCCGTTTTGCAAAACTTCCTCGGGATGAGGTCGTGGGGAACTTGCTCGACGTAGACGTTTCGAGAAGCGGCACAGCCTTCCCCGGCGAGCAGCCCGGTCTCCCGGCAAAGCTCCATAGAGATGACTTCTTCGGGCTCGGCGAAGTCGGTGAATTCGTAGCCGATACGCTCTGCCTCTTTCATGATGTCGTTCCACACCGGTAGGGCGATGCGTCCGCCGTAGGCTCCCTCCATGATCTTTCCGGGCTGATCGAGCCCGATCCAGACGCCGCCTGCGAGGCGACTCGTGTAGCCGACGAACCAGGCATCCTGGAAGTCATTCGTTGTTCCGGTTTTGCCTCCGGCGGCGGCGGTAAAGCCGAGTTCCCGCAGGCTGGCGGCGGTGCCTCCCTCTTCGAGAACTTTTTTCAAAATATTCGAAGTGAGCCAGGCTGCTCCCGGCGACAGGACCCGGTAATTTGCATCGACGTGCTCGTAGAGGACGGCGCCGTCGCGATCGGTGACGGACTCAATGAAGTAAGGTTCGTGTCGGATCCCGCCGGTGGCGAAGATGGTGTAACCGCTCGTGACCCCGCGCACATCGGCCCCGACCGTGCCGATATAAAGGGGGGCGGTAGGCCCGGCCCGCTCCGGGGCACCGAGTCCGGAATGCTCCATCATCGCGAGGACATGTTCGATCCCGGCCCATTCCCCGACTCGGACGGTCATCGTATTGCGCGACTTGATGAGTCCGGTCTCTACCGTCAGCATCCCGCCGAAAACCCCGTCAGAATTGGCAGGACTCCACCCGATTTTGTCCCACTTAATCTCGCCCGGTTCGATGGCTCCGTCGCTCACGAGCATGCCGGGAAAAAGGCCGCGTTCGAAGGCGGCCCCATAGACGAGTGGCTTGAAGATCGATCCCATGGGGCGCTGCGCCTGCGTTGCACGGTTGAAGGCGCTGTGGGAAAAATCACGACCACCCACGACCGCGCGCATCGCTCCGGTGAAGTTTTCCATCACCACGGTCGCCGCCTGCAGGTAAGCGGGTTCGCCTTCGAAGTGGTCGGCGAGGGTGGGATGGGGGTAGCCGGGCTGACTTTCCAGAGCGGTGAGGTGCCGTGCGACAGCCTCTTCGGCGGCGGACTGGAGACGGATGTCAAAGGTGGTCCGCACCTTGAGCCCCCCGACGCCGGCGAGGAACGGGAACATTGCCCCAACTTCGTCGTCGACCATTTTCAAGAGGTGGTTCTGCTCGGATATTTTGGCGTGCCTGCGCAGCATCTCCATCCAGCGACTCTGCGGGAGCACTTCGGGCCGGGCTGTCTCCATCGCGGAGGCCTCGTCTTCGGTGATAAACCCCTCGTCTGCCATGCGGTGTAGGGTGCTGCGCATCTCCCGGCGGGCGGCGTCGTAGCTGCGGAAAGGGGAGAAGCCGTTGGGCGCGCGTATCACTCCAGCGAGCATCGCCGCCTCGGGGAGAGTGAGGTCTGAGGCGGGCTTGCCGAAGTATCCCTGCGCGGCCTGCTCGATGCCGTTCATGCCCGTGCCGAGGAAGATGCGATTGACGTAAAGGGCGATGATTTCCTCTTTGGAAAAGTTCTTCTCGATGCGACGGGCGATCGCCATCTCGAGCAGTTTGCGCTGCATTGTCCGTCCGGTGAGTCCGTAGGTCATGCGCGTGAGCTGCATTGTCAGGGTGCTCGCGCCCTGGACAGTACGTTTTTCCTGGAAATTTCGTAACCAGGCACGCACAAGACCGCGGTGATCGATGCCATGGTGGGTATAGAAGCGGGAATCTTCCCGCGCGACGAGAGCGTTGAGGAAGTGTGGTGAGACCTTCTCCAATGCAACCGGACTGCCGACATTTTCCCCGTGGAGGTAGCCGATCAGTGCTCCGGTGCCGTCGGTTACAGTGGACTCGAGCGGCATGCGGTCGACAGCAGTGAGATCATAGCGGGCGGCGAGTCTGTCGTAGTTGAACAAGACCATCGCCGCGATGATGAGGGCAACGCAGCCGCCCGAGAGTGCAATAAAAATGGCCAGTCTCACGAGGGGATGACGGACCAGAGAGCGCGGCACGGTCGGAGCGGGCTTCCGCTTCCGGGAGCGTGTCGTCGGCTTGCGCGAGCCTCTGGCAGGTCGTGTCATCCCTGGGGAAAAAATCGTCTCTCGCCCTACGCCATTGCGAGAATGAGCCGGACGGAGTCGATTCGGAGTGGCGTGTCGGCGAGGTATTTTTTCAATTCCACCTGGGCCGAGCGGACCATCTCGATCTCTTCCTCGCGAACCGGGTGGTGCATCTCCTTGAGGCGGATGAGGCGTTCAATGTCGGCGGCGAGTTCCTCATTCATGCGCTCGATCGCGGCGACGCGGATCTCGTCGGCGAGTCCTTCGGACTCCTTGCCCGCGACCTCAAGGAGAGGGGGAATCGTCGCCCGGAGTGCCCGCGATTTCTCGCGAAGGAAAGTGCCTGGTCCGGGGCGACCGTCGCGACGGATGCGCTCGATGTCGAAGTCGGCAGTGCGATTGCGCCCTTTCTGATCGACGATGACACGGATCGGCTTTGAGGGCAGGAATCGCTCGGCGTGGAGGTGCTCGGGGGCGACGCACTCGAGCACGCAGACGGTCTCGACCATGAGGAGTTGCTCGGAGGCACCCTCAAGTCGGAAGAATCCGGCATTTCCGTGGTCGGTCGAGATGAGACTCTCGAGCGCACTCATGACCATGGGGTGATCGGCGGTGAGGAACGTGATCTCCTCCCGGGTAAGAGCGAGGGCCCGGTCGAAGGTGACGGAGAGTCCATCCTCGGGCAGGCCGGGGAAAGCGTCGGCGGAAAAGAGGTGCTCGGGCGTGAGGACGTAGCTGCGGTCCCCGAGGTCCTCGACGGTGACGCCGAAGTGATCGAACACTTTCAGCATGAGGTGCTCAAGTCTATTGTCCTCGTCCAGTGACTCAATCCTTGAGACGAGGGCCTGGCCCTGATCACGATCGAAGGAGCTCATCTCGAGGAGATGATCGCGACCCTGCTCGAGCTCTTTGTCGAGGTTTTCCTTGCAGGCGCGGGTGCGGTCGAGGAGATCGGGGAGCGCTTCCTCGCGCTGGGCGGGATCGGCGGCGAGGAGTCTCTCCAGCTCGTTGTGGAACTGACGATGGATCGTGCCTGCCCCGTGGAGGGTGTGTTCGAAGGCCCCGAGTCCGCGATGATACCAGAGGGCCTTGAGCTCCTCGCCGGTGCCCTCGGCGAAGGGCACGTGGATGTGAATATCCTCGGTCTGGCCGATGCGATCGAGGCGTCCGATGCGCTGTTCGAGCAATCCGGGATCGGAGGGCAGGTCGAAGAGAATGAGGTGATGGGCAAACTGGAAATTGCGTCCCTCGGACCCGATCTCGGAGCAAATGAGGAGCCGTGCGCCCATCTCCTCGTCGGCGAACCAGGCCGCGTTTTTATCCCGCTGCAGCAGTGAGAGGCCTTCGTGAAACGTCGTCGCCTGGGCGCTGATGCGCTCGCGCAGAGCCGCTTCGATCGCCTCGACGGTCTCCCTCGCGTGGGTGATGAGGAGAAATTTTGACTCGGTGTCGGACCGCAGGAGCGTTTTGAGCCAATCGAGCTTCGTCTCAAAGGCATCTTCCTCGTCGCAGGCGAGCGGGCAGAGGTGGGCGATGCGTTTTGGGAAGGTGTCGAGGACGAGGCGACGGTTGCGGAAGAGGACGCGGCCGGTTCCGTGCAGGTCGATGAGGGCGTGGCGACAGGCGTCGCGGCGCGCCGGCGTCTGGTCTTCCTTCAGTTTCGCGGCAGTCTCCTTGCCGAGGAGAGTGGCGATAACTTTGAGTTCTTTGACACTGAGCGCCTTGTCGCTGCGGAGCTGATCCGCGAGGTCAGAGATCGAACGGTATTTTTCGGATTCGAGGATGAACTCGTTGAGATCGGAAAAGCGGGCCGGATCGAGGAGCCGGAGACGGGCGAAATGCCCCTCACGACCCAGTTGCTCGGGCGTCGCAGTGAGGAGGAGGAGGCCGGTGGAGTTTTTCGCAATGGCTTCGACGGCATCATACTCGGGGCTCGAGGACTCGACGCTCCATTCGAGATGGTGGGCTTCGTCGACGATGGTGAGGTCCCATTCCCCCGCTGCAGCCTGGACGGCGCGGCGCGGATGCGAGGCGATCCACGAGGTCGGGCAAAGGATCATCTGATCGTCAAAGAAGGGATTGACCGGGTTGTCCGGATCGGCGGCGAGGGCCCCGGTCTCGATCGAGACGGCGCGTTCTTCATCGTAAATCGCGAAGGAAAGGGCGAAGCGGCGGTAGAGCTCGACGAACCACTGGTTCACGAGCGCATCGGGAACGAGGATGAGGATGCGCGAGGCACGCCCGCAGAGGTGAAGGCGGTGGAGAATGAGACAGGCCTCGATCGTTTTCCCCAGCCCGACTTCGTCGGCGAGGAGGACCCGCGGGGCGGCACGATTCGCGACTTCCTCCGCGATGTAGAGCTGGTGAGGGATGAGTGAGATGCGCCCGCCGACGAGACCGCGGACGTCGCTGGCACGAGCCTCGTGCTGGGAGCGGATCGCCGACTGTCGCAGGCTCCAGATACGGGGATCGTCACTGATGCCCGAGAGGAGACGCTGCTCGGGGCGCTGCACGTTCATCGTGTCCGAGAGGCTGCTCTCGGGCAGCTCGCGGCCTTCGCTGTCGATGTAGATGAGCCGTTTGTCATCCTCGCGGACCTGGGCGACGGAAAACGTATTACCGGCCTGGTCTTTGACCGTGTCTCCCGGTTCGAAGGCGACGCGGCGGAGCGGAGCATTGCGCGCGGCGTAGGTCAGAGTCTCACCGACGGCGGGGTAGAAGGCCTTCACGTGGGTGTAGTCCGACGAAATAATGAGGGCGAGGCCGTATTCGGCCTGGGTTTCACTGATCCAGCGCTGGCCCGGGGCAAACTGCGTCGGGTCGGCGGTGTCGGTCTGATAACGCGAAGCTTTCATACAAAAGGGGCGGGAGAGTCAGAAGGGTAGCGCGTTTCGTGCATTGCGCCACTATTGGGACACGTAATTTTGCACCCTGCCGATCGGCCCTACAAAAGGAGGCGAAAAAGCCCCGAGGCCCCGTTTCCCCTAACCGACCGCTACTCAGAGGCGGGCGCCGGGGGCGGTGAAGGCGAGAATCCGCTCTTCCAGATAGGGGTAAAAAGGGTTCCAGCGCAGCCGCAGTTGGTCCGTCGCCGAGATTGCGAGGACGCCGCGCTCGCCCCGCAGATGCACATTTCCGATCTGATAGGCCGGTCCCTGCTCGTCGGGCGGCCGCTGATTTCCGTAAAGGCGGTCGTCGGGGCGGAAGGGGACGGCGATATGGGAGAGGGAATAAAGACCGTCGGGCCAAGCCAGGCCGGGGTCTGTGATCGTCGGTGCGCTTACCCTGGGCGCGAAGGATCGAGTCTCGACCGCTGCCGGCGTGAGGGTTTCGCGTCGATTTGAGAGGATCGTAACGGTGAAGTCCCGCTCTGATGAGGTGAGAATCCGGACGAGCTTTTCCTCCGGATCGGTCTTCACGAGATTCTCGATGATCCCGACGCGGTTGATGTCGAAGAGGACGAGTTCGTGCCCCTTGTCCGGGAGTTTCTCAAAAAGCCCTTTGATCAGGTCGGGCGTCGAGACGGTCGCATCGACCGCAGACTGGAAGGCGAGAACGGGCGGGAAACGCTCCAGCTCAGGACTTCCCGCGAGCCGGTCAAAGTCCCGCCGGATCTCGCTGGTGAGCCGGTAGACCTGATCTCCCGCATTGACCGCGAAGGAGATATACTTGTAGGGATCGTATTCCGTCCCGATTGAGTTCCAGGCCAGCTTTTCCAATCCCAGCCAGTGGCCCGCGCGCGCCTGCCAGACCGCCAGACCCGCCATCCGGCTGACCCCGATCGCCGGAGAGAGCAGGGCCACGCCGGAGACTTGCGGGAGTGCGTCGTCCAGCAGGGAATCGAGTGCGTAGTGGACCGAGAGCGCCCCGCCGTTGGAATACCCCACGAGGTAGAGCGGTCTGTCCCCGACAGATTCCCTGAGATGGAGCATCGCCAGTCGCACGGCGGCCGCCATGTCTTCCCATTCAAACCCGATAAGGCCGGAGGGGGCGGTCCCGTGGCCGGGGAGACGGAGGCCGATGGTATGCGCGCCCTGCTCGTGAAGTGCCTTCCCAACGGTCTGCATGCTGTAGGGAGAGTCGGACATGCCATGGAGCAGCAGGATGCCGGCAGTGGCTTCGCGCCCTTCCTGTTTCCATTCGAAGGTTCGGTTCCAGTCGGTCTCGTAGTGCCCGGGGTTCGCGGGGCTGCCTGAGCGATAGCGGCTGATGATCTCGGGTCCGGCCGGTTCGGTGCGTGAATAGACTTTTTCCCTTACCTCTTCGAAGAGGTCCTCTTCGATGGCGAGGTAGTCAGCGAAAGTCGTGGCGTCGCTCTTTTCCGTGAATTCACCGTCGAGCTCGACCTCGTGCCAGAGGGAGAGGTCGGGACGTTGGTTCAGGGAATAAATCGCGAGGACGACGATAACGATGAATCCGCCGAGGAGCAGATTGACGACCGTGCGCACGATTCTCCCCGCGACCGTGAGCGACAGCCAGGTGACAAATTTTCCTCCTCCGGCGAGTCGGGAAACGAGGGTCGAAAATCGTCCGGCGGCGGGAGTTTCCATAGGGCGCAACTTCTCCCACGAAGAGCGCTTGTCAAAAGGCGGTGACTGGCTCTGTCAGGCCCCGAGCGCTCCCGCCAGCACCGCCATCGTCTCGCGTTGACGTTTCTCGACGGCGAGGCGTCCTGTCGCGGCTTTGGCTTTGGCGGCGGCGGGGTCTTTGGCCATGGCGAGGACGGCGTCGGGGAGACGCCCGGTATCGCCCTCTTTGTCGAAATCGAAGAGCCAGTCTCCGAGGCCGATGTCCTCCCACATGTAGCCCTTAGACGTTTGCTCGGACCAGCGGCAGACGATCGCGGGGATGCCCTGACCGATGCACATGATGGGCGAGTGCATCTCGTTTCCGAAGAGTCCCGCGCTGCGCACGTAGACGCTCAACGCCTCACCCGTGAGCCAGTAATCGGGTCGCCAGACGACGCGGGCCTTGCCCTCGTCGGGGAGCAGGTCGTAGATGACATCTTTGCCCACCTGCATCTGGGTGCGGTCTTCGGGACAGAGGAGGATTTTCAGATCGGTCTCGGCAATAACCCGCCTGATCGCCTCGAGGTGCGGGGCGTGGTCGTGCGCTTTCATCTCGTCGTTGCGGGCCTGCTTGATGTCGTCTTCCGGCAGGTTCTTGATGAGCCAGTAGGGCGTGTAGCGCAGGCGCGGGATGCAGCAGAGGAACTTGCCTTCCTCGAGCCCGTTCGCTTCGAGAAAGGCGGTCGCCTTTTCGTCATCTTTGAGATCGCAGGCGAAGGCCCCGTCGGGCCCGAACTCCATCACTGGTGAGGTGCAGCCCTCGGCCTTCGCGAGCGCGAGGGAATGCGAATCACGGAAGAAGACAAAGCGAGCGCCGCTGAGGACTTCGATCGTTTTCTGGAAGATCTCATCGGGCGTTTCTTTGGTCGAAGAGGAACCCTGTCTGGGCAGGGTGATCCCGTAAACACCGTAGGGTTTTCCGGTCGCTTCGCTCCAGCGGATGACATCCTTTTGCGCGACGAGCGAAGGACCCGAACCGTGGAGGAGAAAGTCGCATTCCTCAAAAGCCGTCTTGAGCGCCTCGCCGCCCTTCGCGATCTTCAGTTTGGGAAAGCGCTTCATCAGCAACCCGTCAACGCCGTTGTCGAGATTGCTGGGCCAGAGCGTGATCTCGGCGTCGGGGAGATGTTGTTCGAGGAGATGGAGGACACCCGGGGTGTGGGCGATGTCGCCGATATTGACCGTCTGCCATGAGGAACGCAGGAGGACACGGTGCGGCCGGTCGGCGGCGCTGGATCCCGCGGTGGTCGCTCCCAAGAGCAGTCCGAGGCGAGTCATCATGGAGCGGCGGGAGAGAGAGTCGGGGGATGTCATCCCCCAAGCATGAACCGGATCGGAGACCGCGGCCAGTCCATTCCGTCATTCGCCGGAGGCGAAAAAGCGCCGTGTCCAAAGTGACGTTGTTCTGCTCAGGGCCGATCACGGGCCATCGCCGGGCTCACGCGGAGACGGTAGTAGAGGAAAAGCCCGGCATAGAGCGCGAGAAAGATCCCGGGAAGCCAGTAGAGACTCTCGCGAAAGGCCGGGTCCGCCGCCGCTGAAGAAGTATCGCCGTCTTTTATAAAACGCAGGATGCCTCCGTAGACCAGACTGATCGCGCCGAAGCCGAGATTGAGGGCGAGTCCTTTGAAGCTCAGCACCGTGGCGCGGCGTCGGGAATCGACCTGCGCATTGAGGTAATGTGAGGTGAAGAAATTAAGTAAACCGAATCCGGCCGAGAAAAAGACCACGACGGCGACGCCCCAGTGCGGGATGGCGAGGCTGATGCCGATGAGCCCGATGAAAATAAGGAGAGAAACGAAGAGGTAGTTCGTCCGCATGGTGCGGTGCGCCACAAGCCATTCCGCGAGTTTCGGGGTGAAGATCCCGAGCGCGGCGAATCCCGCTCCGATGACGCCGAACCAGACCACGGGAATTCCGATGAGGCGATAGTATTCCGAAGCGGTCGTGAGGAAGACCCGCGCGACACTGTCATGCACGAGCGCCGTGAGGATGACCCCGGCGACCAGTGGCGTTTTCACGATCCATCCCCCCGCCGCGAGGATGCCTGACCACATCGAGGACTCGCCGCCGCACTCGGTCTCGAGAGGCGGCTCTTTCATCAGGGTCGTTACGACGACGGCGCAGAGCGCGGTAGCGAGGGTGAGGTAGACGGGGAAGCGGATGACCGTTTCCTTTTCCACGGTCCAGTCGCTGCCGAGCCAGGCGAGTGCGCGGTTCACGAGTTCGGGATCGTAGACCGCGGCCCCGGTCAGCATCGCGACGATAAAGGCGACGGAGGACAGTCGCATCAGTCGCGAAAGTACTCGCGGCCAGCGGGTCTTTTGTTCCGCGTGCGGGATCGAGTCGTAGGCGAGGGCCTCGTCTGCTCCGCTCGCGGCCGCCTCGGCAGCTCCGGAGAGGATGCGGTTCACGACCCAGGCCCAGAAGACGACACTGTTATTGCCGAAGGGGATAAAGGCGAGGACCGCCATCTCGAGCACCATCAGGACGGCGGCCCCTACGACCATTCGCTTTCGCCCGATGCGATCCGCGAGAGCTCCCGAGGGCACTTCGAGAACGACGATGGAAATTGCCCAGACCGCATTAAGGATCGCGAACTGCGCCATCGTGAGGCCGTAGTCGAGTTGGATGACCGCGAAGACAGGGTAATAAAAGCGCGCATTGAAGAGCAGCCGGAAGGCGATAAAAAGCGGCAGATTGCGGGTCATGGATTTGTTAAAGAGGCGGCTCTGTGTGTGGCGCTTGAATTGGGCCGACGCATGGGGGAGTGTTGGGCAGTTTTTTGACTCTCTCCAGCCTTTTTCCTTTCTCTGTTCCGCGGATTCGTTATGTCAGCCTTTGCTTTTATCCCCAAAGCGATCGTGACCCTTCTGGGCGCGGCGTCCCTCGCAATATTTCATTCCTCGTGCCGCACGATCGAACCCGACCCCGAAGCTTCAGGAGTGGTAAATCAACCGACCTTTGCTCTGGCTGACCTTGACGGCGATGGGAAGATCTCGCCAAGGGAAATGGCGAAATTCAAACACCAGGAAGCCCTCGCCGAGTTCGACCTCGACGATGACAAGCAGATTTCTCTCGAGGAGTGGAAGGTCGCCAAGCCCTCCTCCCCCGCCGGAGAGGAGAGTTTTCGCCGACTCGATCGCGACAGTGATGGCAAAGTGACCGAGGAAGAAGCCGTGCTCTCCATCACTGAAGTCCCCGCCTTTCGCGAGGGCTTCAGCAGGATGGACCGCAACGGTGACGGGTATCTGCACTGGGAGGAATACGCTGCCGGTGACGGAACCTCGCTCAATGTGACCCTCTTCTCCGACGCGCCGCTGCCGACTCCGATTGAGCGCTGAAATTTCCTGCCGCGCCTGAATTTTCATCGTTGATTGACATTTCCTGCAACGGTTTGACTATTAAGACGGTTGCAATTTATGAAAATTACAACCAAGCCTGTGGATAAGCCCCCTGCTGCTGACGGGAGTGCGGTCCCCGATGTGATTCTCCGACCGGAAAAAAAATCTGCTTCGGGCGGATGCCTTTCATGAATCTCCAGTCAGTCACCCTTTTCGGTCGAGAGCTGAGCCCGGCGAACCTGCACGCGCTTTTCTTTGTTGGCCTGGCGGCAACCGCGTTGATCTGGGTCATCTTCGCACTGAAGCGCGGGGACAGGCTTTTCCAGACAGTGGGCCTCGCCGTAGGCGTCGTGACGCTCTTTTACCTAACCTCGCCCTTTGCAACCGACGCGGCACGCTGGTGGAGCGCGAGCGGCATTGTCTGCGTGGGCCTAGTTTCCCTCTGGCTGTGTCGGGATAGGGTCTGGAAGCCTCTTTTCATCGCCACCGGGATCGTCATCGTGCTTGTCGGGGTGCTGCTCACCTCTAACTCCGTTAACCTGCTTTCGTTTGAAAACTCTCTCGACAATGGGCTCGCCTTTTACCTCCTCAGTTCCCTCGCCTGGCTCGTCATCCAGGTCGTGATTCCGCGAACTCGGGGGAAGCAGCAGGCGGTGCAGGCGTCGGGACTTGCTGTCGTCATCTCCCTCATCATGTTCATCGTCGCCGCGGTATGGTGGCGCGAGGCGATCGACGACTACGCCTTGCCTGATACGCCCGTGGCGACGACTTTCGCGGAGCTCGAATCCCTGCGTTCCGCTCCGGTGGAAGATCGCCGACACGGAGTCTTTGTCGCGGGTCTCGCCGGGGTCCCGGCTAAACGCGGCCCAGATGATTCGGGTGCTGTGGACACCCTCGCGAGACACACCGGCCGAGTCCCCGGCGCGGCGGGACGAAGTGACAAATTTTTCCCAGGCGAATTCGAACTGTGCCTGACCGACGGCACCGTTCTCATCGTCTCCGGGATCAATTCGCCCCGGCAGGCCTACAACTGGCCCGAGGGTGGGCCGTCCGGTCGTCAGCATTTCCTGCGGCACGGAGATCCCGTCGTGATCTGGGCCGATCCCGGCTCGCAGGCAGTTCCTCTCGGAGCGACCCGAGTCGTCGCCTACGGCAGTCTTGAAAATTTCCGCGGCGATTTTCTCAGCGATCTCATCAAGACTTCGCGTGTCATCAGCTGGGTTGCGATCCTCTGTATGCTCGTCTCTGTGATTCCGCTGGTGTTTGGCCTGCGGCATCTCATGAGCCATCATCGAGTCCTGAATTGATTGCGAAAGGGGAAATCGGGGTTACCTTGAAAGGCCTCTAAAGTCATGATTTTCCGCCCGATGAGGCTCTTATTCTGCCTGTCCATTTTTTACTTCCGATCGCCGGGATCGCCCTCGAGACTCCGCAGATTCACGAGGACGCCTTGCTCCTCGTCGGACCAGGGCCGAACGTTGTCGAGATTACCCTGATCCGCAACTGGATCACGGAAGGCGCGGAATAGACCGCCTCTGTCGGCGGGTGGATTTAAGGCGATTGAATAAGATTGTGGCATTGTTAAGAGGGATGAAGTCGAAGTTGAAAATGACAAGTTACCTCCTCGCGGGTGGATTGGTGCCGAGCCTCCTGTTCACTGCCTGTGACATGACTACTCTGGGCGTGACCCCGGCCCCTGAACCGTCGGTCACCGTGAGGCTTGTCGATGACGGATCGCACCCGGGCTTTCTAAAGAGCGGGCATCACTTCAGCGGCATCGTCTCCTGGTACAGCATCAAGACAAACGGGGGCACGCGAACTGCGAGCGGGGAAAAACTTGCGGATTCAGCCCATACCGCCGCTCACAAGACACTGCCTTTCGGAACGATGGTAAAGGTAACCAATCTCTCCAACGAGGAGTCTATCGTCCTGCGCATCACCGACCGTGGTCCATACACTAAAGGTCGGGTCCTCGATGTCTCGATCGGCGCCGCCAAGAAACTCGATTTTGCCAGGAGGGGAGTCACCCGCTGCCTCATCGAGGTGCTGCACCCGGTAGGGCACTAGCAAGGAGCGGGGCTTGCCTAAGCCCCGTGGCGCGGTGCTTTGCCGCTCCCCCACACTCAGAGTCCCACGACGGCGAGTGAGTCCGAGATGCGGCCCACGGCCAAGACGACGGAGGGATGGTCTTCCTCCCAGTGGTTGAGATTCTCCTTCAACTCCTGCCATTTCCCCGCTAGACCGCGTTGGGCCTCGGGATCGGCGCTGCCGAGGGTGCCTGAGGTGGTCCGCATGACCTCTCTCACCTGTCCCGTTTCGGGATGGTGATCGATCTCGTCGATGGCCTCTTCGAGAGTGGCGAGAGCCTCTTTTACCTCATCGTCGAGAGCGTTGATGGCGAGTAGCGCCTGACGGATTTCTTCAATTTCTTTTCGCATCGCGGTCGGGGTTCTGGCGTTTACTTCGCCCCGTAATCGGGCAGAGCGTTACGGTAAACTTTATCGAGAAAGGCGACAATGTCCATTAGTTGACGGGCGCTCATGTCATTTGTGAGGTCGGGCATGAGAGGTTCGATGCTGCCCTGAATCTCGGCCTTCGAAAGAATCGCGCGATACTGCTCTGTCACGACGTGCCTGGGGTTGGTGATCGCGGTGATGAGATCCTCGTAATTCTTCACAAAGCGGATTTCGTTCGCGAGAGTGAGTTCGAGACGGCGGTTCCCTTTGGGATCCGGGAGTTCGACTTTGTTGATTGAGTGGCACTGCACACAGTTCAGTCCGATGAAGGACTCCCGACCGGCCACTCCGTCTCCCCCCGGGAAGCGATAGCCCGCTCCCTTTGTCGCCGGATCGGCGGCAAAGAGACCAAAGAAAGGAAGGGCGAGGAGAAAAAGCAGCGAGAGAAGGCAGGGTTTCTTCATGAGAGGGGAGGGTTATCGATGGGATTTATAACCCTTTTATCATGAGACCTGCGCCGCCGTTTAGCGCCGCATCTATTGTCTTTCTTGAGGCGCCAGAGCCACGATTCGCCCAATGAGCGCTGCGGCAATTTCGTGTTTCGTCAAAAAAGGGAGATCTTCGCGGGTGCCGTCGGCGAAAAACAGACTGACCTCGTTGAAGTCGCAGTCAAAGGCAATGTCGCGGCGGCTCACGTCATTGGCGACGATGAGATCGCACTTTTTGCGGCGCAGCTTGTCGAGGGCATGTCGGGCGAGATCATTCGTCTCGGCTGCAAATCCCACGAGAAGACCGCCAAACCCGAAAACACTCCGCGCGCTTCCAAGGATGTCCGGATTTTGCACGAGGCGGAGCGTCAATTCGTCAGCAGATTTCTTGATTTTCTCCTCCGCGATCGAAGCGACGCGGTAGTCGGCCACCGCGGCGCAGAAGATCGCGACCCCGGCATCATGGATCCTCGTGGCTACGGCGTCATACATCTCCTGCGCTGTCTCCACGGGCACAAAAGTGAGGCCCTCAGGAGCGGTAAGCGCGACCGGGCCCGAGACGAGCGTCACCGTGTGACCGGCGGCGAGCGCAGCCTCGGCGAGGGCGTAGCCCATTTTCCCCGAAGAGCGATTCGAAAGGAAGCGGACCGGATCGATCGGCTCGCGCGTGGGTCCTGCGGTGACGAGAAAGTGCATGATCTCTCAGCCCTCCCGCGAGAGCATCGCCTCGATCTCCTCTTCGATGCCCTCGACCGGCCAGAGACGACCGATCCCTTCGTAACCGCAGGCGAGCATCCCTTCTTCGGGTCCGATGAAGCGGACGTCGCGCGCTTTCAGCAGTTCGACATTGGCTTGCGTCGCGGGGTGCTTCCACATCTTGCCGTTCATCGCTGGGGCGATCAGGACCGGAGCAATGGTCGCCAGGTAAATCGCGCCGAGGCTGTCGTCGGCGATGCCGTGGGCGAATCGTGCAATCACATTCGCTGTTGCCGGGGCCACGACAAGGAGGTCAGCCTTGTCCGCGAGTTCGATATGGCCGGGGTGCCAGCTTTGCTTCTCATCGTAGAGATTCCCCGTGACCGGTTGATGCGAGAGCACTTGCAGGGTCAGCGGGGTGATGAACTCCTGCGCGTCGCGGGTCATCACGACGTGGATCTCATGGCCGCGCTTTTTGAGCCGGCTCACGAGATCGGCGGCCTTGTAGGCGGCAATCGATCCCGTCACGCCGAGGATGATGGTTTTTCCTGTGAGGGTTTCAGACACCTGGCAAGGTCGTTTCACCCGGGGCTTTGCGCAAGCGGCGAGAACGGCAGCGCTCCCCCGCGAGAATGGATCGGAAAGTCGCGAAATCGGTCTCGCGGTCGGCGCTCACAAAAGCGTAGGTGTATTCCGCCCAGTGGTGCGACTCCTCCTGTGCGTTGAAAAGGCGCAGCTCGAGCTGGTCCTCGGTCTCGGTCCCGCGCGAGCGCAGCCGTTTGACAAGCTCGGCTCCCTCGGGCAGCAGAATGAAAATATCGACGAGAGCCTCGCGGATTGCGGTGTCCGTGACGCTGCGGACGTAGGCCGCTCCCTGGACATCGAGGTCGAGGAGAACGTCGCGTCCGGCTTCGAGATGGCCGAGGACTTCACTCTTCAGTGTGCCGTAGAGATTCCCGTGGACCTCGGCGTATTCAATAAACTCGCCGCGCGCGACACGACCCTCGAAAACATCCCGGGCGAGGAAAAAGTAATCGACACCGTCCACCTCGCCCTCGCGCGGCGGCCGTGTCGTCGCCGAGACAGCGTAGGCGGCAGAGGGGTCAGTCTCGGAGAAGCGGCGGCAAAGCGTCGTTTTACCCGAACCCGAGGGGCCTGAGACGACACACAAAATACCGCTGCGCTGGAGAATCAGGTCACTCATTGATTATTGGGGAATTGCTCAGCCCGCGTCCCAGTCAACAGGTTTGAGCTGTACACTCAAGCTCTTTGTCCGACGCGCCGGAGCGGATTATTGCACATTCTGGACCTGCTCGCGGATCTTTTCGAGCTCGGTTTTGGAGTGGACGACGCAGCGGGCGATCCCGGCATCGTTAGCCTTGCTGCCTATCGTATTGAGCTCGCGGTTGAGCTCCTGACAGAGAAAGTCGAGGTTCCGCCCCATCGGCTCGTCGCTCGCGAGGTAGGTGCGGAAGAGGTTGATGTGGCTCGCGAGGCGTGTCAGTTCTTCGGTCACGTCGCAGCGCTCGGCGAAGATAGCGATTTCGCGGAGAAGCCGTTCGTCGCCGAGGTCGAGCTCGAGCCCCGATTCGCTGAGGCGTTTCATCAGATGTTGCCGGTGGCCGATCGGGACGAGGGGGGCGAGGGCGGTGATCTCCTCCACCTCGCGGACGATGCTGTCGAGACGTGCCGCGAGATCGTTGCGCAGGTGGGTTCCTTCGTCAATCTGCATCCTGACGAGCTGGGAAAGAGCGCCTTCGAGGGCGGACATGAGCGCCTCGCGGACGTCATCCGGACTCGCCCCAAGCTCGTCGATCTTAAAAATCCCGGGAGCGCGGAAGAGGTCGGCGGCGGTGATGCGGGTATCGATCCCAGTCTCGGCCGAGAGTCGTTTTGCCGCGTCGACATACTGGCGGGCGAGGTCTTCGTCGAAAAGGAGTCTATTGTCCCCCGTCTCGGTGTGGCTGAGATTGACCTTCGCACCGATGCGTCCGCGCGAGACGGATCTGGTGAGGAGCCCCCGTGCCTCAGCCTCAAGTTCCATGAGAGTGGCGGGCAGGTTGACCGAGACATCGGCCTGCTTGCGGTTCACCCCCGACAATTCGACGTCGACTTTCCATCCGTTGGCGGTGGCTTCCCCACGGCCGAATCCTGTCATGCTGCGCATAGGGCGGACAGTAGGTGCTTTTTCGGGAAACGGAAGGGCGCAATCTCTCGTCGCTGCTGGCCTCAGCCTTCGGCGACCTCGCGGATGTCCTCCAGGGCGTCAATGAAGTCATCGAGAAACTCGATCGGCACCATAATTGTGTCGCGACGCCCCCTTACGTCTTCGGTTATTTTGACGAATTGCCCCCGACCGTTCTCCTTGAGATCAAGGAAGAAGATCTTGCGATCCGCCAGGATTTTTTCCGTGTGAATGGGGCGGTCATCCGATCCCCGTCTTTCCTCTTCGTGCCCGATCATTGTCACTTGCCTCGCCTAATACAATCGGGATTCCACCATGGACCCGGATCTGTTTTGATCATTTATCAATACAACAATTCAAATCAAGCTGCCTTCATAGCGTGATAGCGACGAATTTTTTGTAACAAAAAGGGAAATACGCGATCAATGGACTCTACTTGCGGTCTTTGCCGTTTTGGAAAACGGGGCTAAACTTGCCTCCCTTTTGTTTTCAGGCCATTACCATGCTCAAGACTGCTTTCACAAAACTGTTTAAGATGCGGGAACACGCCTCGCGTTCCCGTCCCGGCGCGGATGATGGATTTGATGCGCACGAAAAGCCCTTCCTCGACCATCTCGAGGACCTGCGCCATACCCTCATGAAAATCTGCGGAACCCTCGCAGTCTCGACGATTGCCTGCTTCGCGTTTCACAAGCAGATTTTCGAGCTCGTCCAGGTACCGGCAAAGATGAAGCTCGCCGAGATCTCTCCCGGGGTCAGCCTCTATGACAAGCTGGAACTCGTCACCCTGGCCCCCCCGGAGTTCATCATCCTGATGTTGAAAATCTCGTTTTTAAGCGGGCTCATCATCACCTTCCCGTTCATCATTTATTTCCTCTTTCAATTCCTCCTGCCGGGGCTGCGGGAGGCTGAGAAGCGCGCCGTTATCCCTGGTGCGGCGATCGGGTTTCTCCTCTTTCTCCTGGGTGCTTCCTTTGCCTTTTACGGGGCTGCTCCCATTGCCCTGAGGTACTTTTACGTGTTCGAAAACGAGAGGATAGGGAATCTCGATCCCGCTCTCGAGGCGCTGAAAAAGTCGATCGGTGAGTTGCCGTTGGTCGGATTTGACGGCGAGCGAATCCCGCCCGTCGGCACGGTCGTCGAAACGCCCCCACCGTCGACGCCCGATGCCGAAGCGACTCCCGGGAAGTCGTCTCTCAGTCCGGAGATGCGCGGCGAGATACGGCAATACATCATGGAGACTTTTACTACCGCCGAGGGGGCGAATTTTGCCCTTCGCTATGATGAGGAGCGGGACAAGCTCGTCCTCGTCGCGGCGAAGGGCGGGAAAAGTTCCTACCAGATCGGGAAATACATCGGTTTCATCACACAGCTCGTTCTTGTCTTCGGGATCAGCTTCCAGATGCCCGTTGTTGTGACTATTCTCGTGAAGCTGGAGTTGCTTACGGCCCGAGTCATGCGGGAAACGCGGACTTACGCCTGGATTGTCATCCTCGTTACCGCGGGGATCGTCACGCCTCCCGATCTGCTCACCCTGGGTCTACTCGGCGGGCCGCTCATCTTCCTCTACGAGATCTGCATTATCATCGCCACTTTTGTGGAAAAGGCCCGTGCCAGAAAAGCGCGGGCCGAGGAGGCGGCCCGTCAAACCCGGCTCGAGAAGCTCTATTCGAAACCCTCGACCGATCTCAGTGAAGAGGAAAAGGCCGAGATGCACCGAGCCGAGATTGAGCAATACGAGCGCGAACACGCCCATCTTTACCTCGAAGACTCGGAGCATGTCTCCCGTGACGATCTCCGCGGCGAAGGGAACGATGATCACGCGCACGATGACGGTAATGATTTCCATGGCAGCATCCAGCACGACGAGAGCTGGCACGCCGACGACCACTACTGGCACGAATCGCACGATCCCCACGCGGGCATGGAGAGCGACCACGCCGAGGCCGAGGATCTCGCGCCGGATGAAGGTGAGGAGGCTGAAGCAGAGGATGGGGCTGAAAGCGAAGGCGAGCCCGACCACCACCACAGCGCCGATCACGAGAGTTGCATCCCCGATGGCCCCGTCGTTGATCTGAATCACGCCAGCATCGAAGAACTCACGACGCTGCCCGGGATCGGGCCGAAGCTGGCGCAGACCATCATCGACAACCGTCGCTATGAGACCTTCGATGATCTCGACCGGGTTCCGGGTTTGGGGCCGGAGAAAATCCGCCGCATCACCGACAGGATCATGCTGGGATGATCACCGGTGCTTTTTGATGAAGCCCTTGAGCTTGGCCGCGTTCATGAAACCGGTCGAGCGTCCCACCACTTTTCCGTCTTTGACCGCGATGACGGTGGGGAGGAGTTCGACCTTGTAGGTCTCGGCGAGTCCGGGCTGCTTGTCCACGTCGATGGACTCGAAGGCTACTGACGCGCCGAACTCCTTCGAAACGGTGCTGAAAATGGGCTTCATTTTCTGGCAGGGGCCGCACCAGTCGGCTTCGAATTTCAGGATCTTGAGCGAGCCGGGTTCCGCCTCAGCCGGTGGGGAAAAGAGTGTGGAGAGAGCGAGGAAGGGAAGGACAAGGAGGAAGGAGCGTTTTTTCATGTGATAGTAATCAAGGGATGAAGTCGAGACATGAGATCTCTGCCGTTTGACGAAACTCACCGCGCGAGCTTTCAGGATTTCCTTGAACTGGAGAAAAAAGACGCGATAAACGAAGGTGCGCCCGG
>JANQVJ010000038.1:0-14103 GCA_030730365.1 Verrucomicrobiales bacterium
CGTCGAGGGGAAGGACATGGGCAGGATGCCCATGCTACGTTTTGGGAATTGGCGGGGCTGCGGTGCGCCGTTTGGGGAGATCGGACCAGAGAAGCGTCTGAATCAGGTCGAAATCACCGAGGTCCAGAAGGGCCTCCACTTTCTTCACCAGCCCGGCACCTGGCCACAATCTGAATGAGGCATAGGGAATAAACAGTCTGCGTCCCTGAGAATTAATTTCACAGCGTTCCCAACTGCCTCGGAAGGTCCAGGGCCCGATCTCGAGAGGCTGCTCCGTGCACGAGCGGACCGGGCGAGCGTCACACTCAAAATACGTCTCCGTCAGCTCGATCGCGGTAAGCTCCACGACAGCAGTGAAGTGTTCGTTATAAATTAGCTTATTCTCGTGGAGCTGCTCGAAGAAGCGCCGGAACTCTTCCCCCCGATGAGACGGAGCCACCGCGAAATTGCCCCTGGCGAAAGTGCCTGCAGGCATTTGATCCGCGAGTCTTCCGTAATGATTTCTGGCATAGAACTTCCCCATTCCGCTGAGGTGGCTCTGCGCTGCGATCTTGCGGTCGATCCACACCTCTCTGGTGACCGGTTCTTTCGCTGGCGGGGCCTTCGTCGTGTCGGGAGAACCGCGGTCCGCCGGGTTTTCCGCAATCGGTTGCATGACCTCGAGAAAATCATAGATCTCTTTCACCTCGAACTCTCCGCTCGAGAAGCGGTGATGGATCAGCGCTTGTTCGGGAATCGGAAACGGGATGAAACGATAATTCTTTTGGCTCCGCTTATTGAGTCGCTGGATCTCTCCATTGATGATGAATTCCGCGGCAGTGCGTGCCAGTTCGGTATCCGTCATGCTCTCCTGCACGGAAGCGCGCAGGAGGGCCTCTGTTCGAACGGCCATGATCAGGAAGTAAGCAAGTGCCCCGCCGCAGTCCTCGGACTCTTCGACGATGTCACGAATGACAGGCGGGAAAATCCCGAGGTCGAGGCCCGACTCAATCGGGTGGAGCTCCGGCCAAAACCGGGTAATTCTCACGAGAGCCATCGGCAGAGCGTAGTGGGCAGCGGGATTCATTGGAGGATGGGGAAAAAAGGAGTCTCATGGGCCGCGCCGGGGCGGGTGGCCAATCGTGTTGTCTTATCGTGCGCTCATTTCCTTCCTCATCGTTCCGCCTCAGGCCAACTCGAGCCCCCAAAAAGCAGTCCGTTCCGATGCAACAGTCGGCAGGGGTGCTTTCCAATTCCCGCCGATTCTTTCGTTCGACGGGGCGGTTCCCCCGATCGTGCCTCGGGGCGGTCTAACCCGGGGTGCCCGTCGTTCCGGCGCTTCCCACTGCCGGATTGCCGAATCCCTCCCCCCTTGAGTCTGAGGAAAGCCTACCCCACCTGAGCGTGATGACAATGCGACGTCGTGTCATAAAAACGAAGTCGCGGAATTTGACCGGCGACACCCGATTTCTCATCCCGCTGCGTCGCGAGGCGCGGCGGAAGGGGCCTACGCGATGTTTTGCCGTCAAAGTCTCATCTCTTGAAAATCCGCTTCCGGTCGCCCGCTCTTTATCGCTTCCTGCGCGGGGTCGCGGCGAAGAGAAAGAGGCCGAGGCAGGCGACCAGAAAGGTGCCAAAGGTCATGGAGGTTAGAACGAGATCCCGCAGGTCTTTATTCGGGATAAAGCCAAGCTTGTGGAAACGGGTGAAGATCGTCGCCTCGAACTGCCGCCTGCGGTCCGTGTGCCGGGTGACGCTCCCGGTTGTGGTCGAGACGTAGACACGGGTTTCCTGCTCGTCGCCCACATCGAACCGGTAGACCGGAAGGATGCGGAAGATGTTCAGGTATTCGGAGTTGAAGGTGGTTAGAAAATCCGTTTTTGAGACATCCTTTCCGTCGAGGAAGCGGGTGGCGATTTCGGCGGCGTAAGTCTCGTCGAGGGTGGGATCGACCCTGCCGTCGACAGCGCTGACATACCGGGGACCTTCGGAAGCGGCGGTGTAAACCTGATACCAGGGACGGCCTCCGATGGATCGCAGATTGACTGCCTGGACCCCGCTCTCCCCCGCCGTTTCCGGAGCCAAGTTGGAAATCGCTTCCGGCACGGTGATTTTGATCGCCTTCACATCCATCCCTTCACCGGAGGGCCGGGTCGAAGGGGGCGGTGCCTGCGTTCGGGTCATGACGTTGTGAATGACCCCGCTGCCGGAAGCCATGAGGATGGAGACGCTGAAGAACAGGCCAAGCCAGCGGTGAAGTTTTCGAATAAGACGGGATTTCATTGGAAAAGAGGATTTGATAAGGGAGACGGAGCGGGAGAAAAACTTCCGCCCTCCCGCCTTCCGGCGAAACACCTGGACTGATTTATCACCATTTCCACTCGATCCCGGTGTAGATGGAACGCCCGTCGCCGGGGAGGAAAAGGGCCCCGCCGCCCGCAGGCGACACGTTCACCACGCCGGTGGTCGCGGCGTAAATTTCATCGGTGAGATTTTTGGCTTCCACGAAGATCGAGAACCCGCGCTCGCTCCGGTAACCCGCTTTGAATCCGAGGAGCGCGTAGGAATCAGCAAACTCGGTCGCGGCTGAATCGACGTTGTAACCTTCGGGAACCCATTCGAGGTTTGGTCCGGCGTAGATACCGGAGGGGTGTTCGTAGAGCAATTCGGCGCGGAAGTAGTGCGGTGGAATCCCGGGGAGTCGATGGTCCCTGAAGGTCGCGTCATTGTCGAAGTGAAAGTCGTTCCAGAGGTAACTCTGACGAAAGACGACACGGTCTTCCTGCGGGCCGGGCGAAGCCGGAGCCCCGCCTGGATTCGATTTGCCTCCTGAGGAATGCGCCGAACCCGAACCTTTCGCGAAGAGACCCGAGAACAGCTCCAGGTCAACCGCCGCCTCGATCCCCTGGTGAATCGTATCATCGGCATTCACGGTCTGTGATAGACCCGGTTGGACCTGGTAGGAGAGGAGTTCGTTATCGACGAGGGAGCGATAGTAGGCGATGTCCCATGAGACCCTCTCGCTGTATCCCCGTGTTCCGAGTTCGAAGGTCGTGGCGGTTTGTTCTTCGAGCGGTATCAATCCCGCTCCCCCGCCGTTGGCATCGACCAGCTCTCCGAAGGAAGGGGGTTCGAAACTGCGGCTGACGTTGGCGAAGAGCTGGGCTTGCGGAGTGATGTCCCAGAGCAGTCCCAGCTTGGGAGAAAAAGCGGTCCAGTCCTGTGTGTCGCTGTTGTCGGGGCCGATCGGGAAATTGTCACGATTTTTCCGCTCAGCGTGGCTGAGCTGGGCCCCCGTCACAAGAGCGACGCCGGGAACGAAGTAGTGGCTGTTCTGCGCGTAAAGATCGGCATTGAGGGAATGTTGACGATTGTCGGAGAAGAGGGCTCCGCGAGATCCGAAGTTGTTGGCGAAGCGGGCATCTTCGGCGATGCCATAGGTGGGAGCAAATCCAATCGCGAAATGGTTTTCCCTGCCAAAAAGGTCGTTGGCATTGTCATATCGCACGTCCAGTCCGAAGTCGTTCGTGACCTGGTCGATCACAAAAAGGATGGGGTGATCGAGGTCTTTGCGGGACCAGAAGCTGCCGACGGTAAGCTTTTCATCACCGCTCCCCCAGGTCGTTTTGTTGGCGAGCCGGAAAAGCTCGAAGTCCCGCTTCCAGTCGCTCGTGACACGATCGAAGCGGGCGACGGGCTGGAAGCCGCGGAGAAATTCCGGGACGCGGGACGCCTCGGTCGGATCGGCCAGCATTTGTGCTTTAGTCAGTTCTCCGGGAAGCTCCGAGTCTGTCCTCGCGTAAGTGAGGTAAAAGCGTGTTTCGAGTTCGGGATGGATGACATGACCTAAATTGGTGAAAAATCGCTGGTTGCTTTGTTGCGAATGTTCCCGGTAACCGTCAGTGGAGGAGTGGGTGAAACTCACGTAGGCATCCTCGTTGCCGGAAACGACGCCCGAACTGATCTGTCCTCGGAATGAATCAAAACTCCCGTATTCAAAGCGGCTCTGCAGTGGCGGTGCCGAGCGCCCCGTCTGCGACACGAAATTGATAGCTCCCCCCAGCGTGGTTGCACCGTAGGCAAGTGCATTGGCTCCGCGATAGACCTCGATGTATTGGGCGGCGAGCGGTTCGATCGCCTGGAAGTCGAAACCTCCGTCGGCGAGATTAAGAGGCACTCCGTCCTGCATCAGCTTGAGGCCGCGTCCGTGAAAGGTCCGCTGAATGCCCGAACCTCGAATCGAAAGACGCGATTCTTCGGCGCCGAAGCGGGGTTGCACAAAAACTCCCGGTGCGAAGTCGAGGGCGTCTTTCAAGTTGGTCGCGCGACCGCGTTTGTAGTCTTCGGCATCGACAATCGCGGTTCCGCCGGGCTGGCGCATGAGTTCTTCACGGGCCTCTTCGAGAGTCGCAACAGTAAGCGTAATCGCCCGGGGGGCACGATCATCGATGACGAGGGGCGGTTCCGTTGCAGGTGGCGAGGCCGGCACGGGAGGCACTTGCGGAGCAGGCAAGGCGCGGTTTTCGCTGCTGACCACGACGAGCGGCAAACTGCCGGCGGAGGTCTCGTCGCCCTGGGAAGCAGGAGGGGCCTGCGTCCACGCCACGAGCGCTACCGCGAGACCTTGTCGGGCTGTCCGGTATGAAAATCGAAAGAAAAAGGAATTCATGAAAATAGAAATAAGAAAGGGGTTCGAAAAGGGGGTGGACCGGCAACTGATTTTGCCGTAGTCCGCGGACCGCATCAGTCGGGAGGTCGTCCGCCGCCGAGGGCTTCGTCAGCAGGCTGAAGGCGGGACGTGGTCGGGAATCTGTAGTGATCGCGGCGACGGCGGCGAACACTCCTCAAGCCACCCGGGGCGGGGGCGAGGGCTGGAGCAGAGACACGGACTGCTCCGAAGCAGTCAGGGGAAAATAGGTCAAGTCCGCGGAAGTCATTTTTGCCGCCGGCATTTCAGAGACGAGGCTGGCAACCCACTTTGCAGAGAGATCGATAAGGGAATCTTTCTGCTCGCGTTCCTCCTCCTGACCGTCGGCAACCGCCAAACAGAGCGGACAGGGATGCTGCCCGTCAAAGGTTTTGCTGACCGCCTCGACGACAGAACCCTCCCGCGAGTGATCGACCAGCATCGTCACCCAGGCCACCCCCTGCAATGCCGCCCAGTGACCTCCCGTGAGATGGAGGCAGGCAAGAAGAAGAAGAAACCTGGGGAAGAGAGATTTCACGAGTCAGATTCTTTGCCGCGGTGGTGGGACTTGCAAGGGAAATCCTGCGATAGGGTCGCCAGCGCCAGGAAAACGGGTCTTTCGGCGGGTCCGCGGAAGATCCGGTTACCGGGCTCGGTCGATTTCAACTCGATGAGGACTGTCCCTCTCGCCGGGAGGCCTTGTCTCAGCGAGAGCGGCTGCGAGGAAAAGCTCCCCATGCAAATCTCGCTCAATTCCAACGCGCACCTCTTTCTAAGACCGGAGCTTCGAGGGCGCTCTGGCCCTTTCAGGTCACTCTTTCGAGCAGCGGCGAATGCGCCATCGCGCAAAAATCGCATTCGACACTTATACCGTAAACGGCGTAAGATCGCTGCACGTTCAGGGAATCGGCGTCCCTGTCTATTTTTCCCTCTATTTAACACGGCAAAACATCATGGCTGAAACGGCAACTCAAACTCAGGCGGAACTCGGATCTTCGGACAAAGCAATCATCGAGGAGCTGCGCACCGCCTACGAGGCCATGCGCGAGCAACTCCAACTCGTCATCGTGGGACAGGATGAAGTAATCGAGCAACTTCTCATCTCCATCTTCTGTCGCTCCCACGCCCTCCTCGTGGGGGTTCCGGGGCTGGCGAAGACGCTCCTCATCTCGACCCTTTCCGAAGTCCTCGACCTCAGCTTCAAGCGCGTTCAGTTCACTCCCGATCTCATGCCCGCCGACATCACCGGCACCGAGGTGCTCGAGGAGGACGTCGGCACAGGCAAGCGCGTCTTCAAATTCGTCAAAGGCCCCATCTTCGCGAACATGATCCTCGCCGACGAGATCAACCGCACCCCGCCCAAGACCCAGGCAGCGCTCCTTGAGGCGATGCAGGAGCACCACGTCACCATCGGCGACGAGACCTATCCCCTGCCCGAGCCCTTCTTCGTCCTCGCGACGCAAAACCCCATCGAGCAGGAGGGCACCTACCCGCTCCCCGAGGCACAACTCGACCGCTTCATGTTCAACATCCGCGTGAACTACCCCAGTGCGTCGGAGGAAGAGGCGATCATCAAACGTGTCACCGGTACCTATAAAGCGAACATCCGGAAGCAACTTGACGGCGAGGCAGTGCTGAAATTGCAAAAAGTCGTGCGCCGCGTTCCCGTTGCCGATCATGTCGTGACTTACGCCGCCCAAATCGCACGTGCCTCGCGCCCCCGCGAAGCAGAGGCCCCCGACTTCGTTCGTGAAATGGTCGCCTGGGGCGCCGGTCCCCGCGCCGGGATATACCTCATCCTCGCGGCCAAGGCTCGTGCCATCCTCCAGGGCCGCTACCACACCACGACCGCCGATGTCCGGGCCGTCGCCCTGCCGGTACTGCGCCACCGCGTCCTCACCACCTTCAACGCCGAAGCCGCCGGGATCACCAGTGACGACATCGTGAACCGCCTCGTCGAACATTTCCAACCCGGCGCCGACCTGGACCTGTGAGAAGAAGCTCTTTAGCTGTTTAGCATTTTCTGCTGTTTAGCTAAGCCCCCCATGTCGGAGACCCTTCAACCCCAGTTCAGCGAACTCCTCCCGCCCGAGATCATCAACATGATCGGGCGGCTCGAGTTCCTTGCCCGCACCGCCAAGGTCGGTTCCATCAATGGGCGCCACACCAGTCCGCACAAGGGATTCTCGGTCGAGTTCGCCGAGCACCGCCAGTATGTCACCGGCGACGACCTGCGCAATCTCGACTGGCGAGTCTTCGGGAAAAGCGATCGCTATTATATAAAGCAATACATCGAAGAGACGAACATGCGGGCGACCATCCTCGTCGATGCCTCGGGCTCGATGGCCTATGCCGGCGAAAGCGCCTCCGGTCTCGCGGGAAAGACGCACCTTTCCAAATTCGAATACGGCCGCTACCTCGCCTCCGCCCTGACCTACCTCCTCATCCGCCAGCAGGATGCCGTCGGCCTCGTCACCTTTGACGAGGAGATCAGGACCTACCTCCGCCCCACCGCCAAGCCCAGTCAGGTCAGGACCGTCCTCGAAGCGCTCTCGCGCACCACGCCTCTGCACGACACCCGCTGCGCCGCGACCTTTCACGAGATCGCCGAACGCATCCCTTCGCGGGGGCTCATCATCGTCATCAGTGACCTCTTCGACGACGCCGAAGCGATCAAAAATGCCCTCCATCACTTCCGTTATAAGAATCACGAGCTCGTCGTCTTCCATCTCATGGCCGAAGAAGAGCTCACCTTTCCCTTCGATAAATTCGACGACTTCCGTTGCCTCGAGATCGAAGGCCGGCGCCTCAACATCGACCCTGCCACGATCCGGGCATCCTACCTCGACCGCGTCAAAACACATCTCAAATCCATCGAACTCGCCTGCGGCCAGATGAAAGCCGACTACGTCCCTGTGAATACGAAAACCCCGGTAACAGAAGCGCTCTTCTCCTATTTCTCGCAGAGGAAGTAGGAGAAGAGCGCTTTAGCTGTTTAGCTATTAGCCATTTAGCTTTCTAAGACAGTGAAACGAAGACCGACTCCCCATTCCTGCTAAACAGCTAATAGCTGAACAGCTCAAAATGCTTTTCCTCAATACAGTCTTGCTCCTCGGCGCTCTTGGGATCGCGATTCCGATCGTGATCCATTTGCTGAACCGCCGCTCCAGCAGGGTCGTGGACTGGGGGGCGATGGGATTTCTCCTCGAATCACTCGCGATCCGGAACCGCCGCATCCAGCTCGAAGAGGCCCTCCTGATGGCAACGCGCTGCCTCCTCGTCGGCCTGCTCGCGCTCGCGCTGGCACGACCCTTCATTCCCCCGGGCTCGACTATTCCCTGGCTTCTCATTTTACCGCTCCTGCTCTTCGCCGTCGTCGGCATCGGCGTGGCCGTCGTCCTCCACGACGAGCCGAAATGGCGGCGCTGGATCGCGGGTATCTCGATCGGTCTCCTCCTCGCCTGCGTCGCCCTGATCGTCTTTGAAAAGTATCTCAACCTCTCGCGTTTCACGCCCGGGGCCCGGCAGGACATCGCTCTTATCATCGACGGTTCGACCTCCATGGGCATCACCGTCGACGGCATGACGAACTTCGAACGCGCCATCGAAGAGGCCCGCACCCTCATCAAGCGAGCCCCACGAGGCCACGCTTTCAGCCTCATTCTCGGCGGCCCCTCGCCCGGAGCTCGTGTCCTCGATCCCACCACTGACCGCGCCGTGCTCGAGGCCTCGCTCGACGAGATGGCTCCCCTCGACGGCGCTATGACGACCTACCAGGCCTTCACCCTCGCCTCCCTCAGTCTCGCCCGGGGGGACAATCCGGCAAAGCAGATCGTCATCATGACAGACGAGCAAAACGTCGGTTGGGAGATCGGCCAGAGTGGCCGCTGGAATTTCCTCCGCGACGCCTTTCGTAACCTGCCTTCCGAGCCGCAAATCATGATCCGGAAGATGCCGCTCCCCGACTTCATCCGCAATCTCGCGGTCACCGATGTCCGCCTCTCCCGCGAGATCGTCGGGGTCGATCGACCCGTAAATGTCGCCGTGACTGTCGCCAACACGGGGAACGAAGCCGTCACTCCCGGCGCTCTCGTGATGACGGTCGATGATGGACGTGACTACCGCGACTCGTCCGTCGGCCAGCTTCGACCCGGCGAGGAACAGACCATCTTTTTCACCCATCAGTTCGGCGAGGCCGGCGCCCATTCCCTTTCGCTCACTCTGGAAGTCGAGGACGACATCGAGAGTGACAACACCGGCGTCTCGGCGGTCAATGTCGCGAGCGAACTCCGTGTCCTCATCGTCGACGGACGCCCTGCGGACCGGGCTTTCGAGAGCGCCTCGGCCTTCGCCGCCGTAGCCCTCGCTCCGTCCGCCCTCACCCTCGATCCCGAGCTTGAGGCCAATGTCGCGAGCGTGAGCGACGAAGCGTCCGACGACTTCAACCGCGACTACGATCCGACCCGCGATCTCATTCGTTTCCTCATCGATCCACAGGTCCTTCCCCTCCCTGACATTGCTACTATTTCCGACTTCACCGACTTCGACACCATCATCCTCGCCGACGTCCCGCGCCTCCCGGCAGCGGTGGCAGCCTCGCTCGCCAAATATGTCAGCGACGGCGGCGGACTCCTCGTCGCGGCCGGACAAAAATCCCAGCCCGACTTTTTCAACGGATGGAAAACGGCCGACGAGGCCTCTTTCCTCCCCGCGACCCTCGGTGAGGTTACCTTTGCCCCAGCCGGGCAGGCCTTCTCTCCTTCGGCCCGGACCCTTGCCCATCCCGCCCTGCAGAAGATCGCCGACACGAGCAAGAGCGACTTCGCCGGCACCCTCATCTCCAACTTCCGCCCCCAGACCATCCCTGACACCCTCACCAAAGAGTCCTCCGTGGGGGCCCGGCTCAACAATGGCGACATTCTCCTCTCATCACGCAGGGTCGGACGCGGCCAGGTCCTCCTCCTCGGGATTCCGCTCGATCTTTCCTCCGGCAATCTCGTGACCCGCCAGGCCTTTCTCCCGCTCATCCACGAACTCGTCTATCATCTCGCCGACCCGGCCGCCTACCAGCTCAATCTCGAGCCGGGGTGGGAAGTCAATATCGGACTCACCGGCAAACGCGGACGGGCCATCGGCGAGGGACTCATCGGCCGCTATTACGCGAGTCACAACGCGACCGAACCGAGCTTCACGCGGCAGGACGAGGCCATCAACTTCAACTGGCTCAACGGAGTCCCCGCTCCCGGGATCCCCGCCGACAACTTCCGCGTCGAGTGGGCCGGCAAGATTCAACTGCCCGATCCGAAAAATCTTAATTTCAAAATCGAAGTCGACGACGCTTTCGAATTCTGGATCGACGGCAAGCAGGTCGGGCAATTCAACGGCCCCGGCGGCGACCGCCGTCTCTCGGGTAAATTTGAGGCCAATCGCTGGTATGATTTCCGCGCCGTCTTCCGCGAAAACACCGGCGAGGCCAAAGCGATGATGCGCTGGGAGGGCGACGGCCTTCCGAATCAGATCATCCCCCCGGCCAGATTCCGCAGTTTCTCGGGCGGCGACGAACTCACCGGACGCGAGAGCGGCCTCACCAGTTTCGCGGTGCGTGGACCGAACGACCGCCCCCGCAGCGCTCAGCTCAGCTCCCTCGACGGCGGGTCGGTCCTGAAGCTTCAGGGCGACATCTCATCGGGGCTCTATCACCTCACCGTGCCCGATGAGCAGGCCCCGTTCTTCGCCGCCTTCCTGCGCCCCGGGAGCAAAGAGATCCCCTTTACCGTGAAGCGCGACGCCGCCGAGAGCCGTCTCGTGCGTCTCTCCGATGCCGACTATGCCTTCCTTGCAAACTTCGTGACTCTCTCGAGCCCGCAGACCCTCGAGGAGCTCATCGGCTTCCTCAACGGAAACCAGTTCGGCCAGGAACTCTGGAAATACCTCGCCCTCGGGGCCTTCGTCTTCCTCCTCATCGAGATCGTCCTCTCCCGCTGGATCGCGCAGAGCCGCCGCATGGGCGAGGAGATCAAAATTCAGTTCGAGTCCAAAGACGCGCCGACCAACTCCTTCCGTGAACAACTTGCCCGGTTCGGGAAAACCTAGGCCCGACTCTTCAGCCGTTAGCTTTTTTGCTTTTTTGCTATTTTGCTCATTAAAACCGTGAACCCCGAAGATTTCAGCCGCACCGACCTCATCGAGTCACTCAGCCCCGTCCTAGCGGCGGTCGGGTTCGTTTTCTTCTGGGCACTCTGGTTTGCCAGCGTTCTCCTGCGCGGTCGCGCCCCGCGCTTTGCGGTGGCCCTATCGGGCGTCGGTTTCCTCGTCGCGACGACGGCGCTGTGGTTCGGTTTTCAGGTGATTGGAGCGGTCTTTTCCCTCGCGACCTCGTGGTCGCTGCCGGCCATCGCCGTCACCGGCGCCCTCTCCGCCGAGGCTATCCTCTGGATCTACGCCTTTGAAAAGACGCTCGTTTCGAAAAAGCGCGGACGGGGTCTCCTCACTCTGCGCCTCGGCGCTCTCGCAATCCTCATCCTCATCCTCTTACAGCCGGTCCGCTCCTTCATTGAAGAACGCGAAATCGCACGCGAAGTGGCCATTCTCATCGATGATTCCGACTCGATGCGTCTCGCTGATCAGCGTCTCACTCCTTCGCAAAAGCTCGACCTCGCCTCCCTCTTCGCCCTGCCCGGATTGGAAAAGCGCGCTCCCCTCCAACGCATCAGTCAGGAGGCAACCGCCCTCGACACCGCCCTCGCGAGGGAGCTCAATGCCCTGCGTTCCTCCCCCAACGCGACCGCCGGACTCGAGAGTCGCGCCGCTCAGATGCCCGGGTTTTTCAAAACGATCGAGGCCGACCGCACCGCTCTCACCGCGACCCTGACAAACGCCCTCAACGGACCGCTCTCCGGCGAAGCAAAGGGAAAGATAGACGATTATCTCAAGCGCTCCCGCGACGGACTCGGACGAGTCCTCCCGCTCGCGGGCAAGGCGGCCTCGGACGGCAAAGCCGATGAACTCATCAAACAACTCGACGTCGCCCGCACCGAACTGCTCGGCATCATCGAGACCATCGGAACAACCGCGCTGAAAGCTGACGAAGCCTTTTATGAGGGACTCAACGAGGCGACCCGCAAAGCAATCGACACGGCCGCCGCGACACCACGCCGCGAGATCGTGCAGCAAGTCCTGCGAACCCCTCTGGCCCAGCCCGCGGGGGAGACCAGGGAGGTTCAGGTGGCCGACTCAACCCTCCTCGGTCAGCTCAAGGAGCGCTACAATCTGCGCTACTACCACTACGCGCGCGACGTCACCCAGGTCACCGATCCGCTCGCTCCGGACCCCGAAGGGAAAACGATCGCGATCGGGGACCAGCCCGCCAACGCCCAGACCGATCTCACCGGCGCACTTGAGCATATCCTCGAAAACACCTCGCCCGAGTCCCTCGCAGGTGTCCTCCTCCTCAGCGACGGGCGTCACAACAGCGCCGGTCTCCCCGAGGACACCCTGCGCCAGCTCGCCGTGCGGAACACCCCGCTCTCCGCGGTCCCTGTCGGCAGTGACCTCGGGCCGGTCGACATTTCCCTGCTCTCGCTCAAGGCACCCGAGTCCATCTACCTCGATGACCGCATCGTCATCACCGCCACGGCGAAGCTCGACGGCTTTCTCGGACAAAAGGTAGATGCCGAGCTGCTCTCAGGTGACGAGGTCATCAACACCGTCACCATCGACGTGACCGATGTCAGCTTCCGTACCGAAGTGAACTTCGTCCATCTTCCCGAGGCTAAAGGGATCCAGAACTACCGCGTCAGGCTGAAGCCCGATCCGCGCGAGATCTTTAAAGAGAACAACGAATGGGATTTTAAAGTCGCCGTCACCGACGACCGCACCAATGTCCTCCTCATCGACGGCTACCCGCGCTGGGAGTTTCGTTACCTGCGCAATCTCTTCTACGGTCGGGACAAGTCGGTCCACCTCCAGTATGTCCTCCTCGATCCCGACGAGATTTATCGTGGCCGCACCCCCTCGGTCATCGCGGCGAGTGCTTCGCGCCCTTTCGGCGAGGCTGAAGCAACCGCGCTTCCCGTAACCTCGTCCGAGTGGCAGCGCTTCGATGTCATCATCCTCGGCGACATCAAGCCCGGGGCCCTCTCGGAGCGTGACTGGTCGGCGATCCGCGAGGCCGTCACGCTGCGCGGAGCCATGCTCGTCTGTGTCGCCGGACCGCGCTACATGCCGCACGGTCACAGCAGCGAAATCTTGCAGGATCTCCTCCCTGTCAGCTACACGCCCGGGACGGCGGCGAGATTCGACACGCCCGAGACGGCTTTTAACATTCAGCTCACCGGGACCGGACGTGATCACCCTGTCACCTCGCAGTCGACTAGTCGCGCCCTCAATGAGGAACTCTGGTCAGGATTTCAACCCATGCGCTGGCGCTTCAGCGGGGCGAAACTCAAAGAGACCGCCGAAGTCCTCGCCTACGCCCATCCCGTCGGATCGCCCGGATTGACCTCGGCTATTTCGCCCGACGGCTCCCCCGGTTCAGTCGAGGCGGCCATCGAGCAACTCGCCAATCAGAAAAATATCGAAGCCGATAACGCCGTCATTTCCACGATTCGTTCGGGCCTCGGCAAAGTCCTCATGCTGCATTTTGACCAGACCTGGCGTTTCCGCTACGGAGCCGGCGACACCTACCATCACCGCTTCTGGGGGCAGGTGACCAGATGGGGTGCGGGGCCGAATTTGCGCTCGGGCAACGAACTCGTCCGTCTCGGCACAGACCGTCTCAGCTACACCCCCGACGATCCGATTGAAGTCACCGCCAAAGTCCTCGACAAAGAGCGGCGTCCCATCACTAACGCCGGCGTCGAAGTCGAGATCTGGAAAGACGGCGAGCGCCTCCGTAAACAAAAGCTCAGCTACCGCACCGATTCATCGGGCCTCTATGAAACCAGTCTCACCGGACTCACCGACGAGGGTGAATATCAGCTCAAGCTCATCGGTGACGAAGCCGAAGAAGCCATCGCGGCGATGCCCGACGGACCGAAAGAGATCTCCACCGAGCTCCTCGTCGTGACGACCCGGAATCCCGTCGAGCTCGCCGAACTCACCGCCGATCGCGATTTTCTCAACCGCGCCACGACCACCACCGGAGGCCGCCTCGCCGAACTCAACGACCTCGACTCCCTCATCGAGAGCTTCGGCTCGCCGAAGGAAGTCCTCAAGGAAAGGCGCAATATCACGTTATGGGATAAATGGCCCATGCTCCTCGCCTTCCTCGGCCTCCTCACCACCGAATGGATCCTGCGCCGACAAAGCGGGCTGGTGTAGAGAATTTTTAGACACCAATTTACACGGACAACAAGAAACCTCGCATCGTCCTCCCACTTCTCCACTTCTCCACTTCTCCACTTCTCCACTTCTCCACTTCTCCACTTCTCCACTTC
>JANQVJ010000038.1:14203-16990 GCA_030730365.1 Verrucomicrobiales bacterium
CCACTTCTCCACTTCTCCACTTCTCCACTTCTCCACTTCTCCACTTCTCCACTTCTCACCGGGCCTCCGGCCCACCCCGCCATGACCACCTTCGAAGCTGCCCTCGGACAACTCCCGAAACCCATCCTCGACAAGCTCCAGGCCATGATAAGGCGGGTGCGGCGACTCCTCTTGATCCGGGGACTCTTCGCGACCCTGGCGGTGGCCCTCGTCTGTCTCCTTGCGATCATGGCGGTCGATGCGGCGGTGACGCTTTTTTCAACGACAGCCCGATGGGTGCTGAGTCTCGCCGGACTCGCCGCGACGCTCGTGGCGGCCTGGTGGTTCCTCATGCGCCCGCTCTCGCGCAAGTTCACGCTCACCCACATGGCGCGCATCATCGAGGTGCGCCACCCCGAATTGCAGGAGCGCATCTCCACCGCCGTCGAGTTGCTCGCGAGCGACGATCCGGAATCCATCCGTGGCTCGGCCGAGCTCATCAGCGCGGTCGTTGACTCCGCCGTCATCGACGTCGGGGCGGTCGATCCGAAGACCGAGTTCAAACCGGCCCGATCGAAAAAATTCATGCTCGCGAGCGGCCTCTGCGGCGGCATCATCGGGTTACTCTTCCTGATCTGGCCGACTCAGTCATGGACTCTCTTCGCGCGGGCTCTCGCGCCCTTTCTCGACATCGGCAATGCCTACGCCGACACCCTCGTGATCGAGCCCGGCAATGTCCGTGTCGCACGCGGAGAAACGGTCACGATCCAGGTCTCGGTAAAACACAAACGTCTCAACCGGGCCGAGATTCGTCGGCTCCTCCCCGACGGCTCCGAAGCCGTCGAGCGCATGGCTCTGGTCGCCGAAGAGGCTGATGGCACGAAACGTTTTTCCCTGACCTTCCCCGCCGTGGAAGAGGGCTTCGACTACCGCGTCCGCGCTGGGGCCGCGCTGAGTCAGTACTACGACGTCGTCACTGTCGATCCCCCCGCGATTGAGAAGCTCACCGTGGCCTACGACTATCCCGATTACACCGGCCTGCCTGACGCCTCTTCCGATAGCGGGACGGGCGAGATCCGCGCCGTCACCCACACCCGCGTCACCGTCACCGCCACCCTCAACAAGGCGGCGTGGACCTCGAAGATGATGCTCAACGAGACCACCGAAATCGCCGATCCTGTCGCCGTGGAAAATCGCGTGACGTGGAATCTCGAGCTCAAGCCCGGGATGCGCGGCAACTGGCATCTCGAGATCGCCGACGAAGAGGGCTTTAAAAACGAAGCGACGAATTACCCCATCGACGTGCTTCCTGACAAAGCCCCCACCGTGCAGATTTCCCAGCCGACCCAGCGCGACATACGACTGAAGCCGACCGAGCGGCTCCCCATCGCCCTCACCGTGGTCGAAGACTTCGGCTTCGGCGATGTCACCCTCCTCGTGACACCCGATGGGGCGGTCGCACCCATCGAGGTGGTGCAGTCCGCGCCTACGACCACCGCCCGCCCGGGAACCTACGACGCCCGCGCCCTCCTCGACGTGCCGGCCCTGAAGCTCGCCCCTGAGCAGCAGCGCCTCGCCGTGCAGGTCCGCGTGCGCGACAATCGGCCGTCCGACTACGACGGGCCGGGGATCGGACTGAGCGAAATCATCTTTGTGACCCTCGATCAAAATGCCAAGTCCATCGCCGATCAGGCGATCGAGGCCCAGCGCGAGGAGATCAACCAGCAGATCCGCGAAGCGAAGCAGGAACTCGAACGCGCCCGCGACGAAATGCGCGGCACCGAGCAAGAGCTGAACCGCTCTGAAGAGATCAACGAACAGGCGAAAGAAAAGCTCAGTGAGTTCACCAGGCATAACAAAGCCGCGCGTGAAAAACTCGAGCAAGTCGCCACCACCCTCGACACCCCGCTTTTCCGGGAGCAATCCCAAGAGGCGGAAAAGATCGCCAACGAGACCCTCGCCCAGGCCCAGGAAAAAGCCGACATGATCCCCGTCACCGACGCGAAACAGGAGCGGGTCGCCGACGCCAAAGAATCCCGTGAAAAGGTCGAGGAATCCATCCGCGATCTCGACAAACTCGCGCAGTCGATGCGCGAGGCCGAGCAGGATTACAAGGCCATTTCCAAACTCAACGAACTCGCCAACCGCCAGCAGGAGCTCGCGATGAAAGCAGAGGACTGGTCCGAAAAAGCAGGACAGCAATCGGAGGAAATGGCCCGCAACGCCGCCGACGAGGCGGCGCAAAAGCAATTTGCCCAGCAGCAGCAGCGCGAGGCCGAGCAATTCCGCAACGAGCAGAATCGCGTCGAGCAGCAGCTCGGGGAAATGCTCAAAGACAACGCCGCCGCCCTCTCGGAAGTGCTCAAGGAACAACGCAGCCAGACCGAAGCCCTCGCCGCGGAAGCAAACGCCCTCGCCGAACGGCAGGAGACGCTCCGCGAAGCCAACAAGAGCGCCATGGGGGAAAAGGAAAACCAGCAGGAAGCCCTCCGCGAGGCGCTCCTCGATCAACTTGCCGGGAGGCAGGCCGAAGTCGCGGCAGAGACGAAAGAAGCCCTCGCCGCCAGCGAAGCAAAGTCCGAAGCCGCTGCCTCTGATCCTGCCGCGGCAGAGGGCGAACCCGCTGCCCCGGCCCCGAACGGCGCGAAGAAAAAAGCCGCCGCCGCCAGCGCCGAATCCCTGACTAAAGCGGCTGCCAATACGAGCGAGGCCGCCGAAGGTCTTGCTGAGCGCAATCTCGAAGAGGCGATGAGCGCCGCGCAGGAAGCGGGTGAATCCCTCGCCGAAGCGGCCGCGAATGAGCCTGCC
>JANQVJ010000038.1:17090-41757 GCA_030730365.1 Verrucomicrobiales bacterium
CGCCGCGCAGGAAGCGGGTGAATCCCTCGCCGAAGCGGCCGCGAATGAGCCTGCCTCGAATGAGCCTGCCGCGAATGAGGCTGCCGCTGCGGAGACTCCCGCAGATCCCGCCGCCGAATCAGCCGCTACCCCAGCCGAAAAAGCCGCCTCCGCTCCGCCCGTCGGATTACTCAGCGACCTCGCCCTGCGTCAGGAGACGATCGCCCGACAGATCGAGGCGATCAGTGAAGGCAAGCTTCAGGAAGCTCTCGCGATGATGGAGTCTCAGCTCGACGCGCAGGCGAGCGCCCTCGCCGGTGAGGCCAAAGGCGTCGAACAATCCCTCCAGAACCTGCAGCAGAATCAGGCCAAAGCCCGCGCCGACCAGGCCGAAAGATCCCTCGACGAAGGAGCCCGCAAGGCCGCCGAGTCAGCGAAGCAGCTCAGCCGTGCACAGGAGCAGCAGTCCGACGCCGCCCAAAAAGGGGAAGTCGCCGAAGGGCAGTTGGCGAACCAGGCCAAGGTGTCGATGCAGCAGGGGCAGAACAATCAGGATCAATCCGCCAAAGCCCTCGCCCAGGCCGCCGAGGCCTTTGCCCAGTCCGCCGAGGCGATCGGACAAACGATGGAGGGACTCGAGGCATCCGATGCCGACGAGCGGCTCGCCAGCAAAGAGGACCTCGCCGAGGGCTTTGACGACGTTTCCAAGTCCGGCAAATCGCAGAACGCCGAAGAGGCCGCGAGACAGTCCCGGGAGGCGGCAAATTCGCTGCAGAAGCTGGCCCAGTCCGCCATGGAGAAGATGGGCGGAGGACCCGACGGCCAGCCCGGAGGCCCGAAGGATCCGCCGCAGCCCGAGAACAATCAGCAGCTCGCCGGTGATCCCGAATCAACCGATCTCAACGAAACCGGCAAAAAGACCGGCGACTCCGACGGTAGCGGACTGCCCCCCGAATTGCAGAAGCTCGGCATCAGCGCCGCAGACTGGGCCCGCTTCAAAGGCGCCCTCGTCGGTGGCAACGCCACCGCTATCGAAACCGATCTCCCCGCCGAATACCGCGAACTCGTCGGCCGCTACTTCCAGGTCATCGCCAAAGAAGCCGGCAAGAAATGAGCCCCGCATTCTCTAGCCGGTCTCTCAGAGGCCGGATTGCGCATCCGATACGTCATCCCCACCCCATCCCCCCTTTCGCCTCACCGATGAAACGTTTCGCCATCGTGCTTCTTCTCGCCCTCCTCCTCCCGCCCGTCTCTGCCCTCCGGGCGCAGGAGTCCCTCACCGGGATGCCCTCGCAGGATGTCTTTCTGAAACACCAGCCCGCTATCGAATCCGCCGTTGACCGTGCTCTGCGTTACCTCGCCGCGAACCAGTCCGCCGACGGAACCTTCAACGACTCTTACGGACGCTCTGTCGGCGTCGTCTCCCTCGTCGGGATGGCCTACCTCTCCGCCGGCCACCTGCCCGGCTATGGCGAATTCTCCCCGAACCTCGAGCGCTGCATCCGCTACGTGCTGGAGAGCCAACGTAGCAACGGACTGCTCGACAAAGGCGACTCGGGCCACGGGCTCATGTATGCGCACACCATCGCAACCCTGTTTCTTTCCGAATGTAGCGGCATGGTCGATGCTGAGACTCAGGAGCTCCTCAGCCCTGTCCTCGCCAAGGCGACCAAGCTTATCCTCGAAGCCCAGGCTGTGCCCAAAAACGAAAACCACGAAGGCGGCTGGCGCTACAAGCCCGACTCCCGTGACTCGGATCTCTCGTGCAGCGGCTGGGCCCTCATGGCCCTCCGTTCCGCCAAGCTCAACGGTGCTCCCATCCCGGACGAAGCCATTGAAAAAGCGGTCGCCTACGTGCTCAAAAATCACGATCGGGAATCGGGACGCTTCGGCTACACCGATCCCTGGGGACACTCCGAAACCCTCACTGGCTGCGGACTCCTCTGCCTCGAGCTGAGCGGCTATCACGGGACCGAGTCCACCCCGCGATCCGGCGATTACATTCTCAAGCATCGCCAGCACATCATCAACAATGCCCACGAGTACTACGCGAACTACTATAACGCCCAGGGCATGTTCCAGCTCGGAGGCCGCTTCTGGGCGCAGTATGCCGACTGGATGTACAGCGAATACATTCCCAAACAGCAGTCCAATGGATCCTGGTCGAACGGCCGCAACGGAGGCACCTACGGAACCTCCATGATGGTCCTCTCTTTCACGGTCCCCTACCGCCAGCTCCCGATCTATCAGCGGGATGAGACCGTGGACGAACTGCCTTAGCCCCGATATCCTCACGACGCCTTCGTGCTGTGGAGGGGCATCCTCCCGACCGACCGCGGTCGTCGAATGACCACTCACGAAAACCCGTCCAGCACCAGCGAGACCCAGACCACGATGAGGACGAGCGAGACGATAAGCCACATGATCGCGAGGCTGAAAGCGATCCACCAGGTGAGGTGACTACGCGGCACGAAACCCTCGGGGCGACCGCGGTAGCGGAGGAGGAGATACAGAGCGAGCGGAGCGGTAAACAAGGAGAGAGGCGCGAGCCAGGTCACGAGAGCGAGGGCACGTTTGTCCTGCAAACGGGTCCGGCCGATGTAGCCGGAGTCTTTTTCCACCTCCCGCAGACGGTGGAGGCAGGGCAGACAGAGGTCGCGTCCGGCCCATGAGACCGCGGCCCGCTCCGAGAGGAAACAGCCGCACTCATCACAAACTTTCTCGGCCCGCTCTGCGGGGAAAAAAGAGCAGCTCGCCTCGCCCTCCCTCGCCGGATCCGCCGCCTCGGCGATCGCCCACTCCCGAAAGAGCCTCGGGAAGGCCGTGACACTCACTTCGCGCCGACAGACAGGACATTTTCCCTCGAAAAAAGAGACCCCCCGACCCACCTGCAAGCGGCTGCGGCAGGCGGGACATGGCAGGACGGTCCCGGCGCTTTCACTGTCTTGGAGGGGATTCGGCATCGGAAAAAAATTCTTTATTTCTTCACCACACGGGTCGAGGCAATGCGATCATGGAGCGCTCGCTTCTCCGGGTCGAAGGCCGCCATCCAGTAGACGCCGGAACATAACGCGAGGAGGGCAAAATAGATGAACAAGCCCGTGACCATCGCAAAGACGAATCCCGCCGCGTTGTCTCCGCTGTTGTTCGAGGCGGCTCCGATCACCCCTACAATAAGGCCGAATCCGATCGCCGAGGGGATCCAGACGATGAGATAATTGAGCGGCTTTTTCGCGAGCCAGCGGATGAAGGCCCGCTTGTAGGTGAGCCGCGAACCGTCGGGATTCACCACCTTTGCTCCGATGATCATCTTCCCGGCCGTGGCCTGGTATTTGCCCACCATCCAGGTATCGTAAAAAATGCTCACGGCCAGCACGCCCAGCATGCCCAGCCCATAGGCGAGCATCGTCATGGCGGTGAAGCCGCTGAGACTCATCAGGTCGTCCCCCTGCCCGACACGCGTTCCGGCCGTGATTCCACTCGAGAAGCTGGCGACGTAGTAGGGAACCATGCAGAGCATCGAGGGGATCATCTTCACCATGTAGTCGAGGAGCGACGAAAGCGTGCGCCACCAGAAGCCGACATATTCCGTTCCCCGGTAAGTCGCGTCGGCGATCTCGACCACCGCCCCTTCCATCATCATCTGGAGAAACGACTCCTTCTGCTCGGGCCCTATCAGCGCTTCGCCGTATGGGAGCATTTCCTCGGCGCGGTAGACCTGTCCCGAGTGCGCACAGACGCCGATCCCAACAGGTTCGCCATGGGATTCGTTCTCCATGACCTTCCCCGCTACGGTAAGAAATGGCGCCCACGCCTCCATCCCCTCGCGCCAGACCAGCGATCTCGCCGTGATAGCGCCGCTGCGGTTGAGATCCAACAGGGCAAGGTCATCGACCGGCCCCTTTTGGGCCGCGAGTGCATCGGTGTAGAACCAGTTCGGCATGGGTAGGGAAACCCCAGTTTTGAACCAGACCATCGCGATGTAAAGCCCCAAAGTGGTCCCGGGGTCAACCGAAGCCTCGAGGACGCCAACCTGCCACTGAATCGGGGCGAATCAGAATCAATCCTTCGCGCAGCAGGACATCATCGTCGCCCAGGTCACCCCCCCGGCAGGCGGGGCGGCTCACTTAGGTTCACGGCCGTGTCCGCCCCGACTCGATGATCTCGTCGAGTCGAGCCTGCAGGCGCGAGGCCACCTCAGGCTGCGTCGCAAAAAGGTCCTCGCTCTCGCTGGGATCGACGGAGAGGTCGTAGAGCTGGAATTGCGGCACATCGACATTCTCGAGCTTTTTCTCGACAACGACGTTGCGCGCCTTTTTCGAATCGTGACGCAGCAGCTTCCAGTTCCCTGAGCGGAAGCCGAAGGTCCCGCCCGAGCCGTTATCCTGCTGCACGAGTTCGGATCGCCCTTTCGCGTTCTTCTCCCCGAGCAGGGCACCGAGCACATCGGTCGTATCAAGGGCGGCATCCTTCGGCAACTCCGCACCTGTCAGGGAAGCGAGACTGGCGTAGAGATCCATCGTCGAGACGACTTCGTCGGAGAGTCCGGGAGTGATCGTCCCTTTCCATCGCGTGAGAAAGGGCGTGCGTGTGCCGCCCTCGTAGACGCTGTATTTCCCCCCGCGAAAGGGACCGGCGGCGCGGTGTTCCCCGAGCTTCTCGAGGGCATCGTCGGCGTAGCCGTCGTCCATGACGGGGCCGTTATCCGAACAGAAGACGAAGAGGGTATTTTGCGACAAGCCGAGCCGTTCGACCGTCTTTGTGAGTTCGCCGACACACCAGTCGAGTTGCACGACGGAGTCCGAACGAAAGCCGTGCGGGGTCACACCCTGGAAGCGCTCGTGCGGGATGCGGGGAACGTGATTGTCATGCGAGGCGAAAAAGAGGAAGAAGGGTGTCTCCTTGTTCTTTTCAATCCAGGCGACAGATTTCTCGACCCACTTGTCGGCGAGGTCTTCGTCGCGGAAGCGGGCAGTCTCTCCACCGGTGTAGAAACCGATGCGGCTGATGCCGTTGTGGATGGTGTTGTTGTGGCCATGGGTCCAGTCCATCTTGAGGGTGTCGCGATGGCTGATCCCGGTGGGATGATCTTCATCGGGTTTTTTGTTGCCCACCCGGAGTGGATCGGCCGGATCAAGATTGAGGACGCGGTGATTCTCGACGTAGACCTGAGGAACGCGGTCATTCGTCGTGGGGAGGAGAAAAGAATAGTCGAATCCGATCTCGAGCGGACCGGGCTTCAGTTCTCCATTCCAGTCAGGGCCGTCAGGACCGCCGAACCCGAGGTGCCACTTACCAATGACGGCAGTCCTGTAGCCGGCGGACTTCAGCATCGAGGCAATCGTGGGGGTGCCTCCGGCGATCACGGCGGGGGCACTCGGCGGGGCGATCCCCGTCCCTTTTACCCGAAAGGCATAGGTCCCCGTGAGAAGGGAGAATCGGGTCGGAGTACAGGTCGAGGCGGTGCAATAACCGCTCATGAACTGCATCCCTTCTTTCGCGAGAGCGTCGATGTGCGGCGTCTCGTAGGTCGTCGCACCGTAGCAGGAGAGGTCACCGAAACCGAGATCGTCGGCCATGATGACGATGATGTTTGGCTTTCGATCCTCTGCCACGAGGGGAACAAGAAGGGCGGGAAAGAGGGCGAGGAGGAAACGGATTGCTTTCATGGGGAGGGGCTATTGTAACGCCACCCCTGCCGCCATTTCCAGCTATTTCCGAATCCCGAAGATCTGAATGGCGTCCTCGTCACGCATGCGGTAGCCGGTTCCGAAGGGTAACGGTTTAGCGATGCCGGACTGGTAGACCTGGTGGAGAAAGGGCTGATTGTGCTCGGCAAAGGTGTCGATCGGGCCGATGTATTTGCCGTAGTAGGTGGCAGCGTAGTAGGTCGCGAAGAACTCGGCGGGGATGCCCGACTCGTCCTGCAGGATATACTGGCAATCGCCGACGAGGTAGTTGCGGATATTCGTAAAGGCCTCGGTGTGCATCAGATAGGAGGCCGCCTTGAGATAACCCATGCCACCGGGGCGCTGATCAAGGAAAGCCTTCATCGGACTGCTCGCCTTGAAGCCCGAGTCCGAGAGATCGGATTTGAAATAATAGAGACTCTGCGCCTGAGGGAAGTCGGGGAGACGATCGAGCGCGCGGATCTGCAGCCAGATCCCGTCGGCCTCGGCTGCTCCCGAGACGACCGCCTCACCGTTCGCGGCGAGTTTCACAAACTGTCCGTTGATGACCTCGTGGTTGGTCAACGCGGCGAAATAAAGCAGCACGGGATAAACCCCGCCGACGCCGCCGGCTTTCCCGAAATCCTCGCGCATCTCCGTGGTGATGAAAAAGCTGCGCTGCGAGATGCTGCGGAGGGTGTGATTGAGATGGGAGAGATAGCCATTGAGTTCCGGATCAGTCATCGCGGTAAAATTCGGCAGCGTCCCGAGAGGCTCGAGCCCGACGAGGATGTATTCGTCGGCCCCGGGAAAGAGCGTCGCGGCGTGGACGAAGTCGGGGCCGGAAAAGGGATATTTCACGAACTTCGGGCGCGAGATGCGGGGATGGATCTCCTGCTTGGCCCAGTCGCGAAGGACGTTGAGACGACGATCCTGCCAGGTCTTGGAAAGAGCCACCGAGTCGGTCATGTGGCGGCGAACCGCCGGCAGATTGTCGAGTTGGCGGAGGCTACTGCCGGGGCTGGTCGCCTGCCCGGCGACGAAGCGGGCGACATCATTGAAACTCGCCGCCGGACCGCCAACCTGGGCGTTGGTAAAGGAGGCGGAGAGCGCTAGGAACGCTCCGGCAGCGACGGCGAGGGGAGTGACTCGGAACATTGGAGGCATTGGGAAACTTACCCTAAATACGAGTGAACCGCCAAAGTCTTTCAAAAAAGCGAGACGCCTCAGGGGCTCTTTCGAGACTTCATGATCTCGTCGGCTATCGTGACGAAGGGAGCCTCCGCCTCTGTCCCGATCACGGCATAGGCGTCCCAGCCGAGCTTACGATTGCCGTGCTCGTCGATGATGCCGAGGCGCAGTCCACCCTCGCGGTCGGGCATGTCCTGATAACGATGCAGATGGTAGGCCTCCACCGTGGGCATGGCTTTCAGTTTTCGAAAGGTGTAAATCAGACCCGCCACCTGACGGCGCTGATCCTCTTCGCTAAGGGTCGGGGTATTGAAACCCTGCTCGGAAAAGAGGATCGCTCGCTGCGTTTTCCCCAGGTAAAGAAAACGCTCCTGCGCGAGGTAGGCGGGCAGGACCTCGAGGTTCTTCGGCGTGATGTAGGGCGTCTCGAAGTCGCCGGTGACTTCCGTGTCATTCCAGGTATCGGGGTTGCGCAGGTCGCGGGGATACGGGTGGTAGGCGAGCCCCCACTCGAAGTCTCCCTCGGCACGGCTCATTTCAGCGAAAAGATCGACCATGTCTCGCACCCGGTAAGTGCCGCTTCCCGAACTTTGTTTGCTCCAGTGGTGCGTGAGGGAGACGAAGACGCGGGCATACGGATCGCGGAGCCGCATCGTATGATGAACGAGACGGGCCGAACGCATGTAAGTCTCGAGATAGCGTGCGAGCGGCTGATCGCCCATGTTCGTCCAGACGCCGGCCTGATCGATTTCGTTGTGAATGATCCAGTTGCTGATGCGTGTGGCCGGACTGGTAAAACGATCTCCCAGCAGATGGAGAGCGGCCCGGTAATGGGCCGCGCCCTCGGCCACCGCGAGGTTCGGGATGGAATAAATGCCGCGCCGCTCAGCCTCGGGGTGAGTCATGGGATGTTCTACCCCATTTCCCACGAGGAGGATGCAGCTCACGATGATCTCTTTTGCGCAGAGATGCTCTACCGTGGCCTCAGTCTGGCGCAGGTAACCGGCGTTGAAAAACCACTCCCGTCCCTCGAGGATAAAAGGCTCGAATCCCGGTCGCGGCGACGCAGAGACGAGTGAGGAAACGATGAAATTCACCGTCGCATGCCGTATCCCCAGTTCGAAGATTTCATGATCGCCCTTGCCGATAGCCGGGACGCCGCCAAGGCCTTTTTGATGCGGGGCGCTCAACCTCGGCAGCCCGGTGGCGACTCCGGACAGGACCTGGTCGGGCCACCGGGCGAGCGAGAGGAACCGGCCTGACTTTTCCTCAAGTCTCCAGCGCGAGAGCGCGCGATCTTTTTTCCCCTCACCGGCAAAGCGCGGCAGAGTGATCTCGAAGTCGCCGGGAGCCACCTCCGCCGGAGTGTCCGCTTCCGATATTCCGTGTGAGGCGATGTGAGCCTGGACTTCTCGCAGGACACCGGCCACGGTGGCACGGCCTCTTAAAACTATCGTTTCAAGACCGACGATGATATCCGTGATCTCATTCGGGTAACCGGTCCGCAGGTAGGCGAGGTAGGCGTCCGCATCCGCCTGACGTCGGGCCGTCCGAGCCTCCCGATCCGCAGCGGCGGCGCGCTCGGCGGGATTCGGAGCCCGCACCTCGAAGTTCCGGATTCGGAGCGAGGCCTTCGGATTATAATTCATCGCGAAATGGAATCGCATCGCCGCATCCCCTTTCGGCGGAGCCGGTTTGCCTTTTGAAAGATCGATCGAGAAAGGCTGCCAGGTCTCCGCGAGCGGCAGCGGAGCCGAGCCGCCGAGGGTCATGCTGCCGTCGCTCTGTCGATACCGCACCGAGATGGACTCGACGCCTGAGGGCGAAAAATACTCGAAGGCAACGACAGTATGGTTTGCCGGATCAAATTCGAGCGGCACCGGCGCGGTCCAGAAATGCGGGGAGACACCGCTGACCGCGATTTCTGAAACCCCGTCACCAACAGGCTTGATCGTGACATCGCGGTGCGGCCCGGTTTGGAGCGGCACGGAATCGGCGGCGGAGAGAGGATGGCCTGTGAGAAAGAGGACCAGCGCGAAGGCAAACGTTGCGACAGGAGTCATGGATCAGAGCTTCGGTTTTTCCGGCTTCACCGGCGCGGCCCAGGCTTGAGCACCTTTGAGTTTGGTGAGTCGTTTGAAGACTTTCCCGCCACAGGTCGCGTAGAGGACATTGCCGTCAAAGGCGACATTCGAAGGATGCCGCTGCCCGATGGGCGAGGGCACGATGAGATGGACCCGCCCGGGCTGGTCACAGATCTGCACTCCCATCGCGGTTGCGACGAGGAGCCAGCCCGCCTCATCAACCGCCATGCCGTCGGCCTGACTGCGGACATCGACGGAGGCGGGAGGCAGATGGAGATGATAGAAGGGCTGCACATAGGCGAGGGTTCCATCGGCCTTACGCTGGCCCGACCAGACAAATCGTCCTCCGAAATCCGCCGCGTAGACGAGTGACTGATCCGCGCTGAGGACGACGCCATTGACCCCCGAATACTGGTCCGACGCCACCTTGACCTCACCACCCGGAGTGATGAGATGAATCGTCTTTTTCCCGGGCTCGGAGAAGTAGGCCGTGCCGTCTGAGGCGACGACCACATCATTCGGCTTCACTCCTTTGGCCCTCACTGTCATCTCGCCCGAGTCGATATCCCACGAGACGAGGCGGCCGGGATCGTCCTGGCAGCCGTAAAGCGTTTTCCCATCGGGAGCAAAGGCGAGTCCGTTCGTCCGTCCCGTGTTTTCCTGAAAGAGGGAGACCTTGCCCGCGCGATCAACCTTCCAGATTTTGCTCTGCTCGAGATCAGAGAAATAGAGCTCCCCCGCCGCGTTCACCGCCGGTCCTTCGGTGAAGCCATGCCCTTCGCTGACAAGTTGCCAGTCCTCGCCCTTGACGAGAAAATCGTTCGCTTTGTTTTTGGATCGGTCAGGGTGATTGCGAACGACGGCGCCCTCGCCCTGCCAGTCCTGCCAGAGCCAGCGCATCACATCGGGAAAGATCGCGTTGCCGTGCTTGCGGTTATGGCCTCCCTCGCCCCACTCGTGATTCACCTCGTAACCCGCCCATTCGAAAGAGGCGAGCATGTCCTGATTCGCCACCCACCAACTGCCGCAATAGAGGTTGTTGTCGTTTTTGCCATCCTGAAGAAAGATCCGGATTGGCTTTGGCTCGAGTTTGCGGACGAGGATGGGGAGTTCGTTCCCTCCGCGCAGCCCGACATAGGTGCCCACCGTGGTGAAGACACGACGAAATTGATCGGGACGCTCCCACGCCACCTGGAAAGCGGCGATCCCGCCCGAACTCGATCCGCAGAGCCCGCGAAAGTTCGGGTCCGTCGTGATATTGAGATCCTTCAGCGCATGGGGCATCATCTCGGTGAGGAGAAACTCCGCGTAACGTCCGTCGGCCGCGTCATACTCAAAGGATCGGTTGTAGCGCGCGAGGGCATTCTCACCCGCCTCGGGCACCACCCCCGGATTGGTGAAGAGCGCCACCGTGACCGGCATCTCGCCGCTGTGGATGAGATTGTCAAAAGCCGTCGGGACAGAGCTGACGTAGCCCATGCCATCCTGAAAAATCATGAGGGCGGCCGGTTTCGCCGCATCATACCCGGCAGGCGTATAGACCGCGTAGTCCCGGGTCGTGCCGGGGAAAATCCTGCTCTCGGCAAAGGTTCCTTTCGTCACCGTCCCCGTCGGCACTCCATCCTTTTTCACCATGTCGGGGTGGACAGGATAATTCTCTTCCTGCGCCGTGACGACACCGGAAAACAACAGCATGAACAAGCACAAACGAATCATGAAGACGACTACAACGCACAATCCTCCTGCCGGAAAGACACGTAATACGGGGGAATTGCCGCCCGCCTTGGAGTGACGCTTCAATGGTTTCCGGTTCCCGTGCCCAGAAAGCTGAAGCCTCACGCCGACAGAGATAACCTCCGCTCGACCTTATTGAGTCGAGGCTGCCCCGTCAGGTTAAAAAATCCACATGATCGCTTTGATGACCGCCGCGACGATGCCGAGGACTCCGCCGATCATGGCGAGGATGCTGACAATCCCTCCGCGGCGGGAATCAGCGAAGGACATCAGCACTCCGATAAAGCCGAAGAAGATCGCCACAATCGCGAGAATGAGGCCAAAGATCGCCCCGGTCATGAAACTGCCGAACGCTGCGGCGATGGAGAGGATCGAAGCGATGCTGAACACAGCCGGTTTAGTGGATTCTTTCATAGGTCAAAAGATGGTTCGGGAATCTATCGCAGCAAGGCGGAAATCGACTATTAGGGCTCGAAGAGCAGGTTCACCGCCCTCGGATCAATACTCCCGACCTGGGATAACAGCGCGGTGAAGTCGACTACATTGCGAACCCAACGCAGTTTCCCGTCTTCGAATCGCCCGGCGAAACTCAGGAAGATATCCACCTCGCGACCGGACTCGCCATGGACGGCAGAGAAACGGGCATGACCGGCAACCGCTTCGTCTTCGCCAACAAGATCGACGATCTCTATCAGGATTTCACTGAACCCGCGGCGGAAGGCGCGGTGATATCCCGCAAAGCCCTCACGTCCCATGACGGTAGTGCCGAGGCCGAGAATTTCACCTTCGGGATGCATCAGCTCGAAGATCGCTGCCTCGTCGCCCTGATTCCAAACCCGCTCAAACCATTCACGGAAAAGCTCTTTTGGTGATTCCATGGGCCAGCGTAAAAGCAGGGAAGCCTCTCGTCAGTGAAATTCGCTAAACCCTTGCAATATAACTTCAGTATCTTTCATACAACTCAGATTCCGCATCCCCGTATAGGAGACCTCAGCAAGACTCTCCGCGTGGACGGAGGAACCCATCGCGCCACGCATGCGCGAACTGATCGCCGGAGGGCAATTGGCTAGAGACGAAACGGATGCCGGCAAGGGCGATTTACTCCGGATCGGCGGCGGTCGCGAACATGCCGCCGTCGCCACGTCGTTTCTGGAATGGGACGCTCTCGACGACCCCGTAGAGAATCTCCAGTAAAGAACCTCCGTTCTTTCCGGAATCCGCTACGATCTTGTCAATCGTGGGGGCGTCGAAGTATTCGACCCCGCGGCCGACCGCATAGGTAAGAAGCTTCTCTGAAATAGCACGATGGAAGTCCTCCTTCCTCGCGGAGGCGAGGATGTGGCTGAGCTCGCGAGCGTTGCTGAATTTCTCCCCCGTCATGAGCTGACCACTCGCGTCGATGGGCTTTCCCTTCTCGGTGTCGCGCCAAATGCCGATCGCGTTATAGTTCTCGAGGGCGAGACCGATGGGATCCATCCGCATGTGGCACGAGGCACATAGTTTCTGCTCGGCGTGGATCTTGAGAACCTCGCGCAGAGTGAGGTCTTTATTCGGCCCCTTTGCCGATTCCTCCAGCGGCGGTACATCGGGCACGGCCGGCGGCGGCGGCGTGGCGAGAAAGTTCTCAAGAACAAAAAGGCCGCGCTTCACCGGTGAAGTCCGCGTCGGATTCGAAGTCACGAGCTGGAAAGTGGCCTGCGTCAATATTCCGCCACGGTTCGAGCCCTCGGGAAGGTCGACCTTGCGCATGTGACTGCCTTTGATCCCCTCGATCCTGTACCATTCGGCGAGAGTCTCGTTGAGGAAGGTGTAGTTCGCGGTGAGGAGCTCGGTCGCGGGGCGCTTCTCCCTGAGGACGTGGGCAAAAAAAGATTCGCTCTCAAGGCGCATCGACTGGCGGAGCCCCCCGTTGAATTTCTTCCGGGCCGTCTCGAAATCTTTTTCCTCGAGGAGACGTCGCTCATCAAAGGCGAGGGTCTCGACATCGCGGGCCTGAAGCCACTGCCCGACGAAATTTGTCACGAACCGTTTCGACTTATCATCCTTGAGGAGGCGATCGATCTGTGGACGAAGATTGGCGCGGAGCTTGTTTTCACCGGCGAGGCGAAGCAGTTCCTCGTCGGGCACGGAGCTCCAGAGGAAGTAGGAGAGTCGCGAAGCGAGAGCATATTCGTCGATCGGGACGACCTTGCCCGGGTTGTCCGGCTCGGGCTGCACCTCGGCGCGCATGAGGAATCGCGGGCTCACGAGGATCGCGGTGATGGCCTCTGCAATGCCATCCTCAAAGGTGTTGTTCGGCTGTCTATCGACTTCACGTGCGAGCGCGACGAGGCGCGTCATCGTGGCGTCATCGACGGGACGACGGAAGGCCTGATTCGCGAACTTACGGAGGATGGACTCGCGGTAGGGATCGCGTTCAGCTTCATCCGTCGAGGGTGGTCCCTCGGAGAAAAGGTAGCGGGCATTCCACGGGTAATTCTTCTGGCTGCCGTCGAGAGGGCCGCGGATGCGCACATTCTGCACCTCGATCCCGAGTTTGTTTTCACCCTCCAGAGGTGGGTCACCTGCCTCGGTGGCAAACCAGAAAGGTTCGTCCTTACCCTTTTTAAGAATAGCCTTAGCCTTCAGGGTAATGCGCTCGGAGTTATCCCAGCCGAGCTTACGCTGAGTCAACTCCCGATCACCCACCCCGAGCTTGAGAGTCACGGTATTCGCAGTGGCTTCATTCGATCCGCGGATGCGGAAATCCATCATGACTTCGTATTCCCCATCGTAACTGACATACTCATGAGACTGCATCTTTCGGGCGTGATCGAAGGGAAGCCAGTCGACGCCCCAGTCCGCATTGCGTTCGTCCTTAAACTTTTTCGCATCGAACCACCACTCGACGATTCCGGGTCCATCGGTCGGGACGGCACTCTCGACGATGAGTGTGGCGGCCTCGAGGTATTTCTCCATGAGGAGAGGCGAGATGCTAAGCACATCGCCGATCGTATCGAAGCCGTAGCCGGTGTCGTCGGCCGGGAGAATATCCTCGACTTTGAAATCGACGCGGAGGAGATCCTTGATCGAGTGACGATACTCTTCGCGATTGAGACGCCGTATCGTGACACGCCCCGGATCGGGATTGCTGCGGTCGATTTTGAAGACCTTGCTCTCAATGAAGGCGAGGACCTTATCTCGCTCTTCGGTCTTGAACTGCGGCTTATCGGCCGGAGGCATCAAGTTGCTGCGGACGTTTTTCCAGATTTCATACCAGACATCAAAGTCTTTGAGGTGATCGGAGACGCTCTGGAAATCATCCATCGCGAAATCACCCGAGTCCATTCCGTCTCCATGGCAGTCGTAACAATAGGTCGCGAGAAGCGGCTCGATCGCATTGAAGGCCTGCTCGTCGGCTCGACACGGCGCAGCGCTGGCCAGGCTGAGAACGGATGCGAGGATCGCCGGTAAAAGAATCTGGTGACGTCGAGTCATAAAACGAAGAATCATCTGAATAGAGTTACGCTCCCTCAGTCAATCCGACACCCCGCGCAAGGACGTGTTGGAAAATAAATAGCCTGGAATCTACCCATACTCGCACATGCGGGAAATTTTTCAGGCCGGGGAGACTGACGGTATCACGTAGTGATTTGAGGGCAATTCGGGCGGTGAGTAGCCGTGACTCTCTAGCCCGCATTTCTCACCTCATCCTGTCGCTTCGCAGGACGCTGATCCCCGCAAAGAATCACCCTCCCCTGCAGGAAACCTCGTAACCTCGCGCAGGAAGACCCTCAAGAAACCTTCCCGATCGTGGTCGCCCAAAGGGTAGGCCCAACCATCCCGGAGAGCCGGTTGGGATTACTGTCGCGGTAGACGAACCGGCCCGACGGGGCAGCCTCGCCCTGCCGGGTTTTCGGGGAAACACTTCTTGAAACATTCTCTCACCCATTCCGGTGCTTACACGGTTCGCCGGCACGCCGGCATCTAACGCTTGCCCGATCTCCCGAAAAATGATTACCCTTAAAGGCGAGCCATGGTTTTTCCATCATCGTCATTGTCAGTTTCGTTTTATGTCCCCCCGTCGGAACCGCTTGCCGCCTGACGGAAAAACCTCCTAATTTTTCTATCCTTCAGATGGCATACCCGGGACTCTTCTTGACCGCCTCGCTCGTTTTGGGCTTCCTCGTTTTCTTTTCGCCACCCGGCGCCGTGGCAAATACTCCCAGTGCCTTCGGCGAAGTCACGCAGCCCGATCCCGCCATGGTGATCGAGCTGCCTTACGCGAGAGAGGATAACTTTCGCAAGAGGGTCCTTTATCCGGTCGGGCGATGTTTCATGCGGCGTGAAGTCGCCCAGGTCGTCGTCGCCGCACCTCAGCCAGCCGCCACCGCCGACAAGGGGGCCGCGGCCCACGACGCCGCCTCGACATTCACTCCTAAATTGTCCTCGCAGGACTGGCCGCGCTTCCGCGGAAACAACGGCAACGGAATTTCGACCGACGCGACCGTTCCGCTCGAGTGGAGTGACACGACGAATCTGAAATGGAAGCTTGAGCTCCCCGGTCCGGGATCGTCGTCACCCGTCATCGCCGGCGGCCGCGTCTATGTCACCGCCTACACAGGCTACGGCGAAACGCCCGGCCTCGCGGAAGATCCGGCGGCACCGGGTGATCCGCTAAAACTCGTGCGTCACCTTCTCTGCGCCGATCTTCAAACCGGCAAAGTCTTCTGGACCGCGAGCGAGCCTGCCACTGTCGCCGAAGATACCTATCAGCAGTTCCTCCCTGAACACGGTTATGCGAGCAGCTCCCCTGCCACCGATGGCGAGCGTGTCTACTGTTTTTACGGAAAGAACGGCGTCCACGCCTACGATCTCGAGGGGCGAAGAATCTGGTCGGCCCGGACAGGATCTCTGTCTTCGGCCATGTCCTGGGGCTCTGCCGCTAGCGTCGTTCTCACGGATGACGCGGTCATCATCAACGCCGGCGACGAAACCCGCGCTCTCCTCGCCTTTGACAAACGCACCGGGAAAGAACTCTGGCGCATGGAGCATCCCATGCTTGAGCAGACCTACAACACACCGATTTTGCAAACGTTAGGACATGACCGCATCGACCTCATCGTCGCCTTTCGCGATGAGATCCGCGGACTGGATCCGGCGAACGGAGCGGTGCGCTGGTTTTCCAAAAGCCCTGTAGGCGGCAATCTCTCGGGCAGTCCTCTCGCCCTTAGCGGGAATCGCATTGCCGTCTTCAGCGGATTCCCCCGCACCCTCGGCACAGTCTTTCTCGGTGGGGGAGAGGGCGACCGCAGCGGGGAAGCGCTCCTTTGGGAAAGCACCCAAGCCCGGAGCTACATGCCCGTGCCCGTCGAGCACGAGGGCCTCCTTTACTGGGTGAGCGAGGACGGTATCGCCTCGTGCGCAAAGCCCGACACCGGCGAAGTCATCTACCGCGAGCGACTCGACGTCGCGAGCAAAGACGGCAAAGGCATGGCTCTCTACGCCTCGCCCATTCTTGTAAACGGGCACCTCGTCGCAGTGAGCCGCAACGCGGGCACCTTCGTGATCGCAGCGAAACCCGAATTTCGATTGCTTCGCGTCAATCACTTCGAATCCGACCCGAGCCGTTTCCAGGGGACCCCGGCAGTAAGCGCAGGCCATCTGATCTTGCGTTCCGAAAGAGCGCTCTACGCCATCGCAAGATAATCGATTACTCCGGCTCGTCCGCCTCCTCCGCCTCCTCCGCTGCGGCAGGCTCTTCCGTCACCGGCTCCGTGCCCCAGACTGACATCGCCCCGAGCAGCTCCCCTTGCAGCGCCTCTACCGAAGAGGCTTCACTGTAGTGATTGACGATAAAAGCGAAGCTCAGGATCTCTCCCGATTGCGACTCGATCAGTCCGGTGAGGGATCGCACCGCCGACATCGCCCCCGCCTTGAAGTGCAGCGCTCCCCCATAGGCAGTGAGGAGCGATCCCACATAAGCCGCTCCATGAGGCCCCGTGCTCGCGAGATACTGCAGCCGGGCGAGGGCCCTGGGAGTGATAAAATCGGCGCGTGCCAGACCGGAACCATCGACCATCCGCCACCCCGAGAGATCGAGGCCGCGTCCCTCCCAATGCGTCCGCACCACCTCGGCCGGAGGCATCCCCGCCTCTAGAGCGAGGGCTTGGAAGAGGCACTCCGTCTCGTGATTGTCCGACGTCTCGTGGATGCTCGTGACGATCTCGAGGAGCGGCGGCGACCGATGGACGAGCAGCTCTTTTCCAATCACCGGCATGCCCTCCCCTTTCAAGGCCAGTTCCCCTGCCCCGACCGCAGCACCTCCGACGAGGATCTCCGCTGCGAGGAGCGTCTTCCGCAAATGGTGGGCCGCGAACTTCTCGGGATCTGGCACCGCCCCTTTCACGTGCATATCTCCACCAATCGGCACGGTGCCGCGCAGGTGCATGATGCCGGTGCGCTCACCACCGTGGATGACGATGCCATCGCCCGAACCGGCCGGACCGGTGATACTTTCGTTTTTCCACTCCACCCCGGGTAGATCAGGCAAAATTGCGCCCACGGAGGCCTGCTCGCCCTCACTCGCCCCTGGCATAAGCGTCACCGTGAAGCGATTGTGCTCGAGATTCAGTCCCGAGACCGGGCTGCCGTAGCCGTTCCCGATATCACCCCAGTTCCAGAAATCGGCAAAAACCGAACCGGGGAAATGACGCCCATCGCCAATGACCCGCCCCGGCACTGAGGTGAGACCAGCTTTGCTCAAGCCCTCGATCCAGGACTGGTAATCAGCAATCGAGAGCATCGGATCGCCCCCACCGATGAGGATGAGATCACCCTTTGAAATACCCTTTTCATCGGGCGCGCTGACGCCGAGGCGAGTCTCGAAGCGGAAATCCGGCCCGAGCACCTCAAGTGCCGTCGCCGTCGTGAGGGTCTTCAGCGCGGAAGCGGGGATGTGCGCGATGTCACCGTTCCGTTCGTAGATCACCTCTCCCGAAGAATCGAGGACAGAAAACCCGATCGCGGCACCCATCAGTCCCGGATCATCCACGCTCGAAGCAAACGCCGCCTCGAAAGCGACAAAACGCGGGTCGAGGGCGGCTACCGGCTCTGGCTCTGGCGCGGCCACCGGCTCTGGCCCGGGCTCCTGAATCACGCCCGGTCCGGGAATCGGAACCGTCACCACGACCGGCGCGACGGGCTTAGGTTCAGGCCGCGTGAGGTGAAAATTAAGAGAGACGAACAGGGCAAGCGCGAGCATGCCGATGATAATGTTTTTGACCATCGCGCGAAAGGTAGTGCAGGCCCGACTTTTCCGCATCGGGAAAAGCACAAGTCCCTCCAGCGCCTTCACCGCGATGCGTTTCCGCCATCACAATGCCCCTAAGCTCCGCCGTCACGACCGCAATGACGGCGTGAGCTTGAGAGAAATCAATTCACTGCCACCCATAGAACATGACCGCCGGCACCTCTTCTCCGGCGAGGGGACCGGGAGGCACCTCGACTCGCATGAGGACGAGGTAGAGTCCCGTCTTCAGCGTATTCTTGAGGTGAAGCGCTACCGCAGCCTTGCCGACTTCGCCCTGAGCGTGGGCAACCTGATCGCCGTCGGCGTTGTAGAGATGGAGATGAAGGGTGCCGGTTTTCGGCAACGCCGAGGGCGCGACTCCGAAGAACAGGCGGTAGGTGTTGCCTTTGAAAAACTGCAACTTCAGCCCTTTTCCGGTCTTCGTCGTGAGGATGCCCTGCCAGTAGTCCTGCCGCAGGGAAAAGTTCTCATCAGCGAGATAGGGACTCGCGGCGGTGAGGGCCTCGTGCTCGGGTGCGTCGGGCGGGAAGGGAGATGTCACCTGCCCCTGGGCGCACCCCACCGTCACCAAAAAGCAGAGAACGAGCAGAACCAGGACCGGTCGGTAAGACGATGAGGAGGGAGAAAAGATCACGCTCTCCTAATCTCGACGATTTTTAGCGATGAGCAACGGGGCGGATTCGCTTCTTCAAGCCACTCCCGGACGCTGCCCGAGTGGGCATTGTGCTCAGTTATCCTACTTGTTTTCGTGCAAACGGCCCACTCCACCAGGCCCGATCGGACGCGAAACCGGTCTCCGCGCAAGTCCGAGCAGTGGAGCAGGCGATCGTGGAGAATCTCCATGACACCTCTTGATCCTCTCCAATCCGTCCCCGCAGATAACCCCGCCACCCCGGGGCAAAGCCCGGAAGAAGAGAATCACGCCGCCGATCTCGGCGTCGCACGGCCGACTCGGAGACCCGCGCCCGTCTTGCCCAAGACGTTTTCGCGCCAAAATTTCACGCCCTTTAACTTGCGCCGGCCCTACCCTTGCTCCTACGATGGGGAGAACCAGTTTCCTCCATGAGATCTCTCCTTTGCCTTTTCCTGTGCACCCTCGTCATTCCTTCAGTGCTTCGCGCCGAGGATCCCCCCGAGCCGAATTATGTCTTCTGGGCCGAACTTGTCCGCATCGTGGACGGGAATACCGTTTCAATGAACCTCGATCTCGGATTCGGGGTTTGGGTGCACAAGCAAAATCTCACCCTCTTCGATGCCGATAAAAACGGTCCGGACGAAGAAGCGAAAGTGAAGAACATGCAGCGCGTCGCGAAGATGCGCGAACTGCTTCAGGACAGCACCGATATCGTTGTAAAAACGGTGCGCGACAAAGACGCCGCCCCTCCCCGCTACTTCGCCACGATCTGGGCCGACGGCGTCAATGTGAATGACGAAGTCAATAAGGCGGCTCCGTGATAATCGAACATCCCGCCCCGCCTCCTTTTCACGAAAATTCATCTCTCCGGCAGGTCACCACGATTCGGATGAGCCATTACCGGAATGTTCCCACTCAGCCGTGGAACTCATCCTCAACCTCATTCGCTCCCGCCTCGCCGGACTGACCGTCCGCACGCGGCGAACGGTGCCCCGGCTTCGCGAGGATCTCAACGTAGACTGCCTTCGCCCCGGCAGCCGCGACACTTTCGATCGCGGTGCCGATCTCTTTGACATGTGTGGTCGCCGCCTCACCGCTGTCTGGGCCTATCCGACAGTCGAAATCCCAAAAGTCGATACCTTCGGGAAGCGGCTTGCGTCGCTCGCGCTTTAGATACTTGCGAAGGTCGTTCTTTATCGACTCGATCACCCGCGCCGGGGCATGACCGGGCGATTCAAGGGGGAATGTCTTTTTCATGAGCTCATCCCCGTCGTTTCATTCAGGCATCTTGTCCAGCAGAGAGGTCGATTTTTGACTCGCGTTACCTCCCATTGCTCCCCTAAGGGTAACTCCCTCCGATGCTCGGCATGACTTCCACACCGAGATCGATGGCCACTCACGCCCCCGGGTTGACAGAGAGCGGCACGGCCTGATCAAAAAGAGTATGGCCGGGGCCTCAACAGCGAAGAGTCGGGCCATCCCCCGATCACGGTCGGAATTTCGCTAGTGTGACAGGCGGCCTTTCGATAAATCTCAGTGCATGGCCCACTCACGATTTTTCACCCTCTCTCTTTTCGCCGCTGCAACGCACCTGCTCACCCCCACTGTGCCTGCGGATGAGATCACCATGATGGTTTCTTCTTTTGCCGCAGGGGAAAAGGGCGGAGTTGAGGCACTGTTATTTTCCACAAAAGACGGCCGCCTCACGCGAGCCGGCCGCACCGCGGGAATTGAAAACCCTTTTTTCACCGCGATCTCTCCGGACGGGAGATTTCTCTACACGGTCCATGCCATCGCCTTCGGTGGTGAAGATGACGAAGAGGTCGCCGCCTACGCCATCGACAAGGCATCCGGGAAACTCACTCTCTTGAATCGCCAGTCCGCCAAAGGCACCGCGACCTGCTACCTCGAAGTCGATGCGACCGGCAAGGTCCTCCTCCTCGCCAACTACGCGAGCGGCAGCGTCGCCTCCCTACCAATTCGGGAAGACGGATCGCTCGCTGAAGCGGCCTCGTTCGTTCAACACGAGGGAGGATCGAAGGTCGATCCAAAACGGCAGAGCGGCCCCTACGCCCACAGCATCATCGTCAGTCCCGACAACCGCCACGCCTACGCCGCCGATCTCGGGCTCGACGCGATCCTCGGCTATGCGCTCGACCCGACGACTGCAACACTGAAGCCGCTCGAAAAAACCTCCACCGCCTCCACTCCCGGCGCCGGACCACGTCACCTTGTCTTTGATCCAGCCGCAAAAAATCTCTACGCCATCGACGAACTCTCCAACACGGTCACCCGCTACGCCTACGCGGCACCTGACGGCATCCTAACGAAACGCGAATCCATTTCCACCCTGCCCGCCGATTTCACCGGGAGCAGCTACTGCGCCGATCTCAGGATCACGCCCGATGGGAAGTTCCTCTACGGCACCAATCGGGGACACGACAGCATCGCGATTTTCCGCATCGCCGACGACGGAGTCCTCTCCCTCATCGGCTTTGAGCCGAGCCAGGGAAAAGGGCCGCAGAATCTTCTCATCACACCGGACGGAGAGTGGCTCCTCTGCGCGAACATGCCGGGAAACAGTCTCGCCGTTTTCCGCATCGGATCTGACGGCAAACTGACGGCGACGGGCGATCCGCTCGAGATCACGATGCCCTCGTGCCTGCGCCTGCTGCCCTGAAGCGATTCACTCGAGCTGCAACTTCGCGAGCGATCCGTAGAGACCACCCTCTTTCGCGATCAGCTCATCATGAGTCCCGCGTTCGAGAATGGCTCCGCCTGACATCACCAGAATCTGATCACAGCGCCGCACCGTGCTGAGCCGGTGGGCAATGATAATGCTGGTGCGATTCTCCATCAGCTTGTCGAGGGCGTCCTGCACGAGTCGCTCGCTCTCAGCATCGAGACTGCTCGTCGCCTCGTCGAGGATGAGAATGGCCGGATCGGCCAGGATGGCGCGGGCGATCGCGATGCGCTGCCGTTGCCCGCCCGAGAGCTGGGCCCCGCGATCCCCGACGAGGGTCTCGTAGCCGTCAGTGAGCCCGGTGATGAACTCGTGCGCATTGGCCTGTTTCGCCGCGCGGATGATTTCCTCCTCACTCGCGCCGGGCGCGCCGTAGGCAATGTTCTCCCGAATGCTGCCGCCGAAGAGCAGGACCTCCTGCGGTACCAGCGCGAGATTGCGGCGCAGAGCGGTGAGAGACATCTCACGGATCGGTATCCCATCAATGAGGATTTCACCCGTGATTGGCTCGTAAAAACGGAAGAGCAACGCGATGCTCGTCGATTTTCCCGATCCGCTCGGCCCGACGAGGGCGATGCGCTGACCGGCCGACGCCGAAAGATCGAAGTCCCGTAGGACGACGGCCTCGGGTCGCGTGGGGTAGGCGAAACTGACGCCGCGCATCTCGATCGCTCCTTTGCAACGCACCACAGGAATGGACGCCTCTTCGGCGGGCTCGGTCTCGTCATGCAGGATCTCACGAACGCGCTCGGTCGCGCCGAGGGCACGCTGCAGTTGCGTGATGAGTTCGGGAAAGGCCATGAACGACGCCGCCACCATCCCGGTGAGGCCGGCAAACTGGGTGAGCTCTTCTTTGCCGATGGATCCGTCGTTGAGCATACGCATCGCGAACCAGGTCACAAGGATGAGCGCGACGCTGAAGGCAAAGATGATGAAGGAAATGAATGAAGCCCGCGGAACCGCCGCCTTGATGACCGTGCGCAGGTATTCGCCGAGGTTTTTGTCGTAACGGGTCAGCTCGTAGGCCTCGTTGCGGAAGGCTTTGACACTCACGATGCTCTGGAGGCTCTCATCGACGACGACCTGCGAGGCCGCAAGATTGTCCTGCGCGCGACGGGTCAGCTTGCGAATGCGTGATCCGAAAATCGCGATCATGACAATGACGACAGGGATCGTGCCTACCATAAAGAGCGAGAGCTTTACCGACATCTGCAAGAGCAGGATGAGACTAAGCAGCAACATAACCGAATGCCGAATCAGCATCGGGATGGTCACGACAAGAGTCTCACGCATCGCCTCGACATCGTTCGCAAGACGTGAGGCGAGCTCCCCGACACGGCGCTGATTCAGCGTCGCCATGGGGAGGCGGATGATGCGGGAGAATGTATCGAGGCGCAGCGCCGCGAGGGCGCGCTCGGAGGCCTTGGCGAACAGGAGAATACGCCAGAAGGCGATGAAGGCCTGCACCGAAACGATCACGACGAGAAACCAGACTGTGTCATTGACCTCGGCCATCCATTCGGGACCGCTCGCGCCGCCGATGCCTTTTCCCGCGAGGGCGGCAAGTTCCTTGATAAACCAGATCGTAAGTCCGCCGGTGATGGCAAGGGCGATGAGCGCCGGGATGAAGACGAGGGAATGCGGACGAAGGTAGGCGAGAAAAAAGCCCGCTTCTTTCCACGCGGTGCGGTCCCACAGCTTTTTGCTAGCACGTTCTTCTTCAGGCATTTTGATCAGGGGTGTTACCGGGGGCGGGGAGGTCTATATGCCCGTCCCCTGAGGCGGGAAGCATGCAGTCCCTTTGCCCCCTTGTCAGCCTGTCATTTCAGGCAAGTAGGATTCGATGTCGCGACAGCCCCGGATCCCGGCTTTCTGCCACCCCCGGAAATCGAAGTTTTGTTACGATGATGATTAACGAATTCAAATAAATTCTTAAGACAAACGAACCGGCCCTACTTTTCGCCCCTGATTTCCCTGACAATCTCTTTGCAAAGGCAAGGGCAACAATCTAATTGCAAGCTGCCTAACAGCCATGATTAGTCTTTCAGCAGGGTTCTGGATCATTGGCCTCCCTCGCGGGAATAACCGTATTCAGATGTAATTAAATCGCTGGAATTGAGGAGCGTTTTAAGCACAGCTATCGACGATGAGAGTATTTGGATTTCAGACCGATATCGCCTGGGAGGACCGATCCTCGAACTTTTCACGCATCAAGGCCTTGGCCGATGAATATGGACCGATCGAGGCGGATTCCCTTGTCGTCTTCCCCGAGCTCTCGACTTCCGGTTTTACCATGAACGTCGACGCCGTAGCCGAGCCCCGCGAAGGCGAATCGGCGCAATTCTTTTCATGCTTTGCAAAGAAGCATCATTGTAACGTCATCGCCGGAATTGCTGCCGTCGGGGACGAACCTGGCTTTGGAGCCAACGAAGCGGTCTGCTTCTCCCCTGACGGGGTCGAGGTCGCCCGTTACCGCAAGATGAATCCCTTCGTCGTCGCCGGAGAAGGGCAGCACTACCCCGCCGGAAAATCACCGATCATCTATCAGATCGGTGAGTGGAAAGTCGCGCCACTGATCTGCTACGATCTGCGTTTTCCCGAACCCTTCCGCACCGCCACGTCCATGGGTGCCGAGCTGCTCGTGGTGATCGCGAACTGGCCCGCCGTCCGCATCGATCACTGGACGACGCTCTTGCGCGCCCGGGCCATCGAGAATCAGGCCTATGTCGTCGGTGTAAACCGCGCCGGCTCCGATCCGACTCTCGAGTATCCCGGTGCCAGCATCATCGTCGGCCCTCGGGGAGAAATCTTCGCGGCTGCTGATGACTCGGTCTCAGTCCTAACCGCCACGCTCGACCGCGAGGAGCTCGTCAACTGGCGCCGCGACTTCCCGGCGATCGCCGGCCTGCAATCAAACTCCTGATTTCTTTTTCAATGTTTTTCATTTGAATTTTCCCCGAAAACTTCCCTGGCGCGACCTTCACTCCCGCCCCTCTGCGGGGAGAACTCTTATCCCGGAAGAATCAGCTCGGACTCGCCTTGATCACTTTTGCAGAATATCGTCAAATCCCGCGGGACTCGCTCGATCTAGACGGCAATACGGACGCGGACGCGGTCATGGCGCCCTGATCCATCTTCCATCCCGCATTTCTCACACCCGTTCTAGTGCGGCCGGCTGCGGCCAGCTCCTGCTTCGTTCCGGCCCGAATCGTCCCCGGGAAGGCGGTGCCCGCTAGTCATTTCCTTTACCCCGGAAACGAGCCCGAAAGTGTCCCGGCGTCATCCCACTGAGACGGCGGAAGTGGCGGGTGAAGTGACTCTGGTCGTGATAGCCGGTCTCCA
>JANQVJ010000038.1:41857-76000 GCA_030730365.1 Verrucomicrobiales bacterium
CTGAGACGGCGGAAGTGGCGGGTGAAGTGACTCTGGTCGTGATAGCCGGTCTCCAGCGCGATCTCCCCGACCGCGCGGTCCGTGTGGATGAGGAGCTGCCGCGCCTTCTCGACCCGCAACGAATGGATAAATCGCGTCGGCGACATGCCGAAAAGGAAAGTAAACTGCCGGTTGAAATGAGTCGATGAGAATCCCGCGAGCCGCGCCATCTCAGTCATGGAGACCGCCGAAGTGTAGTTTTCCTCCAGATGGCGAATGACCGGTGCAAGCCCGCGAAATTGCCTTTCCCTATCCTCCGGCGTCTCGATCGCATAGCGCACCCCCGCGATGCCGATGACCTCGCCCGCCTCGTCACGGAGCGGTACCTTGCTCGAATTAAACCACCCCGGCCGCCCCGAACGGTCCACTATAAACCAGACCTGATTCGTTAGCGATCGCCCCCCTTCCATCACGCGCCTGTCCTCCGCGATGTAGGCGTCGGCCATCACCGCCGGATGAAAATCGTGGTCGGTCCGACCCAGCAAATCATCCGAAGCCTCGATTTCCTTGGCCACCAGCATCGCCCGATTCGCTGCGATGTAACGACTCTCGCGGTCTTTCGCATAAAAAATTACACCCGGCAGATAGTCGAATAATTCAATCAAAGCCGCCGCAGCCGGTCGCCTGTCGAAGAAAGGACGGAAAAAATGGAGTCGCTCGGTATTCTCAGCCATGGGCAAAACATACCAAAATTACCAGACTGCGCTACAAGACGATTCCGCCTCACGACGGCACCTTTACGTATGCCGATCGGATCCTCCTACCGAACCTTCCTCACTCTCACTACGGTTTTTACTGCCATTGTCTGCAACGCTGCAGCCGCGGCAAAGGACAAAGTCAGCTTCAGCCGTGAAGTCCTTCCCATCCTCTCGGACCGCTGCTTTCACTGCCACGGACCCGACCCCAGTCATCGCAAGGCCGACCTGCGCCTCGACAACGAGACCGAAGCCAAACTCGACCGTGACGGCTTGAAAGTCATTGCCCCCGGTGATCTCAACGCGAGCGAACTCTGGCAACGTCTCATCACTGACGACGAGGATGAAATCATGCCGCCACCCGACTCCCATCGCAAAGCCCTCAGCGAGGCAGAGAAAGACATCGTGCGCCGCTGGATCGAGGAAGGCGCGACCTGGGGCAAACACTGGTCCTTTGAGAAGCCCGTCCGCCCAACCCTGTCAGATGCCGCACTCAATCCCGTTGACTATTTCGTCCGCAAGCAACTCGAAGACGAAGGACTCGCCCCGTCTCCTCCCGCCCCTGCAAAAGTGCAACTGCGCCGCCTCAGCTTCGGGCTTACTGGACTACCACCGACGGCGGAAGAGCTTCACGCCTTTAGCGAAAACACCGCTCCCGAGGCGTGGCGAAAAGAAGTCGATCGCCTCCTCGCCTCCCCCCACCACGGTGAGCGTCTCGCGATGTGGTGGCTCGACGCGGCCCGCTACTCCGATACCGATGGCTTCCAGGGCGACGCCGAGCGCACCAATTGGCCCTGGCGCGACTGGGTCGTCGATGCCTTCAACCGCAACCTGCCTTTCGACCAGTTCACGATCGAGCAATTCGCCGGCGACCTGTTAGCCGATGCCACGCCCGACCAGATTCTCGCGACCTGCTTTCATCGGAATCACATGACTAACGGCGAGGGTGGTCGCGATCCCGAAGAGTCCCGCATCGACTACGTCATCGACCGGGTCAACACCACCGGCACCGTCTGGCTCGGACTCACCCTCGGATGTACCCAGTGCCATACGCACAAATTCGACCCCGTCACTCACGAAGACTACTACCGCTTCTTTGCCTTCTTCAACAGTATCGACGAGGACGGTAGCGCCGGGAGCAAGGCCATCCCCTACCTCGACTACCAGTCCGCCCTCGCCCCGCGTGCCGTCGACGAGATTACCGCCCATGTCGAATCGATCAAGTCACTCGAAGCCACCGCCCGCGCTGCGGCCGAAAAGCGCTTCGAATCATGGCTTGAAAAAACCCTAGCAAAGCTACCCGCCGATTACACCGCGTGGAAGGAAGCGCACCCACTTTCAGTGAAATCGATCGAAGGAACGAACTTTCGCGTCGAGGACGACGCCATTGTCCAGACTACCGGGCCTCACCCGAATCAGGATGACTATCATCTCACCGTAGAATCGACCGAACTCCCTCCGCGCATCAATGGTTGGCGAATCGAAGTCTTCCCCCATCCCGATCATACCGACGGCAAGCTGAGCCGGGGGAAAGACGGCGAGTTCATCCTTACCAACGTCAAGCTCCTCGTGCGTCGCAAAGGGCACTCACAAGTCCGCGACATCGAAATGCGCGGTGCCGTCGCAGACTTCCAGCGCGAAGTCAAAGGCCGCAACTACGGTCTCATCAAGGACACCCTCGACGACGACCCGCGCAATGGCTGGACGACCGAGTCCAGTGATCCCAAAAAACCGCACACCGCTGTGTTCGAACTGAAAGAGCCTCTCGTCCTCGCTCCCGACGAGGAACTTATCTTCAGCCTCCTCCATCGCTCCACCGCGGGCGATGCCAACATCGGGCGTTTCCGCATTTCCCTCACCTCCGAGAAAGGTGAGACCGTCCGCTCCGTCGCCACTTCACCCCTTGAAGAAGCAGCAAAGAGAAAGGGCCAACTCGACGAGCCTTTGAAAAAGCGTCTCCTCGCCCAGTATCTCGTCGATGACATTGATTACCAGACAAACCTGAATCGACTGAACGAGGCGAATCGCCAGCTCGCCGAGATAAAAAAATCCGCCGGGACCACGAAGGTCATGGTCCTCGCTGAGCGTCCCGAGCAACGCGATACCCACATCCTCGAACGAGGAGTCTGGGACGCAAAAGGCGCCAAAGTGGAGCCCGGGGTCCTCCCCGCAATCCTGCCCCGGCCCGACGATCAATCCCGCACCCGGCTCGATCTCGCGAAGTGGATCGTCGATGCGGACAATCCCCTCACCGCCCGCGTCACCGTGAACCACCTCTGGCAGTTATTGTTCGGTCAGGGACTCGTCCGTTCGACCGAGGACTTCGGACTGCAGGGGGAACTCCCCACTCATCCAGATCTACTCGACTGGCTCGCCGTCGAACTGGTCGAAAGCGGGTGGGACATACGCCATCTCCTGCGAATCATCGCCACCAGCGAGACCTATCGCCAGAGCAGCGATGTCACGGCCGAATTGCTCGAGAAGGATCCCGCGAACCGACTCCTCGCCCGGGCCCCGCGCTTCCGCCTCCCCGCCTGGATGATACGTGACAATGCCCTGCGATCCTCCAGCCTGCTCAATCCCGCACTCGGCGGCCCGCCCGTGAAACCCTGGCAACCCGAAGGCGTCTGGGAAGAAATATTCATGGGCCGCTACACCTATCAACCCAGCGTCGGCCCTGCCCAGTACCGCCGCACCCTCTATGCCTACTGGCGTCGCTCGAGCTCACCGACCTTCCTTTTCGATAGCGCCCAGCGCCGCGTCTGCGAGGTGCGCATGAACCTGACAAACACCCCTCTGCAGGCCCTCACTCTACTCAACGACACCGGGATGCTCGAGGCCTCGCGCGTTCTCGCCGATAACGTCGCTTCCCTTTCCAACGTGGACGCCGCCCTCGATCAACTCGCCCGCCACGTCCTGAGCCGCGATCTCGAGCCGCGAGAAAAAGAAGTCCTCAATCGCGAACGCATCAAGGCACTCGGCTACTACGACTCCGATCCCAACGACGCCATCCGCTTCGCCACCGTCGGACAACAACCCGCCCCGCATCAAGAAAAGGCCCCCGCCATCGCCGCCTGGATGACTCTCGCCAGCATGATGCTCAACCTCGATGAAGCGATCACCCAGGAGTGAACCTGAAACTTTAAACCTGAAACTTCAAACCCCATGCACCGACGCCACTTCCTTAACCAAGCCGGACTCAATCTCGGGGCAATTTCACTCGGCTCACTTCTGGCGCGCGACGCCTCCGGGGCGGTTCCGATGAATTTCCCGAGCTTTGCACCCAAAGCAAAACGCGTCATTTTCCTCACCCAGTCAGGAGGACCCTCGCAACTCGAGCTTTTCGATCACAAGCCCGGTCTCCGGCAATGGGCCGGCACGGAGCTCCCCGAGAGCATCCGACAGGGGCAGAGGCTCACCACGATGACCTCGAAACAAAAGCAGCTCATCCTCCCCGGTATCACCGAATTCTCCCGACACGGCGAAGGCGGCGCCACCGTGAGCGAGTGGCTGCCCCACACCGGCTCGGTCGCCGACGAACTCTGCTTCGTGAAATCCATGGTCACCGACCAGATCAATCACGCGCCCGCGATGACGAAATTTCTCACCGGCCACCAGCTCGCCGGACGCCCCAGCTTCGGCGCCTGGGCGAGCTACGGGCTCGGCAGCGCGAACCACAACCTCCCCGACTACCTCGTCCTCATTTCGAAGATGAAACGACCCAGTGATCAGCCCCTCTATGATCACTACTGGGGCAGCGGCTTTCTCCCCTCACGCTACCAGGGGGTAAAGCTGCGCAATGCGAAGGACCCCGTCCTCTACCTCAGAGATCCTGACGGATTACCAAGAGAACTCCGCCGCGGCATGCTCGACGGCATCGGCGATCTCAATACGATGCGTCTCGAGCAGACCGGCGACCCCGAGATCGCCACCCGCATCCAGCAGTATGAGATGGCTTTCCGCATGCAGACGAGCGTTCCGGAATTGACCGACCTCAGCGACGAACCCGAGTCCGTCTTCGAGCTCTACGGACCCGACTCGCGACGCCCCGGCAGCTACGCGGCGAACTGCATCCTCGCCCGCCGCCTCGCCGAAAGAGGGGTGCGATTTATCCAGCTTTTTCATCCCGACTGGGATCACCACAGTCGCCTCCCGAGCTGGTGCACGGCGCGTTGCCGCGATACCGATCAACCAAGTGCCGCCCTCATCAAAGACCTGAAACTGCGCGGCCTTCTCGAAGACACCCTCGTCATCTGGGGCGGTGAATTCGGGCGCGGCGTCGCCGGTCAGGGTCAGTGGGACAGCCCCGAAGCCGGACGCGATCACCATCCCCGCTGCTTCACCATCTGGATGGCCGGAGGCGGCGTCAAACCCGGTATCACTTACGGAGCGACCGATGACTTCAGCTACAACGTCGCCGAAAATCCCGTCCACGTCCGCGACCTCCACGCGACCGCACTGCATCTGCTCGGGATCGATCATGATCGCTTCAGCTACCGCTTTCAGGGACTCGACTACAAACTCACCAGCGTCGACCCCGCACGCGTCGTGAAAGAAATTCTGGTTTAGCGGCATCCGCCGGAAGACGCAACCACGTCTCTTGGCCCTTTGCCGCAGAGGACTCACTATGTCATTATGGTGAATGTCTTCCGCATGCCTGCAAGAACCCGTCTCCGCGCCGCAGCCGGACTCGTTCTCGTGACCGCGTGCGGACTTAATGCCGGTGAAAAGCGCGAGGACCTCCCCTGGTCCTTTCATGCGCTGACGGAGCAACCCCTCCCCGCCATCAATGAAACGGCCTGGCCTCAAAATCGAATCGACCGTTTTATTCTCGCCGGAATGGAAAAAGCCGGTCTCCGTCCCGCCGCTCCGGCCGATGACAGAGTTCTGCTGCGACGGCTCTTTTTTGATCTCACCGGTCTGCCCCCCACTGCCGAAGAGGTGGAAAACTTCGACCGCTCCAACTTCGCCGCGACGATCGACAGGCTCCTCGCCTCACCCCGCTACGGTGAGCGCTGGGGACGGCACTGGCTCGATCTCGCCCGCTACACCGACGTGCCCGAGTCGTGGTCCGAATCGAAAAGCCCGCCCTTTCTCTACCGCGACTGGGTCGTCGCCGCCTTCAACGCCGATCTGCCCTACGACCAGTTTGTCATCAAACAACTCGCCAACGATCTCCTTCCCGACTCACTCCCGCAGGACAACGCCGCGCTCGGTTTTATCGGACTCAGCCCGAGCTATTGGAAAGAGCTGCAACTCCCGCCCGAGATTATCAGCGTCACTGTCGCCGAGGAATGGGAAGAACGGGTCGACACCGTCGGACGCACTTTTCTCGGACTCACTCTCGGCTGTGCGCGCTGTCACGATCACAAATCCGATCCCGTAACGGCTGCGGACTACTACGCTGTCGCCGGAGTTTTTGCCAGTGTCAGGATCTCCGACAAGCCCGTCGTCCCGGACGAACTCTGGAAGCCCGTCGCTGCCGCCCGCGCACGAGCGGCGGACCTCGAAGCGAAGCGAGACGCGCTGAAAAAAGAAAAACCGGCGCCCGCCGATCTCAAGGATCAACTCGCCTCCATCGAGACTCAGATCACCGACATCAAATCAAAGACACCCCACTACCACCTCGCCACCGCCAACGGTCTCGTCGATGCCGCTCTCCTCGTAAAGCCGAAGGACGATGGGAAACACGGCACCATGCTCGACTATGTCGAAGGTATGGCGCAGGATCTCCCCCTCCATCGACGCGGCAATCCCAACGACGCGGGCGACGTCGTCCCGCGACGTTTTCTCTCGGCTTTTCCCTTAAAAGAAGGTAAACCCCGTTCCCTCTCAGCCGGGAGCGGTCGCCTCGATCTCGCCCGTGCCCTTGTCGAAGAAGCAGCTCCGCTGTCGGCCCGCGTCATTGTCAATCGCGTCTGGCAGCATCATTTCGGGCGGGGACTCGTCGCTACCCCGAGCGAGTTCGGCCCCGCCGGAGAAGCCCCCACCCATCCCGCGCTCCTCGATGACCTCGCCGCCCGCTTCATCGCAAACGGCTGGTCGATCAAGTGGCTCCACCGTGAGATCCTCGGCTCCGCCACCTGGCAGCAGTCCTCCCTCGTCGCGCGCAAAGTCGAGGCGCGCGATCCCCTCAACGAGCTCTACTCCCGCATGACCCGCCGACGCCTCGATGTCGAAGCCTGGCGCGATGCCATGCTCTCCGCCACCGGCGAACTCGATCTGGTCTTGGGCGGAGAGCCCTCCAGTCTCGACGACGTCGCCATGACCCGCCGCACCCTCTACGGCAGCGTTCAGCGCCGCGAACTCAGCGCCATGCTGAGTGTCAACGATTTCCCCGATCCCATCACCCACAGCTCCGGGCGCACCGAAACCTCGACTCCCCTGCAACTCCTCTTTTCTCTCAACGGCCCATTTGTTCTGGAAAGGGCGAAGTCACTTGGCGCTCAACTCGCCGGCACCGGCCGCGACGACAGGGAACGCATCGCACTCGCCTATGCGGGACTTTTCCAGCGGGCTCCCGCACCGGGAGAAGAAGCGCTCGGTCTCGAATTTCTCGCCGGCGGCGAACCGTGGGAGCGCTACATTCAGGTGCTCCTCACGGGCAATGAATTCCTCTACCTCGACTAGAACGTGAACCCGTTTTTCAATCCCGATCTCATCGACCGCCGCAGCGCCCTCCGGAAACTCGGAGGAGGCCTCGGCAGTCTCGGGCTCGCCACAGCCCTCGAAGCGGCGGGCGATTTTCCCGGCGGATCCCACTTTCCACCGAAGGTGAAACGCGTCATCCACCTTTTCATGAACGGCGGCCCCTTCGGTCCCGACTTTTTCGATCCCAAACCCGCCCTGACAAAATACCACGGACAGCGCCCCGAAGGAGCCGATCTCCGCACCGAGCGGCCCACCGGCGGTCTCATGGCCGTGCCCTATGCCTACGGCAACCATGGCACGAGCGGCCTGGCCGTAAGCGAGCTCCTCCCGCTCACCGCCAAGCACGCCGACGAACTCTGCATCCTGCGATCGTGTTACACCGACAATCCCAACCACGGGCCTGCCCTCCTCCTCATGAACAACGGGACGATGACCCCGAAAGTTCCCAGCATGGGAGCCTGGATGTCCTATGGTCTCGGATCCGAGAACCGAAATCTCCCCACTTACATGGTCCTCTGTCCTGGTCGTCCCGTTCGATTTTCCATCCTCTGGAACAGCGCTTTTCTCCCCGCTGAACATCAAGGGGTCTACATCAACCACTCAACAATCGAGCCGGAGAAAATGATTCCCTGGCTCAGTAATCCCGAACTCGATCCGCCGACCCAACGGCGGCAACTCGACCTCGCCGCGCGGCTGAATGGCGAACATCTCGCCGCTCGCGGAGGTCACGATGCCGCCCTCAGCGGACGCATCACGGCAATGGAGACCGCCTACCGCATGCAGTTCGAAGCGACCGACGCCTTCGACATTTCGCGCGAGCCCGCCAGCGTTCGCGAAGCTTACGGCAGCAGTCATTTTTCCAACGGATGCCTCCTCGCCCGTCGCCTCTCCGAGAGAGGTGTCCGTTTTGTCCAGGTCTACTACGGGAACGGCCAGCCATGGGATACCCACAGCAAACACGACGAGCAGACCCGCAAGCTCGCCGGAGACATCGACCGCCCCGTCGCCGCACTCCTCGAAGACCTGAAACAGCGCGGTCTTCTTGATGAGACGCTTGTCATTTGGGGTGGCGAATTCGGCCGTACTCCCGTCTCCGAAAACAACAACGGCCGCGACCACAATCCGCACGGCTTCGCCATGTGGATGGCCGGCGGCGGTGTCCGCGGAGGCTACGCCCACGGCTCGACCGATGCGTTCGGGTTCAAGGCCGAGGAAAAACGCATGCACGTGCATGACCTCCACGCCACCATCCTTCACCTCCTCGGCATTGACCACGAGCGTCTTACCTACCGCCACGCTGGACGCGACTTCCGCCTCACCGACGTCTACGGCAAAGTGGCCCGGGAAATTCTCACCTGAGCGGACCGCGCGTCAGTCGCCCACCTGACGCAGCCAATCCTGCATGTTGTAGTAGTTTGTCACGCGGGTGATGCGACCGTCCGTCACTTCGAAAAACGCTCCCACCCGCAAATGGTAGGTCTGACCTGCCGCTGGAGGCAGCCCCTCGACCGAGGTCACGTAGCGTCCTCTAATGAAAAACTCCGCCGCGGCGCGGTCTCCGGAATCGTTCACCATCACCACAAGATCCTCGACTTTTTCCTCGTACCATTTATCCATCTCCCCGAGGAATTCCCGAAACGCCTCCGCCCCGTTGACCACCTCGCCCTGATTAATCCCGTGGGCGACATCCGCATCGAGAAGCCGTAGCATCCCCTCGCTGTCTCCCGAGTTGAAGGCTTCGTAGTAGAGGCGGATGATTTTTTCAGTTTCGTTGCTCGAACAATTCATGACCGCGAAAATGGCGCATCCGCAAGATCTTGGCAAGCAATCAGAGAAGATCTGATGCCGGAAACCCTTCAATCCGCTTCGCCCTTAGTCGAAGGTAAAATAGCCTCACGCCGCAGCGTTCGCAGCACTCTGAGTTCGCCCCAGTCCGCGCCCCGCATCTCACACGGAGGCGAGTCGCGTTTCGTCTGGATGCGTCCCCGCTCCCGCTCTCTTGCGAGCACCTCTCCGACAAACTCACCCGTCCCAAGCGCGATTCCTTCACAAAGATAGCGGACCCGATGAGTCAAAACCGTCGCAATAGGCAGGGCACCTTCCGCCCTGATCACTTCTTCCACGGCATCTTCCGAAAAACCCGTCCTCGCCACCACCCCGCTCGTTTCATCCGCCGATATTTCCTCGCCCTCCTCATAAAGGAACTGACGATAGCGATTTCGCGTCCGCTTCCAGTTCACCTGCAACTCGCTGTCGTGCAGGCATTCGGAAAGAATTGTGCCCAACCCCTGACGGGCGAGTCGAGCGCCCTTCGCGCCCGAAAGCGCCTCCGCGTAGCCGCACCAGCGATAGTCCTCCGGCCTTTTCACCAAACCCGCCCTTACCGGATTCAGATCAATATACGCGGCCACCGTCATCAGCGACATCTCATGCCCCTCCACCAGCATGCTGCGAAAGCGTCCTTCCCAGAGCGTCCCGGTCCGGTCGAGCCGCTTGTTCATGTAAAGAGTGACCCGCTGTTTCAGTTCTTTGATGAAATACGAAAGGCTGCCCCGTCGCCGCTCATACCGATCGAGAATCTCCGCCTGCCATCTTGCATCCCCCGTTTCCGCCGCCCGATCCAGCTCCTGCAAAATGGTATCGACCGCACCCGGCTCATGGAGCAAAGGCAACAAATCCCGCAACTGTTCCTCCGTCAGCGGAACCAACGTCCCCCGCTCTGGAACTTCCACGAGAAGGTGGAAGTGATTCCCCATCAGGCAGTATGTCACCACACGCACTCCCATGAACCTCTCGAGGTTGCGCATGATCTTGCGAAAAATCTCTTTGTCCCGCGCCTCGAACACTTTCCTCCGGTCCACCACCCGCGAAATACAATGATAGTATGATTTTCCATCTCCCAATAATCTAAGCGGTCTCATCGTTCAAAATAACTAAATTTTGGGGCCTGGCCCCTAATTTATATCCTCTGGTAATATCTATGTGGTGTCGCTCTTATTTCAACCGCTTTTGATCACCTCAGACCTTGCGTAACTTGGAAACGCGTCCGGTGTCTACCCATTCGGCGACGAAGATATTCCCTTCAGCATCGAAACATGCATCGTGAGGATGGACGAATTTACCGGAGACCCAGCCGTCAGGATTCTTCCGCATCGCCATTTTATCCTTGAGGACAGACTCACGCCAGCCAGGGTCTTCTCCAAGATGGATCAGCTTGTTATCGGCGTCGATCAGGGTAATACGGGCGCTGAGATCAGGGACGAGGAGAAGGTCGCCGCGACGATCGACATTGGCGGGAAGGATGAAATCCGTCATCGTGCGCCGATGTTTACCCTCAAGATCGAACCACTGGAGCCGCGCATTGGCACGGTCAGCGACAACGATTAGCGGGTCGCTCTCTTTGCGATCATCGACCCAAAGACCGTGAGGGAGATTGAACTGCCCATCACCTTTACCTGAAGTGCCTATCATCTTCTGCCATTCTCCGGCCGCGTTGTAATGATGCAGGATATGAGCCCCATAGCCATCGGCGAGGATGAATCCTCCGTCAGGGAGAAAGGCGAAGTTGGTCGGCATGAAGCGATCACGCCCCCACAACTTCTCGGGCTTGGTGGCCTCACCCTCGGCGTAAATGCCTGACTCCATCGGCGCGAATTTCTCCCAGACCTTCTCCCCGTCGAGCGTGAGCTTAGCGAATTTTTTTAGGTGCTGGTAGCCCGTAACGTAGAGGAATTCGCCATCCGCTTCTTTTCTGACTTCGAGACCGTGGCCCCCTCCCTGAAACTCGCTGCCAAAGGCCTTGATGAAGGTCCCCTTCTCATCGAAAACAAAAATGGAGGGGTGTTCGTTCTGCTCGGCCCGCCCCTCATGGATGACGTAAAGCCGGTTTTCGCTGTCGACGGCGACATTATGGGTCGTTTGCCATTTGTATTTGTCAGGCAGCACGGCCCAGTGGTGCACCACTTCATATTGATGCTCCCCTTCGCCGATGACAACGCCGTCGCCAGTCGCGGCGGCTGCTTTTCGGGTAGTAAGGAGATTGAGTCCGCCAATCGGGGCAAGGGAGGCGGCAGCAGCGGAGACAAAACGACGACGGGACAGGGGCTGGGTGGGGATTTTCATGAAAGATCTCCAATTTACCAAAAAGCAGCGGCTCATGTAAAGGGCGTCATCCCGCAACATCAAAAAGCCGGCGCGGGAAGCCTCCTGACCAAGCGATCGAACCAACCCTCAGACGAGACGACTACGTATCGATGCCATGACCGTCTCGACGACTTCATCCGCGCTGAGATCGGAGCTGTCGACGACGAGGGCGTCTTTGGGGATAACCAGGGGCGATGCCTTGCGACTGGAGTCGATACGATCCCGCTTCGCGATGGAGTCAGTGATGCCCTCGGAGCGTCGGCGCTGCTCGCGGACCTCGGGCGAGGCGTCGATGTAAAATTTAAAAGGGGTCCCGGGAAACACGACCGACCCGATATCCCGGCCTTCCATGACGACTCCATTACGCTCGGCGTAGCGGCGCTGTTCGGCGACAAGACGCTCGCGGACTTCGGGTATCGAAGCAATGACGGACACGTTCGCGTTCACCTCGGTCGAGGCCATCTCGGAGCTGGTCATCCGGGTCTCGCCGATAGTAATCGTGCCGACGCCGTTTTCCTCTCCGCAGGCAAAGTCTGTCGCAGCGAGCAGATCGAGCACGGAGGGAGTGTCCTCAGCCACGATACCCTTTTGCAGAACCCACCAGGTAAAGGCACGATACATCCCGCCGGAGTTAACGAAAACGCAGCCGAGTTCCGCCGCGACGCGTTTCGCGACGGTGCTTTTGCCCGAGGCGGCGGGGCCGTCGATCGCGATAATTAGGGGAGTGGGTCCGCTCATGACGCGCTATCGTGAACCTTGTCGGCTCCGCTGGCAAAGGATTTTAGCGCAGCCGCTTTCGTTCTAAAAACCACTTGCTCCCGCGCGCGACGCTCTTTATGGAAGGGAAGATATCATGATCCTTTCAGACTCGGAGATTCTTGCGGCGATGAGCCGAGGCGAAATCGTCATCGAACCCTACAATCGGGAGTGCCTCGGCACGAACAGCTACGATGTCCATCTCAGCAAGCACCTCGCCACCTACAAAAACCGCGTCCTCGACGCGAGGCAGCACAATGAGATCGAGCATTTTGAGATTCCGGCCGAGGGCTACGTGCTCGAGCCGCAGATCAACTACCTCGGCTCCACCGTTGAATACACCGAGAGCCATGCGGCCGTCCCCTTTCTAGAGGGAAAATCAAGTGTGGGGCGTCTCGGCATGGACATCCATGCGACAGCGGGCAAAGGAGACGTTGGCTTCTGCAACTACTGGACGCTCGAGATTTCGGTAAAGCAACCGGTCCGCGTCTACGAAGGCATGCCGGTCGGGCAGCTCATTTATTTCCTTGTCCAGGGCGAGATAATAACTCCCTACAACGCGAAGGGCTCAGCCAAATATAACAGCCGCACTCCGCTGCCGGTCGAGTCAATGATGTGGCGCAATAAGTTCTAAACTACCGCAACGCCCGGCATACAGCCCGAGGACACTGCTCTGCCGCGCCCGGGCCGTCGCCCCTCCTTTCAGACCCCTATTCTGCGTCCGCTCTCCATCGACTTTGCAGCCGCTTCGAGGACCTTGAGGCTTTTGACTCCGTCCTCGAAATTCGGCTCGACGGATCCGCCTTTGGCACAGGCGTTGAGGAAGTCGATCGCGGCGTGTACGAAAGCGTGCTCGTAGCCGATGATGTGACCGGGGGGCCACCATTTCCCTACATACTCGTGACAGCTCTCAGTCACCAGAATGTCGCGGAATCCACGGCGGTCTTCCGGATCCTCTTCAGAGTAAAATTGGAGGCGGTTCATGTCCTCCATGTCCCAGGTGATGGCGCCTTTGCTGCCGTAGATTTCAAAGGTGTGACGATTGCGGCGTCCAGTCGCGTAGCGAGTCGTCTCGATCGTGGCGAGAGCACCGTTCTTGAATTCACCGGTCATGAGGGCGGCGCACTCCACTTCGACAGTGCCCCGACGCGACGGATCTTCGGCGAGAGGGCGTTCTTTGGTGAACTGCTTCCCGCGACAGTCGATCTCGGCGAAATCCCCGACGAGGAAATGGGCGAGGTCGACGGCGTGCGAGCCGAGATCCCAGAGCGGACCGGCCGCGGCGGAAGCCTTTTTCAGTTTCCAGTCGAGGGGATGCTGCGGATTGATGAGCCAGCTCTGCTGGTAGGCGCCCCGCCAGTGGTAGATCTCACCGAGCTCGCCCTCGTCTATCATCTTTTTCGCGAGGAGGACGCCGGGGCAGCGACGGTAGTTGTGATTGAGATAATGGACGACACCCGCTTTTTCCGCCGCCGCCAGCATGGCTTCGCCCTCGGCGAGGGTGTTGGCGAAGGGCTTTTCGCAGAAAATGTGCTTCCCGGCTTCAGCCGCGGCGATGGCCATCTCGGCGTGAAGGAAAGTCGGGGTGGCAATGTCGATGGCGTCGATGTCATCGCGCTTAAGGAGACGCCGCCAGTCGGTCTCGATCTCCGCCCAACCCCAGCGTTGCGCGAAGGCAGCAAGGCTTTTTTCGTCGCGGCCGCAGGCGACCTGCATGACGGGCTTCACCGCCGGATCAAAAAATCGGGAGACCTGATTCCAGGCGTTCGAATGGGCGCGCCCCATGAAACGATGTCCGACGATGGCGATGCGTAGCTCTTGCATGGGCACGGGATAACCCGAAGCTTGCGCGGACGAAAGTCATTTTCTTCGTAAAATGGGGATGCAAACCCCGTGAAAATGTTCATAATAACAGCCCAGATGCTCGATCTCGCCGCCGATAAAAACCTGATCCGTGATCCGCTCGAAGCGCTCGAGCATCATTTCGGCTTCCGCGAATTCCTTGCGGGGCAGGAGCCTGTTGTCTCGTCCCTGCTCGCCGGTCGCGACACGCTTGCGGTGATGCCCACGGGCGGCGGCAAGTCACTTTGTTATCAGCTCCCCGCGATGGTCATGGAAGGCGTCACGCTGGTGATCAGTCCGCTCATCGCCCTGATGAAAGACCAGGTCGACGGGCTCATCCGCAAGGGCGTGCCGGCGACGATGATCAACAGCACGCTCTCCCCCGCCGAGCAGTCGGAGCGGCTCCGCGATCTCGAGGCGGGAAAGTTCAAACTCGTCTATATCGCGCCGGAGCGCTTTCGCAGCAGTCAGTTCATCCGCTCGCTGAAGCAGGTCCCGATCGCCTTCGTCGCGGTCGATGAAGCCCACTGCCTGAGTCAGTGGGGGCATGACTTCCGGCCGGACTACCTGCGACTTTCCGAAGCGCTCGAGTTGCTCGATCACCCCCAGACGGCGGCCTTCACCGCGACGGCGACGCCGGAGGTGCAGGCGGATATTTTAAAAGTGCTGAAGCTTCGCGATCCCTACATCTCGATCAGCGGATTCGAGCGGCCCAATCTCAGTCTGCGGGTCAGTCATTGTGAGGGGAATAGAGAAAAATACGATCGCCTCCACGAGTTAATTGAGGCTCAGCGCACCGGGATCGTCTACTGCTCGACGCGCAAGCGGGTCGAGGAAGTGAGCGCCTCGCTCGCGGGCATGGGCGTGAAAATCGTCGCCTACCACGGCGGCATGGATGACAAGGACCGTGAGTGGGCGCAGAATGTCTTCCTCGATCGTACCTACGATGTCGTCGTCGCGACGAATGCCTTCGGGATGGGGATCGACCGCTCGGATGTCCGCTTTGTCGCCCATTTTGACGTTCCGGGGAGCATTGAAGCCTACTATCAGGAAGCGGGGCGCGCCGGTCGTGACGGCGAGCCGGCCGAGTGTGATCTGCTTTTCAATTACGCCGACACGCGCACGCAGGAATTCTTCATCGACGGGAACAATCCCGGCACGACCGTGATTCTCGATGTGTATAAAGTGCTGCGTCGCCTCTGCGGAACCGCCAACACCGGCATCACCGTGACGATCAAGGAACTCACCGACATGCTGAGTTTGAAAAACAGCATGCAAGTCAGCAGCGCGCTTTCCCATCTCGTGCGGACGGGCTATATCGAGCGCTTCGACGTCCCCGGCGAGCGCGCCCGCGGCACGCGACTGAGTGATCCTAATCTGAAGGACACTGATCTCGTGATCGACAAGACGGCCCTGCAGGAAAAAGAGCGCCGTGACCGCGCTAAACTCGATGCGATGATCAAGTTCTGCTACGACCGCGAGGTCTGTCGTCAGCAGTGGATCCTGGAGTATTTCGGCGAGAGCGAGTCGACGCCCTGCGGCACGTGCGACACCTGTGCGGAGGATCGTTACAGCGACAACCGTCTCCCCGCCAGCGAAGAATATGTCATCGTGCAAAAGGCGCTCAGCGGGATCGCTCGGACCTGCGCGCGCACGCCGGTAGGCGACTGGGAGGGACGTTTCGGCAAAGGTAAAATCGTGCAGATGCTGACCGGAGCGAAGTCGCAGGAGATGACGACGGCACGACTGGATGAGCTGAGCACCTTCGGCATTCTGAAGGATCAGGGTTCAGCCTATGTCTTTGCGCTCATTTCCGAAATGGAGAAGGCGGGACTGGTCTCGGTGCGCAAAACCCCCTACCCGCTCATGGGTCTGACCCGGCGCGGCGCGGGCGTGATGAAGGGCGACAACAACTTCCGCATGGCCTGGCCCGACCGGAACAAGATGGTGAAGCCGGCCAAATCAGCGGCAGATAACCACGGGCTGGACGAGCTGGCCTTTGACGAGGGGCTCTTCGAACGCCTCAAGGAGGTGCGGAAAAAGCTTGCCGAAGAGGCTGGCGGGGTCCCGCCGTATGTGATTTTCGGGAATCAGGTTCTCGAGATTTTCACCCGTCTCCGGCCCGCCACTGAAGCCCATGCCCTGAAGATCCACGGGGTCGGAAAGGTGAAAGCGGAGCGCTATCTCGAGCCTTTTCTGAAGGTGATCCGCGACTTCGGGAAGTGAGCGGGATCAGGTCCCGATGAGGGATTTTTCCCGCGTAAAAAGCACCTTCGCCGCGACGACCCCGCCGAGGAATCCGAAGAGGTGCCCCTGCCAGGAGACACCGGCCTGACCGGGGAGAACGCCGGCGATCATGCCTCCGTAGAGAACGAGAACGATGATGGAGACGACGATCCAGAATCCCGATTTCTCGAAAATCCCGCGGGCGAGGAGAAAGCCGAGGTAGCCGAAGATGAGCCCGCTCGCTCCGATATGATTCGTCGCGCCAGGCCCGAGGGTCCAGACGGCACCTCCGCCAATTGCGAGGATGAGGAGCGAAGCGAGGAGAAAGATTTTCCGCCCACCGATGAGGACGATGCCGCCGAGGACGAGAAAGGGCAGCGTGTTCGAAATGAGATGACCGAAACCGAGATGAAGAAAAGGCGTCGCGGCGACACCGAAGAGCCCGCGGATCGTGCGCGGCTGGATCCCGAAGGAGTCGAGGAAGCCAAAGAGGATGAGGTCGAAAATCTCAAGCGCCCAGGCGATCGCGGCGAGCCCGAAGAGCAGGGAAATGTTGTCTTTGATCGCACCAACGATCTGATCGCGCCGGTGATCGGTAGGGAGGGTGAGGGAAACTGGACCGGGGAGCGGGTGAGGTGACATGGGTTAAAAATACACGCTCCCCGCCTCGCGGCCCCTACAATCGCGGCCCCGTTTTGTATTGAATCGAGTCGAAGTTCCCCCGCGAAAGCAAGTAATTTACTGCGCGCCTTTTGAAATCAAGGGAGACCCGGTAAAAATTCGATCAGCAGCACGCCTCGGTTCGCCCTATAGTCAGGCCATGGGCCCGCTCCTAACACTACTCGTCATCGTCACGATCTCTCTCATCGTCGTCCGTGTCGGATCGACCGCCCTTATGATGACTGGACTTAGCTACGACACGGCGAGCTTCCAGAGCTACTCCGCTTTTTTCGGAGTTGGCTTCACCACCAAAGAAGCCGAACTCGTCGTTGACCACCCCGTCCGCCGCCGCATCATCCGCGACCTCATTCTCGCGGGTAATATCGGTCTGACCTCCGCTCTTGCGACGCTCATCGTCACCTTTGTCCAGATCGACACGACCGGCGACATGCTCGCGACGATAGGCTGGATCATCGGTGGTCTCGTCGCCTTCGTCCTTTTTGCCAAACTGCCGCCCGTAAAACGACTCCTCGACCGGGCCATCCGGAAATCGCTCGAACGTGCCGGCGTCATCCACGCGTTGGACTATGAGCTGCTCCTCCGCGTCGCCTCAGGATTTTGTATCTCAGAGGTCGACGTGTCCGACGATTGCGTTCTCGCCAACAAGAGCCTGCGCGAGTCACGCCCGTCGGATCGCGGGATCATCGTGCTGGGGATCACTCACCGCGGCGAGCCTTTCCTCGGTGCCCCCGGGCCCGACGAAAAAATCTTTGTCGGAGATGTGATCACCGTCTACGGACGAGAGGAGGACATCGTGCCCATCGCAAGCTGATGCGATGCTCAATCCTGATTCAGCACCCAAAGCTTTTTTCTCCCAGCGTCGGGCTTGGTCGCAGGTTTTGCAGAAGCCTCGCTCGTCGGACGGAAATAACGCTTCGCCGCCGGGGTCGGACCGTTACCGTTACCGTTACCGCTACCGCTACCGCTACCGCTACCGCTCGCAGCCGCCTCATCGGCGGAGCCCTGCACGCCAAGACGAATCTTGCGGCTCCAGGAACGCATCGCGCCCTCGGTCTGGCCCCACTTCTCTATCCCGCCGGGCTGGAACTTGCTGCCCTTATACTGATCGACGATCGCGTAAAGCTGACGGCGCGTCCGTGCATCAAGTACCTCAGCCTCCATCGAGGTGCTCCCTGCGCCCGGTGTCTTGCCGGTGGCGAGGGTCAACCCCGTCGTCAGAACCCCGGTGTAGGGAAGGTAGTTAAAGACGAAGACGCCCGGATTGCTCGGCTGCAAATCCGTAAGGGCCGCGCGAACGAGGAGCGTGTTGCTGCCACGGCGATTGGTGATCTGATAGTGGGCGCCGAATTCCTTTTTCAACGTCTCTTCGAAATGCGCGGCGAGCCGCTCCCCTTCCTCAGTAGTAGCCACCTTTTGTTTGGCCGACAGATTTTTCGCGGGGATGACCTTCACTTCCTCGACCATCACCTTCGTGTATTTTTTCAACGCGGCGGGATCACTCTTCTTCACGAGCGACTTGTTGATGACCGAACTCGAGTCCTCGGACAACCCCCGATACGAACTGATGTAATTTCGCTTCACCGCCGGCTCAGTCGTTTCGCAGCCGATGAATAGAAATAAAGGGCACAACAAGAGCAGGTGTCGAATTATCATGATGTTTAGATATCCGAAATAAGAGTACCCTGCAAAACTCTTTTTTGAGGAGGCGAGGAGTTTTTCGAAGTTTCTATCCTTTCCCGAATGAACCAGCTGCGGTCAGGCAAGTTCCGTCAAGTAATTTGCCCTTCAGTCCCCACTAGGCCGCAGGCGGGAACGCCTGATTCCCGAACGCTGACAGCGTGACGACTATGGCGGGCGGCCACGCAAGGCAAACCCTTCTCCGAACTCGCGGAAGAGTTCTGTGTGAGCACCGACTTTTCCCGGCATTCTTCCCGCCACAATGAGCGTGTCCCTGCCACAGTTGGACCGTTAAACCATTCTCTTAAAAACAGTTCATCTAAACGAAAAAACCCTGTAACTCATTCAGTTACAGGGTTTTAAAGAGATTGCGGGAGCAGGATTTGAACCTACGACCTTCAGGTTATGAGCCTGACGAGCTACCAGACTGCTCCATCCCGCGATTTAAAAATCTTAGTGGAAGCCGGGGGATGAATCTCGCTGAAGATTCGGGGATCGCAACCGGTTTTTTGGAGTAAGTCAGTTCCGCTTCGCGACGATGACGCTGCGGTCTCCCCCGGTCGGGCGATGCCCGAGAAAGCGGAATCCTGTCTGCTCGAGAGCGTCGGCCAGCTCCGCGATGGAGTAGCAACGTCCCTGCGTGGAATGCGCGAGAATGCAGGAATACTCGGCCACGGGGAGTGGCCCTTTTTTATCCGCATCGAGAAAGGTTTCGTGGATCAGAACGAGACCGCCCACCGTGAGGGCATCGCGCGAACGTCTCAGAAGGGCGATTATCTCGGGAAAATCCCAGTCGTGCATGACGTTGGAGAAGAGGTGCAGATCACCGCCCTGCGGCCACGGATCGGCGAACATGTTACCGGTCGCGACGGAGACCCGATCAGCGAGGCCCCTTTTCGCGATGTGCTCCCGGGCAATTGCATCGACCGGGGCCTGCTCGAGCACGACCGCCTCGAGCGTTGGCGCGTTGGCGGCAAGGGCGCAGGCGTAGACACCCGAGCCTCCGCCAATGTCGAGCAGCTTTGCCGCGGCCGCCAGTTCCGGCGCGAGGGCGTCGGCGAGCTTCTTGCCGAGGTAGACGCCGCGGCAATCCATCGCGGCGGTGAAGGTTTTGGCGAACTCATCTTTCAACATCGCGCCATGCCAGTCGTCTCCGGCCTCGTCGAGACCGCTCCAGTGAGCAGGTCGACCCGTATGCAATACCCGCACGTAGTCGGCCACGACGGGTCGGTCCCGCAACGAGGCGTAGTAGCCCGAGAGATCCCACGGGGAATCACTGCAAAGGTGTTCCCGCGCCATCCCGCTCGCCGAGAAAATCCCGTCCTCAGCCTGCTCGAGGTAGCCGTTGCAGAGGCAAAGCGTCAGAAGGACATCGGCAGGTCGCGGATGCCAGTCGTAATGGCGGCAGATCTCCCCGAGAGTGGCAGGGTGATCGCGGAGGTAATCAAAGAGCCGGAACTCGGCGATCGCGGCCGTGAGGAGGTCGATCGCGTAAACGCCGTCGCGGTAGCGAAGGAGAGAGGTGGGATCGGTTTGGGGGAGTTGGGCGAGTCCGGTCATGCCCGAATCAAGCTTCGATTCGGCCCTCGGCAAGCGCGCAAATCCATCAGGGCCGCGCCACCCGATCAGAGGTGGAGAAGGCCCCGCATCGAATCGGCGATGTTCTGCGAGGTGGGCCGATGCGACTTCCACAAATTGGGATGGTAGGGAATAGGGGTGTCGCGGCAATTGAGACGCTGCGGCGGCGCATCGAGGAGGTGGAAGCCATCGGCGACGACGCGCGAGACGACTTCGGCGGTGACTCCGCCCCAGGGAAATCCCTCACTGACGCAGAGGAGTCGTCCCGTCCGCGCGACCGAACCGAGAACGGTATCGGTGTCGATCGGCTTGACCGTACGCAGATCGACGACCTCGATGTCCCAGCCTTCAGCGGTGAGTTCGTGGGCGGCCTTGAGCGACTCGTGCACCATCGCGCTGTAGGTCACGATGGTGGCGTGGCGCCCCGGTTTCACGATACGGGCGCGTCCGGCCGGGAGAGCGTCCCCCGTCGGGAGTGCGTCGGCTTTGAGGTGATAATAGAGAAATTTGTGCTCGCAGAAGATAACCGGATCATTGATCGCGACCGCTTCGAGGAGCATGGAGTAGGCATCCTCGACCGTGGCCGGGGTCATCACGATGAGCCCCGGGTAGTGCGCGTAGATAGACTCGAGACTCTGACTGTGGAAGGGCCCGCTCCCCTCGGTCCCGCCCGAGGGCAGGCGCACGACGAGCGGCAGCGGCACACCGGTGCGGAAAAAATGAGTCGCGGCCTGGTTCACGATCTGATTGAAAGCGACCGAGGAAAAATCGGCGAACTGCATCTCGACGATGGGTCGCATCCCCTCGATGGCCGCCCCGATGGCCGAGCCGACCATGGCGTCTTCGCTAATGGGCGCATCGGTGACCCTACCGGGGAAACGCTCGGCAAGGTTTTTCGTCGCCTTGAAGGCTCCCCCAAAGGCCGCGACATCCTGTCCGTAGATGTAGACAGAATCGTCGTCTGCGAGCGCTTTGGCCTGCGCTTCGCGGATAGCCTCGAGGTAAGTGATCGCCATGGTATTAACCGGGCTGGCACCTTGCCCCATGTTGACCGATTCGCAAGCGCGGCACCGGTAAAAGGCACGCTCTGCGCCATATTTGCTCAGCGGAATTCGCTCAGCTTCACCGGCCGGCCCTCGGCGGCGGAGCGATCACAGGCAAAGAGAACACGGAAAGACTCGAGCGATTCCTTGATGCTCGTGCGCGGCATGTCCTCGCCGCGGTCGGTCGCATCAAAGAAGGCCTGGAACTGCGCCTCGTAAGGGTGATCGGCGACATCACCCGAGTCGGCCATGGCCACGGGGAGCTCGGTCCACTTTTTGTCCCGCAAGCCGAATCGGCTCGAGTAGAGCTTGTTGTCGAGCAGGCTGCCTTCGCTGCCGACGAGATGGGTGTGGAAGTAATAAGGCTGCATGCAGTCGATGACCGAGGCGACCTTGCCGACGGCCCCGTTCTCGAACTTCAGTAGTGAGGTCGTCGTCGTCGGGTATTCGTATTTCTGGAAAATCTCGTGCTTCGACTGGGTCGCGTAGGCCGTGACCTCCTCCACCTTCGAGCCCATGCAGAGGAGAAGGGCGTCGAGGGCGTGACAGCCCGCCGAGAGCAGGCTGCTGCCGCCGTTCTCCACGGTCGTGTTCCAGCGGTATTGGCCATACCAGGGTCCGATGCCGTGATAATAATCGACTTCGCCGTAGTGGATGTCCCCGATGAAACCTTCTTCGATGAGCTTGCTCGTGGTGAGAAACTGGCTGATGAAGCGAATCTCGAAACAGACGCAGGCCTTCACCCCGGCGGCCTCGACCGCGGCATTGATGGCGTGGCAGTCCTCCCAGGTCAGGGCCATGGGTTTTTCGAGAATGATGTGTTTGCCCGCCTTCGCCGCCGCCTCGGCCTGGGCGCGGTGCTGGTTCGGGTAGCTCGTGATCGAGACCACATCGATGTCCGACGCGAGCATCTCGTCGAGGTCGGTAAAGGTCTTGATCTCGCTGCCGTGACGGGCCGAGACCTCGGCATCATCGAGGGGCCGGGATGAGTAGATCGCCGCGACCTTGCCCTGGCGAGTTCCGTTGATTGCGTCCGCGTGGGCCGCGGCCGCCCATCCATATCCTATAATCCCGACTTTGTATGACATGCCCTCATTGAACCGACAGAATCGGGCGGAAGCAATGGAAAAAATTTTCCCGAACGCGGGAGCTTTTCCGCAAAGGTCATCAAGGCTCAGGCACTGCTGTCGCCCAGCTCAAAAGACATCCCAACGAACCCGCCGCCCGAGAACTCACCGCCGAGACGAGGCGAGATTTTAAAATCAGGGAAAAGGAGCGGCTGGCCAGAGATGTTCTCACGCCCTTTCCAGGCGAGGATACCCCAGCCGATCAGACCGATGAGAGCGAGCCCGCCGATGACCACAATGAGAGTGAAAACGAGCGAGATGACCTTGCTCGTGTCTTCGATGAAGATCCCCGGCGCATACTCGCGGAGCAACTCGGGCGCATCGGACGAGGCGACCAACTCGTGAATAGTCGAGTTCGCGGCACGGGCCTGGTCATCCTTGTTCTCATGTTCCATCAGCTTGCTCAGCCAGTAGAGCTGGATGCTGAGCTCGATCGCCATTTTCTCCACCTGATCGGGGGCGAGTTCAGTGACCCCGCCTTCACGCAGCGTGTTCTGGAGGATACGGTCAAAGACGGAATCCGGCAGCGAATTGCGCACCGATTCGTTAAAGACAAGCCGAGTGAGCTGAGGCTGCTCGCGGTAGTAGAGCATCAGCACGGTGGGCTCATCCGAGAACCACTTCTTATGCAGCGCCTCGATGTCGATATGATCGGGAATTTTCTGCGTCTCCCCGATCGCCATCACGAAGATGCGGAAGCTCGACTCGTCGGAGTGGAACTCGAGGAAGCGCTTGATGTCATTCGACTTCTGCTCGGTGAGGAGCCGCTGGGGATCGATCAGGAAATCGACCGGGGCATGGGTAAAATAAAGATCGCTCAGCTCTCCCTCGAGAGGCGGGAGAGGCTCGTAAGCCTCCTCTTCGACGATCTCCTGCGGGATCACGAAAGTGCCGTCGGGATTTTCAATCACCGCCGGACGATTGCCGGGAGTGGCTTCACTGCCGTCGACCGGTCCCTGGGGGCCGTAGAATTGCTGCGCTCCGGGAGCCGGCGGGCCGACGATCTCAAAGCCCGGCGCGGCGGGGAGAATCGTGCCGTCGGGTGCGACCCCGGGAGCCAGACCGCTTGCGGCACCGGGATCCTGCGCGGCGGCAGCGGCGTCCGGAATCAGTGACTTCGGCCAGAGACCTCCGCCGAGGTAATAGGTCTCGGACTCAGACGCTTCCCAGGTCGGCAGCTCCACCTTGGCCGCGCGGACCGGGAGAGGTAGCATCGTCAAGAGGACGAGGATGGCAGAGAAACGCCTCATGCAGAAAACAGATAGAAAAAAGAAAGATCAGGCGGATTTCAGGGGTTTCTCGATCGGTTCGGCTCTCGCTACGACTCTCGCTACGAGGTGCGGGGCAATATGATTCGGCAGATCCAGGACAGGATTTTTTGTCCCGGCGACTCCGGCATGGAGCTGTTCGCGCGTTAGTTTGCGGAGCTGGCGTCCTTTGCGGTCGAGCGTTTTCCCGAGTCGCAGGAAGATGCGCTCGAGGGCCTCGCCATACTCGGAGTTCACGAGGTTCGGCCTCGCCGCCATGAGCGCGCGGTAGGCGTCCTCTTCCGTGATGAGCGTCTCCGCGAAGTAACCCATCGAGACGCCGATCTGCTTCGTGTTCATGTCCACGAGAATGAGGACCGCATTTTCATTGGGTCGCGCGTATTCCGCCCCCTTGACCTGACCATGATTCAGCAGCCAGAACCCCAGCTCGCTGAGGCTGAGATGCGAGGGCAAAGTGCCGAGGTAAACGCAGAAGAGCATCTGGGGAAATTTCAGCTCCAGTTGATCGAGCGTCAGAGCGAGATCGTCGCGCTCGTGCTTGCGCAGGCAATGGGCCGCGTCGTGGATGCGGTTGAGAAGGACCACATTGCTCCCGCACGTCGATGCCGCCACCACTTCGCTGTAGCCGCACGAATAGCAGCTCTCAGCTTCGTGGTCCACCGGGCGCTGGCATTTGGGACACTTCATGGAAAAACGGAAAAGGAGGGTTAAGTCCTCATTCTTATCTAAATTATCAGTTTTACAAGATTATAAAGAGTTCTTAGATAAGTCAAGCGATTCACCCGAGCGAGGGAGAATATTTGTCTTTTTTCTGTATTCCGGGCAAGCCTTTGCTCAAAAAAATCTCCGGCCTTAGTGAACACGGTTAGCCCGCAGACCTGACCCTCGTGAAAGGGGCAAAAGGGCACGCGGGCGAATTTTACGCCGGGGCGATCTGGAGATCACTACTACGATTTCAAGATCGAGCAGTCCATCTCAGCCCACTGCCGACCGCCTCAAATCGACATCGCCGAGAATCCGCCATCGACGATCATCTCGATCCCGGTGATGAACGATCCGGCCTTGTCCGAGGCGAGCAGAAGAGTCGCGCCGATGAGCTCGTGCGCGTCGCCGAAACGTTTTGCGGGAGTATGATTCAGGATCGCCGCAACACGATCTTCGGTGAGGACCTTACGATTTTGCTCGGCGGGGAAAAAGCCGGGGACGATCGTATTGACCCGCACCTTCCGCTCGGCCCACTCGCGGGCGAGGTTCCTCGAGAGGTTGTGCACCGCCGCCTTGCTCGCCGAGTAGGTGAAGACGCGACTAAGCGGCCCGAGCCCGGAGATGGAACCCACATTGATGATAGATCCCCCGCCCTGCTCGAGCATGTGGCGACCGAAGATCTGCGAGCTGCGCAGGATCGCGCCGAGATTGATGTCGAGGATGCGGGTGAATTCTTCGTCCGTGATGTCGAGGACCGGTGTCGGCGAATTCACTCCGGCCCCGTTGACAAGGATGTCGACCCGGCCCGTCTTCGCTAGCACGGTCTCGAGTAGTTCGCTCAACGATTCGCGCGAGGCGACATCGGCGGGGACAAAAAAGCCCCGACCTCCTGCGGCATCGATCTCGCGGAGACGTTCCGCGCCTTTTTCCTCACTGCGGCCGACGATTGCGACGGTCGCTCCGGCCCGCGCGAGGCCGAGGGCCATCTCCCCGCAGAGGACTCCCGTCCCCCCGATAACGACTGCGGTTTTTCCTTCCAGTGAAAACAGGTCTTCGACGTAACTCATGGCAATTCATACGGCAGAGTCCGCCGCGGTCAACGATGCGCTTTCCTCAAGTCGAGGGTTCCTCGGGAAGTCCCTCCGTCTTCAGAGGCCCTGCCGCGAGCTCCTCTTCGAGGATCTCGTCGTCAAGTCCATCCTCGATCTCGCGCCGCCATTTCCGGGAGATCCAGGGACGCACGAGTCCGTAGATGAGGTAAGAGAGAAAAATAATGAGCGGAACAAATTCGACGAAGTTCACCGCGCAGACGAGCACGAGGACGGCAGCAAAAAGCCAGATGAGCGACTTTTTCGCACGCCAGTTCATCGCCTTGAAGCTCGGGTAGCGGAACTCGCTCAGCATCATAAAAGAAAGCAGCAGCATCAGCACGAGGAGGACGTAACGCCAGGGACCGAGGTCCTTTTGCCCCTCGTTCAGCCAGATCATGAACATCGTGAGCGAGGCGATCAATCCCGCCGCCGCAGGGATGGGGAACCCGACGAAGTCACGGTCTTTTACCTCGGGTTTCGACTCGGAGGCGGCCTGGGAGAGACAGTTGAATCGCGCCAGGCGCATCGCTCCACAGAGCAGGTAGATAAAGGCAACGGTCCAGCCGAGACGGTTGTCAAAGGACTTCATGACGATGTCCATCACGAGCAGCGCCGGCGCGATTCCGAAGGAAACGATGTCCGCGAGCGAGTCAAATTCGCGGCCGAACATGGACTCCTGCCCCTTCATCCGGGCGAGGCGACCGTCGAGGGCATCGAAGAAACAAGCCGCGAGAATGAGGAAAATGGCGAGGTGAAAGTCCTTCGTGCCGCCACCGACGTCCTGCATCCCCGCAAAAATCGTAACCACGGCACTGAATCCGCAGGCGAGATTGCCGGCTGTCATCAGATTAGGCAGCAGGTAAACCTGAGGATCACTCCAGGGACCGGGGACGTGTCGTTTCATGCGCCCAAGTTCCCGTTCAATTGGCAAAGTTCAAATTTCAAATGTCATTCCGTGTGTAAGAGTTCATATTTCCCCATGGCAGAGACCGCAACACACCCTGAAATCGACGGCAGCATCACCATGGGCGAGGTCCTCGAACGCTTCCCCGGGGCGAAACGCGCTCTTTTTGCCCGCTACCACATCGGCGGATGCAAAAGCTGCAGCTACGACAACAGCGAAACCCTCGCCGCCGTTTGCGCCCGCAACGAAGATCTCCCCGTGGCCGAGGTCGTCGAGCATATCCTCACCGCCCACGAGAGCGATCAGGGCATTCTCATCGAGCCGATCGAGCTCCGCGAAGCCCTCACGCAAACCCCGCCGCCCCGTCTCCTTGACCTCCGCACCCGCGAAGAGCACGAGGCCGTCGCCCTCCCGGGCTCGGAAATGTTCAGCAACGACCTCCTCCAGTATATTTTCGGGACCGAGGCCAAAGACCGACTCATCGTTCTCTACGATCATACTGGCGACCGCACCCTCGACGCCGCCGCCTACCTCATCGGGCACGGGTTTAAAAACACCCGCGCCCTCCGCGGCGGCCTCGACGCCTACGCCGCCGAAGCCGACACCGACCTGCCCCGCTACAAACTCGAGTTCGAAGACTAAAGTAAGCTTCCTACCGCTTTCCCGTCCCACCTTTTACCTTCCCACCTTTCACCTTTTACGGCAGCACCGCTGCCCCTCATGAGCGATTTCGAAGACAAACTCCAGACCGCCATCGCCAACCCGCAGAACATGGGGGAAATGGCCGATGCCGACGCCGTCGGGACCGTCGGCAATCCGGAATGCGGCGACATGGTGCGGATGTGGCTGAAATTCACCGAAAAAGACGGCAAAAAGATCATCGATCGGGCTTCCTTCCAAAGCTTCGGGTGCCAGACCGCCATCGCCGTGGCCAGCCTCGCCACCGAGATGCTCAAAGGGAAAACCGTGGCCGAGGCCCGCGAGATGAAGTCCGCTGACCTTTCGAAACCGCTTGGCCCCCTCCCCCCGATGAAACTCCACTGCGGCGACATGGTCGAGGGAGCCCTTCGCGACGCCCTCCGCGACGACCGCGATACCACCGCTGCAGAGTCCAGCCCCGCGCCGGCCTCCAACACCAACACCAACACCAACACCAACACCAACACTCTCCTCGGCGACATGCAGCAACCTGCCCTCCGCTCCGGCAAACTGAAGGTGATCAAATTGTAACCGACCTCAGTTCGACGACCTCAGGTCGCCTGAAACACGCTCAGTGACCCGGTCCTGAAACCTAAAACTTAAAACCTGTAACTTAAAACCGAAGCCACCCATGAACGAAATCACTCTCTCCCGCGACGTCGAAGCCATCCAGATCCCGAGCGGAGACAAAATCGACCTGCCCATCGGCACCAAGGTCATGATCACCCAGGCGCTCGGCGGCACTTACACCGTGGCCACGAACTTCGGCCTCGCCCGGATCAAGTCCGAGAACGCCGACGCCCTCGGGATCGATCTTGAAGCCGAGAAGAGCAAACTTTCCGCCGCCAGCGAAGCGATCGCCTCGGGCGACGTCGAAGGCGCCATCTGGGAGCAGCTCAAGCTCGTCTACGATCCCGAGATCCCCGTGAACATCGTCGATCTCGGCCTCGTCTATGACTGCCAGGTCAAAAAAGAGGAAGGCGCGACCAACGTCGAAATCAAAATGACCCTCACCGCCCCCGGCTGCGGCATGGGCCCGACCATCGCCGCCGACGCTCAGTCCAAGATCCTCATGCTCGACGGCATCTCCGACGCCCGCGTCGACATCGTCTGGGACCCGGTCTGGAATCAGGAAATGATCACTGAAGAAGGCAAGATGAAGCTGGGGATGATTTGAACGAAGTTCTTTCTTAGCTGTTAGCTTTTAGCTAACGGTCTTGTGACCCGTGTCTCATGCGGCGACCCGGTCGAACCAGAGAAAGATCGTGTAGCCCGCATAACAAGCCAGGAGCATCGAGCCTTCCCATCGGCTGATGCGGCGTTTCACCCCCATTACCGGGATGAGCAGGACGGTCATCGCGATCATCACATAGAGGTCCACTATCTCGATCTGCACGGCCGCGATCGGACCCAGCATCGCAGTCGCGCCGATGACGCAGAGCAGGTTAAAAATACACGACCCGATGATGTTTCCCGTGATGATGTCGCCCTCCTTCTTAAGTGAAGCCACGATCGACGTTGCCAGTTCCGGCACTGAAGTACTGAAAGCGATCAGCGTCAGAGAAATCACCGCCTCGGGCACACCGAAAGTCCTCGCCAGACTGACTCCGCCCTTTTCCAGCCACAGCGCGCCGAAATAGAGCGCCACGAGACCGCCCAGGATAGCGACGACGAGCTTCCAGACTGCCTTTTCGTTAGCCGCCGCCGGATCATACTCCTCAATGAACTCCGCAAGGACCTCGGGATTTTTCTCCTTCTTCGCGAGGACCAGCTGGAAAATCGTGTAGGCGAGAATTCCTGTAAAAAGAGCGATCCCCTCCCCCCGCCCGATGACGCCGTTCCAGAGCATCGCCGAGAAAACCACCGTCGAAATCAGGAGAATGGGTAAATCCCGCAGGAGCAGCGCTGACTTCACCTGGAGCACGCAGATAAAAGCGCTCACCCCCAGGACGAGGCCGATATTGCAGATATTTGACCCGATCACATTCCCCAGCGCCATGTCGGGGAGGCCCCGCGCATTAAAACCAATACTGACGAACAGTTCCGGGGCGCTCGTGCCGAAAGCCACGACCGTGAGCCCCACCACCAGCGGCGAGATGCCATAGCGCATCGCGAGCGAAGCCGCGCCGTTCACGAGCCATTCTGCTCCGAAATACAGGGCGACGAGACCTGCCGCGAGCCAGAGAAGGTCGATCAGAAGAGACATGCCGCACTTTGGCGGGGCCGCCGCAGGCGTCCACCGAAAATCTCCCGTAATTTCCGTTTGCTTCTGACCCGAATGCCCTCATATTCCCGCTCCCCTAGCGCAACGCTTGATAATAAGTGACCCGTTCGTCTAAGGGTTAGGACACCGCCCTTTCACGGCGGTAATACGGGTTCGAATCCCGTACGGGTCGCCAAAAATAACACCGCCACTTGTGGCGGTGTTTTTGTTGCGACGCGTTGGGATTTGAGCCCGAAGCTTTCAGCCTTTCAGGCGTTGAGGAGGGAAACGCAGAGGAACCTCCCTTTGAAAAATTCGTTTCATTCGTTCCATTCGTGGTTCATTCTTTCCGTATCCTCCGCTCCGGGCCACGCCCATCGACAGAAACTTAAGTCCCCCTGCCGGGAAAAAAGAACAAATACGCGAAGAGAATAGACGGTGTGCGGCGAGGTCAAGCACCAGGCATTAATCACAAAAGACTTTCCCCATGCGTATTCTCATCACCGGCGGAGCCGGATTTCTCGGTTCTCATCTTTGTGAACGTCTCCTCAACGAGGGGAATGAGGTCATTTGCCTCGACAACTTCTATACCGGACGCAAGCAAAACATCGCCCACCTCCTCGAGAATCCCTACTTCGAGCTCGTTCGGCACGATGTCACCGACCCGTTTAAATTCGAAGTCGATCAGATCTACAACCTCGCCTGCCCCGCCTCGCCGCCGCACTACCAACACAACCCCATCAAGACCACGAAGACCTCGGTCATGGGCGCGATCCACTGCCTCGGTCTCGCCAAACGCATCGGCGCCCGCGTCTTCCAGGCTTCCACCTCCGAGGTCTACGGTGATCCCGAGATCCACCCGCAGCCCGAGTCTTACAAAGGCAGCGTCAATCCCATCGGCATCCGCGCCTGCTACGACGAAGGCAAACGTTGCGCCGAGACCCTCTTTTTTGATTACCATCGGCAAAACCGCGTCGATATCCGCATCGCCCGTATCTTCAACACCTACGGCCCCCGCATGCTGCCCGATGACGGCCGCGTCGTCTCCAACTTCATCATGCAGGCTCTCCGCGGAGAGGATCTTACCATCTATGGCGACGGCACTCAGACGCGCTCATTCTGCTACGTCGATGATCTTATTGAGGGGTTTGTACGGCTCATGAACGCCCCCGATCTCACTGGCCCCGTCAACCTCGGCAATCCCGGCGAATTCACCATGCTCGAACTCGCCAAAAAAATCCTCTCCAAAGTCGGGGGCTCATCCGGCCTCACCTTCCGCGACCTCCCCGGCGACGACCCTCTCCAGCGCCAGCCCGACATCACCCTCGCCCGCACCGCTCTCGGGTGGGAACCGAAAGTCGCTCTTGATGAAGGACTCGATCGGGCGATCGAGTATTTTCGGAAATGCTGAGCCGACCACGCTCCTTGCTACTGACTACTGACTACCTGCTACTCCCCATTTTCCTATGACCCACATCTGCTGCATCGGAGCCGGCTACGTCGGCGGTCCCACCATGGCGATGATCGCTGCGAAATGCCCCGACATTCACGTCGAGGTCGTTGATATCAACAGCGCCCGCATCGCCGCCTGGAATTCTAATCAACTTCCCATCTATGAACCGGGACTCGACGAGCTGGTCAGGGGAACGCGGGGAAAAAATCTCTCCTTCTCCACCGATATTCCCGCCGCGATCAGCCGAGCCGACATCATCTTCGTTAGCGTCAACACGCCTACGAAGACCTACGGACTCGGTGCCCACCGTGCCGCCGATCTCCGTTTTATCGAATCCGTCGCCCGCGACATCGCCACCTACGCCGAAGGGCCCAAGATCATTGTCGAAAAGAGCACCATCCCCGTGCGCACCGCCGAGGCCATCCGGGCTATCCTCGAGACCAGCGCGACCCCTCATCATCACGAAGTCCTTTCCAACCCCGAGTTCCTCGCCGAAGGAACCGCCGTCGCCGATCTTCAGAACCCCGACCGTATTCTTATCGGCGGCGACACTACTGCCGGTGGTCGCGCCGCGATAGACCGGCTTGCCGCGATCTACGCGACCTGGGTCCCCGAAGAGCGCATTCTCAAGACCAACCTCTGGTCATCCGAGCTTGCCAAACTCGTCGCCAATGCCTTCCTCGCCCAGCGGGTTTCCTCCATCAACAGCATCTCCGCCCTCTGCGAAGCGACCGGAGCCGACGTCAACGAAGTGGCGCACGCCATCGGCACCGACACCCGCATCGGAGCCAAATTCCTCAAGGCCTCGGTCGGTTTCGGCGGCTCCTGCTTCCAGAAAGACGTTTTTAATCTCGTCTATCTCTGCGGCCACTTCGGCCTTCCCCAGGTCGCCGACTACTGGGAATCCGTCATCACCATGAACCAGTGGCAGAAGCGCCGCTTCGCTGATGGCGTCGTGCAGGCCTTCTACAACACCGTCAGCGGCAAACGCATCGCCATCCTCGGCTTTGCCTTCAAAAAGGACACCAACGACACCCGTGAATCCCCCGCCATCGACGTGTGCCGCCAACTCATCGAAGAACAGGCCGTCCTCGCCATTTACGATCCCAAGGTGGAGCACGCCAAGATCTCCACCGACCTCGGACTCGCCGCAGATGAACCGCGTCTCCAAATCTGTTCCAGCGCCGCTGAAGCCCTCGCCGGAGCCAACGCCCTCCTCGTCCTCACCGAATGGGACGAATTCAAAACGATCGACTTCGAAGCCGCCTTCGCCACCATGGTAAAACCCGCCTGGGTCTTCGACGGGAGGAACATTCTCGATCATGCCGCGCTCCGCGAAATCGGCTTCCAGGTCAAAGCGATCGGAAAGGCTTAGCGCGCCGCTCCGGAGGCGCTGTTCTTAGCTCCTTCGGACTTCCCACCTGCTACCTCCGCGGCGGATGCCTCACCGGGCCCAACCACAGCGGCGTCGAACTCCACGGCTTCCTCAGTTACCTCGTGAAGTGTAAGCTCGAAGGACGCGAATACAAAGTCTTCGGCTACGGCGGCAAGCAAGTCCGGGACAAGATCCACTGACACGAGGTCGCCTCCTTTATCGAAGCGTTTATCGCCGCTCCCAGACCGGGCGAGGTCTACAACATCGGCGACGGCCGCGCCAACTCCTGCTCCATCCTCGAAGCATTCACTCTCGCCGAACAATTCATGGGGAAAACCCAAATCTACCAATACCTCGGGGAAAACATGCGGCATATCGTTGAGGCGGGGGATGTTAGCTGTTAGCTGTTAGGACGAAGTGTCGAGGATAACAAATTACGCGGCTAAAGCCGTCACCTCAACTAAACACCAAAAATGAAACTTCTAGTTACCGGAGGAGCCGGGTTCATCGGCTCGAACTTAGTGCGACTCCTGATCGACCGGGGCCACGAAGTGCTCACGATCGACAAGCTCACCTATGCGGGGAACCTTTCCTCCCTCGACGATGTCATGGATCATCCCTCCCACCATTTCCTGCAGGCCGACATCTGCGATGCTCCGCGTATGCAGTCAGCCTTCGCCGCGTTCCGGCCCGATGCCGTGATGCACCTTGCGGCTGAGTCCCACGTCGACCGCTCCATCGACGCCCCCGGCGACTTTATCCAGACCAACATCCTCGGCACCTACACCCTGCTCGAAGCCGCCCGGAAACACTGGGCCTCCGGGAGACACGCTTTAGTCTCCCCACCCGTGAATCCTGAATCGTGTCCCCCGCCCCCCCGCTTCCTCCACGTCTCCACCGACGAGGTCTACGGGTCCCTCGGCCCGGTCGGATCCTTCACCGAGACCAGTCCCTACGCGCCTCACTCTCCCTATTCTGCGAGCAAGGCCTCATCCGACCACCTCGTCCGCGCCTGGCACGACACCTATGGCCTCCCCACCATTGTGACGAACTGCTCGAACAACTACGGCCCCTGGCAATTTCCCGAAAAACTGATCCCCGTCGTCATTCTCAACGCCATCGCCGACAAACCCATTCCCGTCTACGGGGCAGGAGAAAACATTCGCGACTGGCTCTTTGTCGAAGACCACGCCCGCGCCCTCCTCACCGTCGTCGAGCATGGCGACATCGGTGCCACCTACAACATCGGAGGCAACAACGAACTGAGAAACATCGACCTCGTCCGCCTCATCTGCTCCCTCCTCGACCGCTTCCGTCCCCGCGAGGACCGTCGCTCCTATGAGGCGCAGATCACCTTCGTCACTGACCGCCCCGGCCACGATCTCCGCTACGCCGTCGATGCGTCAAAGATCAAAGAGGAACTCGGCTGGGAGCCCAACCTCAAACCGATCGATACGATGGAGAAAACCGTTCGCTGGTATCTTGAAAACGAAACCTGGTGGAGCGCTATCCTGGACGGGAGTTATCGGATGACTTAGTCTTTAGTACGAGATTTTTTCCGCAGAACAGGTCTCCGGGACCGTTCCCGGAACGCGCAAGAGACCGTTCTGACAGGAGGCTCTGGAGGAATAATTCCAGGTTCCGCGGTAGGGACGCACCGCCGGGACGTCCGCCTTGAGTATCCAAGAGCGGACGGTTCATCGAACCGTCCCTACCACGCTTCGCGCGAGGTTGGGCGTCACCCGATCCACTCCGAACGATGCCCTTAATCCCGTGCCATTCTGGCTGGAGAAATATTTCAGTCGGGGGGATTATCGACAGCGTCACTCGCAGGTCACCCCAAACGAAGATGACTTTGAATACCATCAATAGATTAGACAAATCGTCGAGATTGACGCGCCTTTGGTGCGGGTTCGAGGAATTGTCCCCACGAAAAGCAGCGATTCTCGTCGGCCTCATTTGTTGGGGCGTTTCAACTTTTTTATAC
>JANQVJ010000038.1:76100-88445 GCA_030730365.1 Verrucomicrobiales bacterium
ACGACCGCCTATCGTCGCTCACCGGCCCCGAGCCAGCGCAATGAGGATCGCCTTCTGCGCGTGAAGCCGGTTTTCGGCCTGCTGGAAAATCTCGTCGGCCCGCGCTTCGAAGACCTCTTCGGTGATCTCCTTGTCGCGGTAGGCGGGCAGACAATGCTGCACGATCGCCCCCTTTTTCGCGAGATTGACGAGCTTCGCATTGATCTGGAAGGGCGCGAGCACCTCGAGACGCTCAGCGGCCTCTGCCTCGCGGCCCATGCTCACCCAGGTGTCGGTGTAGAGAACGTCAGCCCCGATCGAGGCCGCGATGACATCTTCGGTCAGGGTCACGGGTGCCTCACCGAGGCGGCTCATGAACGCCGCATCAGGCTGAAAGGCCTTCGGCGCCGCGATGACGAGCTCGAAGCCGAGTCGCTTCGCCGCCCAGGCCCACGAGCGACCCATGTTGCAGTCGCCGTCGCCGAAAAAGACGACTTTTTTCCCGTCCCATCCGCCGAGCCGTTCACGGATCGTGAGAAGGTCGGCGAGGATCTGGCAGGGGTGCTCCTCGTCGGTGAGGGCGTTGATCGTCGGGATCTTTCCGTGCTCGGCGAAATCCACGACATCCTGCTGCGCAAAGGTGCGGATGATGGCCCCGTGGACCATGCGGCCGAGGACGCGGGCGGTGTCTTTGATCGGCTCTCCCCGCCCGAGCTGGATGTCGTTCGCATTGAGAAAAAGCGCCGTCGCCCCAAGCTCGTTGAGCCCCACTTCGAAGCTGACGCGGGTCCGCGTTGATGATTTCGTGAAGATCATCGCCCAGGTCTCCCCTTTCAGGATCTCTTTGACCGATTCGTCGCGGCCGCGATTCGCCTTCAGCTCGACGGCGTGGTCGATCAGGGCATGGATTTCTTCTTTTGTTAGTTGCTCGATTCCGAGGAGATCTTTCATCACGTCCTGACTGGGGGCTACTTCACTGACATACCGGCGAGGACACTCTCAAAAAGAGCGAGCGCCTCGTCCACTTCTTCGCCGGAGACATTCAGCGGCGGCAGCCAGCGCACCACATTATCCCCTGCGGGCACCGTGAGAAGCCCCGCCTCTCTCGCCCGATTCACGACAAAGAGACTCGGCGTCTTGCCGGACTCAAGAAATCCATCGACCCCGTTCATCCTCTCCGTGTCGAGGACAAAGCCGAGCAGCAGCCCGACCCCGCGCAGCTCGCGGATGACGGGGAAATCCCACTTCGCGACGCCTTCGTGGATGCGCGCGTTCATCACTTTCACGTTCTCCAGCACTCCGGCCGACTCGATCTCGCCAAGCACGGCCATGGCCACGGCGCAGGCCAGCGGCGTGCCGCCAAAGGTCGATCCGTGCGTGCCGGGACCCAGCGCGCCGGCATGCGCGTCGCTCACCCAGAACGATCCCATCGGGAAACCGCCCGCAAATCCCTTGGCCCAGCTCACCGCGTCGGGTTCGACGACAACACCGGTGCCCTCGAGGACGGTGCGCCATCCGCACCAGTCACCCGTCCGGCCCGATCCACACTGCACTTCGTCGAACATCAGGAGCAGGTCGAACTCGTCCCGCAGCGCCGCAGCAGCGGCAAAATATTCAGGAGTCGCGGTGTTGATCCCGCCCTCGCCCTGGACCGGTTCGAAAAGAATCGCGCAGGTCTTGTCCGTGACCGCCTCGCGGAGAGCGGCGACATCATTGAAGGGCACATGGAGAAAGCCGGGCAGCATCGGATCAAACCCGAGCTTCACCTTGGGCTGCCCCGTTGCGGCGATCCCGCCGAGGGTGCGTCCGTGAAAAGACTGCTGGCAGGTGATGACCTCGTTTTTCCCTGCCGCCGCGCCATACTTGTCGCGTGCACGCTTCCGCGCGAGTTTGATGAGTCCGTCGTTGGCCTCAGCTCCACTGTTGCAGAAAAAGACCTTCCCGGGGATCTCCATCATCGTCTCGACGACAAAGCGGGCCAGTTCAGCCTGCTCGCGGATGAGGTAGAGGTTCGAACAATGGATCAGCTTCGCGGACTGCTCACGCAGCGAGTCCTGCATCACTGCGGGACTGTGACCGAGCGCGCAGACCGCGACGCCCGAGGAAAAATCGAGATAGCGCCGTCCCTCTTCGGACCAGAGGTACGATCCTGCCCCCCGCGAAAAAGCGATCGGAAAACGCCCGTAGTTACCAAGCACATACTGGTCCATGAGTTCAGCGGTAGTCGGGCGCAGCTCTTTCATTTTACGATCTCCGTGCCGATCCCCTCCTGAGTGAAAATCTCGAGCAGGAGCGAATGCGAAATGCGACCGTCAATCATGTGGACCTTGCCCACGCCCGCATTGAGCGCCTCGACCGAGGACCGCACCTTCGGGATCATGCCGCCGCTGATGGTGCCGTCGGCGATAAGTCCCTCGACCTCGTCCGCCTTCAGCGAATGAATCAAAGTGCTCTCGTCCGAGGGATCTTTCATCAGACCTAACACGTCACTAAGATAAACCAGCTTACTCGCCTTGAGCTCGGCCGCGAGCGCGCTCGCGGCGAGGTCGGCGTTGACATTGAGGCTCAGCTTTGTCCCGACCTCCGAGGCGATCGGAGAGATCACAGGGACGATCTCGCTCGTGATCGCGGCGCGGATGATGGAGGTGTCGAAGCCGACAACACGGCCGACCCGACCGAGACTGACCTCACGATTCTCGTCCTTCGACCATCCGTTGATACGCTCGCCGATGAGGGCGTCGTTCCCCGGAACGCCGATGGCGCGACCGCCGAAACTCTCGATCCCTTTGACGAGACCGGGATTGATCTCGCGACTGAGAGTATGCTCGACCAGCTCCATCGCCTCGTCCGTGGTGACCCGCAGCCCGCCGATGAATTCCGCGGGCAGACCTGATTCTTTCATCGCGGCCGAGATCGCCTTCCCGCCACCGTGCACGAGGACAGGGTTGATCCCCGCCACTTCCATGAAAACGACATCACGCAGGAGCCGGCGCACGAGATCGGGATCGTCCATCGCGCTGCCCCCCACCTTGATCAGAAAAGTCTGCCCGCGAAAGTGTTGCAGGTAGGGCAGGGCCTCGACCAGGACGGCGGCTTTCTCGATCTGCTGCTGAAAAATAGAGGCCATTGAAAACGGAGGGCGTAAAGAATCGTCGAATTCCCCTGCCGGGCAAGGGGAGAATGTCCTTTTCAGGCCGAGAGAGGGTCAGACCGGGCGGAGCCGGCGAGGCTCATTTTTTGCGATTCAAAGAGTATTCCTCACGATTGAAGAGGACATACTCGGGAGAGAGATCCGACGTGTAGACGGTGAACTCCCCTTTGCCGATATTGAGATCGATCCCGACGGTGAACTCGGGCCCGCTCACCGCTTCGGAAAGTTTCTCGATCGCCGTGGACGCCGCGAGACCATTCTGCGCCGCGAGGACGCCGTTGAGATGAATATTGACCATCTCCTCTTTCACCCGGGCGCAGGAGTAGCCGACCGCGTGGATGATGCGGCCCCAGTTCGGGTCGTTGCCGTTCCACGAGCACTTCACCAGCTTCGAGTTCGCGACGGCACGGGCGACACGCTCAGCATCGAGGTTCGAGGCAGCTCCCCGCACCGTCACTTCGACGAGCTTCGTGACCCGCTCGCCGTCGGCGACGATACGCTTCGCGAGGATGAGCATCACTTCGTTGAGAGCAGCGCGGAACTCGGCACTGCCCTCGCCCCCGCGCGTGATCGGCTTGTTCCTGGCCTGATGGTTCGCCATCACGATGACCGTGTCATTCGTGCTCATGTCGCCGTCCACGGTGATGCGGTTGAAAGAGCAATCGACCGCCTCGCGGGTCGCGGCCGTGATTTCCGCTTTGGAAATAGCCGCATCCGTCGTGACAAAACACAGCATCGTGGCCATGTGGGGATTGATCATCCCCGCGCCTTTGGCGATCGCCCCGATCCGCACTTTCACCTCTCCGATCTTCACCGAAACCGCGATGCTTTTCTCCTGCGTGTCACTCGTCATGATCGCGCGGGCCGCGGGGCCGCCATCCGTCCCTAACAAAGAAGCCAACTCCGAAATGCGCGGCTCGATGCGCTCGATCGGCATCTGCACCCCGATGATCCCCGTCGAGCAGACCTGGATCTCGCGCTGCTTTAACCCAAGCGCCTTGGCCGTCGCCGTCGACATCGCCCTGGCATTGACCATCCCCGCATGACCGGTGCAGGCATTCGCATTGCCGCTGTTGACGATGATCGCCCGCGGCTCGGCGGACTTGAGATTGCTCGAAGAGAGACGCACCGGCGCGGCGCAAACCTGATTCTGCGTGTAGACCGCCGCCCCCACCGTAGGGAACGGAGAGTAAATGAGGGCAAGATCGAGACGCTCCACTGCCGGATTCTTGATGCCGCAGCTCATCGCCGCGGCCTGGAACCCCTTGGGCGCGCAGATGCCTCCTTCGATCACTTTTACTTTTCTACTCATCTATGGACAGGGGAATGGAAATATCAGAAATTCAGCAGACCGCAAGTCTCGGGAAGGCCATTCATGAGATTAAAACTCTGAATGGCCTGACTGCCGGCACCCTTGCCGAGATTATCCTCGGCACTGGAAAGGATGAGACGACCCGCCCTCTTGTCGATCACCCACCCCACGTCCACGAAATTCGTCCGCACCACATTCTTCGTATCGGCAAAACCGCCTTCGCCGAGAATTCGGACAAAGGGACTTTCTCCATAACATTCCTCCATCGCCACAGCGATGCGACCTGACAGATCGCTCAAATCCCCGTCGGGCTCGCAGAAGATCGTCGTCACGATGCCCGCGTTCACCGGCATGAGATGCGGCACAAAAGAGATCGTCACCCCCCTCCCGGCGGCGAAGGAGAGCTCCTGCTCGATCTCGCTGAGGTGACGGTGCTTCGGTGCTCCGTAGGCCCGCAGGCTCTCATTGACCTCGGCAAAGAGCAGGCTGACCTCGGCCTTTTTTCCCGCTCCGCTCACGCCCGAGAGACTCGAGACGGCGATGCCGTGAGGCTTCACGATCCCCTTTTTCAACAAAGGGACGAGCGGCACGAGGACACTCGTCGGATAACATCCCGGCGAGGCCACGAGCTTCGCCGCGGCGATCTCGTCACGATAAAACTCGGGCAGGCCATAGACCGCCTCGTCGAGGAGCGCCGGAGCCGGATGCACCTGTCCGTAGAACTCTTCGTAGACCGCGGCACTGCGGAGCCGAAAGTCGGCACTGAGATCGATCACCCGCACCCCGCGCTCGAGCAATGGAATCGCAAACTCCGAAGCGACCCCGTGCGGCAGCGCAAGAAAAGCAACCGACGCCCCCGTCGCCACGACGGCGTCCAGGTCAGGATCGATAAAGGACAGGCCCGCGACCGAGGGCGCCCCGCCGAGACGGGGGAAGACCGAGACGAGCGCGCGGCCCGCCTCCTGGCGGGAAGTCACCGCGACCAGCTCCACGGCAGGGTGCATCGCAAGGAGCCGGAGCAACTCCTGCCCCGTGTATCCGCTCGCGCCAATGACCGCTGTTTTGATCCTCTTCGCTTCCATGAGCTGACCAGCATGACACAATATTCATGCGAGTCGAAACAACTTGTGGACGCTTATCCGATTTTTTAAAAGACAAGCCACTTGCGGAACCCGTTTTTTCGTTCACACTGTCCGCTCTGCGGATTCCGGTCCGCCGAAGGAACGGGACGTGGCGCAGCCTGGTAGCGCACTACACTGGGGGTGTAGGGGTCGCAGGTTCAAATCCTGTCGTCCCGACCACCTTCCAAGCCCTACGAGAGTAGGGTTTGGAAGGTGGGTCGGTTTCCTGAGAAGAGCGAAAAAAGTTGAGAAGCCCCTCGCTCGCTCGCTTTAAAAAGCTCGAGCCGCTGAGAGACAAACGGTTTAGCCTGGCCTGCGGTGATGTTTTTCGTTCTCATGAGTTGATTGGCACCCGTCTCCCTGTTCGCGTTCCGTGGAACCCGCGGCTATATTTGCTGACCGTGGCAGAGGAAAGACCAGTCGAAAGCACGAAAAAGATCCGTCGGTCGCCGCGCGGAATCCTCCGGTGGCTCGTGCGTTTCGTCGGACTCTCGGCCATCGTCATCGCGGGAATCCTCCTCCTCGTCGCCATTATTTCCTCGATCGCCTACCTCAATCGCGCCCGCATTGTGAACCGGACACTCGCCGTGCTGGTGGAACCCTTCCGCGTCAGCGTCGGGGAAATCGAGATTCATCGCCTCGGCGAAGTCCGCATCACCGATCTGCGCCTCACACCCAGGGGCGCGCCCGATGACGCGATCCTCGCCTCCATCCCCGAGACGGGCATCACCTACCGTTTCGGCGAACTGCGCGAAATCCGAAAACTCCGCACCATCGTCCTGCGGGGCGCGGCGATCACGCTCGACGACGAGATCCTCACCGCCCTCGCGACACCGCCTCCCGCTCACGGTGAAACCGGCGAAGCCGCCGCCCCCTTTAACCTAGGCAGCCTCTCCTTTTTCACCGACTCCTTCACCATTAGCGACAGCCGCCTCACCCTCGACCTCGACGGTCTCCCGCGACTCGAGGCCGACTGGCACTTACGCACCGCCGGCCTTCACTTCGATGAGTCCGGACTCAGCCGCGAGAGCATCGACCTGCGCCTGACGAACGTCCTCATTGGCGATAAGGGGGAAAGCGGCCACATCGCGCGCCTCATCGCCTCCGCCAGAGTTCGGCACGACCTCTCGCATCTTCACCTCAGTTCCCTGCACCTTCTCAATCCGCAGTTGCGGATCACTCCCGCGCTCCTTCCCGACGTCCGCGCGCCCAACGAACCCGCCACCCAACCGGGTCAGGTCACCGACCCGACGGGGTTGAAACCCGACTCCGCTGCTACCGACGCTACCGCGAAAGGCCTCCCCGAACTCGTCCTCGAGGCGCTGCGTATCGATGGCGGCTCGATCGAAGTGACGGGCTTCAACGGAAGCGATGGCAGCCCCTCCTTTCCTGATCTTTCCTTTTCCACAACTTTTGCGTTTCAGAATCTCTCCTTCCGCGAAGGCCGATGGATGAGCGCGGCCCCTCTCTCTCTCCACTTGAACCAGCTCGCCCTCGGCGCAGGCACCTCACAACTGCTCTCGACCGAACGCATCCGCCTCTCGGTCGATGATCTCGGGCACCTCGTCCACGACCGCACCCTCTCCGCCGTCCATTTCGACGGGCTCGACGTGATTGTCAGCGACGCCTCCCTCGGCCGCTTCCGCAGCGGAAAAGAGAAACTCGATCCCGGCCTCGCGACACCCCCCGAAGCCCCCTGGACCATAGAGAAATTAACCCTCAGTGACGGCACGATTCTTGTCCGGAATCTCTCTGTCCGAGGAAATGCAGCCCCGTATTTCGAATCCCGAATCGAGGCCGGACTCGAGGATCTCGAGTTCGGCAGTGAGGGCTTGCAATCTGGGGGCATCCAAACCGTCACCCTCGAGCAGGCCAAAATGCGCGCCCCTGCCGCGTCCACCCTCGACGAACCACTCCTCGCCCTCGAGTATGCTGACCTAACCGGAAAATGGTCCGATTTTCAAAAAAATGGGCTCATCGATCGCCTTATCGTTAGGGGGCCTCAGATTCATTTCACCGACGAGACGCTCGGTGCCTGGCACGATGCCGTCACCTCACCCGGGATCCCCCAAACCGATCTACCGGGTCCCGTCAGCCGCCCCGTCTACAAAGTCACCCGCCTTGACGTCACCGGCGGACGACTCGTGGCGGACTCCAGCTTCGCGGTAGGGCGCGTGCCGAAGATCTACTCGGACTTTGCCCTGCAGAGCGGTCACGCTGACGGAGGAACCCCTTACTCCTACCACCTCCGTCTCGACGACTTCCAGGTCCGCAATCACCCGCGGCTCATCGAAGTGACCGGACCGCCTGCTCCCCCCGCCCTTTTTCCGGCGGCCCTCGCCCCCCTCGCGATCGGCCCGCTCAAGGAAGGTGACGTTTTTTCGGTGAAAAAAATCGAGGTCGACTTCACCGCCGACCAACTCCAGCAGGACCGCCGCATCGGCAAACTCAAAATGACAGGTGCCGTCCTCACCGTTGGCGAAGGACTCAAATCCATCACCGAAGCGGGCAAAGAAGAAGAGGCTGAAGGCAAGCTTCCCCCCGTGCCCGCTCCCCGGGCGGCACCGCCTCCGCAGGCAGAGAGCGCAGGCAAGCCTCCCGCATGGTTCATCGAAGAAGTCGAGATCACACAGAGTCAGGTGCAGTTCGAAGCCCTCGTTCCCCAGGTCGAGGGGCTGCGCTTTGCCATCGAGACTCGGCTCACCGACGTACCGCTTTCCCTCGACGGTCTTCTCGCGGAGGAAAAACTCCAGAAGATCGAGCTCGCCGGGATCGAGATTAAAGATCCCTACAACTCTTTCATCACCGTCGCTCTCCTCCCCACCATCTTCGTCGAGTTCTCCCTCGCCGGACTCGCCCGGCAGGAGATCGAAAAGATCGACCTCATTAGTCCCTCGCTCCACGTTGGCCAGGGTCTCTTCTGGTGGATCGACTACCAGCGCAACTTCCGCGAACAGAACGAAGGGGCCAGCGTCGGCTTCGCATCGGACACCGATACCGCCGTGAAACCCGACTGGGTCATCAAGACGATCAACGCCACCGCCGGCAAGATCGTGATCGCCCCGACCGGCATCCCTATCGGCATCGTCCCCTTTCCCTTCGACGCCACCACGAGCATGTCGGGCGGGAACATCGAGCTGAAACTGACCATCCCCGACGAGGATCACGTCTACCGCTTTCCCGATTACAAAGTCGACCTCTACGGACTCACCGGCGAGGTGCAGTTCAACGTGCCGGTGCAGGAGGTCGACAACAACCTCGTCCAGACCTTCAAATTAAAACGGGCCGTGTGGAAAGACCATCAGGCCGAGGATCTCTACATCACCGTGACCTTCGACTCTGACGGCGTCTACGGGAAGTTCGGCGGGGCCTCCTACGACGGCTACGCCGAGGGCCAGTTTAATTTTTACCTGAGCGATTCCGGGAAATGGGACGCCTGGGTCGCCGGGACCGAGATGGACACCGGGCCGCTCACCAAAGTGCTCGTTCCCGACTCTTTTCTCATGGAGGGCCGGGTCTCTCTCAAAGTCGTCACCGAAGGTCGCGACAAAGTCGTCGGAGAAACGACCGGGGAATTCCAAACCACGACACCCGGGTGGTTCGACATCACCAAGCTCGAACCCATCCTCGAAGAGCTTCCGGCCGATTGGAACAACCTCAAACGCAGCCTCGCCGAATTGAGCCTCAATGCCCTGAAACGATTTGATTATGACAAAGGGGCCGGTAGCCTCTATTTTCAGGACCGCGCCGGTGAACTGAGCCTCCGCTTCGCGGGAGACAACGGCTCACGGGAGCTGAACTTTTACTTACATGATCAGAGAAACCCAAAGCAAAAATCCGCCGCGCGCATCGAGGTGAGCGGAGCAGCCACTCCGCCTCAGGACTCGCTCGATCCAGCCGCGGCAGCGCTCGCGCCGCCGGAAAACCAGTAATGGAAGCTTACCGAGACAATCCAGAACGCTTTACAGGACGCATCCTGCGCCTCTTTCTCGTTGTCTTCGGGGCATCCCTGCTCGTCTCCTGCCTGAAGCCTTTTGACGTAAATGTGACAACACCCGAGCCGATCAAGGTCGATCTATCTATGGACGTCCATGTCTACCAGCACGGCCAGACCGACACCAAAAAGGACGCCGACCGGGCCACTTTCCGGTCCGCCATGGAAAGCCGTCGCATCCGCATGTCCGAGATTCAGGAGCTGAAAAATAATCGTCTCGTCGGCGAAAACCACCTCGGCACTCTCACCATCAAAACCCGCCCCGCCGGTGAATACGGCGACTACGTCGAAAAGACCGTGACCGCCGAAAATCAGGACCGCGAAATCCTCATGGCCCAGGAGGCCGCGGAGAAAAGCATCACCGTTGACGAGATCCGTGAAGAACAATGGCGACACTGGCAGCGAAAATCTTTTCCCGGCGAATGGATAGAAGTCACTGACGAATCCGGCCGGGGACACCAGTGGGAGCAGAAAAAAGCGGCCGACGAAGAGTGAAACCCGTCCGCCTCAAGCCCGACCTTCCCTGCCCTTTCCTTTCCCGCCTTTCCTTTCCCGCTTACTATCCCCCTTTCATGCGCCAGATCCTCGTCACCTCAGCTCTGCCCTACGCCAACGGCCACATCCACATCGGCCACCTTGTCGAGTATCTCCAGACCGACATCTGGGTGAGATTCCAGAAGATGCAGGGGCATCGCTGCGTCTATTTCTGCGCCGACGACACCCACGGGACTGCAATCACGATCCGAGCCCAGGTCGAAGGACGCTCTGAAGAAGAAGTCATCGCCGAAATGAGCGAGGCCCATCGGCGCGACTTTGCCGGATTCGGAATCGAGTTCGACAACTACGGCAGCACCCACAGCGACGAAAACCGCGAAGTCTGCCACGAGATCTGGGACGCCCTCCGCACCGCCGACATGGTCATCGAGGAAGAGATCGACCAGCTTTTCGACACCGAAAAAGGCGTCTTTCTCGCCGACCGCTTCGTCCGCGGCACCTGCCCGAAATGCGGGTCGAAAGATCAGCCCGGAGACAACTGCGGCAACTGCGGCGAGACCTACAGCCCCACCGACCTCGTCGATCCCGTGAGCGTGCTCTCCGGGACCCGGCCGGTCATTCGCGCCGCCACCCACCTCTTTGTGCAAATCGAAAAACTGCACGACTTCCTCAACGAGTGGACCCAGTCAGGGACCCTGCCCTCCGAGAGCGCGAACTACCTGCGCAATTTCTTCCTCAACGAGCCGCTGCGGAACTGGGATGTCTCCCGACCCGCTCCCTACTTCGGCTTCGAAATACCCGACTCGCCCGGCAACTACTGGTATGTCTGGTTCGACGCACCCATTGGCTACATCGGCTCGACGAGCCAGTGGTGCCAGCGCCACGGCGAAAACCTCGATGACTGGTGGAGGAACGATGCGACCGAAATCCACCATTTCATCGGCAAAGACATCCAGTATTTCCATACCCTCTTCTGGCCTGCGATGCTGAAGACGGCGGGATACAATCTCCCCACGCAGGTCCATATTCACGGATTCCTCACCGTTGACGGGGAAAAAATGTCAAAGTCCCGCGGCACCTTTGTCCGCGCCGCGAAATACCTCGAGCATCTCCATCCCGGCTACCTACGCTATTACTACGCGACTAAACTCTCCTCACGGGTCGAAGACCTTGATCTCAATCTCGAGGAATTTGTCGCCCGCATTAACAGCGACCTCGTCGGCAAAGTCGTCAATCTCGCCAGTCGAACGGCGAAGTTCGTCGCCGAAAGCGGACTCTCTGACCAATATCCCGATGATGGCGGCCTTTTTGAAAAATTCGCCGCCCGCGGCAACGACATCGCCGAAGCCTACGAAAAAGGCGACTACAGCAAGGCCATGCGCATGATCATGGAGCTCGCCGACCAGGCCAATCCCTACGTCGAGGCAAATGCTCCCTGGGACCTCCGCAAAGACCCCGAAAAAGCCGGGGAACTGCAGGATGTCTGCACTGTCGCGCTCAATCTCTTCCGCACCCTCGTGATCTACCTGGCCCCCGTGCTCCCCGACCTCGCCGCGAAGACAGGTGAACTGTTCGGCGAAACCTACACGAGCTGGAAACAGTCCGGCACGCCCCTAAGCGGGCGTCCCATCGCAAAATTCCAGCACATGATGCAGCGCGTCGAAGCGACGAAAGTCGAAGCCATGATCACCGAATCCCGCGAAGAAGCCGCCGTGAACGCGGTCCCTGCTAAAGCCGTTGCCCCCGCGACATGGGACGATTCCGGAGACGCCCTCGCTGCCACGCCGATTGCCGATGAGATCACCATCGACGATTTTACAAAGGTCGACCTCCGTGTCGCCCGCATCATCGCCGCCGATGAAGTAGCCGAAGCGCGCAAGCTCGTCAAACTCACCCTCAGCCTCGGAGGCGAAAGCACCCGCACCGTTTTCGCCGGTATAAAATCCGCCTACGACCCCGCCGTTCTTGTTGGAAAGCTTGTCGTCGTCGTTGCCAACCTCGCTCCAAGGACAATGAAATTCGGCGTCAGCTCCGGAATGATCATCGCCGCAGGACCAGGTGGAGAAGACATTTTTCTCCTCTCTCCCGACGAAGGAGCCGTGCCGGGACAACGCGTCGGGTGAACGCTCGGCCGCTCGATGGAGTCAAAGCGCGTGCCCGAAACACAGGCGGGTCTCAAGTCAGCTTCCTCCCAAACTAGCTCCTGCCTTTCCATAACAGGGTCGCCGGTAGACTCCTTGCTATCCTCGTCGTCGTCGCTCAACTTCACCAATCATCCATCCGCCTTCGCCCC
>JANQVJ010000039.1:0-35295 GCA_030730365.1 Verrucomicrobiales bacterium
TAGGAGCTAGGAGCTAGGAGCTAGGAGCTAGGAGCTAGGAGCTAGGAGCTAGGAGCTATGCCTCGAGCCCCTCGATCTTTCCGCTGAGATCCTCCCACTTCGAATAGCGTACTTCGAGGATGGTCTCGATCTCGGAGAAGCGCTTCATCGCGGCGGCGGACTGGTCGCCTTTGGAGAAAAAATCGGGATCGGCGAGGTTGGCGTTGAGCTGCTCTTTCTCGGCTTCGAGCTTGGCGATTTCGGCTTCGAGGGTGGCGAACTCGGTCTTGAGCGGCTTCAGCCTAGCGGCTCTGTCCTCGCGGGCCTTGGCTTCGAGGCGGCGCTGCTCTTTGCGGTTCGCGTTGGAATCGACCTCGACGGTGTTCGGGGAAGGTTTTCCGGGTTTCCCGGAAAGGGCAACCTTCGGCGGGGCCGCCTTCACCGCGGCGGCGTCCATGTCGGCGCGCTTTTTCTCGAGGTAGTCGGTGACGTTGCCGTAGTAGACCTTGGGAGGTTCGCCGGGGATGAACTCGAGGACTTTCGTCACGATGGGATCGAGGAAAGAGCGGTTGTGCGAGACGATCGCGAAGGCTCCGGTGTAGTCGCCGAGGGCGCGCTGGAGGACCTCCTGCGAATGCAGATCGAGGTGGTTCGTCGGCTCATCGAGAATGAGGAAATTCGCCGGCTGCAGCAGCATCTTCGCGAGGGCGAGGCGTCCGCGCTCTCCGCCCGAAAGAACGCTCACCGATTTGAAGACATCGTCTCCGCGGAAAAGGAAGGCCCCGAGGATGCTGCGGAGATTCACCGTGGGCACGCGGGTGCCGCTCGTCTCGAGGGTCTCGAGAACGGTCTTTTTCGGATCGAGTTCGTCGGCGTGCGTCTGGGAAAAGTAGGCGATGCCGACCTTGTGGCCTTCGGTGATGGTGCCCGAAGTGGGCGTCTCGATGCGGGCGATGAGTCGGGAGAAGGTCGATTTCCCCGCCCCGTTCACGCCGACGATGGCGATCTTGTCCCCACGCTCGATCGCGAAGTCGAAATTGTTGATGACTTCGTTGGTGCCGTAGTGGCGGCACACTTTTTCCACCTTCAGCACAGTCTGGCCGCTGCGCTCGGGCTGGGGAAAGCGGAAATCCATCGTCGCGGCATCCTGCTCGAGCTCGATGCGCTCGACCTTATCGAGCTGCTTGATGCGCGACTGCACCATCTTCGCCTTTGAGGCCTTGGCGCGGAAGCGGTTGATGAGCTTCTCGGCTTTTTCGATCTCACGGGCCTGATTTTTGAAAGCGCGCTCGGCCTGCTCGCGGCGGGCGACACGTTCGGTGAGGTAAAAGGTGTAGTTCCCCGAATACTGCTGCACGCCGCCATTCTCGAAGGCGAGGGTGCGGTTGGTGAGGTTGTCGAGCATGCTGCGGTCGTGCGAGATCAGGACGATGGCTCCTTCATACTGGCGCAGCCACTGCTCGACCCACTGGACTGACTCGATGTCGAGGTGGTTGGTCGGCTCATCGAGGAGGAGGACCGAGGGCTCCTGCAGGAGTAGTTTGGCCATCGCGATCCGCATTTGCCAGCCGCCGCTGAACTCGCCCGTCTGACGGTCGAAGTCCTTTTTCGCAAAGCCGAGTCCTCCCAGCACCGTGGCGATGCGGGGTTTCATCTTGCTGATGTCGTGATGCTCGAGCCGCAATTGTAGATCGCCGTAGACCTCGAGGAGATCGCCGTAGGCATCGGTCGTGGGGTCGGCGTTTTCGAGATCCTCCTCGACTTCCTTCAGCTCGGTCTGCAACTGCATGACGTCGTCAAAGGCCTTTTCGACCTCCTCAAAGACCGTCGTGCCTTTGTGATGGACGCCTTCCTGGGGCAGGTAGCCGACCGTGGTCTGCTTTGCCTTGATGATGCCCCCGGTGTCGGCCCGCTCGATCCCGGCGATGATTTTCATCAGGGTCGACTTCCCCGCTCCGTTCGGTCCCGCGAGCGACCAGCGCTCTTTCGGACGAATCGTAAAGGAGAGGTCCCGGAACAAACTCCGGGCCCCGTATTGGACGGATACTCGATCTACTGCCAGCATGAAGGTCGCGACTATAACCCCGAATCGCAAAGGTGCCAGCGGGAAGGGTGGGGATCTTAGTTCTTGTGATAACGAGAAGCGGGGGATGCGGGAGAGTTCTCATCCGCCCTCACCCATCCCCAACAACGCCAGGGCATTCATCACCGCCTTCGGCACGAAGGATGCGGGATCGACGTATTCGGGCAGTTTGCTGCCGTCGGCGGTCCGCTCAGAGCAGTGGGCATTGCCGCCGAAGGGACCGAGTCCGTCGAGGGTGGGGCCGAGAAGGGAGAGGTGGTTGGCGTCGCTGAGCCCGCCGCGGGGCACGGAGACGGTCGTGAGTCCGATCGCGGCGGCGGCTTTTTCCCAGTGGCGATAGAGAGCGGCGGCGCCTTCTCCTCCGGGCCAGGGAGTGGTGAATCCGGTGCGGGTCGCGGTGAGGACGGCTCCGGTCGCGGTCGTGCCGGAGAGGCCGGCAAAATAGTCGTCGGCGCGGCGGAGGGCCTCGGGCGAGGTCGCGCGACATTCCCATTCTGCAAAGGCCTCGTGCGGGACCCGATTGACGACGGTGCCGCCGTAGAGGTGTCCGATGTTGACGGTGCGGTCCTCGCTTACGCTGGTCTGTGCGGCAATGTCAGGGAGGACAGCGACGAGGGCGTCGATCGCGTTGATCCCCTCATGATGCTGGCTCCCAGCATGGGCGGCGCGACCGGCGGCGGAGAGTTTCCAAGTGCTGCGGCCTTTGCGCGAAGTCACGATGTGCCAGCCCTGCTCGTCGACGGGCCCGCCTTCGAAGACGAGCACGGCGCGGGCGGCTCCGTTGCAGAGACTGGTGGCGGCGCGGGCAAAGTCGTCCCCGGTGACTTCCTCGGCGGCGTTCGAAGCGACGAGCCACGAGGTCTTTTCAAAAAAGTCGGGGGCTGTATCGCGGAGGATCTCGAGGATCATCAGGATCAAAACGGTGCCGCCCTTGTTGTCTATCGTTCCGGGACCGTAGATGCGACCTTCGTCGGGACGCTCGTCCCAGCGGAAGTCGTTTTGAATTTCCTCTTCTGGAGGAAAGACGGTGTCGGAGTGCGTCACGAGGACGATGGGCGATGTCGAGCCTGGGCCCGGGCGACTTAAAAAAAGATGGTGTCCGGCTCCGGCGGTTTCGCAGGGGATCATTTGCGCCTCGAATCCGAGCGGGGCGAAGGCTGCGGCGGTGATTCGGGCCACTTCATCGACGCCGGCGGCGTTGGTTGTGAAGCTGTTGACCGCGACGAGGCGTTGCAGCAGCTCGATGGCGTCGGGGAGTCGGTCCGCGGCGGTGCGGAGGAGGAGTTCAGGATTCATCGCGGAATGGCTCCGATGCCGGGTCGATCGGGCAGGAGGAGGTGGCCTTCGCTATCATACTCGATGCCGCGGTAGTCGTCATTCGCCACGTAAAAATGTCCATCGAGATCGATCCAGTCGGCCCAGGGCGCGAGGTGAGCGGCGGCGGTGGTGCCGAGGCTGGACTCGATCATGCAGCCGAGCAGCACTTGCAGCCCGTGTTCGCGGGCGAGGTCTATCATGGTGAGGGCTCCGCCGAAACTCCCGCACTTCAGCAGCTTCACATTGACCCCGTCGACCCACGGGGCGAGGGCGGGGACGTCCGCCGCGTTCTGGGCGCTCTCGTCGGCGAAAAGGGACGGAGCATTGGCCGGCAGGTCGGATCGCAGTGCCTCCCACGCCTCGGGTCCGTGGCGGTGATGAAAGGGCTGCTCGATGAGGGCGGGTCGGTAGTCCATGAGCTTTTGGATCATCATGGGCGACTCGCTCGGTTCCCAGCCGCCGTTCACATCGAGGAGGAGGTGGGCCTGCGGGGCGGCGCGTCGGGCCACCGCGACGATGGCGAGATCGAGCCCGAGATCACCGGAGCCGAGCTTCAGTTTCAAAACGTGGAACTGCCGCGCGATCTCGCACACGCGGTCATGGAAGAGCCCGAGGTCCTCCGGGATACTGAACGAGCGGCAGCCCTGCGGCATCGGGTGGACAGGTTCTCCGAGCTTCTCCCGCGCGACGGCGGAAAGGGAGCGTCCACTCGCGCGACACTCGCGTTCTTGCCGCATCAGGTCGAGAGCGAGGGCGGCAGTGCGCGGGAGCGGAACGGGTAGCGCGGCGCTATGGAGAAGGGCGAGGGTCTCTTCGGGCACTTCGCCGTAGTAGGGGACAAAGGGCGCCTCGGTCGTGAGACCGTCGTCCTCGAGTCGCAGGACCTGACGAGTCGCCGAGGTGCCGTGGGCGATGCGAAAGGGTTCGGCCAGATTCAGGGTGCGGAGTGAAAAGAGCATTGGTGAAAAAGGGAAGTGTCGCGGCGCCGCGAACGACTTTCAATGATCACGAATTCTTTTTTACGCGTCACGACGGCAAAAAGGGTGGAAAGTTTCCCCGGCTACCAGTGAAACCCTTTGCCGGACCTCCCGGCTGACAGCAACTCAACAGGGTCAGATCGATGACTCAACCTTCTTCATGCCATTACTCGCCCCCGACCGGCTCGCTGATCCTTCTTCCAACGACGAGGTCCTCGATGCCTTTCTCAACTATCTGATCGAGTCGGGGATCGAACCCTACGATCATCAGGAGTCGGCCATTCTCGAACTCTACGCGGGGAACAATGTCATCCTCAACACCCCGACCGGATCGGGAAAATCGCTTGTCGCGATGGCGGTGCAATACCGGGCGGTTTGTCAGGGGCGGCGCTGCTACTACACGGTGCCGGTGAAGGCGCTCGCGAATGAGAAATTTCTCTCGCTCTGCCAGACCTTCGGCCCCGAGCAGGTCGGCATGATCACCGGCGACGCGACGGTGAATCCGCAGGCGCCCGTGATCTGCTGCACCGCCGAGATCCTTTCCAATCTCGCCCTGCGCGAGGGGGCGAAGGCGCGGGTCGACGATGTCATCATGGACGAGTTCCATTATTACTCGGACCACGAGCGCGGTGTCGCCTGGCAGGTGCCGCTCCTGACGATGCCACAGGCGAAGTTTCTCCTCATGTCCGCGACGCTCGGGGACACCGGCTTTTTCGAAAAAACGATCACGACCCTGACAGGAGCACCAACCGTAATCGTGAAGTCCGACAAACGTCCCGTGCCGCTGGAGTTCGAATACAGCACCACGGCGCTCGAGGAAAAGATCGAGGAACTCGTCGCGGCGGGGAGGGCTCCGGTCTATCTTGTGCATTTCACTCAGCTTTCCTGCGCACAGACGGCGCAGAATCTGATGAGCCGCAACTACTGCACGAAGGAGGAAAAAGACGCCATCGCCGCCGAGCTCGTCGATGCCGACTTCCGCAGTCCCTACGGCAAGGAGATGAAAAAGCTCATCCGTCACGGGCTCGGGATTCACCACGCAGGGCTTCTTCCGAAGTACCGTGTCCTCGTCGAGAAGCTCGCGCAAAAGGGCATGCTCAAGGTCATCTGTGGGACCGACACGCTTGGGGTCGGAGTGAATGTGCCGATCAAGACGGTGCTCTTCACGCAGCTTTTTAAATACAGCGGACAAAAGACAAAGACCCTCGCGGTGCGCGACTTTCACCAGATCGCGGGACGAGCGGGCCGGCGCGGTTATGACACACAGGGCTACGTCATGGCCCAGGCGCCCGAGCATGTCATCGCGAACATCAAAGGCGAGCAAAAGGCGGAGGAGAAAGGGAAAAAGAATCGTTTCGTGAAACAGAAGCCGCCCGAAAAAGGTTTCGTGATGTGGGACGAGACGACCTTTCGCACCCTCATCGAATCGCCACCGGAAAAGCTGAGCTCGAGCTTCACGGTGAATCACGGCGTGCTGCTTAATCTCCTGAGCCGGCGCGATGAGGACGGCTGTGCGGCCCTGCGAAAGCTCATCGATGACTGCCACGAAACGGTCGCGGCAAAGCGCAAGCTGCGGAAGCGGGCCTTTTCCCTTTTTCGCGGTCTCGTCGAGGGCAGGGTCCTTTCCGTCATTCCCTGGAACGAGAGACGCAGCCCCGCCAAGGTCGAGCTGAACATCGAACTGCAGGATGACTTTTCGCTAAACCAGGCTCTCGGTCTCTATCTCCTCGAAGCGATTCCGAAACTGGATCGCGAGGATCCGGAGTATGCACTGCAGGTCCTCTCACTCGTCGAGTCCATTCTTGAAGATCCCGTGGCGGTGATCCGGCGCCAGGTCGACAAGGCGAAAGCGGCCCTCATGGCGGAGATGAAATCGGATGGCGTCGAATACGAGGAGCGGATCGAGAGACTCGATGAGGTCGAACACCCCAAGCCGGGGAAGGAGTTCATCTACGCGACTTACAACGAATTTGTCCTCCGTAATCCCTGGGCGAAAGAGGCGTCCGTGAGGCCGAAGTCGGTCGCTCGCGAGATGTTCGAGAACTGGCAGTCGTTTGAGGATTACATCAAATCCTACGGTCTCGAGCGCAGCGAGGCGGTCCTGCTGCGACATCTCTCCGAGGTCTACAAGGTCCTCGCGCAGACCGTGCCTCCGGCCCTGAAAAGTCCCGAGGTGGAAGAGGCCTCGACCTTCTTCGAGACGATGCTGCGGGGGGTCGACTCCAGTCTTCTCGACGAGTGGGAACGGATGCGGCGCGGCGAGGTCGGGCCGATCGAGAGAGAGATTATCGAGCAGAAGCCTCAGGCAGTGACGAGAGATAAAGCGGCTTTCACCCGGCTCGTGCGGACCGTGATCTTTGATTTTCTCAAACTGCTCGCGCGCGGAGAAATTGAAGCGGCACTGGAAGGGATCCCGGGAGGTGAGGGGATTTCGGTGGGTGTGTTAGGGAGTCTGATGGCCGACTTTTCCGTGGATCATGGTCGACTGCGATTTGATCCCGAGGCGAGAAATGCCAAGCACTGCCGCATCGAAGCCGAGCCGGGGGCAAAAGTCTGGAAGATTGAGCAGATCTTCGTCGATGAGGCCGAACTCAATGATTGGAGCGCCCGCTTCGAAGTTGCTCTCAGTGCCAGTGCGGAAGAAGCGCGGGCCGTGATCAGCCTGACCGGGGTCGGACCAATCGTGGAGGAGTGAAACTCCGGGATCAGCCCTGCCGCCGTGATTTCCAAACGCGGTCCATTTTTATAATTGGTGAAAGCCGGTCCTTCGGTGAAGATTTCCCCATGGAATCGACTCACAGTAAAACGATCGGATACATTCTCTGGATTTTCGGCTTCACCGGCGCGCACCGCTTTTACTTCGGCAAACCCGTCAGCGGACTGATCTGGTTTTTGACTTTCGGCCTTCTCGGTGTCGGCTGGCTCATCGACCTTTTCCTCATTCCCGGCATGGAGCGCCGGGCGGAGCTCCGCTACAAGGCGGGCGAGGTCGACTACTCGGCCGCGTGGATCCTCCTGACCTTCCTTGGCATCTTCGGCGCCCATCGATTTTACATGGGCAAGTGGTTCACCGGCATCCTCTATCTGTTAACTGGCGGTATCTTCCTGATCGGCTGGGCCTACGACTTCTGCACCCTGAACTCGCAGATCACCGAGATCAATGCGGAGCGAGGGAGCCGCGTCGGGCGAATGAATCGCCTTGTCGAAGGCTGAGGCTTGAGCCATTTCAGGCCAAAGGGGGTAAAGACGCGTTTTTCGCTTTTCCTCCGACTCTTTTCGGGTGATATCTACCGTCCGGAGTAAACAACATGGGACAGAATTTCGAGCTGGAAGGAACCGTCAAGGTGATCAACGAAGTGCAGAGCTTCGCGAGTGGATTCACGAAAAGGGAATTCGTCGTCGAGGTCGAGGACGGGAAATTTCCCCAGTCGATTAAGTTCGAATGCGTTAAAGAGAAGACGGCGATGATCGATGAATATCAGATCGGTGAGCCGGTGAAGGTCTTTTTCGATATCCGCGGTAACGAATACAACGGGAAATATTACGTCAACCTCAACGCCTGGAAGCTCGAGAAGCCCGGTGCGGGAGGGGGCGGCAATCGCGGCAGCTCACGGCAGTCCGCTCCCCTTGGCTACGCCGATGACGGCCCGCCCCTCAGTGAGGCTCCCGGTGGCTACGGAAAGGAATCCGATGACGATATCCCGTTCTGAGCCAGTGGCTTCCCGTCCGAGTTCGGTTTGAGGATATAGCTTGCTCATCAGTGTCGGTGCACTAGGATACGCATCGTCCGGGGGAATCTGATTTGACCCCTGCGGGGAAGATGTCTCTTCCGACCGCCATGATCAGCTCCGCCTCTCGCGGAGTCCCGGACTGACTCGAAACCTTGTTCAGACCCATGCAAAATTCATCATCCGGCGGAGACCGGAATCGTAACAGTAACTCCCGCACCCGTGGCGGATCCCGCAGCGGCGGGGGAGATCGTAACCGTCGCAGCAGTTCACGCAGTGGAGACCGTGACTCTCGTCGTGACGGATCGCGCGGCGAATCAGACAGCTCACGTCCGCCTCGCGGCAACCGCTCGTTTGACAACGAACCCGAGATCATTCGCCGCAGCACCGCGCCGAAGCCGACCGGATTCCAGAAGTTCATCAAGATCATCACCTTCGGGCTTGTCGATCTCGCCGTGAAGAAGCCTGCACCGGGAAAGCCGGCTCCTAAGACGTCCTCGAACCGCAGCAGCAGCAGTGCAAAGAGCGGCGACAAGCCCGAAAAACGTGAACGCCGCGCCCCTCTCCTCGTCGAACCCACGACCCCGCGCCTCTACGTCGGTAACCTGAGCTACGACGCCACCGGCGAAGACCTCACGACCCTCTTTTCCGAGTATGGGACGGTCGCGGAAGCCGCGATCGTGACTCAGCCCGGTTCCGACCGTTCCAAAGGCTTCGCTTTTGTTGAAATGGGAAGCGTCGAAGAGGCCAAGGCAGCAGCCGCTGCGCTCAATGACAAGGATTTCCAGGGCCGTCAGATGCTCGTGACCGGCGCCAAGAGCGAGGGACGCAGCGAAGGCGAAAGGGCCCCGCGCGCTCCCCGCGAAGGTCGCTCGAGTGAAGGTCGTTCCGAGGGTCGTTCGCGCGAAGGTCGTTCCGAAGGCCGTGGCCGCGAACGCGGACGCAGCGGCGATCGCGATCTCATCGAGAAGCCGTCCCGGCAGGTCAAGCCCCTCGAGATCGAAGTCGTCACCTCACCTTCTTTGACCGTGACTCACCTCAACGCCGAGGCGTCCGAGATCGACCTCACCGATCTGTTTGCCGGCATAGGCACGATCCAGCATCGCGAAGAGACTTCGGCCGAAGGCGCTGTCACCAAGACGGTGCGCGTCGAACTCGCAGACACTGCCGAAGCCCAAAAAGCGGTCGAGTTGCTCGACGGCAAGAGTTTCATGGGCCATCAGATTCGCGTCAGCGGTGGGAAGGACGGCAATTTTTCCGCTCCCGCCGGCCCGGCCGTGACGGAAAATGTGGAGGCTCTCGAGACCGCTGAAGTGGTTGAGAACGTTGAAACGGTCGAAGCGGAAGCGCTAGTCGAGACCGTGGAAGCTCCCGCAACAGAGGAGATCGTCGAGATCGCCGAGATCGCCGACGTAACCGAAGAACCGGAAAATCAGCAGGCCTGATCCTTCGCGATCAGTCCCGAATCAATTTGAAGCAGGGTCGGTGACGACCCTGCTTTTTTGTGTCTGTTCTGGGGGAATAGTCTGGGTTCCCAGGTAGGGAGGCACCGCGGGGCGGCCTTCCGCCGGGGCGTCCCCGTTGAGCGCACAAGATTCAACGGCGGACGGTTCATCGAACCGTCCCTACCGCGCTTCTCGCCGGGGTTAGGAATCATCCCGCTCAATTTTTACCGTGGCCCCAATCCAGCGGCATTCCGACCCGACATCATTTAATTACACGATCCGCCCGCCCGCAGTTCGCCGCGCGGCGGTGCGCAGGTGCTCGCTCATCAGCGCGGCGGCGTCATCAGCCTTCCCGGAGGCGATCGCTTGGAGGATGGACCCGTGCTGTTTCCAGCCTTCGCGCAGGTGGCTGTCGGTGTCGTTCCCTGCTTCGTAGGAGAGCCGTTTGTAGCTCCAGCAACGCCGGATGATTTCCCGCATTGAGAGATTGCCGCAATATTCCGCGATGACGAGATGCAGGGCGAGGTCGAGCCATCGGGCAGCGGTTTGCCAGTCGGGACGCTTGCCCGGCCTGGCGTCTTCGGCGAGGGTCTTGAGATCAGCGAGGACCTCTGACGGGACGCTGCCGACGCAGGCACGTGACGCCTCTGGCTCGATGAGCTGGCGGGTGCGGTGCAGATCGACGAGCCAGTCCTCCGCCCCCGGTCGCACGGCGGCACGCTGGTTCAGTGTCTGGCTCACGATGCCGTCGGCAGTGAGTCGCGCGAGCGCGTGGATCACCGGAGTGCGGCTCATCCCGAGAGCTTCGGCGAGCCGGGTGCTCTTTAACTCGCTGCCGGAGGCAAGTTCGCCGCGCACGATGCGGAGGAGAATGCGGTCGTGTGCCTCATCGGCGAGGGAGCGCCGATCCGGATCAACAATGTCTTCGCCGAGGAGAGAACAGAGCTCCGGATAACGGCGCGGGTTGAAAGGGGGGAGGGACATGGGAAAAATCAGTTTGACAGCAAAAAGGTCGCCCTTAAAGTGAATACACTTTCAAAAGTGCATTCATTCAAGGGAATTCTTTCCCTCTTCCAAACTTTTCTAATGACCCCCGCGACCACAACTCCCGCCACCTTGCCCGTCCTTCGCGGCGGCATGGTCGGAATGGGCATGATCTTTGACGAGACTTACGCGCCTTTTTTCGAAGCTGCCGAACATGGCGTCTACGACCAAACCACCGGCGCCTTCCGCGTCGAGCTCGCCGGAGCCGCGACCCGCACCGGTGACCGGGCCACGGCCTACAGTAAACGACGAGGGCTCACTGCGTTCGGAAATCACGCCGGAGAAAACGCGGTCGGTGACCTTCTTTCGAGCGGGATCGACTTTCTCTGCGTCGCTTCGCCTGACGACAAACATTTCGACGCCGCGAGGCAGGGGATCGCGGCCGGCCGGCACGTCATCATCGAAAAACCTTCCGTCCTGAGCCTGGCCGAACTTGATCAGCTCGTCGCTCTCGCGAAGGAGAAAGGCGTTCTCGCAAAGGTCGTTTACCACAAACTCCTCGATCCCGATCACAAGCGGCTCCGCACCCTCGTGCATGATAACGTCCTCTCGCACGTGAACAACGGCTACTGCTCACTCCTCGAGCCCAAGTCGATTTCGGGGAGCCAGTTTGCAAGCTGGATCACCGGTCGCAATCCCGGCACCTATGTTGCCGTCCATTACCTGAAGCTAATCGACTTCACTTTTGGCGGCCAACTCAAGAGTGTTCAATGCACGGGTCAACGTGGTCTCGTCGGGCCTAAGGACGGACCCACCTGGGACTCGACCCAGCTTCGTCTCGTCTACGAATACGAGAGCGGACGCGAGGCCGCCTTCGACATCCACACAAGCTGGGTCACGCCCGACAATTTCCCCGGCTACGTTGAGCAGGAGGTGCAGTTCCGCTTCGACAACGGCGTCTGGAACGGACACAGCCGCAAGCGCGGCGTCGAGCTCACTGTCGAGGGCCGCACCCCGCACGAGCTTAAAAACACGATCAACAACCATTACAACGCCAGCTTCCTCGAGCCCTGGGGCGAACGCAGCCGCCGTGGCTACGGGATCGAGGTGATCGAGCGTTTCGCCCGCGAAGTCGCCTATGTCGAACTCGGTGGGAATGAGAGTGGACGCTCCGCCCGTCTCGCGGAAATGGCCGCACGAGATTACAACGATCTCTCCGCCGACCGCCAGGTCGTCGCCGCCGTCGAAGCGATGGAGGCGATCCTCGCCAAAGCCGTTACCGGTGAACCGAACGCGGTCGTCGAAGTCAACGGCCGGTCCGGCGGCCTCGCCCTCTTCCTCCCTGGCAAGTCCGAACCCGAAATGCTTTATCAAGGCACTGTTTGATTCCATCACTCCCATACTCCGTTACTCCCATACTCCCCCCACAGGCGGGAAGCCTGTATCCCACTCCATGACTCCAACACTCCAAGCGCCGGCGGAACGCCAAACCCCCGCTCGTCCCCAGCACCTCGTCGAACACAAGGGCGAAGAAACCTCGAACCATCTCCGTCACGACCTCGTCGAGACCGAGCCCACCTGCATGCGCACACGCACTCCGAGCATGGCGGTGCTGCACCGCAGCGCGGGTTCCTATCATTACACCCCCGAAGGACGCAAGCTTGCCGACTTCACTTCCGGCGTGCTCGTTGCGAACCTCGGTCACAATCCGAAGCGATGGTGGAAACGGATCATGGAATACATGGCCCTCGAAGACGCCTGCGGCGAGAGTGGCTTTCACATGGGCGTGACCCTGACTTCATACAACGCCGTCACCGAGATCGAGCTCGAGGCGAGTCGTCGTCTTCTCGCCAATCTTCAGGCCGCTCCCGGCGGAGCCCGTCTCGAGCAGGTCCTCTGGGCCGCGAGCGGCAGCGAAGCCGTGCAAAAAGGTCTTTGGGCCGGACTCGCGAAACGTCCCCAGGGCGACGGCATCATCCTCGCGACGCGCGGCGGTTTCCACGGCAAGAAGGGTCTTTCGGGCGCCGTCACCGGCAGCGAGACCGACAAAGAGCGTGATCCCCGCGTCCGTTTCATCAGCTTCCCAAAAGAGGAATGCCGCAGCCTCGAAGCACGCAAAGAGCCGCTCGACCTCGCGCCCTACCGCGCCGAGCTCGAAGCGCTCAAGGCCGAATTCGGCGATCGCCTTTGTGTTCTCATCACCGAACCCTACCTTGGCGGCGGCGGATCGTATCATCCGCAGAAGGAATACATGCAGATGCTGGCGCAGTTCTGTCAGGAAAACGATCTCCTCTTTTTTCTCGATGAAGTGCAGGCCAATTTTGGACGCACCGGCTCGATGTATGCCTACAGCGAATACGGGATCGAGCCCGACCTCGTCGCCCTCGGGAAAGGACTCGGCAACGGCATGCCTGTTGATGCGGTCGCGGGACGCGCCGACGTCTTCGCCCGCATGGGCTTCGGCGACGGATCGGACACCTGGAGCGGTCACCCCCTCGGCTGTGCCGCCGTCCTCGCGACTCTCGACGAGTTCGAGCAGACCGACGTCCTGGAGCAGGGCCGTCGTCTCAGTGCCGCGATCGAGGAGTGCCTCGTAAAACTCAACGCACTGCCTGCGATCAAATATGTCCGCGGCGAAGGCACCGTCTGGGGCATCGAGTGCCAACCCGTCGGCGACATGACCGCTGAAGAGGTCGCCCACGAGATCGTGCGCCTCTGCTATCTCGGTGACGAGGAAGGGCGTGGTGTGCACTTGTTAGGGCCTCTCGCCGGGAAAGTCATCCGCGTCGCCCCGCCGTTGAACATGCCCGTGGCTGAGTTGAGGGAATACTTCGAAGTGATGCATCGGATCGCAGCGCGGGTGGGGAGGTGAGATTCTCATCCGGGTGGGTCCGGGGGTAGCATGGGCATCCTGCCCATGCATTGTGGCATGTCATTCGTGAGTCATTAAAGGACCATTGCGAATGATCGTGCGGAGATTCGGAAGATTTTGAGCTTGGGTGTTCTATCGGACTCCGAGCTTCCCGACACGATGCATGGGCAGGATGCCCATGCTACTTGGGAGGATGTTTGAGTCATGTCGCAGTTGGTGAGGTGAGGGAACTCTCTGATCACTTTCCCAGCGCCGTCATCACCGACCGCACCGACTCCACCTTCAATCTCTGCCCCGACTTACCCATGACCAGCGAACTCTCCGCCAGTATCGCATCGCCCGCGGCGATCCAGGTTTCGACTTCTTTCCGCAAGGGAGTCGCATCGAGCGAGGCATGATTTTCGGAGAGCCACTGCTGCCAGCGCTCGCGCTTCACGTCGATGTATTGCACGACCACTCCCACGTTGGTCATCGTTGCGGGGCCTTCGGCGGGCTTACCCGGCTCCGTTTTCTTGCCTTTCTCTTTCACAAACGGATCCGCCGGAGCGGAATCGAGAGCCGGTTTCGCATCGGGCTCTGCCGGATCCTGCGCGGATCCGTGAAAGGTGAAAAGAAGAAGCGCCGTTAAAACGAGAGATAGTTTTTTCATGAGGTTCCCAGTCTTTCACAAAAGCGGGAGCCTTGTGTCAAATCCACCCCGCTCTTTTGTAAAAGTTCGGTAAAAGAGGGGGCCGGGGCCGTCGTCTGAATCGTTCGGTGGGAGTCTTGCCTCTGTATTACAAGCCCGCGACGGGGTGGTCCTCCCACACGGGCAGGTCACGAAGCGACTCGTTGACAAGACCCGACAGAGGCAGATTCCATTTCTGCCAGAAGGGCATGAGATTTTTCCCGCAGGCTCTGGAAAGCCGGATGACCCACTGGTCGTTTTTCTCCTGCTGCGTTTTCGGCCATTCCGATTCGGGGAGGGCATTGTATTCGGCGAAAACCTTGATGAAGGGTTCCCACCCGAAGGTCTCCTGCACTTGCAGGTAACTCTCGAGCGCGACCCACATGCTCCAATCTTTCTCGAAATTCCGCCCACCCTCGAAGTAGGCGTTCATGCGCTGTTTGCGATCGAGGGGGCGGATGGCGTTGTGGCCTTCTGCGCGGGGCTTGCCAACCCATTCTTCGAAAAGATAGACCGACCAGAGGTTGCAGGTCGTCTCTCCGGTGCCGGGCAGGGCCCAGAGATCGTGCTGGTGATTGTGTCCATACTCGTGAAAGAAACCCCAGTTTCCCTCCTCACGAAGGGCGCGGGCATCGACGGCCTGAGTGGCGGACTTGTCCTGCGGAGCCGCCACGGGATAACTGCTGTGCATGTAGCCGGCCGAGGTCTGGCGCTCGAAGACGATGCGCTCGGCGCGGTAGAGATTGCGATCCACACCGCCGCAGAGTTCGGCGGATTTTTCAATGATCTCGTCCCATGCCTGCATGACTTTGTCAGGATCGTCGAGACCACGGATGAACGAGCTCGGAATCGCGAGGATGATGCGGTCGCTCGCGAGCTCGGCCCAGGGGGCGGGGGACTTACGGATGCGGGTGCGCCATTCGTTGAGATCGGTTTCACCGGCGATGTAGAGAGGGGCTGCGACGCCTCCGGTGAGATGGAAATCAAGGGAACCGTGCCCGGCTCCGCGCGGGACGCGGATCGTGATGAGTCCGCCGAGGGAGTTGGAAATGGTCGTCACCTCGGACTTGATCTCGACACTGCGCTGGAGACGGGGATAGCGTTCCCATTTGTCACGGTTGGCGAGATTGCCGTTGTAGGCCCCGATGACGACTTCGAATCCCTGACCCGTGATCTCCGCCGGTGCCCGCACAGTGATGACCTCGCCGGGTGCCGCGTAGAGGCCGGTGGGACGCATTTCTTTTGCGGTCCATCCGGCAGCCCCGCGTCCGCTGAGCCATCCGCGCCAGGTGCCGTCGAGGGTGATGGATTTTTCAAGGCGGGGCGCGTCGTCGGGGACTGCTCCGGGATAGTCGTTCGCGGCGGCAATAGGGTAGAGTCGACCGGCCGAGAGGGTCTGGTTGAGCTCGTCCTCGATCGCGACGATGGCGTCGATAAGCGGATTGGCACCGGGGATGAGGGGGTTTTCGTTTGTGGGAATGATAGGGCCGACTTGTTCACTGAGCGACCTCAGGCCACTGATGAATCGGGTCATCGCCTCGCCTCGCAGGGAGACGCCTTCGCGCAAGGTCGCGATGAGGGCATCGCGCTGGCCCGTATCGGCGACCGGTCCGCCGGAGAGTTCCTCGAGTGCCTCGAAAACGGAATCGCTGCTCGCATAACGCACGGCGAAGGGTTGTGAGCGATCGGCGGAGCCTCCGGCCCGCAGTTGGATGCCCGCAGGTGCGGCGAGACGATTTGCCGGGAAGTCGGCGAAGTTCGGGTAAGCGTCGGCGAAGGCCCACGGTGTTGCGGCGATGACGAGCCCGGAGCCTTTCTCTGCCAGGTCGAGAAGTGGCGTGATCTCCTTATCGCCGAAATTGCGCTGCGCCACGACGACATACACCGCCGGCGGTCGTGAAGAGGCGAGGTCGGCGGGGGCGACGAGTTCGGTTTCGAACCCCTTTTCCGTGAGCACGTCGGCGAGTCCGCCCAAGTCAGGGTGCAAAGTCACCACCGGCGTGGAGGAGCGGCCGCACCAGCGCACCGCGTTAGCGATTAAATTAATGTTAGCCTCCTGCGACATCATCGCGGGGCTTTTCAAAAAGCCGTCGTGGGCGAAGGCGATGACACGACCGCCCTGCCCGTCTGCTGTTTCTCCTGCCGCGGCGAGGGGAGTGCCCTTGGCGTCTTTCAGCAGAGCGAAAGCCTCATCGCTCGTTAGTTCAACGAGTCCCGGGGCGAGGTCGCCGCTTTGAATTTCCCCGCCGTCGCGGGTGAGAAGGGCGAGAACTTCGTCATTGGCGACAAGAGTCGTGCCTGTTTGAAGGAAAGTCAGGGTGCAGATGAATACCGCGAAAGAAGGCCGAATCATGCGCATAGGGATACCTGTCAGGCGCCTTCGTGGCGAGCAGGAAATTCACTCGAGCTTGTCATACAGCTCGTGGACTTTGCCCACGATGATTTCCTCAATTCCGCGGGACCAGCCGGTGCCGGCCTCGTAGCCGCCCTCCTCCTGAATGCGCGTGCTCGGAATGTAGCCCGAATAGTCGTTGCTGTAGCCCGCGACCCAGACGCCGGCGGGACCGGCGAGTTCCTTTTTGAGCCGCAGGGAATAATCGACGACGACTTCGCTGCCTAGAGTCACCATCGTGAGAGTATCGCCGAGCTTGATGACCTGCACCGGATACTGATGGGGGGTGCGCTTGGTGTCCTCGTAGGTGAGGGTGACCTCCTCGTAGGCGTTGCGCAGGGAACCCTCGAGAGGAATGGGATTGGCCGAAAAGGCCACCTCGACGGCATTGGCGAGGGAGCGTCCGTGCTGTTGCGCGAGTTCGAGATCGCTCACTCCGGGGACGACGTCGGAGCGGCGGGGGTAGGGATTTTGATCGCCCCCGCAACCGGTCACGAACATGGCAGTGAAGCCGGGACGATGCTGTTGCAGATACTCCTGCGCGAAGCCGGCGTAGTCGCCGCACCAGTTGTAAAAGCCGAGACAGGTGTTGTGACAGGCGTAGCCGAAAAGGACCCCGCGCGCTTCGCCCTCGGGGCTCTCGATGCGCAGGGCGGGGACCTCCTGATCGACGGGGCCGGAGGGATTGGGGGCCTTGTTGGCATTTGGATGTCCCTCGGGCAGGGTGTAGTCGCGGCGGCGATTCATCGCGAATCCGGCACGGGCCTTGTTCCAGGTGAGGCGGGCGGGCTGAACGTCGGCAAAGGCGGCGTCGATGACTTCGTTGATTTTCTTTTCGAGACTCTCCGTGTATTCCCAGGCGTCTTTGACCTTGGGATTTTTCATCTCCTCCTCCGTGGGCGGGCCCGGACGACGACGCAGCTCGGGGCCGCTGTGGGTGTGCGAGGCGTTCATGAAGAGCGAGGCAGACGGGACGCCGTGGTCTTTCTCGATGCGCCCGGCAATGCGCCGGCGGAGGTCCTTCGGTACGCCGATGAGATCGAGGGTGACGATGACCTGTTGTTTGCCGGACTCATCTTCGAGAATAAGAGCCTTGGCGAAAAGATCATGGATCTTTCCTTCAGCCGGTTTGTCCCGTCCCGCATAGCCCGCCATCCAGATATATTTTTCCGGAGTCACGACGACGGAGGCGAGGCCCGCCTTCCACTTCACCGGCACGTGGGGAGCAACGGAGACGGGTTTGGCGGATTGGGCCTGGACGAGGACGAGGCCGGTTAAAAGGGAGAGTGGGAGAAGTAGGCGGATCATGGGGTATGGGTCAGGAATCGAAGCGTAGCGCAGATAGACGGAGTGAAGCGAAGTCAATCAGGGGTCATGGTCATGCGGCGAGAGTAGGGAAAAGAGGAGGGGCGCGTCAAAGCCGCGAAGGCGTGCCCCGTCGCCCATCCCGGGCTTGCGCTTTTCGGGATTCGGGAGAAACCTATTCGACCGCTCCTCTCCGATGATCTTCACCCTCAAGTCTAAAGCCGTATCTCGCATTGCCGCTGCCGTCGCTGCCGTGCGCCGAATTTGGCTCCGGTAATTTCCGACCCCGAGGTTTGATTCATCGTTAACGCTTTCCCGAATTTTCTTTCTCCCGCGTTTTCCCGATCCGGCCTCGAGGACCTCTTGAGGCTTTTTTGTATCGACATGAAAACCATGGGCCCAATGCCTTCCGTGCAGTGCCGGAACTGCACGGACTGAATCTGAATGAGATCGGAATTCTCATCCTCGCTTCGATCTGGCAGATCTCGATCGCCGGATTGCGGGCGCGCAAGGTCGCCGCGTGATCATTCACGGGAGGGGCAATCCCGGGGCGCTTCTATTCAAAGCGAACGTGACTCCGCCGCCGCCAGCGCCGCCGCACCGTGGGCCCCCGCGTATTCTCCGAGCGTGACCGCTTTGATCGGCGGCGAGGTAAAATAGTGTCCCTTGAGCGCGAGCGCGGTCGCCTTTCGGATACGACTGAGATACAGCTCCCCGAGTTCGGTAAAAGGCCCCGCCAAAAAGATGACCTCGGGATCAAGCAGTTGCACGAGACGTGCGGCGGCTTCGCCATGAATCTCAGTGAGACGGGTTAGCAACTCGAGAGGAGCAGGTCGGCTCTCCCGACAGCCTTCGAGGAACTCAGTCCAACTGTCGTCCGTGTCCGAGGCGCCGTTCGTCACCGCTCGAACCGTTGCGACCTTTTCGATGCATTCCGATGCGGGTAAATCCCGATCACCTGTCGCGACCTGCCATCCGCGAATCTCCCCGGCCATCTCATGCGTGCCCGCAATGAGTTCACCGTTGCAGATCACCGCTGCGGAGATCCCTGTCCTGGCGCAGATACAAACGATATTCTTCGCCCCCGCATTGGGGCCGAGCCAGTATTCACCGATGGCGATCGCCCGTGAGTTGTTCTCAATGTGGAGCAGATCGCGCGTCAGCGAGAGCTCTTCGAGCAGATCGACCCGGCGCCAGTCATCGATGAAGGCGTAGTTCAGTCCGATGCGCTGTTCCCGTTGGATGTGCCCGGGCACTCCGATCCCGATCCCGCGAATAGGCAGTCCCGCCTCATTGTTCCGTATTTCTGCGATGTTCTGCCGCAGATGGGAAAGGATCTCATTCTTTGTCGGGGAATTGCTCAGCCTGATCGTTCTCTGCTCCAGCGTGTTCTGAGCGAAATCAATGAAGACGATGTAGACATTCCGGGCATCGAAGTCGCAACCGATGAATCCGCCGAACTCTCCCTGCAGCGCGAGGAAGCGTCGGGGTCGTCCCACTTCTTTGCGATCCTCGATTCCGATCTCGGCCACGATGCCGCGTTCGATCATGCTGTCGATGCGGCGCCCCGCCGTTGACTTCGCGATTCCGAGCCGTTCGGCGAGGTCTTTTCGTGAGATATCCTTCGCCTTGCGTATTTCCCTGACGATCAGGTTTTCGAGAGTAGTCGGATCCATAATTCGGAATTCTACCCCGATTTTCGAAATTCCAATCCTAATAATAAGCTCAACCGGTATTTTAAACAGGCATATAGCGGTGTCTCAGTCCCGGGGTGGTGATTTTATCGCAAAACTCACGAATTTTAGACTCTGTTAAGTCGGCAGCTCCTTACCTTTCGTTTCGGGAAGGAAGAAGATAACGACGACCCCGAGAAGGAAAAATCCACCGAGCCAGGCGATCGCAATGTTGAGATCCATCGCCGCTTTCATTTTACCCGAGAGGATGAGCAAGGTTGCGGCGAGGAGACGTCCTCCATTAAAGCCCCAGCTCATCCCCGTGGCCCTGAGACGGTCAGGAAACAGTTCCGGGAAATAAACCGCATACCCCGCGTGCATTCCCAGAGTGAAAAATCCGAACACCGGTAGGAGAATCAATAGTGTTGTGTAACTGTTAGGAAGAAAGCAGACCACCAGAGTGATCGCGAGTGCAGCTACGTGAAAGAGGATAAACGTCATCCGTCTCCCGATGCGGGCGCTGATCGGCCCGAAGAGGACGAGTCCGAGACCGCCGCCCATTGTTTGTATGATCCCATAGGCGAACTTTGCCTTTTGCGAAGCTTCTTCGGGAGTGGCTCCCTCTGAGATTAGCATCTCGCGGGCGAGATCCTGCCCTGCAACCGTGACTGCCCAGAAGGTGCCCAGCCCGACCGCCGCGAGCGCCATCGCCCCGAAGGCGTGGCCCCGCCACGGAGCCACGGTGAGCAGTTCTTTGAAGCTGCCGACCTTACCGGTTCCGGCTTTTGCCTCCTCGCGGGCGCGCTGCCATTTTTCGGGCTCCTTCACGACGATACGGACCCAGACGATGAGGAGCGCGGGGAGCACGCCGATGAGGTAGGCGTATTCCCAATTCGCCCCCACCCAGATCGCCGCGAGCGATGCCAGCGAAGTGCCGATCACTGACGAGGCGTGGAAGATACTCGAGGCATGGGCGCGGGCCTTTTTCGGAAAGACCTCGGAGACGAGCGCAGCCGCCACCGCCCACTCGCCGCCCACGCCCATCGCGACGAGAAAGCGCAGCGCCGTGACATGCCAGAGTTCAGTCGCAAAAAAGGTGAGACCCGAAAATACGGAATACATCAGGATCGTCACGATCATGATGGAACTGCGTCCGTAGCGGTCCGCGAGCGAGCCAAAGAGCAGCCCTCCGAAAGTTCCGCCGAGTAGGAAAATGCCTAAGAACCAGTCGCCGTATTTTTTCACCTCATCGCTCCCCGGCTCCTGTCCGAGGATGTCGCCGAGCATGTTGTTGCGCGTCAGGTTGAAAATCTGCCCCTCGTAGACATCAAAGATCCACCCTGCCGAGGCGATGATGAGGATGAGCCATTCGTATCGGGTGATTCCGCTATACCAGGGGCCGGAAGAATCGAGTGAGTTTCTGGACATAATCGATTTTGGGGTAAAGAGTCTTTCGTAACAGGGTTTGGAAGAGGAGTAAACCCTCTTTGGTGCGGCGCATTCAGGGAGGGAGCCGTTCTGGAATGCAATAAGTGCAAATGGTAATATTTGAAAGAGTGTCTTCCCACGCCTTGCTACATTCGATGTCCGGCCCTGTAATATCAACGAAATGAAATTCGCCGTTATCAATACCAATCTCGCTCCCGGAGGCAAGCCTGCCGTCGTCACGACCACTCTCGCCTCACTCTTCACCGATGCGGAGCACGAGGTGGACCTCATCCATCTCGGCGAACTCGATCTGCCCGCCTGCGACGGCTACGTCTGCTATCAGAATGCGGCGACGATCTCGCTCAGCGAGACTCTCGCCTCGGTCGACGCCATCCTCCTCGTTTCGCCGGTCTATAACTACGACCTGAACGCCGCGGCAAAAAATCTTATCGAATTGACCGGCAGCAGTTGGAAGGGAAAAGCCGTCGGTCTCGTCTGCCTCGCGGGGGCAAACCGCAGCTACCTCGCCCCGCTCGCCTTCATCAACAGCCTCGCGATCGACTACCGCTGTCTCGTCTCGCCACGCTACGTCTACGTGACCCGGTCCGATTTCACGGAGGGCAATGAACTGCCGCTCGACGGCGACATTTACAAACGTCTTCGCTTCCTCGCGACCGAGATGCCCGTCCTCGCCGGGGCGGCGTCAAAGATCGCGACTTTTGACCGATCGTGACTTTCCTCTGTATGACTCCTCCTCCCTCTCCCCCCGTCATCCGAAGCGCTGAACGAAAAGTCGAAGTGGCCTGGTTCTCCGCTCTCTGCGGCGACGACTACGAATACCTCGGCGTGCCCGACGGCGCGCTCCGCAGTAGCTACCAACACTGTGGTGATATTGTCAGGATGTCCGACCGGCTCGGGTATCAGAACATCCTCCTGCCCTCGGGCTGGATTGTGGGGCAGGATGCGCTCGCGTTTTCCGCCGCGATGGCTCCGCAACTTGAGCAGATGAATCAACTCGTCGCTCTGCGCATGGGTGAGGTCTGGCCGCCCATGCTGGGTCGCGCCCTCGCCACGGTAGATCACATCGCGAAGGGGCGGCTCTGTATCAACATCATCTCGTCGGACATGCCCGGGACGAGGGAGAGCAACGAGGTCCGCTACGCCCGCAGTAGCGAGATCATTCAGATCCTCCAGGGGATGTGGGCGGCCGAGGGACCCTATGAATTCGAGGGTGAGTTTTACAAGATCAGCCTGCCCAATACCGATGCGGCGAAACCGTATCAACAGAACGGGGGGCCCCTCATGTATTTCGGCGGTATCTCTCCGGCGGCACAGGATCTCTGCGCGAAACACTGCGACGTCTTCCTGATGTGGCCCGAGACCGAGGACCGCATCGCCGAAACGATGCGCGCCATGTCGGAAAAGGCAGCGGCCTATGGTAGGACGATCGATTTCGGATTCCGCAGCCACGTCATCGTGCGCGAGACCGAGGCCGAAGCCCGTGCCGCCGCGGAAAGACTCATCTCAAAGCTCGACGCCGACAAGGGGCAGGAGATCAAAAACCGCAGTATGGACAGCCTAAGTCTCGGCGTGATGCGGCAGGATGAACTGCGGGCGCAGAGCGATGATTTGTACATCGAGCCCCATCTGTGGAGCGGCGTCGGCCTCGCCCGATCAGGATGCGGCAGCGCTATCGTGGGCGACCCGGATCAGGTGCATGAGAAGCTGCAGCGCTACATCGACATGGGGATTCGGGCCTTCATCCTCTCGGGGTACCCGCATCTCGAGGAGTGCGAGTTGTTCGCAAAGCACGTTCTGCCGAGGCTCGATACGGTGAAGTTGAATGAGGCACAGGGACGATTGCCGAAAGAAACGCCCGAGACGCCGCTGACTTTTGCGGAACGGAAGTGAGATGGGCTGTCCCGCTTTTTTCCCGCAACTAATCTTTTTTGGTCGGGTTATAAAAGAATGTCCAGAACTACATTGAAATCGGCGTTTGTCCTCCTGGTCGTCTCTTTCGTCGCACTGACATTTGCACAAAGGCCCGGTGGACCGGGTGGACCGGGTGGACCGGGTGGACCGGGTGGACCGGGTGGACCGGGTGGACCGGGTGGGCGTCCTCTCCGGGAGCACACCGCGATTCGGACTCAGCCAATCACTCTGGTACCCGCGACAGAGGAGCCGACTGATCCAAGTGTGAAAGAGTTTCGTGCGGATGGTGAATCGCTCAGGATATCGGCCAACGGTATTCCCGATCATCGGGTGGGGCGTTTCCCCAATCGGGGGAATCCGCACACGATCAGCCCGCAGGCGTATGAGTATTCGGTCAGCAACCGTCCCGAGGTGGCGGGCGAAATTACTCCTTTGCGACTGTCGCCCTTCGGCTTTGCCCTGAACGGAGTTTTCCTGGACCCCGGTGCGGCCGAGTTCTGGATGGGGAGGCGGGAAGGCGGCTGGCAATATGAAGCACTTGGCGGAGCGGTTCCGCTGGGGCTGGATGAAAACCACGCCCATGTCCAGCCGGGAGGGATTTACCACTACCACGGCATCCCGACGCTGCTTCTGAAACGACTTGGAGCAGATGATGTATCTCATTCTCCCCAGATCGGATGGGCTGCAGACGGCTTTCCCATCTATGCCCGGATCGGCTATAGTGATCCGAGGAATCCGGACGCCGGAGTGAAAACGCTAGTCTCCAGCTGGCAATTGAAGTCGGGTGATCGACCGGCCGAACCTGACGGGCCGGGGGGCACCCATGACGGGACTTTCGTCCAGGACTACACTTTTGTCCCCGGATCCGGTGACCTCGATGAGTGCAACGGGCGATTCTGCATCACGCCGGAGTTTCCCGAGGGCATCTACGCTTATTTCCTGACGGATCAATGGCCGGTCATCCCGCGTGCGTTCCGGGGAACTCCGGTAAATATTAGGGGACCGGGCGGGCCCCGGCGGTGACGGTCACCCCAGTATCTCCGCGATCACGCGCGCCTCTTCCACCCCGGTGAGACGCTGGTCGAAACCCTGAAAGCGGTAGGTCAGCTTTTCGTGATCGATTCCTAACAAATGCATCATGGTGGCGTGGAGATCGCGGACTTCGACGGGATTCTCCGCGACTTCGCTGCCGAGTTCATTTGTGGCTCCGTAGCTCATTCCCCCCTTTACGCCGCCGCCGGCCATCCACACGGTGTAGGCGTCTTTCTGGTGATCCCGTCCGCATTTGGCGGGTGATTCATCCCCCTGGAGCATCGGGGTGCGGCCGAACTCGGCGCCCCAGACAACGAGGGTCTGATCGAGGAGTCCGCGCTGTTTCAGATCGGCGATGAGGGCGGCGATGGGCTGATCGACCTCGCGGCAGTTTGCGGCAAGACGGCCCTTTTGTCCGGCATGGGTGTCCCAGTCTCCGTGGAAGAGCTCGACAAATCGCACGCCGCGCTCGACGAGGCGACGGGCCTTGAGGCACTGGCTCGCGAACTCGCCGGGGCCGTACTGCTCGAGAGTGAGAGCGTCCTCCTGCGAGAGATCGACGAGATCGGGGACGGAGGTCTGCATGCGGAAGGCCATCTCGTATTGCTCGATGCGGGTGAGGATCTCGGGATCGCCGACCTGCTCGAGGTGCTGCCGGTTGAGCGCTTCGATGCTGTCGAGGGTGCGGCGGCGTTCCTCTTTCGTGACTCCTTTCGGACTGTTGAGAAAGAGCACGGGATCTCCCTCGCCCCGCAGTTGCACGCCCTGATGCACGCTCGGGAGGTAACCCGACTTCCAGAGATTGGCTCCGGCTCCGGGCGTGTTGCCGGTGAGGAAAACGACGTAGGCGGGTAGGTTCTCCGATTCGCTCCCGAGACCGTAGGTGGTCCAGGATCCGATGGAGGGGTTGCCCTGGCGATTGAGTCCGGTGTGAAAGACGAGCTGGGCCGGGCCATGGTTGAACTCGGTCGTGTGGACCGACTTCACGAGGCAGAGTTCGTCGGCGACGCCGCCGAGATGGGGAAGCAGTTCGGAAAGCTCGAGACCGCTGCGACCGTGTTTTGAAAACTGGTAGGGTGACCCGAGCAATTTTGGATGCCCGCGAAGAAAGGAGAAGCGTTTCCCCTTGAACAACTCCTCGGGCGCGAGCTGGCGGTCGTATTTTCGCAGGACCGGTTTGTCGTCGAAGAGATCGAGCTGCGAGGGCGCGCCCGTCATGTGGAAAAAGATGACGCTTTTGGCCTGCGGTGCGACCGTGCGGAAAGCCTGCGGGATCTCCCCGACCGCATCGCGTTCAAGGAGCGATCCCAGCGCGAGCGAGCCAAGTCCCGCTCCGGTGCGGGAGAGGAAGCGGCGGCGATTGAAACTGTCAATAAAATTCATTCTAACAGCTAATAGCTAAACAGCTCTCAAGACCGATTGATCGTTTCATGCAGGTTTAGCAGGATCGTCGCGACTTCGCGCCAGGCCTTTTCTTCGGAACCTGATTCGCCCCGCACTGTTTCAAAAGCGGAGTGGAGGAGGAGCCGCTCGGACTCGCGAGGTGCTCTTGTCAGGGTGGTGCGGAAGGCCCAGTCGATCCGGTCGTCGATCGTCGTACCGCCTTCTTTTATGATGCGCTTGCCGAAGGCCTCGGCGATCCCGACGTAGACGGGATCGTTCATCAGGGTGAGGGCCTGGAGAGGCGTGTTGGAGACGTCGCGCTGCACGACACAGGCGGAGCGGTCGGGGGCGTCGAAGTTGGCGAAAGACGGGTAGTGGGCATTGCGGCGCCAGAGGGTGTAGACGCCGCGCCGGTAGGCGTCTTCGCCGCGCGAGGGCACGTAGTAGGTCTCGGAAGCGCCGGCGCTCTTTCTCCAGAAAGTATCGGGCTGATAGGGTCGCACGCTGACGCCGTATTGCCGTGAGGAAAGCAAGCCGCTGATAGCGAGGGCCTGGTCGCGTATCATCTCGGCGCCGAGGCGATGACCGGGATGCCGCCAGAGCCACTGATTGCGCGGGTCGCGGGCGGCGGAAGTCTCATTCACGTCGATGGACTGACGGTAGGTCGCGGAGAGAACGAGACGTCGCAGAGCTTTCTTCATCGACCAGCCGTCTTCCTCGACGAAGGCGACGGCGAGGGAGTCGAGTAATGCGGGATGGGTCGGCTTTTCGCCCTGGGTTCCGAATTCTTCGGGTGTGGTGACGAGCCCCTGACCGAAGACTTCGATCCAGAGCCGGTTAATCTGGGCGCGGGCGACTAGGGGATTCGCCGGATCGACGAGCCACTTGGCGAGGCCGAGACGATTGCGCGGGGAGTCTTCGGGAAAGGGATGAAGAGCGGCGGGCGTCGCGGGAGTGACCTCTTCCCCGGGGGCGAGGAAGTCGCCGCGCCTCGCGACAAAGGTGGCACGCGGCTCGGGGAGTTCCTGCAGGATGCGGACTTCCTTTTTGCGCTGCTCGGTGAGGCGCGTCTCCATGATCTCCGCTTCCTCGAGCCGTTTCCCCATGCCGCGCTCCTGCACTGCCAGCTTGGCGGACACGATGCGGCACTGGTCGAGGCTCATCTCGCGATCCTGTTCGAGGATTTTTTTGACCTCGGCGGGGAAGGCCTCTCCGGCTTTCGGATTCTTTTTCAGGCGCACTTCGACAGCCTCGAGGAGGTCGTGGCGGATTGCGGCGAGAGCCTCTTCATACTCGGCTTCGGCCTCGAGCTCGGCATCGATGTCGGCGGTGCTGCGATTCACTTCCATGACGGGACCGATGTGAACCATGTTCGACATGCCCATCTCCGTGCCCTGTTGCTTCGACTCCATCGGGGTGTTGTTGAAGAAGGCGAAGAGCTCGTAGTATTCCTTCGCCGAGATGGGGTCGTACTTGTGATTATGGCACTGGGCGCAGCCCACGGTGCTGCCGAGCCAGATCGTGCCGGTGGTGTTGACGCGGTCGACGATTTGTTTGTAGTGGTCCTCGTTCGGATCGGTCCCGGCTTCAAGATTCAGCGGGGCGTTGCGATGAAAAGCGGTCGCCACTTTTTGGGATTCAGTTGCCTCGGGAAGGAGGTCGCCGGCGAGCTGCTCGATCGAGAAGCGGTCAAAGGGCATGTCGGCGTTGAGCGCGGCGATGACCCAGTCGCGCCACGGCCACATGTTGCGCGGGGCGTCGCGCTGGTAGCCTTCGGAGTCGGCGTAGCGGGCGAGATCGAGCCACGACACGGCCCACTTTTCGCCGTAGGCGGGCGAGGCGAGGAACTCGTCGACGAGGCGGCGGTAGTGGACAAAAGACGGGTCGGCGAGAAAGGCATCGACCTGAGCGCGAGCGGGTGGCAGTCCGGTAATGTCGAGGCTGGCACGGCGGAGGAGATTCGCGGGACCGGCTTCGGGATTGAGCGCGAGGCCGTGTTTGTCGAGTTCCGCGGCGATGAAAAAATCGACCTCGTTGGGGTGGCGATCGTCGGGCAAACTTACCGGTTTCGGAGGCGTCGACTTCTTCGGGGCGAGGTAGGACCAGTGAACGGGAGGACGCCAGCCGTCGTCGGGCCATTTTGCTCCTTCGGCAATCCAGCGCTGCAGCAAGGCGATCTCGTTGGTGGAGAGAGGATCACCCTTGGGCGGCATGCGTTTTTCCGGATCGGTTTCCGTCACGACGTGGAGGAGAACGGACTTCGCCGCATCGCCCGGGGTGAAGAGGGCCTCGCCCGCATCGGTGGTGAGGTGCGCGTGGTAAAAAGTCTCGAGCCCGACCCCGCCCTTGAGCGTCGCGGTGTCGTGGCACTCGAGGCAGTGTTTCGAAAAGAGGGGGGCGATCTCTTTTTCAAAATCGACGGCGCGAAGGCTCCCGCCTGCGCAGAGAAGGCAGGCCATGATCCGGAGAAAGCTGGCAGGTCGGAGCGGTGGCATCACGTCCGAATATGGCAGAGGTGCCGCGCCGTGGCGAGTCCCGAAAACGCGTAAGCGTCCGTAACCGGGCCCAGTCCTCCTCCCCTGATCACACGATCAAATCATGAAAAACATGGCCATGCACGTCGGTGAGACGGAAGTCGCGTCCGGCGTAACGGTAGGTTAGCTTTTCGTGATTGAAACCGAGAAGGTGCAGGATGGTGGCGTGGAGATCGTGCACGTGCATGGGGTTCTCGACCGCCTTGAATCCGAACTCGTCGGTCTTGCCGTATTGCAGCCCGCCTTTGGTTCCGCCGCCCGCCATCCACATGGTGAAGCCGTGGTGGTTGTGGTCGCGGCCCATTTTGGTATTGGCGTCGTTGGCGCCGGGAGTGGGGAGCTCGACGGTGGGAGTGCGGCCGAATTCACCGCCCCAGATCACGAGCGTGTCCTCGAGGAGTCCGCGCTGTTTGAGGTCGAGGAGGAGGGCAGCGATGGGTTGATCGGCCTCAGCTCCGAGGCGGCCGTGGCCCTTGGCGATCTCGGAGTGACTGTCCCAGGGCTGTCCGGCGCCGTGCCAGACCTGGACAAAACGCACCCCGCGCTCGACGAGGCGGCGGGCGATGAGCATCTGGCGTCCGTGGAGGGTGTCACCGTAGAGTTCACGGACATGGGCGGGCTCGCGCTCGACATTGAAGGCATCTGTCGCCTCGATCTGCATCTTGTAGGCGAGCTCGAGCGAGTGCATACGGGCCTCGGCCGCGGGATCGATGGCACCCTCGCCGGCATCCTGCCGATTCATTTCCTGAATGAGATCGAGCTGACGACGCTGCAGCTCCCGCGGCATGCGCGGGTTGCGGATGTCGGGGATAAGTTTGGAAATGAGGGTGTTCTTCGTGTCGATGTGCGCGCCTTGATAGGCGCCGGGAAGGAAGGCGGAGCGCCAGTTCTGCGTCTCGACGATGGGGACTCCGCCGGGGCAGAGCGAAACGAAGCCGGGCAGGTTTTCATTTTCCGTGCCGAGACCGTAGGTGATCCAGCTGCCGACGCTCGGCCGCACGAGATTGACCCGCTCGGCGCCGGTGTTCATGAGCATGAGCGAGGGCTCGTGGTTCGGGACGTTCGCATACATCGAATTGATGACGCAGAGGTCGTCGGCCATGGCCGAGACTTTGGGGAAGAGATCGCTCGCCCAGAGACCGCACTGGCCGTGTTGGGAAAAGTGAAAGGGCGACTTCATGAGCGCGCCGGTTTTGCGCTCGGTCTTGAGACCATCGCCGGGCATTTCTTTGCCGTCGTATTTGGCGAGCGAAGGTTTGTAGTCGAACGAGTCGACCTGCGAGGGACCGCCGTTGGCGAAGATGTGAATGACCCGTTTGGCACGAGGCGCAAAGTGGGTCTTTCCGGGCGCGAGGGGGTTGAGGGATCGGTCGCCCGCCTGCAGGGCGGAGAGGAGGGGGCTTAGCCCGATCGCGCCCATGCCCATGCCGGCACGCTGGAGGAATTGGCGTCTGGAGGTGTATCCGTTCATTCTGGTCAAAGGAAAAAGGGGGAGATGTCGTCGTGTCAGGAGGATTATCTCAGTCGACAAAGAGAAACCGGTTCGTGTTGAGGAGCGCCTGGGCGTAGGCTCCCCAAGCCGAGGCGGGTGTGGCGGGGCCCGAATACGATTCGGCGAGTTCCCATTTCGGCCACTTGTTGTCGAGGTCGCTCAGCTCGGGATTCCAGCGGATCGAGTCGAAGCTGGAGTCCTTTTCGTGAGGATCGACGATGAAGTAGACCGCCTCATGCGAGGCGACGTTCAATTCGGGAATGGTCACTTCGAGCTTGTCCTTCGCGGGATCGAGGACTTTGTCAAAAACGACCCCGCCGCTGCTCGTCGCCACTTTGACGCGGACGCCGTTGCCCTGGCCGACATTCGAGCGATGCACGATTCCGCTCACGGCAACGCGCAGGTCGGCGGGGGCGCGCCATTCGTAGATGAGACTCTCTTTTTCGGTGTAACCGGGATGGCCGGCACCGTTCGCGTCGACATAGAGATAGCTTAGCGGATTATCTTTGAGCGGCCGTTCTTTGCCGACTTGCCAGGTTTCCTTGATCCAGTGTTCGAAGGGCTGGAAGGTGACTTTGCCGGTGGCTTCGTCGACCGATCCCCAGCCGTAGCTCCACTCCGTGTTCGTCTGGCGTTTGCCCATGCGGGCGGTCTCGGACGCAAAGACGGTGACAAAACTCTCGGCAAGCTGGCGGTCGGACTCTGAGGGAGCTTTCGCAAAGACGGCCCGGTGGAGCGCGGCGATGCGGTCCTCCGCTGCGGTCGTTTTCTGAGCGAGGACCTCGCCCTGATCCTGCACAAAGGGATTGTTGAGGGTGAAAAGAGCCTGCATCGGGATGGTCGTGGAGGGGCGCTTGCCGGTGGTTTCCTGCGGATTCGAGAAGTCGAAGTTCCGGAACGTGGGATTCAGATTCTGCCGGTCGATGAAGGCATAGACGGAGCGGCGGTTCACGTAGGGAGGCTCGAGGATGTTGACGGGTCGGCCGAACATCTCGCGGTCGAGATTGCCGGCCACGTCGAGCATGCCGTCGCGCATCTGCTCGAGCTCGAGTCGCTTTTTGTTAAACTTCCAGAGGAGGCGATTCTCGGAATCGACGAGCATGTTCTCCGTCGCTTTCGCGTTGGTCGACTGCTGCTGCCAGGTCTCCGAGGTGACAATGAGGTGGTTCAGCTTTTTCAGCGACCAGTCGTTCTCAATGAACCAGTGCGCGAGCCAGTCGAGCAGCTCGGGATGATCGGGGTGCTCGCCCTGAAGACCGAAGTCGTCGATGGTGCGGACGATGCCCTCGCCGAAGTGCCACATCCAGACGCGGTTGACGAGGTTGCGCGCCGTGAGTGGATTGCCGGGACGGACGATCTCTTTCGCCATCTCGAGGCGGCCACTCCCTTGGGTGAACTCTCTCGAGACGCCGCCCTCGGAGGCGATCGCGGGAAACTGTCGCGGGGCAAGGTCGCCGCGCCGTCCCGCATTTCCGCGGATGAAAACGTGCTGGTTGATGGGTGTGTCACGGTCTTTCAGGATGATGGCTTTGTCGGCCTCCATCCCCGCATCGGCGATGAATTTCTGGACCTTGCCCTCCAGATTGGTTAGCTTGCGGCGATCTTCGCGATCGATCTTTGCCTTCAGTTTATCCGCTTGTCCGGCGAGGTCGGGATGCTCTTTGGCGAGTTTCTCGAGGACGGGCTTGAGGAAGTCGTCGACCTCTTTCTGCACCACGGCGAGGTCGGCAAGGTATTTGTCATATTCCGGTCCGAGCTTCGGTTCGCCGATGACGGGAGTGTCCTGGGTGAGGGAGTTCAGGAAGATGCCGTAGAGGCTGTAATATTCCTTCGTCGAGATGGGATCGAATTTGTGGTCGTGGCACTTCGCGCAGGAAACCGTGAGAGCCATCGTTCCGCGGAAAGTCGTATCGACGCGATCGTCGAGGATCTCATCCTGATTTCCGTTTCTGCTCAGGGAAAGAAAACCGAGGGCCGCGAGGTGTTTTTTGTCCGGAGTGGCCGGGTCGACGATCTGCTCTGCCGCGAGTTGGTAGAGGAGAAACTGGTCGTAGGGCAGATCCTCGTTCATCGAGCGGATGAGCCAGTCCCGGTAGGTGTAGCTGTAGATGAAGCGGCGCTCCCGCCCAGCTCCTTCGTAGCCCTTTGTGTCGGCGTAGCGGGCCACGTCCATCCAGAGACGGGCCCAGCGTTCGCCGTAGGCGGGGGAGGCGAGGAGCTGATCGACGAGGGCGGGCCAGGCTTCTTCGTGTTTCCCGGGATCGGTGATGAATTTCTCCATCTCCTCGAACTGAGGCGGCAGACCGAGCAGGGCGAAGTGGGCGCGGCGATAGAGCGTGTAGCGGTCGGCGCGCCCGGCGGGAACGACGCCGGCCTTTGCCCGGGTTTTGCTAACAAAATAATCGATGGGGTGCCCGGCGTCGGCCGGGAGAGCGTCGGGCTTGACGGGCTGAAAGGACCAGTGCTGCGAGGGATCGGTGCCTTTTTCCGCCTCATCATAGGCCGGCCAGGGCAGGCCCATTCCGATCCAGGTGGTCAGTTTGGCGACGGCATCGGGGGAAAGTTTTTCGCCCTTCTCCGGCATCGAGGGGATGCCCTTGTCGCCCGAGTGGAGGACTGCCTTGATGAGAACACTCTCTCCGGGCTTTTCGAGATCGACGACTTTGCGGTAGTCGCTGCCCGAGAGCCAGCCCTCGCGGTGATTGAGTTCAAGCCCCACTTTGGCGCTCGTGCCGGTGTGGCAGTCGAGGCAGCTCTCGGCGAGGAGAGGCCGGACCTCTTTTTCGAAAAACTCAATCTGCTCGCCGCTGAAGGCGATCTTCCCGGCTTCGGGAGTCGCCTTAGGTGCAGGCGAAGCAGGCTTCGCTGCTTCGTTCGCGGCACGCAGGACTGTGAGCGGACCAGAGAGGGTCAGCATCGTGAGAGAAAGGCAGGAAAGGAAGAGATTACCAGACATCGACCTTACTTTCATCCATGCTCAGAGGGCATGCAACGAACGTCTTTGCGGACAAATTTACTGACCTAAATGAGAGCGAGCGACGTTGCCTGCGGGGTCGAAGTGTTGTCCCTTGAACTGAAACAGACAACCCGGTTGACAAGCGCAGGAAAAACCCCCGTAAAACCTGCAAAAGACTTGTAGTCAACCGGGTTGCCGTTTTGGTTTCAACCCTTTTTATCGTTCGATCCGAAGACCGTCTGATGAAATCTATTTAAGCACTACCCGTGCCAACTCCCGATCAAGGAATGCCAAAATGAGAGAAAAATTCGACCCTGCTTTTACGATTCGACCGGCCTGCCCCGCCGACGTCCCGGGCATCCTCGCGATGATCCACGAGCTTGCCGAATTCGAAGCGCTTAGTCATCAGGTGGTTGCGACCGAGGCGGACTATCACGCGAGTCTCTTTGGAGAAAACCCGGCGGCCGGTTCGCTCGTGGCCGAGGGCGAAAACGGGCTCGTGGGCTACGCGATTTTCTTTTCCACCTTTTCCACTTTTATCGGACGGGCCGGGATCTGGCTCGAGGATTTGTATGTGAAACCCGATTTCCGGGGGCTTGGATTGGGGAAGGCGCTCCTCAAGGCCGTCGGGGAGATCGCCGCCGAGCGCAACGCGGGTCGCTACGAATGGTGTGTCCTCGACTGGAACCGAAACGCGATCGACCTTTACGAACGGGTCGGAGGCGAGATTTTGCAGGAATGGCGTATCGTTCGCCTCGATCAACAGGGCATCCGAGCCCTCCCCGACAAATGAGCCTCGCCGACAATCTCCGCACCGTCCTCGCCTCCATCGCTGCTGCTGTGACCCGCGCCGGGCGTGAACCCGGGGCAGTCCGGCTCGTTGCCGTGACGAAGACCTGGCCCGCCGAGACCGTGCGGGAGATCGTTGAGGCCGGCCAGCGCGCCCTCGGGGAAAACAAGGTGCAGGAACTGCTCGGAAAGGTGCCGGAACTCCCCGCCGAGGTGGAGTGGCATCTCATCGGGCATTTGCAGCAGAATAAAACGCGCAAGATCCTCCCGCATTGCGCCCTCATTCACAGCATCGACTCCGCCGACCTCGCCCGACAGGTCAGTCGCCTCGCGGGAGAACTCGGCCTGACCGCGAAGATCCTCCTTCAGGTCAATGTCGCGAACGACGACGCCAAATTCGGATTTCCCGTTGCGGAAGCGCGTGCCTCCTTCGGCGAACTCATCGCCCTGCCTCATCTCGAGATTCGCGGGCTCATGACGGTGCCGCCCTACGATGAGGATCTCGAAAAAGTCCGTCCCCATTTTAAAAGGCTGCGCGAACTGCGCGACGAGCTGGCCGCCGCGTATCAGTGCGACCTCCCCGAGCTCTCCATGGGCATGAGCCATGACTTCGCGATCGCGATCGAAGAAGGCGCCACCCTCGTGCGCATCGGGTCGTCCATCTTCGGACATCGGTGAAAGGCGGATCGCGTATTTCAGGGATCGATTACTCCTTTACTACTCGGCCGCTATCCTCCTAACTCCACCCATGTCGAAATCTCCAGCCCGATCCGCCGTTCCTCTTCTGAGCGTCATGATGTTTCTCCAGTTTTTCACCTGGGGAGCCTGGTTCGCCTCGATCGGTCAGGCTCTTGGAGCGAACGGACTCGGCCCGAGTGCCGGTGATGCTTATGCTTCGGCTCCGCTCGGCGCAATCTTCGCACCTCTTTTCCTCGGAATCATCGCGGATCGCTTCTTCCCTTCACAGATCGTTATGGGAGTCCTTTTCCTTCTCGGCGGAGCCATCATGTGGCTGGCGGGAAATGCCGCGGCGGCGGGAAATGCCGAGCTTCTAGGTGCTCTCTTTCTCGGTCACATGTTGTGTTACATGCCGACACTTGGGCTTGGAAACACCATTGTCTTCACCCATCTCGATCGACTTCAATTTCCGAAAGTGAGAGTCTGGGGAACCATCGGATGGATCGCCGCCGGGCTCGCCGTCGGCTTTCTCGGTTGGACCTCCTCGCTGAAGATTTTTCAACTCGCCGCCGGTGCCGCGATTCTGCTCGGCATATTCTCGTTCGTCCTTCCCCACACACCGCCACCGGCGAAAGGAGAAAAGTTGGACATCAGGGCAGTCTTCATGCTCGATGCCTGGAAACTCCTCGCGAGACCGGGCTTCCTTGTCTTCATCCTTTGCTCGGGACTGATTTGTATTCCTCTCGCCTATTATTTCGGAGTGACCGCGCAGTATTTGACGACAGCCGGTTACGAAGAGGCGGCCTCTTTCATGACGATAGGGCAAATGTCCGAAATTTTCTTCATGCTGCTCATTCCCTTCTTCTTCCGGAGACTCGGCGTGAAATGGATGATCCTTGTTGGCATGCTTGCCTGGGTCGCGCGTTATTTGCTCTTCGCCTTTGGTGCCCCCGATCAGGTGGCCTGGATGCTCTTCGCCGGCGTCGCCCTTCACGGGATCTGCTACGACTTCTTTTTTGTGACGGGCTTCATTTACACCGACTCGATCGCTCCTAAAAAGATCCGCAGTCAGGCGCAGAGCATGCTCGTTTTTATTACTCAGGGACTCGGCATGTTCATCGGCTATGGTGTGGTCTTCGGGAAATGGGGCATCGCAGGGCAGTTTTCCAAGGTCAATAAATATGAAGAACTGAACACAGTTATCACCTCAACTCGTTCTACTGAGGAACTTTCCTTCGGGGAAAAACTGACGAAACTCTTCGCGGTGGACATGCCGGATTCCGTCGATCCTACGCTGCTCAGCACCACGATGGAGCAGTGGAAAGCCTTCTGGCTTTTCCCCGCCCTCCTCGCCGCCATCATCGCCGTGATCTTCTTCGTCGCGTTCTGGGACAAGACCAAGGTCACCGCGGACGAGTGAGGTCGGAGGAACTCAAGGAGGGCAGACTTTCCTGTCCGCTTTTGATAAGTGGAAGGGTATGTTCCGTAGCAGAATTTGCCAAAATTCCCGTCTTCGGTCCGGCGGGGGCGGGGCAGCGCGGGGGGAACATTGGCATGTTCCGCTACCATTATTCGTGAGCATTTTCCCGTAGCGGAATTTGCCAAGATTCCTCCCCTCTAGTTCGGCACGGTCGGTGCACCACACCCAG
>JANQVJ010000039.1:35395-84117 GCA_030730365.1 Verrucomicrobiales bacterium
GAATTTGCCAAGATTCCTCCCCTCTAGTTCGGCACGGTCGGTGCACCACACCCAGCAGGGTCAAGTGCCGCACTTAGCCATGTTGAGCCTGGCTCCTTGACTTGAATGAAAATTCATATCAATATTCATCCATGAAAGTCGACCCGTTCAAAATGCAGCGCGATACTCCCTCCACTGAGATCTCATGCGCGGCGATGTTGAAAGCATTGGGCGACGAGACCCGGCTTGCGGTGGTGCGTCAGCTCCTGCAGCAGCCCTGCCATGTCGGGGAGTTGCAGGCGGCGCTGGGGATCGAGCAGAGTCTTCTTTCCCACCATTTAAAACAGCTTCGCGACGCAGGCATCGTCGAGTCCGAGCGCGACGGCAAGGCGGTCCTCTATCGCCTCACTTCCTCGGTCGAGCTTCGCCGCCAGGGGGAGATCATCGACCTCGGCTGCTGCCAGCTTTCTTTCTCCTCGAAAAAATGAGGATCGCCCTTCTCTCTCCCGCCATTGCGATCGCTCTCGTTTCCTGCTCGGGGAAAAAAGGGGAAGGCACCATCGTTCTCACCGGATCGAGCACCGTTGCCCCGCTCGTGGCCGATGCGGCGGTGCGATTTGAAAAGCAGTTCCCGGGTCGCAAGGTCGAGGTGCAGACGGGCGGCTCGTCGCGCGGCATTGCCGATGCCCTTAATGGACGCACCACCTTCGGCATGATTTCACGCGAGCTGAAGCCGGACGAAGCCGCTCTCACCGCCCACCGCATCGCTCTCGACGGAGTCGGGGTCATCGTCCATCGCGACAATGCGGTGACGAATTTCACCCGCGAGGATCTCATCAACATCTACACCGGCAAAATCTCGAATTGGAAAATGCTCCGGGGAAAAGACGCTCCCATCACTGTGGCGAACAAGGCCGAGGGACGTGCCACCCTTGAGGTCTTTCTCGAATACACCGGTCTCGACAGCGCCGATATCGTGGCGAGTGTGGTCGTCGGCGAAAACCAGCAGGCGATCAAGACCGTCGTTGCCGACCCGAACGCAATCGCCTACGTCTCCATCGGCGCGGCCGCGAGCGAAGCGGCGGCGGGGACGGCGGTGAAGCTGGCCAATTGCGACGGCATCGCACCGACCGCTGAAAATGTCGCGGCGGGGAAATTCCCCATCATGCGTCCGCTCCAACTCGTGACGCAGGGCGAGATTCCGGCCCCGGCGCGCGAGTTCCTCGAATTCCTCACGGCCCCGGCGAATCGCGACCTCATCGAAGCTCATCTCTATGTCCCGATCACGGAGTGACATCCTTCTGAGATCAGGTCTTGGAACGCTCGCCGGTCTCTCGGGCAGTGTCGTTCTCCTCATCCTTTTCTTTCTCGTCGCCGGGGCGATGCCGGCCCTGCGCGACGGAGTGCTCCCGCGTCTTTTTCTCGACGAATTCTGGCAGCCGGGTTCGCAGCGTGATCCGCAATACGCGCTGCTGCCCATGCTCGCGGGATCCATCCTCGTGACGGTGCTGGCCATTCTCATCGCCGCGCCGCTCGGGATCGCGGGGGCGATTTTTCACCGATTCTATTTACCGCCCCGCTTCGCCGCCTGGAACGAGCACGCCCTCGAGCTCCTCGCCGGAGTGCCCTCGGTTGTCTTCGGATTCTGGGGACTCACCGTGCTGGTGCCGCTGATCAATCGCCTTCACCCACCGGGGCAGAGTCTCCTCGCAGCGGGCATCGTCCTCGGGCTCATGATTCTGCCAACGGTCGCGCTCACGAGCCAGGCCGCCCTGCGGGCGGTCCCGGGCTCGCAGCTGTTTGCGGCGGCCGGACTCGGGCTCGGGCGGGTCGCGACGGTCTTCCACATTGCCCTACCCGCCGCCCGTCCCGGCATCGTCGCCGGAGTCATCCTCGCCGTCGCCCGCGCTGTTGGCGAGACCATGGCGGTGGTGATGGTCTGCGGAAATATTGCGAAATACCCGCAGAGCGTCTTTGATTCGGTCCGACCCGTCACCGCGACCATCGCGCTCGAGATGGGCTACGCGACGAGTTCGCACAAGGCTCTCCTTTTCACCGCTGCTCTCTTTCTCGTGCTGCTCTCGGGGGCGCTCGTGGGGTGGCTCGCCTTTCGAAAGGGCAAGAACGAGGCGGCTGTCAATTGAACCGGCATAAAACGATGGTTTCCCTTTTCCCCGCCAGCTTCACCCGCACCCGTCGCCCCGGAGACATCCTCCTCGGCATCGCCGGAGGTCTCGCTAGCGCCGTTACCCTGCTGGCCCTGGGATGCATTCTTTGGGATCTTGTCAGGCTGGGTTTGCCGCATCTTTCGTGGTCTTTTCTCACCGGCGAGGTGACGGAGAACGGACGCAGTGGCGGGATCGGTCCCATCCTCATCTCGACCCTGATGATTCTCGGCTTTGCTCTCGCCTTTGTCATCCCTCCAGCGCTCGGCTGCGCGATCTGGCTGTCGGAAATGGTGCGACAGGGAAGCGGGGCGGCGCGGATTATCACCGGGTCCGTTGACCTCCTCGCGAGCGTGCCCTCGATCGTCTTCGGTCTCTTTGGGATGAGCTTTTTCTGCCAAACTCTCGGACTCGGTTTTTCGATATTGTCAGGAAGTCTCACTCTCGCCTGCATGATCCTGCCGCTCCTCGTGCGCACGACGCTCTCGGCCCTGCAAAGTCTCCCTGCTGATCTGCGTCCCACCGCTTCCGCCCTCGGACTCAGCGGGGCAACGATGATAGGGAAAATCCTGCTCCCCGCTGCGCTCCCCGGCATCCTTGTCGGAATCACCCTCGGCGTCGGACGCGCCCTCGCCGAGACGGCCGCTCTCATCTTCACGAGCGGCTACGCAACGCGATGGCCCGAATCGCCGTCTGATTCGGGGCGCGCCCTCTCGGTCCATATCTATGACCTCGCCATGAACATTCCCAACGGCAGTGGCGCTGCCTCGGCTTCGGCACTGGTCCTCCTCGTCCTCATCGTCCTCATTAACACAACCGCCGCCTCGCTCGCTGCCCGCTGGCACCGGCGTCATTCCGCTTCATGATCCCGCCCTCTTCATCCGACCACGGTCCGGTTTCGTCCTGCTCCTGCGGTGGTCTCACGCTCACGGGTGTCTCGGTTCATTACCGCGACTTCACGGCCTTGCGCGACGTTAATCTCACCATTCCCGACTGCGGCATCACCGCACTCGTGGGACCGTCGGGCTGTGGGAAAAGTTCGCTGTTGAATGCGATAAACCGCCTCACCGATCTCATCCCCGGCTGCCGCGTCGGAGGCAGTCTCCGGGACGGAGTCGGCACCGAACTGACCGATCCGACGCTCGATGTGCTCGCCCTGCGGCGCCGCATCGGGATGGTTTTTCAGAAGCCCAATCCCTTTCCCCACTCGATCCGCCGCAACTTCGAGATTCCTCTGCGCGAGCATGGCCTGCCCCGGGCCCGCGTTCGAGAGGTGATGGAAAAAAATCTCCGCGAAGTCGGACTCTGGGACGAAGTCTCCTCGCGTCTTGATGAGAGTGCCCTGAAACTTTCTGGAGGCCAGCAGCAGCGTCTCTGCATCGCCCGCGCGCTTGCCCTTGGCCCCGAAGTGATCCTCTTCGACGAACCCTGCAGCGCTCTCGATCCCATATCCTCCGCCGTCGTCGAAGAACACATCGCCGCCCTGCGCGGTCGAGTCACTGTCGTCATCGTTACTCACAATCTCGCCCAGGCCCGCCGCATCGCCGATCGCGTCGGTGTCTTTTGGATCCGCGACGGAGCAGGGACGATTGTGGAAGAGGGGGAGGTGGAGACTGTTTTTGGAGGGGCTAAAGATGCCGATGCGTGGCGCTACTTAGCGGGGGGAGCGGGGTAGGAGCTTAATTCGCGGAACAGTCGAGAGCGCCGCTCTCAAAAATCACCGCGTCAAAATCAGTTTCGCCCCGGCGATCAACAGCACGGCGGAGAGAAGCAGAGAAATCGTTCGCACCGGAAATCTGGTGCATCCGAAATGGGAGCCGAGCGTGCCTCCGGTGATGGCGGCGAGGGCGATGACCCAGGCAAAGGAGGGGACGGGGCGTCCGCTGCTGAGGTAGCCGACGAGGCCAGCGGTGGAGTTGAAAAGAATAAAAAGCGCAGAGACGGCGGCGGCGGTTCGCACGGCGGACCAGCGGCAGAGGAGGAGGAGTGGTGTCAGGAAAATGCCGCCTCCGGTGCCGGTGAGGCCGGAGAGGAATCCGATGCCGGCTCCGGCGCCAAGGGCAATCGGGAGGGAGGGCGGGGTAACGACGTCGGGTTCACGGCGTCTCTGGAAAAGCCGCCACGCGGAAAAAAGGAGGACGGCTCCGACGAGTGGATTGAAAATCGCGGCGGGGAGATGGAGGTAGCCGCCGAGGAAGGCGGCGGGGACGGCGAGAAGGGCGAATGGCCAGAAGAGAGACCAAGAGAAGTGCCCGGCGCGCCAGAACTGGAATGCCCCGATCGATGCGACCATGATGTTGAGGATCAGCGCGGTCGGCTTGATCTCGGCGGCGGCGAATCCGGCGAGGGTGAGGACGGCGATGTATCCCGAAGCTCCGGCGTGTCCAACCGAGGAGTAGAGAAAGGCGACGACCGCGATAGACAAGGTCACCAGAGTGAGCTGGAGGTCGTCCATGCGGGGGGCGCTGCTTGCTTCATCCGACTTTAGTCAAGGGTGTGGACAAATAAACCGGAGCGGAGCTTTGGCTCAAACCAGGTCGATTTGGGCGGCATGATCTCGCCCGCGTCGGCGATGTCGATGAGTTGCTGCACGGTCGTAGGGAACATGGAAAAGGCGACCGCCCAGTCTCCGCTGTCGACGCGTTTCTCAAGCTCGGCGGTCCCGCGGATGCCGCCAATGAAGTCGATACGGTTGTCAGTACGGGGATCTCCGATCGCGAGGAGGGGGGTGAGGAGTTGATCCTGCAGGAAGGACACGTCGAGCCGGTCGATGGGGTTGCTCGTCTCCACGGTATCCCACGAGAGGGTGTGCCATTTTCCGTTGAGGTAGACGCAGACGGACTCAGCGTGGTCGGGCATTTTTTGTCCGTTGGAGTCGAGGTGGAACTTCTCGGCGAGACGTTGGAGAAAGCTGTCGGCGGAGAGTCCGTTGAGATCTTTCACGACCCGGTTGTAGGGCATGATGTTGAGCTGACTCGCGGGAAACATCACGGCGAGGAACCAGTTGTAGTCCTCGGTCCCGTCGTGGGTGGGATTTGCCTCGCGGCGCTCTTTGCCGACGCGGGCGGCGCTGGCGCTGCGGTGGTGTCCGTCGGCGACGTAGGAAAAGGGGACTTCGCCGAGGGCGGAGAGAATCGGGGCGGCCTCGGTCCCGGTGACCCGCCAGACGGTGTGCTGCACGGCGACGTCATCGACAAAGTCATCGGTCGGTTCGTGAGCGGTGATCCAGCTCTCGATGAAGGAGTCTATGGCGGCGACGTCCTTGTAGGTCAGAAAGACGGGACCGGTGTTCGCGCTGAGCACGTCGGTGAGGCGGGTGCGGTCGTCCTCTTTGACCTTGCGGGTCTTCTCGTGCTTTTTGATGATGTCGTTTTCGTAGTCCTCGATGTGGCAGGCGAGGGTGATGCCCATCTGGGCGCGACCGTTCATGATCTGACGGTAAAGATAGAGGCAGGGCTCGGGCTCGCGGATGAAGATCCCGTCTTTCTGCATCTTGTTGAAGTTGGCGCGGGCGTGGGCGTAGACTTCCTCGCTGTAGGGATCGACCTCGGCGGGGAGTTCGAGTTCGGCACGCTCGACGCGGAGGAAGCTGTTGGGGAGACCTTCGGCGAGGGCGCGGGCTTCTTCGGTATTGATCACGTCGTAGGGGACGGAGGCGAGGGAGGCAGCGAGGCCGGGAGCGGGGACGAGGGCGGGGAAAGCTTTGACTCTCATGGGACGATGGGACGGAGGGCGTGGTCTGGATACGTTATAAATTCTCGATTAGGGGAAACTCCTACACGGAAGAGATACGTTCTCAACCGCTAATCTCGGTGGCGGAGAGCAGCGCGAGCACGGCGACAGCGTCGATCTCGGCCAGCGAGTCAACGACACGCACGGCGCCGGATTCCGTGAAACTTTCCCGCGTGTGGGTCGTCGTCACGGCGAGGACCTTCATCCCCGCGGCGATTCCCGCCTCGACCCCGACATGAGCGTCTTCGATGACGAGGCAGCGGGCGGGCAGTCTGTCGATTTTAGCGGCCGCTTCGAGGAAAACGTCGGGGAAGGGTTTGCCGCGTGTGACGTCCTCGGCTCCGGTGTAGAAGGGGCCGAAAAAGCGGTCAAGTCCGGTTGAGGCGAAGCAGACCTCGATGTTTTTCCGCGAAGTCGAGGAACCGAGGGAAAAGAGCACCCCCGCATCGTTGAGGGATTGCAGCAGATCCACCACGCCCGGGAGCGGCTCGATGCCGTCGGCGCGGAGGAGTTCGCGGTAGAGCTCCTCTTTACGATCGCCGAGCTTGCGGATCTGTTCGTGATCTTCGGGCGAGGTCCAGTGAAAGACGTTCGGGATGCACATGACATTGCGCATCCCGAAGGATTCCTTGAACTGCTCTTTCGTGAGCGGCTTGTCGACCTCTGCCGCGAGCTGGAACCAGCTCCGTTCGTGCTGATCGTGGGAGTCGATGAGGACGCCGTCGAGGTCAAAGACGACGCCGATGTCTGCGTAGGAAAGTGAGCCGGCCATAGGCGGGAAGTATGGCGCGGACCGGGGAAAGGGCAAGGGGGGAGCGATGCGCTCCCGGGGGTGTCATCGTTTTTAATCGCAGTCGGGGCGCTGCGTTGGGGCGAAGATATCGTCAATGCCGCCGGGCAGCCGGTCGCGGGACGTTACGGAGATCACGATGGTGCTGCCGGAGCCATAGTCCGGGAGTTGTGTCCAGCAGAAAGTCTTTCCTCAGGAGGCACGCGGCCTGTGGAGGGTTCGCTCGGTCCTTGATTGCGCGGCGATTTTCGTGGAGTATGGGCCATGACCCTCCGCCAATTTCCCTTTCTCTTTATTTGCGCTCTCTACCTTTCCTCGTGTGGAGAGCCTCCCGTGACGGAGCAGAAGGTGGCGCCCGGGATGCAGGTCCGACCGGTGACCGAACCCGCCTCGGGAGCTGTCCCGGCGACCCCGCAAGTCTGGAGCGAGGTGAAACTCCATGAAGCGATCCGGGCAAAGAATCCCGGCTACTCGGGCAACGGGCAGTTCCAGATCGACAATGCCGGGCAGGTCCAGGCGGTCGCCCTCGATAATTGCGGGGTCACCGATCTCTCGTCTTTTCAGGGAATGTCCCTGATGGCGCTTTACCTTCAGGGTTGTGCGGTGGCCGACATCAGTCCGCTGAAGGGAATGCCGCTCGTCGAACTCTATCTCGAGAAGTCAGCGGTGAAAGACCTCTCTCCCGTCGCCGGAATGACCGATTTGAAGAAACTTTACCTCAGCGCTACGGACGTCACTGACCTCTCCCCGCTGAAAGGTCTCGGGATTGTCGAGATGAACCTGGTGGAGACGAAAGTCTCGGACCTATCCGCTCTCGAGGGTATGCCCCTGCAGATGCTATGGCTCACCGACACGCCGGTGGCAAACATCGCCCCGCTCGCGAAGTCACCTCTCATCAGCCTGACGCTTCACCGCACCTCCGTGCGCGATCTTTCCCCGCTCGCGGGGACATCACTGCAGCGGCTCCACATCGGCGAGACACCCATCACCGACCTGAGCCCGCTCAAAGGCATGAGCCTGACCCGGCTCGTTTTTAATCCTGACATGATCACCACCGGCTTCGATGTCATCGCACAGATGCCGAGTCTGACCGAGGTGGGGACAAGGTTTGAGGATGGGAGCAACGACCTGCAGCCTCCCGGTGCCTTTCTTCAAAGCCGTGTGGCGAAAGCCCCTGCAGCAGAGGCTGAGGTGAAATAAACATCAATTTCCCGCCGTATTGTTGTTGTTGTCGCCGTTCGTTCTTTTTCATCCGTTTCTATTATGCTCCGCAACATGTTCACGGTGGGCGGACTCACCTTGGTGAGTCGGGTCCTCGGATTTGCCCGTGACAAGCTCATCGCGACCCATCTCGGGAGCGGCGCGATGTCCGATGTCTGGGTGGCGGCCTTTCAGCTGCCGAATCTCTTTCGCAGGGTCTTTGGTGAAGGTGCCTTCAATGCCGCCTTCGTTCCGATGTACAGCCGCCGTCTCGAGGAGGGAGGGGATAAGGCGGCCGATTCCTTTGCGCGGCGCACTCTCTCGCTCATGTTCATGATTTTGATGGGCTGTTTTGTCCTCTCCTTCATTTTTATGGAGCCTATCGTCAAGCTGACGAACATCGGTTTTGCGAACGACGGGCGACTTGAGCCGGCCGTGGCTGCCTCGCGCATCACGATTGTCTATCTCGTCTTCATTTGCCTCGTCGCAGGGCTCAGCGGCATCCTCAACAGCCGCAAGGTTTTCGGCGCGCCGGCCTTTGCTTATGTCGTTCTCAATGCCGTCTTTCTCATTGGCCTCGTCGTCGTCGTGCCGCGCACCGGTGAGCCGCTCCTCGTCCTCTGCTGGTCCGTCGTCGTCGCGGGCGTGCTGCAGCTCGCTGTCGTGCTGATCTCGTGTCTGCGGCGCGGTGTTGACCTGCGTCCGCGCCTGCCCCGATTTGACGAGGATGCGAAAAGACTCTCACTCCTGATGGCCCCGGGGCTTATCAGCGCGAGCGTGCAGCAGCTCAATCTCATGGTCGGGCAGACGATCGCCTCGCTTCAGGTCGGGGGAAAGACGGCGATCTTTTACGCTGATCGCATCAATCAGCTCCCGCTCGGCCTTATCGGAATGGCGGCGGGCGTCGTGCTGCTGCCCGAGATCACCCGCAATCTTCGTGGGGGCGATGAGGCGGGGGCAAAACGAAGCCTTAGTCAGGGACTCGAGCTTTCCTTTTTTCTCTGTCTCCCCGCGACGATCGCGATGCTCGTGATCCCGCGAGAGATTATGTATGCGATCTTTGAAGGGGGGAAATTCGAGGGCGAGTCCGCTCTTCTGGCCGGCTACGTCCTTGCCGCTTTCGCGATCGGGACGCCCGCCTACATTCTCGCCCGTGTTCTCCAGCCCGGCTATTTCGCGCGGGAGGACACAAAAACGCCGATGCGATTCACTATCATCACCGCGGTCACGAACATGGTTCTCGTCTACCCGCTCTACCTCTGGCTTGGCCCGGTCGGGTGCGCTCTCGCGACCTCTGTCGCCGGATGGGTCAATGTGGGGCTGCTCTGGTTCGGCCTGCGCGGAGCCGGGTTTATGGGACTCACCGCGGGATTCTACAGTCGGGTGGGGCGGATGCTGCTCGCCTCCGTGATCATGGGGGGCGCGGTGTGGGGGATGGCCGGGGCCGGGGAGTCGCTCCTCATGGCGGAGGGACGATTCTTTCAGCGTCTCGGCTCGATGGGGGTGGTCGTGGGTCTCGGGCTCGTGATCTATCTTGCCGCTGTCATCGGGATGCGGGTATACTCGATGGCGGATCTAAAAAGAAAGTTCCGCCGGGGCGGCCGGACGTAACCCGTCGCGGACCGGCTCCGTCTTCCCCATTGCATGAATCACCGTAATCGACTTCTCCGCAAAGGAATCGTAGCCCTCTTCCTCCTTTGGGGGATCGCTTACGGGGTCGTTCGCTGGGCGGGCTCGGTTAGGGTGACGCCCGAGAAAGTGGCCGCTTTTGTTGAGGGGAATCCGCTTGCGGAAGTCGAGGATCCCGAAGAGCGGAAGAGGATCATCGGCACTCTCGCGACGATGCTGAACGAGCTTGAAGCCTCAGAGGTCAGGGTGTTCGAGCAATCGGCTGAGCGCGATCCGCGGCGCGATTTTTTTACGCAGCTCAGTCCTGACGAGCAGTTTTACTTTCTCGAAAAGCGGGTCGGGCGAGCCTTTCAGCAAATGATGCAGTCGTTCAACGAGATGGAACGCGAAGAGAGAAAAAAGATCGTCGAGCGCTCGCTCAAGCGCATGGAAGAGGAGCGTGGCGGTCCCGGGCGGCTCGAGGAGGCCGACCCCGGTGTCGCGGAAAAGATCACCGAAGCGGGGCTCAAAGCTTACTACGAAGACGCCAGCGCCGAAACGAAGATTGACCTGGCTCCGCTCCTCGAGGAGATGCAGCGATCCATGGCGGGGATGAGAAGGTGATGAAACTATTCCCGCCTCCCCGCCGAATCCCGCTTGCTTTCACCATGGTGGAGATCCTCGTGACTGTCGCGATTCTGGGTATTCTCGTGGGCGTCAGTGTGCCGACTTTTCGCATGATGAAGGCGAATGCCAGATCAACTCTCTGCGCGGGCAAGCTGCGCGAGATCGGGATCGGGCTGAACAACTACTTTGTCGAGAAGGGAATGACCTTCCCGACCATGGTTGCGGCGCGCGAGAGCCGGGAGCAGGACGATCCCGCTCTCGACACTGTCCTGCTCGACTACGTCGGTGACGAGTTCACCTTTCAATGTCCCGCCGATCACGGCGAGTTTTTTGAAAAGACCGGCTCGAGTTACTTCTGGAACAGTCTCGTGAACGGTCAGAAAACCTCGAACCTGAAATTGCTCGGCATGACCGGGCAGGCTTCGGGAATCCCCATTGTCTCGGATAAAGAGAACTTCCATGAAGACGTCGGTGACGGTGTCAACGTGCTCTACGCCGACGGGCATGTCCTCAGGGAAGTGCAGTTCATCGTAGATAAGAAGTAGTGATGCTGCAGTTCCTCAATGTCTCAAAACGCTTTCCCGGGGCCGCTGCGGCGGCCCTCGACGATGTTTCGTTCACTGTCGGGAAAGGTCGCATCTGCGGGCTCCTCGGTCATAACGGCGCGGGCAAGAGCACCTCGCTCGGTGTGCTCCTCGGCATGATTCATCCCGACCGTGGCGAGGCCGTCATTGGCGGTTGTTCGGTGCAGCAGAATCGCGAAGGAGCGATTCGCAAGGTCGGGGCGATCTTTGAGGCGCCGGCCTTTTATGAGTATCTGTCAGGATGGCGTAACCTGAAAGTTCTCACCGCCTACTCGGGCGGCGTGCCCGAGTCGGTGATGCGCGAGACGGTCGCATGGGTGGGGCTCGAAAAGCGCATCCACGACCGTGTCTCAGCCTACAGTCACGGGATGCGGCAGCGACTCGCTCTCGCCCAGGCGCTGCTGCCGCAGCCCGAGCTGCTCATCCTCGATGAACCGACCGACGGGCTTGATCCCGAAGGCATCGTCGAATTCCGCCGGCAGATTCTCGAGCTTCGTGACCGCCGCGGTCTCACTGTGTTGCTAAGCTCGCATCTCCTCACCGAGGTGGAGCAGGTCTGCGACGAGGTCGTCATCCTCCAGGGCGGAAAGAAAGTCTACGAAGGCCGGGTCAACGGCTTCGGTGACGGCCGTGTCTTTTATCGTCTCGAGTCGGAAAATGAGAACATCACCCGACAGCTCTGCGTCGATCTCGGTGGCGAGATATTCGGGGAGAGGGTTGCCTTTCCCTCCGACCGGAAGGCCGCTGATCTCCTCGCTGCGCTCGTCGCGGGCGGGGCCCGTCTCACCTGTTTTGCTCCCGAGTCGGGATCGCTCGAGACGCTCTATCTCGAGATCAGCCGTGTCGCGAAAGAGCAGGGGAAAGAGAAGGGAGGCGAGGCATGAGACTTTTCTTCCAGCAACTCTACTGGGAACTCTTCCGCCTCTTCGCACGGCGCCGCACTTACATTGGGTTCGGCGTTTTCCTCGCCGTCGAGATTCTCTTCTACTTCCTCTGGACCCGGGAGAAGTCCGAGGCCAATATGGCGACCTTCATCAGTCGCATCGCGGGCGGATTCGACGAATACTTTTCGGCGCTCACTCTCGCATTTCTCATTGTTGTCTTTACGATGCTACTCCTCGGGACAGTCTTCGTTGCGCTGATTGCTGGGGACATCCTCGCCAAGGAAACGGAGGACGGAAACCTGCGGCTCATCCTCGCCCGGCCCGTCTCGCGCCTGCGCTTGCTGCTCATCAAGTTTCTTTCCTGTCAGATCTACACCAGTGTTCTTTTCCTTTTTGTGGGTGCCTCGGCCTTTGCGGTCGGGCTGCTGGAGAGGGGTTGGGGCGGAGGCATGCTCGTGTGGACGCCCGATCTGCCGAGGGTTAGTCTTTTTGAGTGGAACGAGGGGCTCATTCGCTATTTCATTGCCATCTTTGGATTTTCGCTCATCTACCTGCCGGTCACCGGAATGGCATTTATGTTGGGGTGTTTCAAGATCAAGCCGGCGGCGGCGACGATTCTCACGGTGGCGTTCTTTGTCGCGGACCGCGTCCTATCCTCGATACCTATCCCGGCCTTTGATCCGTATCGTGAATATTTCGTGACCTCGCGCATGGCGGCCTGGCTTTATCTGCTCTATCAGGACATCCCGTGGGCGAGATTTCTCGAGGCGGCGACCTGGCTCGGCGGGTTCGGCGCGACGGGATTCCTCATCGGCTGGATCGCTTTCGAACGTCGTGACGTGAAGTCGTGATATTTTTCAACCGGTCTCTCAGGCGCGTTTCCAGATCTGCATTGAGCGCTGCGTCACGAGGACCGTGACGGGCGGTGCGGTGCGGTTACCTTTGAGAAGAGGGTCGCGCGTGTCGGCGACGAGTTCCCACGTAACTTTCGGGGCATGGGGGAATTTGAACTCCCTCGTCTCGTGCCGCGCGTTGAAGAAAAAGAGGAGCGATTCCTCCGGGCTCGCGCCGTGCACGAGGACGGAAAACGAGCCGGGCTTGTCGGCTTCCCAGTCGATCGATTCCTTTACTTTTCCATCAGGTCGCAGCCAGCAGATGTCAGGGAGTCCTCCTCCGTCGGGGACCTCGCCGTCGAAAAAGGTGTTACGTCGCAGGATGGGAAAATCCTGCCGCAGTTTCAGGAGTCGCTTCACAAACTGTCGCAGGGACTTTGCTTCAGCATTCGCACTCCACGAAATCCAGCTGATCGCGTTGTCCTGGCAATAGCCGTTGTTGTTGCCCCCCTGGGTGCGGAGCCGTTCATCCCCGGCGAGGATAAAGGGTACTCCCTGCGAGCAGATCAGCGTGGCGAGGAAGTTGCGGACTTGGCGGTGACGGAGCTCGAGGATTTTCTTGTCTGTCGTGAAACCCTCGTGTCCGTGATTGAATGAAATATTGTGCGAGTCTCCATCGGCATTTTTCTCCCCGTTGTCGAGGTTGTGCTTTTGATTGTAGCTGACGAGATCATGGAGAGTAAAACCATCGTGCGAGGTGATGAAGTTGACGCTGGCTCCCGGCGTGCGACGGTTGTGGGCGAAGAGATCTTCACTCCCGGTGATGCGGGCGGCGAATTCTCCCGAGACGCCCGGATCGCCCCGCCAGAATCGACGCACTCCGTCGCGGAATTTTCCATTCAGCTCGGCCCAGTCGATCGGGAAATTGCCGATCTGGTAGCCGCCGTAACCGAGGTCCCACGGTTCCGCGATGAGCTTTGTCCGGGAGAGCACGGGATCCTGATGGATCGCCTGAAAAAAGGCGGCGCGGCGGCTGTAGGACTCGATCGTGCGGCCCAGCTCGACGGCGAGGTCAAAACGGAAACCATCGACGTGCATCTCCTCGACCCAGTAACGCAGACTGTCGAGGACGAGGCGGAGCACTTGCGGATGCGAGACATCGACCGAGTTGCCACAGCCGGTGAAGTCGACGTAGTTCCCGGGCCGGGCCGGGTCAGTGTGATAGTAGGAAATATTATCGAAACCGCGGAAGAAGCAGGTCGGCCCGTCGGTCCCCGCTTCGCAGGTGTGATTGTAAACGACGTCGAGGATGACTTCGAGCCCGGCCTTGTGAAGGGCCTTGACCATGTCGCGGAATTCGGTCACGGGATCGTCACTTGCGGCGTAGCGGGCCTCGGGTGCAAAAAAGCCAATGGTGTTGTAGCCCCAATAGTTCGTCAGCCCTTTTTCGAGGAGAAAGCCGTCGTCCATGTGCTGATGCACCGGGAGTAACTGCACCGTGGTGATGCCGAGTTCGCGGAGATAGTCCGTCGAGGCGGAATGGGCGAGACCGGCATAGGTGCCGCGAATCGCTTCAGGCACATCGGGATTGAGTTTCGAGAATCCCTTCACGTGCAATTCAGTGATGACGGTGTCGGTCATCGGGATCCTCAGGGGTGTGTCTCCCTCCCAGTGATAGTGATTCCAATCAGGAACGAAGGCGCGGGGGGCGTGCGGGCTACTGTCGCCGGGATCCATCGCGCCCTCTTCCGTCTTCGAGTGCAGGGACGGGTGGTAATTCGTCGGTCCGTCGATGCGACGGGCGTAGGGGTCCAGTAAGAGCTTGTTAGGATTGTAGTAAAGGCCCGCAAGCGGATCCCAGATCCCGTCCGCTCGATAGCCATAGGTGCTCCCGGGCGGGATTCCTGAGACCGCAGCATACCAGGTGTCACCGCGACGATTTGTCAGGGGGATCCGGTGGGTCTCCATCGCGGGATGTCGTCGGTCGGTGAAAAGGCAAAGTTCGATCGTGCTCGCCATTTGCGAGACGACGGCGAAATTCACCGATCCGTCGGTCATGGCGACAGCGCCGAGCAGGTCGGGGCTGCCGTCGGAGACGGAGAGAATGTGAGCGGTTCCAGAGATCGGCATGGTTCCTGGTCGGACGAATGAAAGGGGGTAGCAAGATAGCGGGAAAGACTGAGCTTTCCAGCGCTGGTTTGAAGGTAAGTGCCTGCCCTGCTATCCCCCCAAAAAATCTGCCGAAGGCAAGTGGGTGAATAGAACGCAGACTTCTCACGGAAAGTCATCGTTTAGCCGGTCGTGCGCAGTCCCGAGGCGATTGCGTTGATGGAAATGAGGAGATCAGGGACCATCATGTCAGCGGCGTCGGTCTTGTTCGAGCGCTGAAGCGAGCGCCATTCACCGAGCAAAGCGACTTGCTGCCGGTGAAGGACTTCAAGTGGTTCTTCACGGATGTTGAGAGTGTAGGCGAGGCGTGGCCGACGCTCCTCGAAAGTGCCCCGGAAGAGTTCATCGATGTGGCTGCGGGTGGATTCGTATTCAGCGAGGATGGTCCCGAGAAAGCGATCGCGGATCGATTCGTCGCCGACCAGTCCGGCGTAAGCTTTCATCAATCCGGTATTGGCACTGACGAGTGAGCTTTCGATGTTTGTCAGGATGTAGCGGAGGAAGGCGGACTCGGGCAGTGCCTCAACCAGCGTGTTGTAGAGATCGGGTTTCTCGCGGCGCAGCGTTTTCAGAGCCGTGCCCGCCCCGAACCATCCGGGTAGGTAAAAGCGGGACTGGGTCCACGAGAAGACCCAGGGAATCGCCCGCAGGTCGTCGAGCGAGGCCTGTCCGGTGCGTCGCGCCGGGCGCGAACCGATCCGGGCGTTTTCGAGGGCGTCGATGGGAGTGGCCTCGCGGTAAAAGCGCATGAAGTCCGGCGCCCCGAGGAGAGCCCGGTAGGCGTCGCGACTGAGAGCGGCGAGTTCACCGAAGAGGGTGTCGAGTGAGGGCCGGTCCGGTGCGGGCGCACTGCGGTGGCGTGCCGTCGCGGCGGTGGCCGAGGCGATGAGAAGTTCGGCGTTGTAAACGGCCGATCCGATGTGCGCGTATTTTTGCGCGATCGTCTCGCCCTGTTCGGTCATGCGCATTGCTCCGCTGAGGGATCCGTGCGGAAGAGCCTCCATGAACCAGTGGGTCGGCCCCGCGCCGCGTCCGACGGTGCCGCCGCGCCCGTGGAAAAAGAGGGGCTTCACCCCGTGTTTCAGAATCGTCGCGGCGAGTTCGGTCTGGGCGCGGTGGAGGGCGCACTGGCTCGCGACGATGCCGCAGTCTTTGTTGGAATCCGAGTAGCCCACCATGACCTGGAAAACCGGCTTCTCTCCCGCACTTTGCCTGTCGAGACTGCGCCGCGCGACAGGATGCGAGAGGAACGCCTCAACAATGCCGGGTCCGGCCTCGAGATCGCCCATCGTTTCGAAAAGCGGCACGACAGGGAGAGGGCAGACAAGTCCGCCGTCCGTCCACTCCATCAGGCCAGCTTCGCGGGCGAGAAGGAAGACAACGAGGAGATCCTCGACACATCGGGTCATTGAAACGATGAGGGCGCCGAGTCCCGCGTTGCCGAAAGCCTCCCGATGTCCCGCGAGGACGCGGTAGCTCGCGAGGACAGTGTCGGCCTCGGGACCTGCGGAAATCCCCGGGGCGAGGAAGGCCCGCGGAGAAGCGAGTTCCCGCTCGAGGAGCGCGCGCTTTTTCTCAATCGCCCAGTCAGAGAACGATTCGCCGTCGAGCAGGTTCGCCGCGGCGAGGAGTTGGTCGAGGGCCTTTTCGTGAAAGGCCGAGTTCTGCCGCACATCGAGAGCGGCGGAGTGGAATCCGAAGGCCGCGAGATTGCGGCGAAAGGGGACGATCTGTTCCTCCACGACTGCGTCGGCGCCGATCTCGAGGAGGGTGTCGGCGAGGGCGTCGATGTCGTGGCGGAGTTCCGCGGGATGGACATAGGCGGCAGGTGAGTCGGGCTTTTCCAGGGCGAGGAGAACACGGGCGCGCATCAGATAGACGGCGAGGCGCCAGGGTTCCTCGCGATTGCGTTCGATCAGGTAATCGAGGTCGATGTGCGATTCACTGCGGAGTGGTCCCGCGAGCGACTCGATCAGCCCGGTCAGGGCCGGTGGGGTTACCTGGAAAAGGGAACTCAGCGGGAGCTGAAAGGCGAGGGCCTCGAGAGCACGACGCTGCACGCGGAGACCGTTCTTCCGCAGGGCGACGAGAGCGTGGGCGGTTACCTCGGCAGTGACAAAAGGATGCCCGTCGCGGTCGCCGCCTATCCACGAACCGAAGCGGAGCAGGGGAGGTAGTGAATCGATCGCGGCCGCGTCGTAGCCCGCCGCAGTCCAGGCCTCGCGCAGGTGGGTGTGAGCCCGGGCGAGGGCTTCGGGGAACACTTCGCGCAGGTAATAAAGCGCATTTTGCAGCTCGGCCTCGATGCTGGGCCGGGTCACGTGGATCTCCCCAGTGCGCCAGAGACTCTCGAGCCGGGTGCGGAGCTGGCCCTCGAGCCTGTCCTTTTCGCGCGGGGTGTAGGCGGGGTTCTCATGCCGATTCATGAGACTGTATATTTCGCGGTGTAGATCCCGTACCGTTTCCCGTTTCGCCTCGGTCGGATGGGCGGTGAGGACAGGCTCAACACGGATGTCATGGAGGGCGGCGAGAATTTCCGCCTCGCCCAGCCCGAGCGAACGGAGCTGGTGCAGATTGTCGGCCCAGAGACCTTTTTCGGCCTCGGGGCCTTTTTCTTTCTCGCGGAGACGACGGACCTGCGCGGCGGCGCGTTCTTCGACGATATTGAGTAATTGAAAAGCGATCGAGTAGGCTTGGCCCAGTGAGCGGGTCATGCGACCGGGCGCCTGAGACCCCACCCAGGGGAGGCTTGCGGCCAGTTCGGGTTCCCCGAGTTGTTTCAAGACAGTGGCAAAGGCTTCCATCGCAAAATGGAGTTCGGTCTCGAGGATCTGGAATCCGTGGGAGCGGAGCGAGGGGGGCGGGGTATCCGGCATGGTGTGAGGTAGTGGGCCAAGATAGCAGGATCGATGCCGGAATCGACCCCCCTTTTTTGGCGGCGAAACCGGTTAACTTGAGCAAAATGAACCCGAAAAGTCGTCGTCTGCGGGGCGGAAAGGTGTTACGAGGGTCTCCTTTACTTTCAAAAAGATCACACTAGGTTTGCGCCTTTCTGACGATGTCCATTGAACTGACACGAAATTTCTCGATCATCGCGCACATTGATCACGGCAAGACGACCCTCTCGGATCGCCTTCTCGAGACAACCGCGACCATTTCCCAACGGCAAAAGCAGGATCAGCTCCTCGATTCGATGGATCTCGAGCGCGAGCGCGGCATCACGATCAAGTCGCACCCGGTGACGATGAAGTATCTCGCCAAAGACGGGAAGACCTATCAGCTGAACCTCGCGGACACCCCGGGGCACGTCGATTTCTCCTACGAAGTGAGCCGCTCTCTCGCTGCTTGTGAAGGAGCTCTGCTGCTCGTCGATGCAGCGCAAGGAGTTGAAGCTCAAACGGTTGCGAATATGCACCTCGCCCAGTTGGCCGGTCTCCACGTCATTCCTGTGATCAATAAAATCGATCTCCCGAGTGCGGATGTTCCCGCCGTAAAGCGGCAGCTCGAGGAGATCCTCGCGATCCCCAGCGAAGAGGCAATCGAGGCCAGCGCGAAGATGGGCATCGGGGTGATCGACATCCTTGAGGCGATCGTGAAGCGTGTCCCCCCCCCGACGAAACCAACGGACAACATCCTGCGGGCGCTCGTTTTTGACTCGGTCTTCGATGCTTATCGCGGCGTGGTGAGCTACGTGCGTGTCGTTAGCGGCGAGATCAAACGCGGGACCACGATCCGGATGATGGCGACGGGCAAGACCTACGAGGTCAAAGAAGTGGGCGTTTTCACCCCCAAGCAGTTTCCCCGTGAAAAGCTCTTCCCCGGCGATGTCGGTTACCTCATTGCGAACATGAAATCGTCGACCGAGGTGAAAATCGGCGATACCATCACGGACACGCGAATTTCGGCGACCGAGCCGCTTCCGGGCTTCAAAGAGATCCAGCCCATGGTCTTTAGCGGGATCTATCCTATCTCGACGGATGACTTCGAGCAGCTCAAGCTCGCCATGGGCAAGCTCCAGATCAATGACTCCGCCTTCAGCTACCAGGCCGAGAGCTCCGTCGCGCTGGGCTTCGGGTTCCGTTGCGGTTTCCTCGGGCTCCTCCACATGGAGATCGTGCAGGAACGTCTCCGGCGCGAGTTCAACATGGACGTGATCTCGACCTACCCCGGCGTGGTTTACAAGGTGAAACTTACCGACGGGTCCGAGATCGAGGTCGATAACCCGAGTTTCCTCCCCGAGCCCCAGAATATCCTTGAGATTCAGGAGCCGACGGTGAAGGCCTACGTCATGACGCCGAACGACTACATCGGTGAACTCATGAAACTCGTTGCGGAAAAGCGCGGCGAGCTCGTCAACACCGAGACCCTCGACGCCGGTCGCGTGCTCCTCACGGCGATTCTTCCGCTCAATGAAATCCTCGTTGATTTCAACGACCGTCTTAAGAGCATGACCCGCGGCTACGGTAGCATGGACTACGAGCACAGCGCCTATCAGGTCGGCAAGCTTGTGAAAATGGACATTCTCATCGCCGGTGAACCGGTCGATGCCTTTTCCGTCATCGTGCACCGCGACAAGGCCGAGTCTCGCGGACGCCAGCTCGCCGCGAAGTTGCGCGACGTGATTCCCCAACAGCTCTTTACCGTGGCGATCCAGGCGGCCATCGGCGGAAAAATCATCGCCCGCGAGAGCATCAGCGCCCTCCGCAAGAACGTGACAGCGAAGTGCTACGGCGGGGATATCTCGCGGAAACGCAAGCTGCTCGACAAACAGAAGGAGGGGAAGAAAAAGATGAAGGCGATCGGCAAGGTCAACATCCCGCAGGATGCCTTCATCAAGGTGCTGAAGTCCGGAGACTAAAGAGAATCCGGCCTCTCGCCCCCCCCACGCTCTCTATCGCCATGTTCATGTTCAAGAAACCCAAAGCCGAAGAACTCGCCGATTTGCCTCTCACCAGGAGTGGGCGTAAAGAGGGGCTCGCGCTGATCAAAGGGGTAAAGAAATTTCTCCGTTACAACGAGGACCTTATCTCTGAGGATAAAAAGGCCGAGATCGCGCAAAAGCAGCGCGAGTTTCTCACCGGGCTCGAGGATAATTCGCGCAAGCGCAAAGAACTCGAAACGCTCGCCGGTGACCTCACCGAGACTTGCAAAAAATCGGTCCGCGACTACCAACCCTCGGCGTGGAAAGAAAACATCGAAGTGATCTTTGTCGCCGTCGTTATCGCGATGGGGATACGAGCCTACTTTATCCAGCAGTTCAAAATCCCGACCGGCTCGATGCAGCCGACCCTCAACGGCATCATCGCCTACCCGACGAAGGAGATGAACCCCGACGCCGAGCGCAACGCGCCCGATGACTACGAAAAGCCCGGACTTCCCGGGAAGATCTGGGATCAGATCTGGTATGGCCGCAGCCACGTCGAGTGGGTCGTCGAAGAGGACGATGCCCTCATTTTCGACGGGGATCACTTTTTCGGGAAGACCCACTTTCTCTTCTTCACGCGCACCTACCTGAAGACGCAAAAGGGGCACACCTTCAGCGCTCCGGGGACTGATTCGCGCATCAGGAGCCTAATCAATACCGGGCTCGTTCCTTATTTTGGCGGCAGTCGCATCATCCCCGTAAAGGCCGGTGACGTCATCGCCAGAGGCTTCGTTGATACCGGTGATCAACTCGTCGTGAACAAGTTCGTCTATCACTGGCAGAAGCCGAAACGCGGCGAGGTCTTTGTCTTCGATACGCAGAACATCGGTTTCATCCAGAGCCGCCTCGACGACCCCCGCCAGGGTTCGCAACACTACATCAAACGCCTCACCGGAGTGCCGGGGGATACCTTGAAAATCGAGCCTCCCATGCTCCTCGTGAACGGTAAGCCGGCGACCGAGCCCGGCATACAGCGAGTCATGTCGCGGGAGGGCTATTACACGGGTTACACTCTCCAGGGTAGTGGACAGGTCACCTTGCCCGAGGGGGCCTACTGGGCGATGGGGGACAACAGCGAGAACAGCTCCGATTCCCGGAACTGGGGGGTTGTCCCCGAGTTGAACATCGTGGGGCGTGCCGCTTTCGTCTACTACCCCTTTGGTCATCATTTCGGAAAAGTCGACTGAGTAAGCCTTTGGAACCGGTCACGGACAGCTCCCGAGAGATCATCCGCCAGAGCGGTTCGAACCTCGCGTTTGCCCTCGCCGTGTTGCCTCGGCGGAAGCGCGATGACATGGGCATCTTTTACGCCTTCTGCCGGGTTGTCGACGATATCGCCGACGAGCCGGGGATTCCCGTCGAAGAGCGTCGGGCCGGCCTGAAGCATTGGCGGGATCTCATTTATGGGCGCGTCGAGTCCCCCCGCCCCGGGATCGAGACCGAGTTCGTCGATCTCTGCCGCCGCTATTACCTGAAGGAAGAAGATCTCGAGGCCATCATCACCGGGATTGAAATGGATCTCGAGCCGCTCCGATTTGAGAGCACAGAGGACCTGAAGCGCTACTGCTACCACGTCGCCAGCGCCGTGGGACTCGTCAGCATCGAGATTTTCGGCTATACCGATCCAGCCACACGTTTTTATGCCGAGCAACTCGGGTATGCGCTGCAGTGGACGAACATCATGCGCGACGTCGGCGAGGATGCGAAAGGGGGCCGTCTTTTCCTCCCGCTCGAGGATCTGCGTCGCTACGGACTCACCGAGCAGATGATTCTAGACGGCAATCCCGATAAGGCGAAGTTCCAGCGCCTCATGAAACACGAGGCCGGGATCGCCCGGGCCTTTTATGTGACCGCCGTGTCCGCCCTGCCAAAGGCGGACCGGGCCGCGATGCGCTCGGCAGAGCTCATGAGACGTATCTATTCGGGCATTCTCGACGGGATGGAGGCGGATGGATTTCACGTCTATGACCGCCGTTACCGGCTCACGAAGGCAATGATGCTCTGCGAGTTCCTCAAGGCTAAATATACCCGATAAAAAAGAGACCGGTTTTACCATGGAGTTCGTCCGCTACAAACACGCCCGCTTTTCCGCCCGCCTTCCCGCCTCGTTCCGGTATTCGCTGAGCCATTACTGGATGGTCGAGGAAGATGGATCCCCCGGCATCTGGCGAGTGGGATTCACCAAGTTCGCGACCCGTATGCTCGGCGAGCTCGTCGAAGCGCAGTTCGAGGTGAAGGAGGGCGATTCCGTTTCGTCCGGTCAGCAGATCGGCTACGTCGAAGGATTCAAGGCCGCGAGCGACCTCTTTTCAGTGATGGACGGCGCCTTTGTCACGGGAAATCCCATCCTCGAAGTGGACGCGTGCATCGTCAAAAGCTCGCCTTACGCGGACGGATGGCTCTACTCAGTACGGGGCGAGCCCGAGGAAATGAGCGTCGATGTCCACGGCTATGTCGATCATCTCGCCGCCCTCATCGAAAAGATGCAGCAGGAGGGATATTGACCCCTCCCGCCCGCGAATTGAGCAGGATCGTTCCAAGCTTGTCTACAATCCTGTCGCGGCGAGGATCTTACGAATTCGTAACTCACTCAAAATCAACGAACTGTTTCGATTCAAGTCCTGTCTTTTTGCCTGCCGAAACCGGCTCACGAAAGGGTAGAATCGCCTTGCATTGACTTTGAAGCACGCTGAGTTTAGGCGCCAACTTTTGAATCAGACATGGAACGACGCGTCGTAATTACCGGAATGGGAGTCGTCTCCCCGATTGGAAACGATCTGGAGACCTTCTGGGGGAATCTTGTCGCCGGAAAAAGCGGAGTCTCCCGGATTGATAATCCGGTGCTGGCCGATTACGACTGCAAGATCGCGGGCATCGTTCGTGGCTTTGACCCGGCGCCTTTCTTCACCAATCACAAGGACGCCCGTCGTGCCGACCCCTTTACCCAACTCGGAATGGCGGCATCGGTCATGGCGATGCGGGACTCCGGCGTGGATCTCAACGCGGTCGATCTCGATCGTTTCGGCTGCATGGTCGGCAGCGGCATCGGCGGTCTCGTCACGCTCGAAGGCCAGCACGAGAACCTGATGTATAAATCGCCTTCGCGCGTCTCGCCTTTCACCATCCCGATGATGATCGCGAACATCGCCAGCGGCATGGTCTCGATGGAGTTCGGCCTGCGCGGTCCCAACATGTGCATCGTGACCGCCTGCGCGACTTCCAATCACAACATCGGCGAAGCCTGGCGCATGATCAAATTCGGTGACGCCGATGCTTTCATCGCGGGCGGGGCCGAGTCCACGATCTGCCCGATGGGCCTCGCCGGATTCGGCAACATGAAGGCTCTCAGCATGCGCAACGACGAGCCCGAGCGTGCTTCGCGTCCCTTCGACAAGGATCGCGACGGATTTGTCATGGGCGAAGGCGCCGGTGTTGTTGTGATCGAAGAACTCGAGCACGCCAAAGCACGCGGAGCCCGCATCTACGCCGAGCTCACCGGTTATGGCGTCTCGGCCGATGCCTATCACCTCACCTCACCCCATCCCGAGGGTGATGGCGCCCGTCGTTGCATGGAGATGGCGCTGAAGCACTCCAAGCTCAATCCCGGGCAAGTTCACTACGTCAACGCCCACGGCACCTCCACAGGTCTCGGAGACGTCTGCGAGACCAAGGCGATCAAGCGGGTCTTCGGCGACTACGCGAAAAACGGGCTCATCGTGAGTTCGACCAAGTCCATGACCGGTCACCTCCTCGGCGCCGCCGGCGGGGTCGAGCTCGCCGCCTGCGTCAAAGCGATCAACGAGGGGATCATTCCCCCGACGATCAACCTCGACGAAGCCGATCCCCAGTGCGACCTCGACTACGTGCCGCACACCGCGCGCGAAGTGAAGATAGACCGTGCTCTCTCGAACTCTTTCGGCTTCGGCGGGCACAACGCCTCGCTGCTGGTGGAGAGATTTGAGGGGTAGTGGTGATCCACGGGAGAGGCTACCTTGGACTGCGGCAGCCCTGCTGCCGCTTGCTGCCGCTTTGCGGAGGCCAGCCCTGGTGGCCGTCGATGTGGCTTCCTCGGTCGTTTCTGACTGACGCGATCGGTGAGAGTCCGGGCTTCGGCACCTGCGGCGCTGTTCGACCCCAAATGTCAGGGGTTTTTGCGGGAACGGTGAGACACAAAAAAACGCGGACCGGAACCCGCGTTTTTGTATTGAATGGGATGCTGGGGGCACTGGTCAGATCGCCAAAGCGGTCTCCTCTTCGTCGCGGAAGAAGTCGTCGTCGACATCCTCACCGCCTTTGCGAAGCGGACGCGGACCGGGATCTTCTTTTTTCTGGAGGGCGCGGCGGAGCTTCTTGAGGGCGATGTTCTGGAGCTGACGAATCCGCTCGCGGGTCACGCCGAATTCCTGGCCGACTTCTTCGAGCGTCTTGGGCTTTTGCCCGGCGAGGCCGAAACGGGCGTCGATGATCTTGCGCTCACGCTCGTCGAGGACCTCGAGGAGGTCGTCGAGCTGCATGTGCATGTTCTTGTGGCTGAGGAGCTCGAGCGGTGTCTGGGCCTTCTCGTCACCGATGATCTCACCGAACTCGGTCGTGTCGTCGTCGCTGATGGGGGCATCGAGCGAGGCGGGACGCAACGCGGCTGACTTCAGGTGGGAGAGCTTGGCGCGGTCAATCCCGATTTCCTCGGCGAGTTCCTCGTCGGTGGGTTCGCGGCCGAGTTCCTCACTGAGGACCATGGCGACGCGACGCATTTTCGAAATCTTGTCCACCATGTGGACGGGGAGACGGATCGTCTTGCTCTGGTTCGCGAGGGCGCGCTTGATGGACTGCTTGATCCACCAGGCGGCGTAGGTTGAAAGTTTGCCGCCCTTGTTCGGGTCGAAACGCTCAACCGCCTTCATCAGGCCGATATTACCCTCGGAGATGAGGTCGAGGAGAGGGAGGCCGTAGTTTGCGTAGTCCTGGGCGATTTTGACGACGAGGCGCAGGTTCGCCTTGATCATGTGGGCCCGTGCTTCCTTGTCCCCTTTCTTGATCCGATCGGCTAGCTCGACCTCTTCTTCACGGGTGAGCAGAGGCGTCTTCCCGATCTCCCGAAGGTAGATCTTGATGCCGCCGTCCATTTCCAAATTTGCCATGTTGTTGAGTGGGTTTAAAGATTGTGCCGCGAAAGTTTGACCCGCTAAAGGGTATACCTTAGCAGGTTTTGTTCCGCTAAAACGGCTATTTCCAGTCGATTATCGCCGCGGTCAGGTGTTGTATTGGGTGATTGAGGCCGGCTTTTTCCGGGTGCTACATCCGCTTTACGCCGGCGGCACCGCTGTTTTTATATCATAAGAGCCGGATTGGTGTCGCCTCTAAATCTCGCCAACACGTGGCACGTTTAAGTGTTCGGGTTGTTATATCTGTTCAAAAAAAAATCAACTGGAAATGACAAAGTTCTACCGGCTTCTTTCAGGTTTACGGAAGTTCAACACCTTCTTCAAGAAAATAAAGTAAAGGTTTCCTCTGGTGAAGGCTATCCGTTGATGATGAATAGGTTTGAACGACCGGGTGTCATCGGGTGGATTGCTCTCAATAACCCAGACCCGGGTCACCGGTGTAGGGCTCGCTGGGAAGCGCCTTACCCGCCGTGGGGTCGGTGATGGGCCCCATTGTCATGCGCTGCCCGAGTTTGAGAAGGCGGTAGCGCTGCCCGAGTCGTTCGCTGCAGACCGAGAACTCGCCTGTGTCGCTGTTTTCCTCCTCGAAGAGGTCGTAATGGCAGGGGATGACGAGGCTGGCACTGATTGCTTTGGAAAGGGCGGCCGCCTCGAAGCCGTTCATGCTCGAGCGGGGACGGTCGGGATGATCTGCTCCGTTGACGGGGAGAAAGGCAAGGTTGACCGACCAGCGTCGCACCTCCTTGACGAGATTGGTGTGCCAGACGGTCTCGCCGCTGTGGAAGATCGCGAACGGGCCGAACATGATGACGTAGCCGAGTTCCTTGGAATTTCCGTGCTCGTCGCGTCGGATTTTCGGGTTGGCGGCATTGATGCCGTGGAAGTCAAAGGGGCCGCTCTTTGCGTAAGTCCCGGCATTGACCGGGATGATGGGAGGGGCGGCGGCGCCGAGGATGGCGTCGGCGGTGGCGACCTCACCCGCGGGGACGATGAGTTTCAAGGTCGGGTTCGCGGCGCGGAGAGGGAGGATAGTCTCAGGGTCGAGCCGGTCCGGAGTGGTGCTCGTGCAGATGACGTAGTCGATGCCCTCAAGCGCAAGGGGATCGACGACCCGCTCCGAGAGCCGCGTGCGCGGAGTGGCGCTGCCTTCATAGCGGCGGCTCACCGAATCCGAGAGGTAGGGATCGATAAGGATGCCGTAGCCATCCCACTTCACCAGAAAACCGCTCTGGCCCATCCACCAGATGTGGATCGCGCCGGTGACTTTGTCGGCTTCTTTGAAATCAGAGATGAATTCGTCGTCTTTCTGAACGGGCTCAATCATGGGCGGGAAAGCAAGCCGGGGTTCCACAGAGAGGAACGAAGGCCTCTAATCATGCAATCGATTCGTCGCCTTAACAAGCGCTCGGGGCCACAAAGGGGGGCGAAAATGCTCTTTTGCTCAACTTTTCCTGACTTTCCGACCAGTTTTAGGGCCTGCGGGCGAGAAATGGTGAACCTGTCCCTGTTTTTTGTGTCCCTGTTTTCCGGAGGGGCCTTTCAAGGCTCCGTGTTTGTGGACGCTTCATTCACGGGAGCGACTGGTCTCTGACGGTGCCGTTTCGGCAGGTCGATGACGATTTTTTCCCCGGGTTTCAATTTCTCAAGAACATGGAGGGCTTCTCCGCCCTCGGGCGCAAAGACTGAGAGGCGCTCGATCACGTCAGCCTGGCCGACGCCTATCATGAGAGTGTCATCGAGGCCGGGACGGCGCTCGATGTCACGCAGGACCCAATCGATATCGCGCACGGTGAGGACGACCCGGTAGCCTGGTGGCGCCTCGTTCACCTTCAAAGTGACGCTGCTATCCATGGCCCCGCTCGCCTCGAGCCAGCGAATTACGCCGCTGTGATCTCGGGAAAGAATGTCCATCGTCCCGTTCCCCTCAAGATCGGCGACGGCGTAGGCGACGGGTTGGTCGAGGTAGCTCCCCTGACTGACGATGCTGACTTCCTTGAATCCCGCCCCTTCGCGGTTCCAAAAGACGCGGTTGATTGCGAGGGCAGCGGTGCCGACGACGAGATCCTCGTAGCTGTCGTTGTCGAGGTCGGCGACGCTGACGGCGGTGATCCCGTTGAAGCTGTCGAGCCCGGCTTCGGCGGTGAGATCGGCAAACCGCCCTTCCCCCTCGTTCCGCAGCAGTCTCAACTTTCCGCCCGCATCGGCGGGATCCGGACTGAGAAGGAGATCGGGCTGGCCGTCATTGTCGAAGTCGAAAAAGGTGGCCGAGCCGCTGCCGCCCTGTTCCACTCGAGCTGCCGCCGCGACATTTTCATAGCGCCACCCGCTCCAGTCGAGCGAGGGTTTTGCGAGATAGAGACGATCGGGCGCGCCGTTGATGCCAAGAAAAAAGTCAGGATAGCCATCAGCGGAAAGGTCGCTCACCGCGATCGTGTGCACGCCGCGAGGGACCCAGAGTTGCAAATCCCACGCGACCGGCTGGAAGATCCCCGCGTTGCTCTGACGGTAGAGCTCGAGCGGATGGTCGCGGCTCCCCACGAGGAGGTCGAGCAGCCCATCCCCGTCGTAATCGAGCCAGGCAGCCGAAGTGGTGTCATTAAAAGAGAGCAGTCCCAGAGCGATCGTGACGTCCTCGAAGCCGCCTTTGCCGTCGTTGCGCAGCAGTGAATTGGGGAGGCCTTTTCCCCGGGTAATGAAAAGGTCGGAGTTGCCGTCGCCGTCGAAGTCGCCAGGGTAGACACCATTTCCGGGGGCGACCCCGGCAAGTCCCTCGTGAGACTCCATGGCGCCCTCGGCAAGGAGCGAATAGAGTGCGGAGCCCCCCCCAGCGACGACGTCGACCCCGTCGTCCTTGATAAAGTGCCCGAGGGCAAAGGGTCCGAAAAGGGTGCTCTCCCGCTCGATGAGGCGGACGGGGAAGGTCTCGGACTCAGGCTTCGGATGGGTATCGAGTCGGGCTGCTTCGGGTATCTTGGCCGGATCGACCTTCAGCGCGCCGAGGGCGAGATTGAGCTGCCACTGCTCGGTCGGGCCCCGTTTCTCGTCCGCGACCTGCTGCATTTCGGTGACAAATTTCTTGAGTCCTTCGGTATCGCGCGGCGCGGCATCGGCTGAGTAGGGCAGGGGTGCGTCGGGCAGCATCGCGAGGAGTGCGGGCACAGGCGTGGACTCATCGGTCGAGTTGCCTATTTCGTCTGCCGCCGCATCGGCCATGATCGCCTCGATGATCTCCTCGATGGACATGCCGCGAAAGGCCTCGAGCTGCCGGTGGTCGAGTCTCTGGGGACGCTTTGCGGGGATCTCATCGGTGAAGACGGGATCGCCGAACCAGCCTCCGAGCCAACCTGCCACGCCGAGGCCGACCGCGAGAAGCGCTGCCCCACCGGAGACAAAGATAATGAGTTTCGGCTTCGACATACGGCGGGAATTATAGACCCTTTGCCAGAAAGATTTCCCGAAAAGATCGAGTCAAAATTTTCCCTGGCGAGGGACCCGAACCTGACCTGGAATTCTGCCTGTGCGGATTACACAAAGTTCCGCCACCGTTCCAGCACGGCGCGGGCGGCTCCGGAGGCTATCGCTTCGTTGGCAAGATGCAGTCCGTCGGAGAGGTCGTCGGCAATCCCGGTGATGACGAGGCCGCCGGCGGCGTTGAGGGTGACGAGGTCGCGCTTTGGTCCCGTCACCGATCCGTCAAGGATGCCGGTGAGAATGGCCGCATTGGTGATCGCATCACCGCCCTCAAGATCGGTGACGGTGGCGGGAGCGAGCCCCAATGAAGAGGGTTCGATGGTCGACTTAAGCCGGTCGGGTCCGTTTGCCGCCCAGACCGTGGAGGGTCCCAGGTTCGAGATTTCGTCCATGCCGGCGCCAGTCTCGGTGGTGCCATGGACCGCCCAGGCGACCTTGCGGCCGAGGCGGGAGAGGATCTCGGCAAAGGCCGAACCGACCGCAGGATCAAAAACCCCGATGAGCTGGTAGTCGGGTTTCGCCGGATTGAGAAGAGGTCCGAGGAGGTTGAAAATGCTGCGTCGCCCCGCCTCGGCGAGCTGTTTGCGGACCGGCGCGATGGCTTTAAAAGCGGGATGATAGAGCGGGGCGAAGAGGAAGCCGGCTCCGACTTCTTCCACGCATCGCCCGAAATCCTCCGGCGGCAGGTCGATCCGAATGCCGAGGGCTTCAAGTGCGTCGGCGCCTCCACTCTTGGAGGTGATGCCGCGATTGCCATGCTTGACGACGGCGACGCCGCAGGCGGCGAGGACAAAGACGCTCGTGGTCGAGATGTTGAAGAGGTTGAGCTTGTCACCGCCGGTGCCGCAAACGTCGAGGAGCGGTTTGCCTATCCTCTCGCGGTCCAGAGTCGGGGTGACGGCGCGCTCGAGGAAGGCGGTCGCGAAGGCGGCGATCTCGGCGGGGCTTTCCCCTTTGTCGGAGAGGGCACAGAGAAAGTCGGCCTTTTCCCCGGCGGGGAGGGAGTCGTCGAGGAGTGCGTCGGCGGCGCGGACGATCTGGTCCGCGGTCAATTCCTGTCCTTTTTTGAGATGATCGGTGAGATCCTGCATGGCTGGAAGTGAACACCGTCGCTTAGCGGTTGCCAACGTGTAAATTCTGTCTGAGCTTGCTTTGCCGGTGGAAAACACCCACTCTTTTCCCATGCCATCCCAGGGTCCCGTCGAGAATTCGCTCAAAGGTAGCCTCATCCTGGCTGATCCCAGCCTGAAAGAACCGACTTTTTTCCAGAGCGTCCTGCTGGTCACGGAGCACAGCAGCACGGGCGGTGCCTTCGGTTACATACTCAACCGGCCTCTCGGTCGATTTGTCGGTGAGTTGCTCAGCGGCAATGTCCTGCCCCGCAACCAGCGCGAGCGGCTCGCCAATGTTCCCGTCTTCATGGGTGGACCGGTTAGCACCGAGCATCTCACCTTTTCCGCGCTGGGCTGGTCGGACGACGACGGGAAGCTGCAATACTCGACCCATCTCTCCGCCGCCGAGGCGCTCATGTATGAGATGGAGGGATTCCATATTCGCGCTTTTGTCGGTTACTCGGGTTGGTCCGAGGGACAACTCGAGGGGGAGTTGAGCCAAAGGGCGTGGATCACCCACGTGCCCGAAAAATCCATTATCGAAGTCTCAAACGTGGATCGCCTCTGGAAAATGCTGCTGCGCGATCTCAGTCCGTGGCACAAACTCATCGCGGACGAACCGGACGATCCCGGACTCAACTGAGCTCGAGGATGATGAGTTCGGGGTCGCTGAGGATGATCCCCGACGTCTTTCCTTTCAACGCTATCGCGAGGGGTGCGCCCGGACCGAGCACGGTGACGCTTTCCCCCGAGTCGGCGGTGAGGACGAGCCCGCCCCCGGCCGGGGCGAGCAGGTAATACAAAATCTCGCCGTCTTTTTCCGTTTCGACGAGGGCACCGGTCTCGATCGCGTCGTCAAAGTCGAAATCACGGAAGTCGAAGGCCTCTAATGCGCTGAGCCCTCGCTGCAGCTCCTCGGCCTGCTCGGCCTGACCAGCGGCGAGGTAGCTGGCCTCGAGACCGCGGGTGTCATACTTGTTTTCCGCCTTGGTGTCGGCCCCGGTGGCGGCTTCGTGGGCGCCGGCGAGGGCCGCGACGGCACGTTCGTAGCGTCGTTTAAATTCAGCGCGGAGGGATTCGACGAGGAGGGTTTTGTTCATCCGGAAAAGGGGCCGGAAAAAAACCGGCAGGGCAGGGCGTTTTGCGGCATCGTGCCTCGATGAGATCGTCTACAAGGTAATGATCCGCCACTGCAAAGTCGGTCTCGCTGTGCTGCTGTCCCTCTCCGATCTGCCAGCGGAGGAGATTCCCGGCATTGATCCCGCCCGGCAGGCCCGACTCGAGGCGGGAGAGCATGTCATTCTCGAAAAGCGGCCCGACGAGACGGACCAGATCGATCATCGTTTTGTGACCGTGGCCGCGATCGTCGCGGGACCCCGCAAGACCATCTGGGAAGTGATCAACGACAAGGAAAACGCCGCCACCTTTCTCGAAGGAGTGCTCGAATCAAAGGTGATCGAACGAGAGGGGAATCGAATCCTCGTCGAACAGCTTACGCACGTGGGCGGGCCGCGCGGATCGTATCGATACCGGCTCTGGCACGAACTCACCCCGATGACGAAAGCCGATTTCACCCACGCGGGCGGGGAACTGAGAAATGTCCTCGGGACCTGGTGGATCTACGACGGCCCCGCTGCTGATCGCTGCGTTGTCGTTTATTCACTCCACATCGATCCGGGTCTTCTAGCTCCTCAGGTGGTCGTGAAGGCGGGAATGCGCAAGACGATGCCGAAAACGATCCAGTCCATCGCAAAGGAAGTCGCGAAGAGGAAGTGAGCGACTGGGGGTGGTCTAAAGTCTAAGCGACGAACCTCTCACTATTACGCGGGAAACTCTCGGCGGAGCAGAATTCCTCGCAGTTTTACCCCACGCAGCAGGGACACGGTTGCACCCAGTGACCCGGGGCCAGTTCGCGGAGACGAAGATCCATGCCAACACTCTCCTGCCAGCGGGGATGGCTCATGCGGTGACCAAAGGCGCAGCCCTCGGGGGGATTAATGGGACTGGGCACGTCGCCCTTCAACAGCCTGCGCTCGCGTCGTCGCGAGGGGTCAGCTTCGGGAATGGCGTCGAGGAGCGCTTTGGTATAGGCGTGTCGCGGATTCCGGTAAAGCTCGACGGCTGGGGCGAGCTCGACGATTTTGCCGAGATACATCACCGCGACGCGGTCGCTCATATGCTGCACCACGCTGAGGTCGTGGGCGATGAAGAGGTAGGCGAGCTTGAAGTCCTGCTGCAACTCCAGCAGCAGATTGAGCACCTGTGCCTGCACGGAGACATCGAGGGCCGAGACCGGTTCGTCGCAGACGATGAGGCGGGGCTTCAGCGCGAGCGCCCGTGCGATACCGATACGCTGGCGCTGACCTCCGGAAAACTCGAAGGGGTAGCGGTTCCGCGCGTCCTCAGGGAGGCCGACGCGCCTCAGCAGGTCGGCGCTCCACTCGCCCCGTTCCGCAGTGGTGCCGAGCTTTTGAATGACGAAGGGCTCTTCGAGAATTTGCCCGATTGTGTGCCGCGGATTGAGGGACTCGGCCGGATCCTGAAAGACCATCTGCATTTCGCGCCGGAAACGTCGCAGATCGCCCGCACCGGACTTCGTAATGTCCTGCCCCTCGAAGACGATGTTGCCGGCGGTGGGCTTCAGCAATCGCACAACGGATTTTGCCACGGTCGATTTGCCGCAGCCGCTCTCTCCGACGAGGCCGAGGGTCTCGCCTTCTTCGAGCGCAAAGCTGACGCCGTCCACCGCCTTGCAGACCTGCCGGGTGCGGCGAAAGACTCCCCCGCGGACAGGGTAGTGCATTTTCAGATCCTTTACTGTGAGTAGAGACATGGGAATTAAAGTGTTTTCGCAAAACAGGCACAGGCCTCGACTCCGTGACCGCCGCCGCAATCTTTCCAGGGCTGCCGTTCGGTCAGGACTTCGTCGCCGTGGGGGTTGGGGCAGCGCGCCGCAAAACGGCATCCATCGGGGAGATCACGCAGGCCGGGAACCATTCCGGGAATGATGGGGAGCATCGTCTTGGGCGGGTGGTCGAGCCTGGGAAGGCAGCCCATGAGACCTTTTGTGTAAGGGTGCTGTGGACTGCGGAAAACGGTCTCGACAGGGCCGCGCTCAACGATGCGGCCGGCATACATCACGGCGACGTCGTCGCAGGTCTCGGCGACGACACCGAGATCGTGGGTGATGAGGATGACAGCCATGCCGGTGTCCTTCTGGAGCCGTTTGATGAGATCGAGGATCTGGGCCTGCACGGTGACGTCGAGCGCGGTGGTCGGCTCGTCGGCGATGAGGATCTTGGGATTGCACGAGAGTGCCATCGCAATCATGACACGCTGGCGCATCCCGCCGCTGAGCTGGTGGGGGTAATCGTTGATCCTCTCGTCGGGCGCGGGGATGCCGACCCACTCCATCAGCTCGACAGCGCGCTTTAGAGCGGCATTGGCTCCGATCTCCTGATGCAGCAGGATGTTTTCCACGATCTGTCTGCCGACGCGATGGACGGGATTGAGCGCCGTCATCGGCTCCTGGAAAATCATCGCGATCTCTTTTCCACGGATCCTGCGCATGGCCTCGAGCGGCAGGGTGAGGACGTCGCGTCCTTCGAGCAGGACTTCGCCCTTGAGGACCCGGCCGGATGGTTGCTCGAGGAGGCGCATCAGGGTTCGCGCGGTCACGCTCTTGCCGCAACCGGACTCACCAACGAGGCCCATCATCTTGCCGCTTTCGAGAGTGAAAGCGACGTCATCGACGGCGGTGAGAAGTCCCTCTTCGGTTTGAAATCCCACGCGCAGGTCGCGCACTTCCAGAAGTGGTTCGGTCATTGCGGTGTGCCGGCTTGCGGGGTCAGTGATTTCAAATTCCGGTCGTAGACTTCGTCCACTTCAGGGAAGGCGGTGCCGGTGCGCATCGCCTCGAGGGTCTCTTCGCGGGCGGCCGCGTCGATCCAGAGGACGTGGTTCTGGTAGGGATCCTGACTTACCGCGACATTGAAACCGGGAGGCCACTTGATCCATCGCCACGAGGCGACCCAGTAGAAGTTCTGCTCGAATCCCGGCACCCAGATCGCCTCGTCGTGGACGATCTGATCGGCTTCAAAGACGGTCCGGCGGTATTCTTCGACCGTGGTCGCTTTGCGCTGCGCCTCGCAGAGGGCGTTCATGCGCGGATCGGCGAAACTGGTGAGATTGTTCGTATTGGGCCGCGGCGTTTTGCCGTCTTCGAGGTAGGCGTCTTTGCCGTGGAAGTGCTGGTAATGATCGGGAAAGGGCGGGCTCGTGCCGAAGGCCACCTGCACGGCCTGATGCTGCTTCTGGCTGGCTTTCTGAAAGGCGGCCGAACCGTCCATGCTCTCGAGCCGGACTTCGAGACCGCACTTCAGCGCCTCTTCGCGGAGCCGCTGCATGTATTTGTCGATGATGGGGCTCTTGCGGTGGGTGATCGTGAGGGAGAGTCGTTCGTTTTTGTCATTCACGAGGACTCCGTCGGGACCGGCTTTCCCGTAACCGGCGGTAGCAAATGCGGCGCGCGCCCTGGCCGGAGAAAACTCGCGGGCGACGACGGGAGGATTTCCGAGCAGGGGATATCCCTCCGAAAAGGCGTTGAGCCGGCGGTAGTCCCCGCGCAGATCGAAGTCGATCACCTTCTGGTAATTCATGGCATGGCTGACCCCGATGCGGACGTCGCGATTGTCGAGAGGGGCGAGGGCGGTGTTGAGGTAGAGACCAGCCGAGGAGCTCGGCCAGATGTTGTAAAACTTGGCTTTCTCGATGTAACCGTTGTGGACCTGGGAGATCTCGAGGCGCTCATACCAGTGATCCGGCGCGCCGACGAGGAAGGTGTCGAGGGTTCCCTGAAAAAACAACTCGAGCGCTTTTTCGGGGAGGCGCACGACGCGGTAGACGAGACGGTCGGGATTGAAGCGGTGACGGTAGTATTTTTTATCCCGCGCCCACCAGTCCTGCACCCGCGTCAGGGTGATGCTGCGGCCGAAGTTGATGTCCCCGTCGAGGATGGCGTAAGCCCCTGTCGTGGGACGCGGGCGCCACTGGTAACGCGACTCGAAGTCGGGTCCGAACTCGGCATAGAAATGCCGCGGCATGGGCGTTAGATTCGCCCAGTAGGGCGCGAGGGCCTTTGGCTCGGCAAGGGTGATGGAAAAAGTGCGCTCGTCGTAGCGGGTGATATTCGTGTATTGTGAGGAATACCATTCGTTGCCGAAGGGATTCTGAGGATACTCGGAAAGCTGGATGTAAAATGTGTTGAACCAGTCGTCGGACACGACCGCGACGCCGTCCGAGTAGGTCGCGTCGGGATCAAGGCGGAAGTAAACGGTGCGTTTGTCAGGCGATTCCGCCCATTGTCTCGCCATCCCGGGGATCACGTTCCCGGTCTCGGGGTGCAGGCTCGTGAGCCCCATCTCGATGTCATCGTAATGATAGCCGCGAAAGGCATTGTTGGCATTTTCCCCGAGGGTCCGCACGGTCGGGGGGAAGGAGGCGATGTAACCGGTGAAGGTCCCGCCTTTTTGCGCGGCGGGATCGCCGATCTCGGGTTCGTTCATCCCGTCCTGCCAGACGAGGTCGGTCGGGAGATCGGCGGGGCCGGCAAAGGTGAAGAGCTCGGGCTTCTCCAGATGGAGGCGCACTTTCGCGAGCTCTCCTTCGAGCAGCGCCTTTGCCGTTGCTTCGTTCTCGGCAGCGGCTTTTTCCGCGAGGTCTTTTTCCGTCGCCTGCAGGCGCCCGAGAATACGTTTGTTTTGAAATTCCCAGAAGGCGTCACGCTCTATCGTGCCGTCGTAGACCGGAGCGTCGGCGGCATGCGCATCCGCAGCCCCGATGGTGAGGAGGGCGAGGCACAGTGTCGCGATCCGGCGACTGGTCCGCGCGCGGCTCTCGAGTGCTGATCTCCGTGGTCCGGTTCTCATTGATAGGTGGTGAATTTTTTCGGGTCAAAAGCCTCGCGCAACGCTTCGCCGACGAAGGTCACGAGGAGGAGGATTACGACCATGATCGCAAACATCGATATCGTGATCCAGCCGGCCGAGAGATGGTTGAGCCCGTCGTCAAAGAGGACGCCCCACTGGGCATAAGTCTCGGGCAGGCCGAATCCGACAAAGGCGAGTGCGGTGAGCGAGGTGATGATACCGACAACGCTGAAGGGAATGATGGTCACGAGGGTCGCCAGCACGTTCGGCACGAGGTAGCGCGTGATGATGCGGAAAGTCCCCGCTCCCTGGAGACGCGCCGCCGCGATGTAGTCACGCTCTTTTTCCTTATACGAGAGCGCCCGCATTGAATAGGTGAGACCGGTCCAGGAAAAGATGCAGATGACGCCGAGGAGGAGCGGCAGATTCATGTTTGCGACCCCGACGACGCCCACGACGATCATGACGATGTAGAGGAAGGGCAGGTTTTCAAGGATCTCAATAACCCGCTGAGAAAGAAGATCGAACCAGCCTCCCCAGAATCCCATAAGCGTGCCGATGAGGATCCCGACCCCATAAGTCAGGGTAAGATAAATCAACATCGCCTTGAGGTTGAGTTGCCATCCACCGAACATCTGCGCGAGCACGTCCCAGCCGCGGCTGTCGGTGCCGAGGAAGTGGCCGGCCTCCCACATCGGCGGGATCGCCGGGTAGACAACCACGATCCAGTCACCGGTCTTTGCCGCCGTAAAATCTTCAAGTGCCATCTCGCCGGTGAGTTCCTCGCGCTGCTTTTCCCCGGCGCGGTAGGAGGCACGCAAGACGAGCCCGCCCTCGGGCGTGTAGCCGAGCCATTCGCCGTCGGGCAGACCCCGCCGGATGCGGGCGTCGGTGTGCTTGATCCGGTTCTTACCCTCGTCCTCGTAATAGCGGATCGCCCGACCGGAGTAAGCCCGCTCTTCGCCGGGGCGGTAGAGCAGTTCGTCGCGCGTCTCCAGAGTGACGGTCTGCTGGTCGTCCGAATCGAGGACCGGAGCCCACGGCACCGGCGGCATCACGACAAATCCATCGAGTTCGCCTGCGGCCATGCGCTCTTTGAGGAGGCGATAGTTCGTTTCGGATTCGCCTTCGCCGTAGAAAGTTTTTTCCGCGTAGCGCTGTTTTACAAATGCAGGGAAATACCAGCTCTCTCCGTGTTTAACGACGAGGGCGCGTTTTCCCACGAGGGCCTGGTCGAGGAGGGCGACAAAGACGAGGCCGGCGAGGATGAGCAGCGAGATCCAACCTCGTCTGATGCTGCGGAAGCGGCGGAAACGCTGGAGCGTCACCGGATTCCATTTCACCGCAGCCGGGAGAAAAGTCAGACCGAAGAGGCCTGCGACGATGAGGAGGAGGGAACTGGCCCATCCGAAGCCCTTGCCCAGCGAGAAAAACCACGCGATCGAGGGCAGATCGAGTCCCAACGATTCGCCGATGAGGGCGAGCGATCCGATGAGGAGGGCGATGATCGAAAGGCGTCGTATCATTCGAAACGGATGCGCGGGTCGAGGCGGGCGGTGATGAGGTCGGAGAGCACGTTCCCCAGCATGAGGAGGAGTCCGCCTATCGTGACGGTGCCCATGATGATGGCCGAGTCGCGTTCGAGGAGCGCGTTGAAACCCATCAGTCCGAACCCGTCGATGTCAAAAATGCGCTCGATGAGGAAGCTGCCTCCGACGACGAGCGTGAGCGCCTGTCCCATCGTCGCGGCGGCGGGGATAAAGGCGTTGCGCAGGGCATGGCCGAAGACGGCGCGCTTGAAGTCGAGTCCCTTGGCCACGGCGGTCCGCACGTAGTCCGAGGCGAGCTGGTCCATGAGATTATTTTTTACCAGCATCGTCAGGCTCGCGAAGCTGCCGACCATGTAGCAGATCAGGGGGAGCGCGGCGTGGTGAGCGAGATCTTTCATCTTTCCCCAGAGACCCAGATCCGCAAAATCCGGACTGACAAATCCCTCGAGCGGGAACCAGCTCAGTCGCGCCGCAAAGACGACGACGAGGAAGACACCGAGGACAAATCCGGGGATGGCGTAGCCGACAAAGATGATGACCGAGGTGATGTTGTCGATCGCGGTGCGGTGCTTAATCGCCTTCAGCACCCCGAGCGGGATGCAGATCAGGTAGGTCAAAACAAGCGACGTCACACCGAAAAAGATCGAGATGGGAAAGCGCCGTTTCATCATGTCCCAGACGGGTTCCGAATAGCGAGTCGAGTCGCCGAGATTACCCTGGAGGATGCCGCTGAACTTCGGTTGGAAGAGGATCGCCATGTGGGGCAAGGGAGCATCGAGCTCCTGTCCGGGATTGCGCTTTTGCCAGCGGCGGAGCTGTTCCTCCGGAGTGACGATGCGGGCTTTCCACCCGCTCGCGTCGATGCTTTCGGCGGCGACGATCCCGGCCTCGTCGGAGTCAGTGCGGCGAACCGTGACGACACTGGCGGTTCCGGGGATTTTCACCGAAGTCTCCGCCGAATCGGACGGAAACTCGGCCCGCGAGCGATTAATTTCCCTTGGTACTACACCGAGCCAGGCCAGATAGGCGAGGTGAAAAGGTTTGTCGTGGCCGAACTGCTCTTCCAGCTTTAGGATCTGCCCCGGAGTCAGTCCCGAGGACTGCATGTTGGAGGAACGGCCTCCCTCTTTCATTCTCGCCTCCATCAGCGCCATCTCGAGCCGCCCGCCGGGGGTGAACTGGATCAGGGCAAAAACCGCCAGCGTCATCCCGATCAGGGTCGGCGGGATGAAAAGTAACCGGCGGATAAAATAAGCGGCCATTTGGGAAAACGGAAAATCGACACAATCCACGATAGGGACGAGGCGCACAAGTCCTTGTGTGCGTTTTCTGCCGGTCTCGTTTCAAAAACCACTCTTGCCCGAATTACTTAACTCATCTAACCTTTTTCCCCAATGACCCAGGAATCCTTTCTCGAGTCGATTTCGAATGAGAGCGACCCCCCGTCAGGCCTGTCACCCGAGCTCGAGGCGCTCTGGCTGACGAAGGCGGGCCGGTGGGACGAGGCCCACGACATTGCCCAGGAGATCCCTTCGAAGACGGGATCGTGGATTCATGGACTGCTTCACGCGATCGAGGGCGATTTCGGGAACTCGGGTTACTGGTTCCAGCGCGCCGGACGTCCTGCGATCAAAAAGTCGGAGATTGATGCCGAATGGGAAGAAATCGTGCGCGCCAGTCTGTAGCAACTGGTGATTGCCGCCGGATTCACTTAAGAAAAAACGTTTGTGCCCGTATAAGACTCATCAAATGCGGTTTCCAGAAATAGCCGGCTACCACTACGAAGACCTCCTCGGGGAAGACCCCTTCGGGTGGACCTTTGTGGCTGTCCATGAGGGCGGGAAACGCCGCGTCATCAAGGTTTTCAAGGCTCAGGCGACTTCCGATCGCTTTCTCCAGCCGTATTTCAAGGCCTTTTGCAACAGCGCCTCGCCGCTCGCGGGCGTCTCCCCGATCTACGATTATGTGCTGCAGGGGACTGATACTCTCACCGCCTGTGTCCTCCCTTTTTACGGATGGAAAAGCCGCGAGAGTGAGCAGTGGCAGGTCAGCTCGCTCAAGCGGCTCATGTCCCTGCTCTCGCGGGAGCAGGCTCTTGAGATCGTGCGGAATCTGGCCTTGCAACTTGCCGAGATTCATGAAGCCGGTTTGTTCCACGGGGGGCTGAGGCCGTCGGGTATTTTCCTGACTGGAGATTCGAAGGGCGGGCAAAAACTCCGTATTGCCAATTTTGGAGAGATTTTTATGGGCGGGATCCAGCGTCTCGAGGCCGGTGACCTGCTCTTTTACGCCAGTCCCGAGCAGATCGCCTCGGGTGACTTCACGAGTGATCGTGGAAAAAGCTGGGATGTCTATGCCTTCGGCGTCATTGCCTTCCAACTCCTCACCGGGCACCTTCCGCGGCTCGATCAGTTGCGGCAGCAGTGCGAGGGGCACCCCGAATGGCTCAATTCCGCCCCGGCGATTGCCTTTGGCGAGTTAAGCGCCGTCACCGAACATTTCCTCAATCAGCTCGAGGTCGAAAAATCAGTCGAGTGGCCCGATGAGGCTCGCGATGACGGTGAGCAGGAATTGCGCCGCATCATCGGAAATTGCCTGCGTTTCGATCCCCTTAATCGTCCTGCCACCATGGCGGAAGTGACCTGGATGATAGCAGGGGACCTGGCAGTTGCAGCTGACCTTGCCGAGGAGTCACCGGTCGGCGAATCGGGCAGTGATGTCGCATCCGGGCCGGTCAGGGGAGGGGATTTTGACGATGCCGGATTCGAGGATTTTCCCTCTAAAAAAATCATTCCCCTGCAGCAGTTCATCGCCACGCTGACCGAGAAGCCGGTAGCCCGATGGCAGACGATCGCGATAGCGGCGATGGTTGCGGTTCTGGTGTTGACGTGTTTTTCCCTCCTCAGCGTGATGAAGGTGAAGACTCTCGAGGCCCGCCAGGCCGAGGAAGTTGCCGAGCTCGCCGCCGAGCTCCAGGCGAATGTCAACAAGGCAGCGACCGCTTACATTAGGCAGAATAAATCGCTTCAGAAGAATTCCGAGCAGCTCAAATCCGAGCTCAACGAGGCTGAGGACTCCAAAAGTCGCCTCCTTGGTGAAGCAAAGCTCGCCCGGCAAATAGTACGACAGACCCAGGAAAACGGAGATCAGTTCTTCCGTCTCGTCCTCGAAAATCGCGATTCCGACATCGAAGAATTCCGGACCGGCCGGGCTCAGGCCCTCACCGAGGGACGAAAGCACTACGAGCGCCTTGTCGAAGCCTATGGCGATGCGCCGGACTTCATTGTCTCCACGGCGAACGCTCTCTTCTATCTGGGCCGTATCTATAAGGAGATGGGCGAGTTCGGCAAGGCTCTCGCGGCCTTCGGCGAAGCAGAGCGGCGCTACGCGGCCCTGCTCGAGGATTCCACTACTGCCAATCCGGAATTCGTGAAGAACATCGCCATTTCGAAAAGTGCTCTCGGTCAGCTGGCGATCGCCTCGGGGCAGTATTCCGTGGCGCGGCATTATTTCACCGAATCCTCGCGTTTCTGGACCGAGGCTCGCGCCCTCTCGCCCGACGATGCGCTCACGTCGGCGCTGAACATCCACGGCAACTCCCTCGACATCGTCGAATGTGAGTTCGCGATGGATCGTCCCGACGCAGCTCTCGATGCCGCTCTTTCCATCGGGGTGCAGCTCACCGAATTGCAAAAATCGAATCCGCAGGATCACCGCATCATCGGCGCAATCGCCCGCTCTTTCAGCCTCAGCGGACGTGTCCTCGAAGCACGGCAGGATGTCGAAACCGCGCGCAAAGCCTACCAGCAGTCGAGCGACCTCTATGGGCGCGCCGTGAAACTCGATGCCGCCGTCGATGCCTATCAACTGGGCCTGGGCAACAGTCTCGCCCGTCTCGGCCTGCTCTCAAACGACTTCGAAAAGCTCGAGAGTGCGGCCGATGTCCTCGGAGCCGTCATCGCCGCCAATCGCTACGAATCGACCTTCCTTAAAACCCTCGCCGACATTTACGGGGCTCTCTCGCGGAATCAGCGCGACGGCGGAAAGCTCAAGAATGCCATCATCCTCGAAGAAAAGGCCATTGCCATCCTGAAGCCTATCATCGACGGCAACAGCGCGATCGCTCCCGATGTCCATTTTTCCTATTCCCAGCGTCTCGCCCATCTTGCCGAATTGCTCGGCGATACCGGGAAATTCGACGAGTCGAGACTTCCCCTGAAGGAAGCGATCGTTGTTCTTGAAAAGCTCTCCGGTTCCGCTACAAAGGTCGCCGAGTATCAGCGCTCGCTCGCCCGGGCCAGGGGTATGGTCGGGTTTGCCTGCGTCAAGGCGGGGGACAATACCGAGGCCAAAAAATATCTCGAACTCGCCCGCACCGAGTGGCAGAACTTCATCGTCGCCAATCCCGAGGACACCGATGCCGCCCAGGCCGTGAAGTGGACTTCCGAGCAGCTCATGCGACTACCGTGATCGGCGTTTCCCGCGTTGACTTATTCTCCGGGAGCGCTTCTTTGGCCCCGCATGATAGACAGGATCAATATTGAGGAGATCAACCGCATCGCGAGAGAGGCCGGTAGTGTTGTGCTCGAAGTCTACGGGACCGAGTTCTCCGTCGATGTAAAAGAGGACAAGTCACCTCTCACCGAAGCCGATCGGCGCGCCAATGCGGTCATTGTGGCCGGGCTCGAGCGTCTCTATCCCGAGATTCCTGTCATTTCCGAAGAGACCCGCACCGTCGCCTATGACGAACGGAAAGACTGGGACTACTTCTGGCTCGTCGATCCCCTCGACGGAACCAAAGAGTTCATCAAGCGAAACGGCGAATTCACCGTCAACATAGCCCTCGTGAGGGGCCAGACGCCCGTGCTCGGTGTCGTCTACCAGCCTGTCGGCGACCATCTTTATTATGCCTCCGAAGGGCAGGGGGCGTGGAAGTCGTCCAACGGCGAGGCACCTCGGCGCCTCTTCGGCGGGCCACATTATTTAACCAAAGACGCTGTCACCGTCGTCGCGAGTCGCTCCCATCTCACCGACGAAGTACGGACTTTTATCTCCGATCTCGAAGCGCAGGGCAAGACCGTCAAGTTCATCTCGGCGGGCAGTTCTCTGAAGCTCTGCCTCGTCGCTGAAGGGGCTGCCGATGTCTATCCGCGCCTCGGGCCCACGATGGAGTGGGACACCGGAGCCGCCCACGCCGTCGCCCTCGAGGCCGGACACCGCGTCGTCGAGCACAGCAGCGGGGAGCCGCTTCTTTACAACAAGGAAAACCTCCTCAATCCCTCTTTCATCGTGGAATAAAAAAGCAGGTCCCGGTGAGGGGCGTGCTTTTAGCGAAGGGCTTGGTCAGCCCCCTTGCAGAGGACGAGGCGACCGCTTACCAGGTCTTCACGTTGTCGTTTTCCGTGCTCTCGTCGAGGTCCTTGCCCGCGCTCCAGACGAGGACGGACTCGGGGAGAAACTGGGAGTCGCTCGTGTCCCACATGGGTTTTTCCGTGCGGTTGTTGTAGTCGAGATCCATCCGCACGTAGTAGTAGTCACCGTAGGGATCCCAGAGCTCGCCGCCGCCGTCTTCCTCGAGTTTGATCCCCTTCCGGAATTTCCCGTCACCCATGGGCTTGGCTGCCTTGTCGGTGTAAAAGGCGATGCGGCGGGGGTTCAGTCCTCCGGTCTCAGCCTGGCTGTCAGCCCCGAGGAGGATGTCCATGAGGTCGCTGTCTGTCCAGATCTCGGTCGTTTCTTCGGCATCACCATCCACGGGATATTTGCGGTATTCGGTAAAGTAGGCTGAAATCGCGTTTTTGACGTTATAAGCAGTGCTCTCGGCGTGCGTGCGCTCTGCCTTGCGCAAGGCACCGGTGGTGGCAGGGAACATCAGCCCGGCGAGAATACCGATGATGGCGATGACAACGAGCAGCTCGAGGAGGGTAAAGCCTTTGTGATGGGAGTTTGAGGATGATTTTCTCATGATTCGGGGCATGTTTAACGGGTGGATCACTGGGTGACGAGTATTTTCTTCTCTGACTCGCTCATTTTCCTTGCGAATACAATGTAAACACATCCACCCTCTCGAAGTCCATCTTTTTCGTCATTTTTGACTGATCTTTTGAAGAAAAAATTCATTTCCAAAATCCGCGGGCTGATGCTGAAGCCCGAATACGAACCGCTCAACAAGGCCGAGCTCGCGAAGGTCCTCCGAATCGGCTCGCATGAGCGTTCTGCCTTTCGTGATGCTCTCACCGAGCTAGAGGCGACCGGCGAGTTGAACCGCGGCAAGAAGTCCCGCTACCGGCTCGCTTCCCGTCATAAGCGCGCCCGTATCGAGTCTTTCACCGGGACGATCCTCTTCTCGCGCGATCGCAAGCGGCAGAGCGCCTTTTTCATCCCTGATGATCCGCAGGCCCATGCCGCCTTTCGTGCGATGGACCGCCCCCGTATCTTTGTGCCCGGGCGCGAGGCAGGCACCGCCCTCGATGGCGACAAGGTCGAGGTCCAACTCGTTAAAGACGAACCGCCCGCCTGGCATCGAAACTCGACCCGAGCCAAAGGCAATCGGGAGGTGGAGGGCAGAGCCGAACTCCATGCCCGCGTCATCCACGTCGTCGAGCGCACCCGCACCCGCATCGTCGGTCGCTTCTACAGCAAGGGTTCCCGAGCCACCGTCGTGCCCGAAGACGGACGCCTCCCGACCTCTTTTCGTCTCACCAGCTTCCTGCCCGAGGCGAATCAGGGGGACATCGTCGTCGCCGAATTTTCCGGTTGGGACAGTCCGCATAACATGCCCACTGCGGCGATGATCGAAATCCTCGGACGCGAAACCGATCCCGGCGTCGACATCCTCGCCGTCATCCATCGCTACGGTCTGCCGCTCGAGTTTCCCGATTCCGTCCTCCGCGAAGCCGAGGCCATTCCCGAGACGATCTCGGAAGAGGAAATTGCCCGACGCGAGGACTGGCGCGAACGCGAAGTGTTCACGATCGATCCCGAGGACGCCCGTGACTTCGACGACGCCATCTGCGTGACCGAACGCCCCGAAGGCACCTGGGAACTGGCCGTTCACATCGCCGACGTCTCCCACTACGTGCGAGCCGGCTCTGCTCTTGATCGCGAGGCCCGTAAACGCGGCAATAGCGTCTACCTCGCCGACCGCGTCCTCCCCATGCTGCCTGAAAAGCTCAGCAACGGCGTTTGCAGCCTGAAACCCGGGGTCGAGCGGCTTACTCACGCCGCCATTCTCGAATTCGATGCGAAGGGTAAATTCACCGCAGCGCGTTTTGTTTCCGCCGTCATTCGCAGCCATCGACGCTATTCCTACGAAGAGGCTTATCGCTTCATGAAACTCGACGAGGCCGCCGTTGCCGCCCTGCCTGACGAAAAAGAACGCGGCCTCACCCTCCATCTCAAGCGCGCCTGGCGTCTCGCCGCGATGCTCCGGGAAAAGCGCTTCGCCAATGGCGCCCTCGATCTCGAGTTCGCCGAGGTCAAAGTCGTCCTCAACGAAGAGGGTAGAGCTGTCGGGGTGAAACGCAGCGAATACGACGAGAGCCACCAGCTCATCGAGGAGTTTATGCTCGCAGCCAACGAGGCCGTTGCTTACGAGACCAAGAACGCTCCCGCGCCCTCTCTCTACCGCGTCCACGAAGATCCCGATTTGGGGAAATTACAGGAGTTCGCCGAGCAGGCCCGCGCTTTTGGCCATTCCGTCGGTGACGTCTCCCATCGTCCCGAGTTGCAGAAACTGCTCAAAAACGTCCGCGGCAAGCTCGAGGAACACAGCCTCAAGATCGCCCTGCTCAAGAGTCTCCGCCGCGCCGAGTACTCGCCCGAGTCTATCGGGCACTACGGACTGTCCAAGGTGAACTACACCCATTTCACCAGTCCGATTCGCCGCTACGCCGATCTTATCGTGCACCGCGCCCTGCGTCGCATCCTTTCGCGCCGGCAGGCACCGACCGCGCCCGAAGCGGCCGACTGGACGCCCTCCGTTCCCGAGATGGCCGCCATCGCCGAGCACATTTCCAAAACCGAGCGCGTCGCCGCCGAGGCCGAGGTCGATACCCAGCGCCTCAAGATGATCGAGTATCTCGAGCACCTCTGCGACAGTGATGAAGAGACCGTCTTTGAAGCTACCGTCTTCGACGTCATGCCAGTGGGGGCCCTCGCCGAACTCGATCAGCTGATGGTCAAAGGGATGATACGCAAAGACGACCTTCCCCCGCGGGAGGAATATTTCTTCGATCGGGGGCGAAACGAATTCCGCAGCCGCGCCGGTTCTGCGCCCCTCGCCGTCGGGACGAGGCTCAAGGTCCGTCTCTATCGCGTCAACAAAAGCCGCGGTTTTATCGACTTCGTCCCTCTCTCCGAAAACAGCCGCCCCGGGAAAAAACCTCGAATTCAGGAGGAGTGACACATGAGAGAGTCTAGTCAATGACCTGGCAGGGTTCGGCGATGCCTCTTCGCGTAACAAAATGACTGGAAACGTAACTCCCTTTACGGTGTTATACCGTAGCGCGATTCTCATGCCCTCATTTTCCTACACCGCGATCGACCAGGCCGGAAAGAAAGTCTCCGGCAGTGTCATCGTGCGAAATAAAACCGAGGCCTATCGCGAGCTCGAGTCTCGCGCTCTCACTCCCGTCGTTGTCGGGGCCGCGGGCGAAGGTGAAACCGCAGCGAAAGGGGCGAAAGGCGGCAAGCCCGGCAAGTCGAGCCGCCACACGAAACTGAAGCGGCAGGAACTCGTCCTCTTCACTGAGGAACTTGCTGATCTCCTCGACGCGGGCATGAACCTCGAGCGCGCCCTCAAGATCCTGCAGGAGCGCCAGGCCAATGAGTCGATCCGCTCCGTCGCGGGCTGCCTGCGCGACGAAATCCGCGAAGGCTCCCGTTTCTCCAAAGCGCTCGGGATTGCCTCGCCGTCTTTTGATGAGCTTTATTGCAGCCTCGTCGCGGCAGGGGAGGCAAGCGGATCTCTCCCCGAGATCCTGCGCCGCCTCGTCATCAATCTCAAGCAGCTCTTCAGCCTGCAGCGCCGCACCGTGGGGGCGATGATCTACCCGCTCACTGTCATGCTCGCCTGTGTCGTTCTGATCTTCGTTTTCAGCACCGTCCTGATGCCCTCCCTCAGTGACATGATGCAGAAAACCGGTCAGGATCTGCCCATGATAACTGACCTGCTCATCCGCTTCACCAACTTCATGGCGACGTGGTGGTGGCTTATCCTCGGGATCATGATCGGGGCCTTCGTGGCCTTCCGCATTGTCATCGCGACACCCGCCGGACGGGAATGGTGGGATGGCTACAAAATGCGTCTCCCCGCCTTTGGCCCCGTCATCATGGGGCGGTTTTACGCTCAATTCTGCCACACGCTTTCCAATCTGATCAATAATGGTGTCCCCTTGCTCAATAGTCTGCGGCTTATTGCACGCGGCACGCCGAACCGTTACATTCGCAACCATCTCGAAGCCGTGGTCTTGGATGTCGGGGAAGGTAGCAGCCTCGCCCGAGCCATGGAAAAAACAGCCGCCTTTCCCGTCCAACTTGTCGACCGCATCGCGATCGGGGAGCAGACTGGCGAACTGGGGAAGTCTTTTTCCAAGGCGGCGATGAAGTATGACGAGGATCTTGATGTCCGTATCGCGCGATTGACGACCATCGTTCCGAACATCATGCTAGTGATCGTCGCCGCGATCGTCGGTGTCGTCGCTTATGCCATGATTAACACGATTTTTGGATCCATGTCCGGAATCCGAGGTCGCTGATAAATTCCCTTTTTCCAGATGAACATTCACTCACCCTCACGCCCCCGCCGCTCCGCCGGTTTCACCCTTGTCGAGCTCGTCATCGTCATCACGATCATCGCGGTGCTTTCGGGATCCGGCATTTATTTGATCATCGGGTTCATCGACGATGCCAAATACCAGCGGGTCGACTCCGATATCAAGGCGCTCGACCTCGCCATCAAGAGCTACGAGCGGAACAATTATTTCAAACCTCCGACGCAGGAGCAGGGACTCGCCGCTCTCGTCGAGCGGCCCTCCGGCGAGCCCCAGCCCGAACGCTGGCGTGCCTATCTCGATGAGGCCATGAAGGATCCATGGGGTGCCGACTATCAGTACCGTTTCCCCGCTCAGAAGAGCACTAAAAAATATGACCTCTTTTCCCTCGGTGAAGACGGCGTGGAAAGCGAAGACGACATCGGGAACTGGTAGACCCCGTTCGTCGCAGAGTGCCTTCACCCTCGTCGAAGTGGTTATCGCGGTGTCTGTCGTCGCGATCCTCACCGGTCTCGCTGTGCCCGCAATCGACAGCGTTCAACGCGAGCGACTTGCCCGTGAACCGGTCAACCGGCTCATCCTCCTCGCTCGGGAAGTGCGCGGTCGGGCCATGACCGAGCAGCGCCCCTACCAGATCATGTTCGATGGCGAAGGCTTTCGCGCTTCGCGCTTCTTTAATCCCTATGGCGGCCGGGACGAAGCCCGGAATCTGCGCCAGCAAATCGAACTGATGGACCAGCGAGAGGAGCTTGCCGAGGCTTCGCAAAAGCGCGGCATCGCGATGGAAGCGTCGGAGGAAGTCGACCCGGCGAAAGCACAGGTCGAAGACGGGTTGCGGTATCTCGAGGAATACGAGATCAATCCCGGGTTGCAAGTAAGCCTGAAGCTCTGGAACGAAACCGAGTGGGTGAGCATGTCCGGCAGTGAATACCGGCGCTGGATCTTCCAGCCTTCGGGCATGTGCGAGCCGATGCGATTTAAAGTCGAGGCGAGCCAGTCCTTCTTTGAGGTGGAATTTCATCCCCTCACCGGTGACGTGAAAACGGAGCGGTCGTGGGTCGAATAAACTGGCATGAAAGTGATCAATCCTCCTCCCCGCCGCCGCCGCGGTTATGCCCTCCTCGATGTCGTCCTTGCGGTGGCGCTTTTCGGGATCACCGCGACGGGGCTGATGCGTGTCATGCAGCGAGTCAGCGAAACCTCGACCGGCTTCTCCCGGGACCGGTATCTCCAGACGCAGATCGAAGGGCTTCTCTCGGAAAAGCGCATCCTCAAGATCGATGCCATGGCGAGTGAGATGGTGGATGAGCTGACCGGCATCACCTTTCGAACCTATGTCGAGGCACTCGAAGTCGATAACGGAGAGGGAGGTGAACTTACCGACCTCTACAAGCTCACTGCCGAGGGTGTCTTCATCGACGATGGAGGGGAGCAGATCGAGAAGGCGGAGATCATCATTTATAAATCGGAATCATGAAACCCGCGCGCCATTCCCTCCGCCGGTGCGCCGCCTTTTCGCTCTTTGAGATCGTCGTCGCCATGACCATCCTCGGGATCATCTCCACTGCGGTCCTTTCTATCCTCTGGCAGGCGGGTGATACCGCCGCCGGGATCCGTGAACTTGACCAGCGTGATGAGGAAGTGAGTCGCTTCCTCACTCTGCTCCGTGAATCGATCGAGAATCTCCCGCCTGAAGGCACCCTCTCGATGACCCCGGCTGGGGAGTCGGTCTCCGGGTATCCCGAGTTGGTTATCGGTAACAGTGCGACCGGATTCACTTTCGGGGAGATCATCGGGAGCAGCGAAGAGACCATCATCTCACTGCGTCCCGGAAAAGAATCACCCGAGGGGCTGCCCACCTTCGACCTCGCGCTGAGTCGTGCTGATTTTGAACCCGAAGACACGGACGGCTCGGGCATGGTCTTCGGAGCCGGCACGGATGACTTTCTCCAGTCTGATGACGAAGGTCGCTTCTGGTTGCCTCTCCTCTCGGACATCACCTCCGCGAGCTGGAGCTTCTGGAATGAAGAGCAACAGGCCTGGGTCGACGAATGGGCCGACGAGGAGAAGATGCCCGTCCTATTGGCTTTTTCCTTTGACGACAATTTTCGCCCCATGCCTCTTCGCGTCGTCTTCGAAGTGCCCGAAAGACTCTCGAATCCGCCTGCGCCGGACACTAACGCTAACACTAATCCCGGAGCGCCCGCACCTCAACCATCAGGGAACGAAGGC
>JANQVJ010000039.1:84217-87428 GCA_030730365.1 Verrucomicrobiales bacterium
GGTGGTGGCGGCGAAGGCAGGCCGGGTGGTGGCGGCGAAGGCAGGCCGGGTGGTGAAGGCAGGCCCGGTGGTGGTGGCGAAGGCAGGCCTGGTTCTGGTTCTGGGGGAGGCGGACGATGAAACTTAATCGTGAATGTAATCGAAAAGACCGAGGCATGGCTCTCCTCCTTGTCCTCGTGGCGGTGATGGCCCTGACTTTTATCGTGGCAGGCCTTTACGAATCGTCCCAGGCATCATGGGATGAGAGCTCCCTCTCCAGGGCCCGCTATCAGGCCGGACTGCTCGCCGAGAGCGGACTCTCGATTGCCCTCCATCCCCGCGTCGAACCGGGTGATGTCGCGCTTAACCAGAGTTTCGGAACGGATCGCGGCTTCGAAGTCATCATGACGAGTGAGGGAGGACGCCTTCCTGTCAACGAACTCACCGAAGAGCGCATGCGTGAGACCGCGACCGAACTTTTTGTACTCTGGGGACTCGACGCAGCCGAGGCCAGTCGCGCTTCCGATTCCATCGCTGACTGGATCGACAGCAACTCCGACCCGCTCCCGAACGGGGGCGAGAACGGCTATTATGCCGGGCTTGATCATCCCCAGTTTCCCGCCAACGCCGCCTTTACCTCTCTTGAGCAACTAGTCTTCGTCGCCGGGATGGATGCGGTTGAAAGAGTGCAACCTTTCTGGCGCGATTATTTTACGATTCACTCCGACGGACTTATCGATCTAAACGAGGCACCTAAAGAACTAATCGCCGCGCTCACTCGCACGACCGAGGATTCCGCCCTCAACTTCGTGGCCGTCCGCATGGGAGATGACGGTATCGCCGGCACGGAGGATGACTATCGTTTCACCGATACAGGTGAAGTGCAATCGCTCCTCGGACTCTCTGACAGCGAATGGACCACGATTTCGCCTTTTGTTACTATGTCAGGAACGGTGAAGCGAATCGAGAGCACCGGACGAATCGGTGACTTCCGCGAGACCCGTGTCGTCCTCGCCGAAGAAGTGACAGAGGGTCGCGATACCGTTCTCACCCCGCTGGCGCGTTTTCGTAAATGAGGGTAAGTTGAGCGCCTTTCGTCTGATGAGGATAGACATCGTTACCATTTTCCCCGAGATTGCCCGCGGCCCGCTCAGCAGTAGCATCATGGGTAGAGCAGTCGGGTCAGGCCACGTTCAGATCCATTTTCACGATTTGCGCGACTACACAACTGACAAACACCGACAGGTCGATGACACACCCTATGGTGGCGGACCCGGTATGGTCATGAAGCCCGAGCCCTTTTTCGCGGCCGTAGCCGATCTCCGGACGGAGGACTCCCGGGTTATCTTTCTCACCCCTCAGGGTGTCCCCTTTCGTCAGGCAAAGGCAGCGACACTGTCGCGATGCGGGCATCTCATCTTCCTCTGTGGTCATTACGAAGGGGTGGATCAACGTGTCATCGAAGCTCTCGTCGATGAGGAGATCTCAATCGGTGATTATGTTTTGACCAATGGAACTCTCGCCGCTGCCGTCGTCGTCGATGCGATCGTTCGCCTCATTCCCGGTGTCCTCGGCGACGATCGATCCTCCGAAGAAGAGTCTTTTTCCGGAGACGGAAAACGGCTCGAATTCCCCCAATACACACGCCCCGTCGAGTTCGCCGGTATGGCTGTGCCTGCATTACTCTTATCAGGGAATCACGGAGTCATCGCAAAATGGCGGGAGGAAAAAGGACTCGAAAGAACCAGCGCGAATCGGCCTGATCTCCTCAAGGAAGCAGATCGTCCCCCGAGTATTCAGGGCAAGTGAGAGCCGCAAGCTTGAAGGATTCCGGCTGCCTTGTGAAGTGTCTCTTCCCACTCTTTTGCTGGAACTGAATCGGCAACGATCCCGGCACCCACGTGGAAGTGAAGCTCGCCGGCTTCGGCGATGAGCGTTCGAATGGCAATATTGAAGCGGCTTTCGCCATTGAATCCGAGACACCCGATCGCGCCCGTGTAGAGACCGCGAGGACATGGCTCAAGCTCAGTAATAATCTCACGAGCCCTCTTTTTCGGTGCTCCCGTGATACTGCCTCCCGGAAAGCAGGCGCGGAAGGCGTCAAGGTGACCAACTTCTTTGCGCAGAGTTCCCTCGATTGTCGAGACGAGGTGAAAGACCTGAGCGTAGCGTTCCAATTTTAACAATTCATTGGTGACGATCGAGCCAAACTCGCAGACCTGCCCGAGGTCGTTGCGCTCCAGATCCGTGATCATGACCAATTCCGCTACCTCCTTCGGTGAAGTGATGAGATCGTATGCTGACTTTTCGTCCATCTCTCTATCCCTAAAGCGGGGGCGCGTACCCTTGATTGGGCGTGTCTGGATCTGGCTACCACTCATGCTGAGGAACTGCTCAGGCGAGGAGGACATTATTATTTTTCCACCGAGAGTGGTGTAAGTGGCATAAGGAGCGGGTGATTGTTCGCGGAGACTTGTATAGAGCGCAAAGGGGTTAAATGGGGCGGGAAGGGGAGCGGAAAGGCGGTGAGAAAGATTGACCTGATAAATATCGCCTGCCGCGATGTATTCCTGAGCCCGGCTGACCAGTTCGCAAAACAGAGTCTGATCGAGATTGTCGGTGAAACGAATCGATTCATTGGGAAGCGGAACCTCCGGATTGAGTGGTCTTCGAAGGGTCGAGAGGCAGCCTGATTCTCGCCACGAGCCCAGCGCATGGTCGAAGACAAGGATGTCATCGTATTCACCAAAAACAAAGTCCCCTTCATAAGAGACGTATCCGAAGAGTCCTGCCTCGGGTGAGCCCGGTTCAGGCGACGAATTGTCGGGATATCGACGGGCTCCGTAAGCAGCCTGCAGGGCGGCAAAGTCGGTCTCATTAAAAAGGTTCCCCCGGAAGACCGATTTTGGACAAGCAGTGATCGTGGAGAAGCGGAAATTGTCTTCCTGACTGCGGCTTTCACAAAACGGCGAATCCAAATAGAAGAACCCTGGAAGGTGGCTCAATTCGGCAGCGACCCGCAACGGGTGCAGAAGGTCACCTTGCCTTACGTTCTGATCAATTAGTGACATTCCCAGGTATCTCCAAGCTAAAATAGCCCCACTAAAACAAAAGCCGCCACCAAAATCCTATTGAAGTAGTTAAAGATTGTGATTAGTTACCGAAGAGTAAAAAAATGGGCCAGGCCCTCAATTATATAATCGGAATATGAGGTCATTACGTTTATTAGGAA
>JANQVJ010000040.1:0-3174 GCA_030730365.1 Verrucomicrobiales bacterium
ACTGAAGTGGAGCGGGTAGTGGGAATCGAACCCACATAACTAGCTTGGAAGGCTAGGGCTTTACCACTAAGCTATACCCGCGTAACGCAATATCTCGCCGGAACTTATAAAACTTACAATTAACTTTTATAAATTCTAAAAATTAACCTTGGCTCACCAAATTCGACAACCGCTCGGTCGCGACCGAGCGGGATATGGAATTTAGCCATCTCTTTCCAAATGCCAACATCATTTTTGCGGAAATTGTGAAGGCGCTCTTCTCTGCCTGCCGCTACCTGTGTCACCGCCTCGGGCTTTTCCTGCGACGGGCACCCCTTTTTTTTGCCCTTCTCGCGGGTGTCGCCGCCATCACCGTGGTCGATGGCGGTTATGCGCTCCGCGCAATGCTGGTCTCTCTGGCGATCCCGGGATTGATCTTTGTCGGGGTGCCGGCGTCCCGATCCCGCTACCTCCTCCTCGCCGGTGGAGTGGCGGCGATGCTCCTGCTCGGGGTGCGGCATCACGAGCGCCTTGCGGAGATCGAGTCATTTCCCTTCGCCTCGGCTCTGGAGCAGGGACAGGTCATCGAGGTCAGGGGAGAGGGTTGGATCGCTGACTCGGTTGTCTACGGGGCGCGCTCGGTCACGACGACAATGCAGATCGATACCGTCGAAGTTGGGGGCCATGTCGTCGCCTGCGATCACCGGGTCCCGGTCTGGATTCAAAAATTGCCCTCTGATCTCGCTTACGGTTCTCAGGTTGAGTTCACCGGCAAGCTTCTCCCGCTCGAGGGGGCATCGACCCCGGGCGGATTCGATGCGAGGGCGTTTTATTTTCGCCAATCCGGTTCCCTTGGCCGTCTCGAGATCCGCGAAGGGGACAGGTTCACGCTGCTTTCCGAACGGGGCGGTCACGCCCTCATCGCCTTTGCCCGCCGCCTCCGCGGTGAACTCGAGACCGCCCTCCGTCTCGGTATCCCCGAAGCTGACGAACCGTATGCCCGCCTCATTGCGGCGATGACCCTGGGCGCGAGAGAAAACTCTCCCGAAGAGCTTGAGGAACTCTTCCGCATCAGTGGCACGCTCCATCTCTTCGCGGTTTCGGGCATGCATGTCGGCGTCGTCGCGGGGCTACTTCTGGCGGTGGCACTTTTTCTTCGTCTGCCTCAACATTACGCGGTCCTCGTCGTCATTCCCTGCGTCCTTTTCTATGCCCTCCTCACCGGACTGAGTCCTTCGGCAGTAAGGGCGGCGGTGATGCTCTCGGCCTTCCTCGCCGCATACGCCCTGCGGGAAAAGCCATGTCTTTTCAATAGCCTCGGCTTTGCAGGGCTCGTTCTCCTCCTCGCCGATCCTCAGCAACTCTTCCTTCCGGGATTCCAGTTGTCCTTTCTTGTCGTCTTTTTCATTGCCCTGCTGACTTCGGGTCTGCATGCTTGGATCGCGAGACCATTTCTCGCGGATCCTTTCATCCCCGGGAGTCTCCTTTCGAACCGGCGTCTCCTTCTCGACAAAGCTGTCGGAGTGCTCGCGGCCTCAATTGCCATCTCCCTCTCCTCGTGGTTGGGCTCGGCCGGGCTGCTCGCGTGGCATTTTCAGAGTATCTCTCTCGTCGCCATCGTGGCGAATGTCTTCATGGTGCCCTTTGCCGGGGTCATCATTACTCTTGCCTCCTTTTCTCTCGTCACCTCCGGGGTAAAACTCATCTGGCTCGCCATCGCGGGGAACAAGGTAAACGTCGGGATCGCAATGGCCCTGACCGGCCTTGCCCAGTTCTTTTCGGGCTGGCCCGCTGCGACAGTCAATACGGGGGCCATAGGGGAGAAGGGGCTCGCTCCCACTGCACTGAGGCTCGACTTCATGGGCGATCGCGGGGAAGGCGCGGCCCTCCTCACAGTTCCCCGCCGCGGGGCGCCTCCCCTCCACTGGATGATCGACAGCGGGGGAGCGCGCACCTATCAGGGACAGGTTCTACCGCTCCTACGCAGCCGCGGCATCAACCGGCTCGATGCCCTCATCCTGACCCATGGCGATGCCGGGCATATCGGCGCCGCCCCGCAGGTGATTTCGCTTTTCCGCCCTCCGCTTTTGCTGGAGACCATCCTTGAGAATCGCTCGCCCGCCTACCCCCCTATCACCGCAGCGGCGGCCAGCCTAGGGCTGAAAGCCATCGCGATGGAGCGGGGGCACCGTCTCGTCATCGGTGATGGCGTGGTCGCCACTATCCTCTCTCCAACTCCGGGCAATCCCGGGCGCCTCGCCGATGATCGTGCCCTTGTCATGAAGATTAACTATGGCGGGGATTCGATCCTGCTCACTTCGGATACGGGATTCGCCACTGCGAATGACCTGCTCCGCACGGGGGCGGATCTCCGGGCAGGGTTGTGGGTGCGGGGGCAGCACACCGAAGGGACCCCGTTGCCCGATGCTTTTCTCGCGGCGATAAATCCCAGAATCGTGCTCTCGAGTCATGCCGAATTTCCAAAGTCCGAGCAGATTCACGATTCTTTCCGCAAAGCCCTCGCAGAGCGCGACGTGCCTCTTTTCGAGATTGGCTCCTCCGGAATGGTCTCAGTCGAGTTGGACGAGGGGGGGATCCGTGTCACTCCTTACGCGAATCGCGCCGGAGCCGCTTTTTCACCGTCGCCATGAGTCCGCTACAATCGCGCTTCAAAGATGAAATTTTAAAAAAACTAAGTTTTATCCTTCGTTCTTCGTGTTAGGAAGCGACCGGGGAGGGGAATTCCGGCGAAACATTAGGTAGAGGGAGTAAAAACCCTCTCACTAAACTGTGAATATTCTTTAAATTATAATTATTTAGCCTTAGGTTAGAGGTGTCCGGGCGAGGAAACGTTGACTTTCGTCGGAAAACCGCTAAAAAAGGAAGCTTCGGCCACATGCATTACGCAAACGCATACAGAACTTTTGGTTGCCTCATGGCCGGCCTGACAAGCGTGTCTCTCTTCACCAGTTGCACGACGAACAGTCTCACCGCCCTGTCCAATCAAAACATCCGGGCCGTCTCGAAGATCGCCGAGGAAGAGCCCGTCGCTGAGACGATCAGCGTGGGAGCCCAGCCTGACGCCGAAGCTCAGTCCCTCGGTTCCACCACCATTGTCGGGGCTCCGAGCACCCCCTCGGTGACACCGCTTTCCGCAGCAGTGACAGTTCCGCCGGTCGATCAGGTTGCTCAGGT
>JANQVJ010000040.1:3274-23054 GCA_030730365.1 Verrucomicrobiales bacterium
GCCTGATCCAGCAGAGCTTTACCGACGAAAAATGACCAAAGCGGAACGTAGTGCCTACGTGGCCGCCACCCTCGAGGAACTCTATCCCGAGACGCCCATCCCGCTCGATCACCGGGATCCCTATACTTTACTGATCGCCGTGCTCCTCTCGGCCCAGTGCACCGACGCGAGAGTCAACACCGTCACGCCCGCGCTTTTTGACCTCGCCGAAACCCCGCAGGCCATGGCGCTTGTCCCGGTGGAAAAGATCCGCGAGATCATCCGGCCCTGCGGACTTTCCCCTCGCAAGTCGGTCGCCATCTCCGAACTTTCCAAAATCCTCGTCGAGCGCTACGGCGGAGAAGTCCCCGCCGACTTCGCCGCTCTCGAGGAACTTCCGGGCGTCGGACACAAGACCGCCTCAGTCGTCATGAGTCAGGCCTTCGGTGTGCCCGCCTTTCCCGTCGATACCCACATCCATCGCCTCGCCCAGCGATGGAAACTGACCTCCGGCAAAAACGTCGTCGAGACCGAGCGGGACCTCAAGCGCGCCTTCCCCCGCGAGAGCTGGAACAAGCTCCACCTTCAGATCATTTTCTACGGACGCGAGCACTGCTCCGCCCGCGGCTGCGACGGCACCGTCTGCGGAATCTGCCGCGCCCTTTTTCCCGAAAGGGTGCGAGCGGTGAAGACGCGGAAGTGACGCCAAATCCCGTTGCAAGCCCGCGCCCCGCAGGTAGAATGGCCGCCGATCATTGCACCGCAGCGAACCTTTTTATCCTTTCATGAGCGACAACATCAAAAAAATCCTGGTGGCCTACTCCGGAGGCCTCGACACCTCCGTCCTTCTCACCTGGCTCAAAGACACCTACCAGGCCGACGTGATCGCCTATTGCGCCGACGTCGGACAGCAGGAGGAACTCGACGGTCTCGAGGAAAAAGCGCTCAAGACCGGTGCCTCGAAATGCATCATCGGTGATCTCAAAGACACCTTCGCGGCTGACTACATTTTCCCCATGATCCAGGCCGGCGCGATCTACGAGGGCCAGTATCTCCTCGGCACCTCCATCGCCCGTCCGTGTATTTCCGAAGGCATGGTCCTCGCCGCGATCGAGAACGGAGCTGACGCCATCGCCCACGGGGCCACCGGCAAAGGCAATGATCAGGTCCGTTTCGAACTCTCCGCCGCCTCCCTCGCGCCCGGCATCGAGATCATCGCCCCGTGGCGTCAGCAGCGATTCCGCGATCAGTTTCCAGGCCGCGCCGAGATGATCGCCTACGCTGCCGAGCACAACATCCCCGTGCAGGCCTCGATCAAAAAGTCCTACAGCATGGACCGCAATCTTCTCCACATCAGCTTCGAGAGCGGAGTCCTCGAAGACCCGTGGTATGACGCTTCGGGCGAAGACGACCGCGACATGTACGTCCTCAGCGTTTCCCCCGAGGAGGCGCCCGACAAAGCTGAATATGTGCAGCTCCTTTTTGAAAAGGGCAATTGTATCGGACTCCAGGTCGAAGGCATCGACGCCATCCTCGCCCAGCTCGGCGACGTGACCAAACAGGGTCAGTCCGATGATTATACTCTGTTGAATCCCTACGGCGTCATGCGTGTCCTCAACCTGCTCGGCGGACGCAACGGGATCGGCCGCATCGACATGGTCGAGAACCGCTTCGTCGGCATGAAGAGCCGCGGCGTTTACGAAACCCCCGGGGGCAGCATCCTCCTCGCCGGACACCGCCAGATGGAAAGTCTCACGATGGACCGCGAGGTCATGCACCTGCGCGACTCGCTCATTCCCAAGTATGCCCAGCTCGTTTACAACGGCTTCTGGTTCGCCCCCGAGCGCGAGGCGCTCCAGGCCCTCGTGACCGAGTCGCAGCAGTATGTCTCGGGCGAAGTGCGCCTGAAGCTCTACAAGGGCAATATCATCACGGCAGGGCGCCGCTCGCCTAACAGCCTCTACAACGAAGCCGTCGCAACGATGGAGGGCGGCGCCGAGCACGCCTACAATCAGGACGACGCCACCGGCTTCATCCGTCTCAACGGACTCCGTCTCAAAACCCAGGCCCGCCGTCGCGAAGCCAACTAACTAAACTACCTATTTTCTGTCTCATGGAATTCCCCTCAGTCACCGCAGTCGCCAAAGCGAACGTTTACTTCGACGGCAAAGTCGTCAGTCATACGATCCTCTTCCCTGACGAAACCAAAAAGACCCTTGGGCTTATCTACGCCGGCGAGTACCACTTCGGCACCGACGCCGCCGAAGAAATGGCCATCACCGACGGAGCCTGCGAAGTTCAGCTCGACGGCAGCGAAGCTTTTGTCACCTACGCCGCCGGCACCGCCTTCGAAGTCCCCGCGAAATCCGGATTCACGATCCGGGTGAATGAGGGGATCTGTCAGTACGTCTGCTCGTTTCTGAGCTGAGCGGGTGTCCCCGCCAGCCTCAAAAGATTCCCATAACCCGCGTGAAAAGCGCCGAGCTGGAAGTAGCGGTAGAGCGGCAGGCCGCACCAGACGAACCAGCGTGAGGGGCGGATGTGGCATTGCACTTCGAGGTGCATTTTTCCGTCGCGTTCGCTCACGGTGGCGACCCACTCGCCTTGACCATAGTGGCGGGCGGTCGTCGTGTAGCCGAGCCGGACAAGGCCGGGTTCGTCCGTGAGGACGCTGATTTCGACGATGGCGGCGAGGCAGAGCGGGTTGAGGCCGGGGAGATTGGGAAGAAAGAGCCCGAGACCGAGGCGGTCTCCGATGCGCGAGGGTCTTTGCTCTTCCTCGAACTGGGCACGGCGCACCATGACCGTGGCCGGGTAAAAGCGATACCCCAGGAGCGCTTCACGCACCCTCGCGAAGGCCTCGGGCGAGGCGGGACCGAGCTCGCGTTGATGGTGATCGACGAAGCGCGCCGTTTCGACCGAGCCGGGATTGAGCGGGATCGTGAGATCGGGAGCCGGACCGGTGAGGCGGCGTTCCCGCGCCGGGACAAAAGCGATCAGCAGACCCGTCCCGATGAGATTGAGCGAACCGTGGACGACGAGCATCTGCGGGATGTCGAGCCAGGACCATCCGTAATGGTTTGTCAGGGTGTAACCCGCCCCGAGGGCGAACCCGGCGAGGAGCGGCAGGGCGAGACCGCGGGCGCGGCACGATCCGACGCTGGTCCACCAGATAAAGAAGCCGAGCGCAAAAACCATCGCGCAGACTGTTTCGACGAAGCCGGGGATCATCGGCTGCGAACGCAGGGCGAAGCAGAGGGCCGTGGCCGGAGCCGACACCAGATAGATCCAGATCGCCGCGTCGTTCCAGCGCCGCACCGGAGACGAGGTCCACGTCCAAGCCGCCATCACCGTCGGGAGTGCTCCGAAAGTGATCGCAAAATGCACCGTCGTCAGGGTCGCGAGCGGATCGGGGAATCCTGCAAAAGTCCCGTCATAACGCGACCAGATCCAGGCGACCGCCGCGACGAGAGGTCCGCTCGTGGCGAGCGCATCGAGCCACCGCGTCGCCGCCCTTTCCTCCCACGCCGAGAGGAAACGTCCCGCCCCGTGGGCGAAGAGCCAGACCGCGTAGAGCAGCGCCGGGAGCGCCCACGCAGCCGCGACCGGACCGCGTTCCCATCCGGCCGCGATGAGGAGAAAGGGTAGCCCAAAGACCGCGAGCCACCGCAGGACCCGCGGTTGTCCGATCTCCGCTCGTTGCGCCAGCGGAAGTACGACCCCGAAGCAAAAGGCGGCGATCAGGGAAAAGACATCGGGAAACGACCACGGCATGAGAAGAGCCTACGCGAAGGGCGGGGGCGGTCAAGGGGGTGGGAACGGCTGGGAAGGTGGAGTGGAAACAGACACCGGTGCACCTCTGTGGGGAAATTCTCGGCTTCCGCCGCTGTGATATCACCCGGAATGACGCACTCTCATTCCAGTCGTCCCCGGCTCCCAGATAGACGCGCCCCTCCCCCGAAGTTGCTTGTTAGATCGGGGAGTTTTGGCCAATCTAGAGTCGTGTCTCCGAATGGATATCATTAGGTGAGATCATACGAATAAAAACTGTCGCTGCTAAAGCATCCAATGACTTCACTTCACTTGCTCGTCACCGCACTCGTTCGGCTTCTTGGTCTCCACTTCGTCATTAGAGCGGTCGAGAGCGCCGCATCGCCTCTTTTCTCGATAATAATGCAGTTGTCGACGATCCCCGATGATACGCAAAAACCGTTCCCGAACCCCTGGGTGATGTTTCTTCCCATGGTCGGTTTCTATGTCATTCTTGCCGCGGTGATCTTCTTTGCAGCGCCGAGAATCTCACGGATGATCGTTGGATCTCACTCCGGCGAGAACGCTGAAGTCCCGTGGCAAGACACATTGATCTTCTGCACTGGCGGGCTGATCGTCGCCTGGGCATTTATCCGACTCACAGACACTGTTTATCGAATCGTTGCATCCGCAGAAGGGACTGATGGCCAATACGCCATGGACAACGCAATGATGGTCTATTTGTTTATGACGGCAGCGCTCCTTGGAGGAGGCTTTCTCTTGATCGCCAAATTTCATCGAGTCAGCGCATGGCTCGCGACGCGACGGGCAGGGAGCGAACAAAACGCGACTGGGCAACCCGCTACAAGTCCGGAGTCGAGATGATCCACGTAACTCAAAACTGAACCCCGTTGCGGCGTGGCGCTCCCGGTAGTGGGTGCCAGCGCTCGACGTTAGCGAAAAAACAAAATCAAATCCGATGCCGACAGTTTTCACCCAGGACGGATACCGCTTTTTCTTTTACAGCAACGATCACACCCGGATTCATGTCCATGTGCAGTATCGGGGCGGCGAAGCGGTCTTTGAGGTGGAGGGGGAGGTCGTTCTTCGTGAATCTGTCGGTCTCAAGACGAAGGAATTGTCCAAAGCAGAGGACTTGGCAAGCGAGAACCGAGAGCTTATCATTCAGAAATGGCATGAACACTTTAATTGACATACCAATCTCCGCCCGCCACGCAGATGACAACATCATTGTCTCGATGAGCAGCGGATTCGAGTTTTCGTTCCCATGCTCCGACTATCCGCGTCTGGAAGGTGCTTCGCCTGATGACCGCTCAAAGGTCGAACTGTCACCTCTAGGGATTCACTGGCCTGCTCTCGACGAGGATTTGTCGATCGCAGGCCTGCTCCGTGACCACGCGCGGCGCTAAGAGGGCGAGGATGGCAAGGCTTCGCCCACCATCTCTTGAACGTCTCACACGCCAAAACTCCACCCTCACCATCCCCCCGCCAGCGTGCTCTTCAGCTTCGCTCTGAACCATTCGCGATCATTCAAATCGGCAGCATCGAGGTAGGTGGAATGCGGCGTGAGGGTGCGGCGTTTTTCGGTGGTGTCGGAGGCGACGACCCAGGAGCGGCGCTCAGCCGGGAAAGGATGGCCGGCGGGGGTCTTGACGTAGGCGGTGAAGCGTCGCGCGAGTCCGGCGCGGGAGAGACGTTCGTGCAACTCATCGAAGCGGGCTATCTCGGCCATGGGATCTTCGAGGTAATGAAAGCCGACGATCCGTTTGCCGGGGTTGCGGCGCATCGCTGCGGCAATGTCGTTCCACTTCTCGTCGGTGAGGGTGAGAGAACGTTTTTCCTCGGGCGGGTGGGGGAGGCGCATGATGATCTGAGGCATCCGTTTCGCGGGGACGGCGGGCTGTCCCATCACGGCGAGGCGCACGCAGGATTCCTCGAGGAGGGCGAGGGGGAAAGATCCGGTGAGGCTGTTGCCGATCACGGCGAGGGAGCGTCCGCCTTCACGGGTGGAGACGGTGCGCGCGAGATGGGCGATGTCCGCGACGATGGTGCCTGCCGACTCGGTCGAAACGGGATTCCAGATTCCGGTGCTGCGGATCACTTTGATGGAGGCGAACCCTTTATCATAGCCGTAGGCGGGCGTCTTCCCGACGGGGTCGCCATAGAGGCTGGGGAGGTAGGCACGATAACCCCAGCCCTCGAGGACGAGGGCAAAGTTGAGGAGATCGGGACTGAGTCCGTTGATCGCGTGGAGCAGCAGGATGGGGCGACCGCTCGATCGGGTCTGCCAGACCGGGTAACTGCGGTCAGAGCCGGGAACGGTGATTTCAAATTTTAAAAAACGCGACTCGGCCGGGAGTTCCGACTTTGCGGCAGGGGTTCGGGAATATTCCGTCTTCCTGACGCTGCTGCATCCTGACAGAAAAACAAGGACGAGGGTCGCAATAAGCAGGGGGAAGCGGGGTATTCCATTCCTCGCGGAGGTAACCGGTTGCGCTGCTGCCATGACTGTATTGGTTCAGTCTTCCATAATAAAAGGCAACCCTATATTTTTAGAAATTATCAATAGAATGAAATCTGAAAGCAGTGAACTTGAGTTGAAATTCCCTCAATGGCTACCCCCTCCGATTCCACGCCGGTCGCTCCGCGCCTGAAGCTGACGCTGCGTCCCAGCGCTGAATCCATCGTGCGGAGCGGGCATCCCTGGATCTACTCGGACAGCATCCGCAGTCAGAATCGCGAAGGAGAGGCGGGAGAGTTGGCGGTGATTTATGATCGCAAGAATCAGTTTCTCGCGATGGGTTTCTACGATCCGACCTCGCCTCTGCGGGTGCGCATCCTCCACGTCGGAAAACCGGTGACCCTGGATGAGGCGTGGTGGCAGGCGCGGCTCGACGAGACCCTGGCGAGACGGGTCGGGGTGGCGGGTGCGGGCACGGACGGACTGCGACTCGTCAATGGCGAAAGCGACGGCTGGCCCGGTCTCGTTGTGGATCGTTATGCGGGGACGTTGGTGATGAAGCTCTACACTCCGGCCTGGCTGCCCCGACTGGAGATGCTGCGCGATCTGCTCGTCGCGGCGACGGTGCCCGAACGCATCGTCCTGCGCCTCAGCCGCAACCTCGAGGCGAAGGCGTCGGACGAGGGGCGGAGTGACGGGCAGATTCTCTATGGTCCGGCTCTGGACGGGGTGGTAATTTTTCAGGAGTCGGGTCTGCGCTTTGAGGCGGATGTGCGGCGTGGTCAAAAGACGGGTTTTTTCCTGGATCAGCGGGAAAACCGGCGTCGGGTCGAAACTCTGGCGCGCGGGGCCGAGGTGCTGAATGCCTTCAGCTTCACGGGCGGATTTTCCCTCTATGCGGCGCGGGGCGGAGCGAAGTCGGTCACCGATCTCGACATCAGCGCCCACGCGATCGAGGCGGCGGGCCGTAACTTTGCTCTGAATCAGGAGGATCACGGAGTGGCGGCGTGTGAGCATCTCACGATACAGGCCGACGCCTTCGCCTGGCTGGAGAATGCGCACGATCCTCGCTACGATGTCGTCGTGGTCGATCCACCTTCACTTGCGAAGCGCGAGAGCGAGCGTCAGGGGGCGATCCAGGCCTACGGGCGGCTCAATGCGAATGCGATCCGTCTCCTGCGTCGCGGAGGCGTGCTCGTGGCGGCCTCGTGTTCGGGTCATGTCAGTGCGGATGAATTTTTCGGCGCGATAGGAACGGCCGCGAAGAAATCGGGGCGGAGTTTTGCGGAACTGGGCACGTCGTTCCACGCTCCGGATCACCACGCCTCTTTTCCCGAGGCGCAGTATTTGAAATGCCTCTGTCTCAAGTTCGACTGAGCTTTTCCCGCCTTTCAGAACCGCATCAGGAGCGAGAGCAGCCCTAGGAGGATCACGGCAAAAAAGGCGGTGATACCGATGGGAAAGGCCCCGTGCTTGGCGCGGCGGAAGACGGAATGGCGGGCGGCGTCGGTCTCCTCGGGGGAGAGGCGCTGGATGGCCCAGATCGGTGTCATGATGAGGCAGGCGAAGCGAGGCCCGCCTGATTCGAAGAAGTTCGTGACGCCGGGGACAACCTTGCCGAGGAAACGACGACCGACGGCGGCGTTGAGGCCGTTGAGTCCCTTGTCGGCGAGACGGTAGAAAAGCGGGCCGCCTTTGCGATAGATCCAGTCGGCATCGAGATTGGTTGAACGGATCTCTGCCGGATAAAGACCTGCTCTCATGAGAAGAGTGAAAGCGAGAGCACTGAAGAGAAGAAGTGCGAGTTGATCAGTAACGTGGGCCACGGTGTAGGGCTCATAAGCAACCTCAAGGTTCGGTAGCGCCGGGTAGAGAAAAGCATTGGGAAACGTCCCCACAAAGATACAGAGGAAGGCGGCGATACCCATCGCAAGGAGCTGATTGAGCGGAGCCTCCTTGCAGCGGATCCCCGAATCATGCGAGAAGAAGGCGAAGAAGGGAATCTTGATTCCGGCGTGGTGGAAAACCCCGGCGGATGCAAATAGCAGGGCGAGCCAGACGAGGACCTGTCCCTCGCCGAGAGCGGAACTCATAATCATGGATTTGCTGACAAAACCGCTGAAGAGAGGAAAGGCGGAAATACTCGCAGCACCGATGCAGCAAAAAAGACAGGTCAGCGGCATCGACCGGCAGAGTCCACCCAGTTCGGTCGCTTTGGACTTGCCGGTGCGGTAGATGACCGAGCCGATCGACATGAAGAGCAGCGCTTTGTAGAGAATATGGCAGTAGGCATGGGCGGCGGTGCCGTTGAGAGAGAGTGCCGTGCCGAGACCAACACCGACCACCATAAATCCGACCTGGTTGATGAGACTGTAGGCGAGGACCCGACGGAGGTCATTTTCAATTACCGCATAAAAAATTGGAATCGTAGCCATCGCCACGCCAATCCAGATGAGAACGGGTTCACCGGGGAAAGTTCTCGCGAGGACATAGACGGCCGTCTTTGTTGTGAAGGTCGCCATGAAGACGACCCCGCCGATGGAGGCCTCGGGATAGGTGTCAGTGAGCCAGGCACCGAGGAGTGGCCAGGCGCAGTTGATTCCGAAACCGAAGAACATCAACCAGGGCCCGGGTCCGCTGAGTATTATCTTGTCAAATGCAGTGCCGCCTCCCGACGCAAGATGAATGACAAGTCCGGCAAGGAGAACGACTCCACCGAAAACATGAACAAGCAGATAACGTTTAGCCGCATTTCCTGATGCCGTGGTCTTTCTCGAGAGGAGGCAAAGCACCGCCCCCACCGTGAGCACTTCCCAAAAGAAGAATAACGTGATGAGATCCCCGGCCATGACAACTCCCATCGCACTGCCCGCATAAAGCAACCCGGCCGCGAGATCGAGCGGCTCGTTCTCACGAATGATGTAAAGAATCCCGATGAAGGATAGAACCGTGAAAACATGGAGGAAAATGAGACTCCACGAGTCAGCACGACCGAGAATAAGTTCGAACTCCAGCAACTCGACCTTCCAGTGAACCCCTTTGGTGATGAGGTAATAATTCACAAGTCCGATCACGGGAACGAGGAGGGCAACCCCCTGTCTTACGCGTCCCCGCAGAAACGGAACGAGAAGAGCACCCAGCAGGAAAATTAACGAGGGCGGGAGAGCTTCAGGCATCGGTCTCTCCTCCTTCTTCGGGTGAGTTTCTATCGTAGTAGTCCTCGTCGCGCATCACGAGAGGGCGCAGCACAAAACGGGAAATCAAGACAAGAATGACGCAGGCAACAAACCCAAAAACTGCATAGAAGCCGGGCCATTGTTCCCACTTGAGATAAGGATGTTTGTCAAAACCCGTCAGCCAGAAAATGACATCCAGGACCACAAATCCGCCGCAGGCAATAAAGAGCCCGCCAAGGATACGGCGAACGTTCTCCCGCTTCAGGAACCAGACGGTTGCTGTCGGGATCTCAGTTGGACTTTTCTGCTGCGTGGCCATTGGCGGTATCAATTGCGGGTGATTGCTTCTCATTTCCGTGGCCGTGACTCTTCGCCGGGCCGGGAGAGGAAACCAAAATAAGAGCGAGATAGAGGGCCATGACAGCAAAGGAAATGGCGAACGCCATTCCGTAGCCCGGCTTGGGGTCGTGTTTGAGTTCGTAAAGTTTCTGATCTCCGTTGCTTGAGGCCATAGTGAATCGAGTTACAGCTTATTTCGGGTCGACCATGAGGTCAGTGAGTTGGAGAAGAATACCGGGGAAGAAAAAGAGAAGGACAGAGCCGATTGCCGTGAGCGCGAGCGGCAAAACACAGGCGAGAGGAGCCTCGCGGATGCCGGCGCCTTCTGATTCGCCCTCGGGTGCCGGTTTGAAAAAGGCGCGGTAGACGATGGGGAAAAAGTAGGCCCCGTTCAGGATCGTGCTGACGAGGAAGACGCAGAGCAGGGCGATCTGCCCGGCCTCGGCGGCGCCCCAGACGAGGTAGAACTTGCTGAGGAGTCCGCCGGTCGGGGGCAGACCGGTCACGCTCAACGCGCCGATCGCGAAGGCGGCAAAGGTCACGGGCATGCGGCGTCCGAGTCCGTCGAGCTGGCTCACGTATTTTTTGCCGCAGGCGACGAAGATGGCCCCGGCGCAGAAGAAGAGGGTGATCTTGCCGAAGGCGTGCATCGCGATATGCATCATGCTGCCGGCGACGGCGTGCTCGCTGAGGAGGGCGACGCCGAGGATGATGTAGGAGAGCTGGCCGACGGTGGAGAAGGCGAGGCGGCGTTTCAGATTGTCCTGCGTCAGGGCGATGAGCGACGAGGTGATGACAGTGAAGGCGGCGATCCAGCAGAGCACGAGATTGATCCCGAGTCGTCCTAACAGATCAACACCGAAGACCTCGGTGACGACGCGGATGACACAGAAGACGCCCACTTTCACCACGGCGACGGCGTGGAGCAGGGCCGAGACGGGTGTCGGCGCGACCATCGCCCCGGGCAGCCACGAGTGGAAGGGCATCATGCCCGCCTTGGAAAATCCGAAGGCGAAGCCGAGGAGGAGGAAGAGCCCGGGCCAGTAACCGAGATCACTCTCCGCGAGGATGGCGGCTCCGGCGAAGGAAAGGTCGCCGCCGGACTTCACGAAGGTGAAGATGAGGGCGGGCAGGGCGAAGCCGATCGAGGTGCCGAGCAGGTAGGAGAGGTAGGTGCGTCCGCCGGTGCGGGCCTCTTTGTCCTGGTGATGGGTCACGAGCGGCCAGGTCGCGAGGGAGAGCATCTCGTAAAAGAGGTAGAGAGTAAGGAGATTCCCCGCGAAGGCGACCCCGAGAGTGGCGCAAAGAGAGATGGCGAAGAAGACAAAGAAACGGGTCTGGGCGTGCTCCTTCAGCCCGCGCATGTAGCCGACCGCGTAGAGGGAGGTCGCGATCCAGAGCGAGGAGGCGACGAGTGCAAAGATCATGCCAAGGCCGTCAACGCGGAAGGCGATGGGGACATTGATCCCGGCAAAGCCGCTGATGAAGGTATACTCGAGCACTTTCCCTTCGAGGACGAGGGGCAGCATCGTGAGGACAAAGGCGAACTTCGCAATGCCCGCCCCGAAGGTGACGAGTTCGCGCAGAAAGATCTCTTTGCGGAAGATCAGGATGAGCGGCACCGCCGCGAGCGAGGCGAGACACGCGAGGACGGGAAGAATGCTGGTGACCGTGTTCTCCATACCGTTTATCTCAGATTCGAAACCACTGTCGCGGGGATCTCAAAGGTCAGGCGGATGAGCTCAATGATCTGCCCGTTGAAAATTCCCACGAGGATGATGAGCGCCGCCGCGGCGAGCAGGGGGATGAGAGCGTAGACCGGGGCCTCGCGCATGGGGCGCGCGGCCGTCGTGACGGCATCGCCGGGATCGTCATGGTCGTGACTGTCGTGATCGTCATGTCCGTGGTCGTGTGAATGACCAGCGGCGGGATTTTTCCCGAAGTAGGCGATCTCGAAGATGCGGAAAAAGAGGACGGCGTTGACGAGGCTCGAGATGAGGAGGGCGGCGACATATTCCGGATGTCCTCCCTCGATCCCCCCGCGGATGAGGTAGAATTTGCTGAAGAATCCGCAGGTGGGCGGCACCCCGATCATGGCGAGGGCGCCGACGATGAAGCCGATACTGGTGATGGGCATTTTTTTGAACATGCCGCCGAGATCGCCTATCTCGCTGACGCCGTGATACTTGAAGAGGATGCCCGCAAAGAGGAAAAGACAGAGCGTCATCATCGCATCGGCGAGGATGTGGTAGGAGGCACCGGTGAGGCCCCAGAGATTCGGATCATTGAGCCAGGCGCCGCCGACCATGTAGCCGATCTCGGCGACGATGAGGTAGCAGAGCATTCGCTTTATCTCCCGCTGGGCGAGGGCCATGATGGAGCCGGCGAGGATCGCGATGACAGCGAGCCAGACGACGAGATCGCTCCAGCCAGGATGGCCGAAAACCCACTCGAGCCCGAAGAGGCTGAGCATGACTCGGATCATGACGTAGACCGAGACCTTCGTCATGAGCGGGGCGAGAAGGCAGGAGCTACCCGAAGGGCTATAGCTGTAGGCATTGGGGAGCCAGCCATAGAGGGGAAAAAAGGCCATCTTGATCCAGATCCCGACGAGGATGAGGATGAAGGCGGTCACGATGGCGGGGGACTGCGCTACGGTGGCGTTGGTCGTCAGGATCGTGTTGATGTCCTGCATGTTGAGCGAGCCGGTCTTCAGGTAGAGATACCCGACCCCAAGCAGGTAAAAAGAGGCCCCGACGGTTCCCATGAGGAGGTAATGAAAGGCCGCCATTTTGCAGCGGCGCGACGTTCCGATCGCGACGAGGCCGTAGCTGGTGAGGGCGGACACTTCGATGAGGACGAAGAGATTGAAGGCGTCCCCCGTGATCGTGATCCCGAAGAGACCGACGCAGAGGAGGAGGAAGAGGATGTAAAAGTAGGCCGTTTTGTCCGTGTCCTTTTCGCTCGAGGGACGGATCGTGAAGATCACGGCGAGGACTGCGACGACGGCGATGGCGATGAGGAGGAGGCCATTGAGCGCGTCGACGCGGAGGACGATGCCGATCCCGAGCGGTTCTTCCCATCCGCCGATGAAGTAATTGTAGGCACCGCCGGTGAAGGCGCGCATCGCCGCACCGATGGCCGAGGCCAGCGAGATGATGAGTGCGGTAAACGCGATCGGGAAACAGGCGCGACGATCATGCAGACCGATCAGTCCGATGAGGAGGGCGCCGAAGAGAGGCGCGAGGAGAATGAGGGCGGGGAGTTGCTCAAGCATCGTCGTGAAGCGCTTTGATTTTGCGGAGCAGCTCGTCTTCCTCAAGGGTGTCGAACTCTTTGTAGATCATTTCGCAGAGGGCTAGAGCGACCCCTAGAGTGGCGACGCCAACGACGATCGCGGTGAGCATGAGGACGTGCGGGACAGGGTTCGCGTAGGTGTCGGCGGGGTTGACAACCACGGGGGCCGGGGTGGCGTCGGGAGGGGCAACTTCGGGCCCGGCAGGTTCTGCTTTTTCGGCCTTTTCGGCATAGTCGCCGTAGCTTTCGAGCACAGGGATGGTGGCGCCGTCCTTCACCCCGAGAGAGACATAAAAGAGGATGATGGCGGTCTGGAAGATCGCCAGCCCCATCATTTTTTTGATGAGATTGTTCTTCGCGATGAGCGACCAGAGCCCGATCATCATCAGGATCACGTAGACCCAGAAGTTGAAGTGCGGCTTTACCGTGTTAAGCAAAAAATCCACCATGCTGTGTGTTGGTTAGAGTCCTCCCTTGAGGGTGCCCCGGCTGGAGAGGTTGGCAAAAATAGCGAACATGATGGACATGACGGTGAGGGCAACGCCGATCTCGACACCCAGCATGCTGTGCGAGCGGGCCATCTCGGGGCCGTCGGTCAGGAGGATTTTCTGAAGGACTCCGAAGTCGAGAAAGTTTTTCCCGAGCACCTGGGGGACTACGCCGAACCCGGCATAGATGATGATCCCCAGTGAGGCGAGCGCCATGTAGGATTTTTCGCTGAAGCGGCCGAGGGCGTCGTCGAGATTCCCCGCGAGGGCGATGAGGATGAAGCTCGCGCCCAGCATCACCCCGCCCTGGAATCCGCCTCCGGGGCTGTAGTGGCCATGCGCGACGACGTAGAGGGCAAAAATTTGTACCACAGGGACGGCGAGACGGCAGGTCATGCCAACGATGATGCGGTTGTGGTCACCGTCGATGGAACTCTTTCTTGCGGGGCCGGCAACCGTTTCATCGTCTTTGGTGGTGGAGCGGAGAATGGCGAAGATGGCCATCCCCGCCGCGAGGACGACGACGGTCTCAAACATGGTATCGTAGCCGCGGTAATCCGCGAGGACGGAAGTGACGAGGTTCGGGACCTTGGTCACTCCGTAGCTCTCGTTGATATAATAGAGCGAGGTGGAGGGCGCGCCTCCCTCGACTCCGGAGTTCGCCGGCGAACGCGGATCACCGAAGGTCGGGAAATCCGAGATTCCGTAGAGGAGAACGATGCCCGTGATGACCACGGCGATGCTGGCAAAAATTTTGGGGCTCATCAGTCCGACGATCTCCTTCTGGTGTTGAGGATGGTGGCGATAAACAGCACCGTGCTGACGCCCGCGCCCACGGTGGCTTCGGTAAAGGCGACATCGACCGCGCCCATTTCCGCCCAGAGCAGGCAGATGAGGAAGCCGTAAATGCCGTAGATCATCGCCGAGCTGAGCAGATCCTTCACGTTGAGCGCGATGACCGCGGCCACGATGAGGAAGATCAGGATGATGATGTCGAAAGAGAGGATCACGGGGAGGACTGGTTAGGCGTTTTTACCGCAATCATCCTCGAGATGATTGCTGCGACCTTCGCTGATAACGGGTTTCACGTCGTCCTCCCAGCCGGCGTCCATGAGGGCGCTCGTCGCGGTGGGGCTGGTGAGGAAGATAAAAAGGACGACCGCGAGCAGCTTCAGGATCAAGAGCAGGGTAAGCCAGTCCTCGGAGAAATTGTCGAAGTCGTGCAGCTGATAAACGGCGAACCCGAGGATGACGAGCAGGCTCGAGAGCGTGTCGCCCTTTCCCGCCGCGTGCATGCGGGCGTAAAAATCTGGAAAGCGCAGCAGCCCGACTGCCGCACCGAGAAAGAAAAAGATTCCTGCGACGATCAGGAGGACACTTAGGATGGTGATGAACGTGGCCATGGTTTTATTCCCCTTTTGTTCCCGTCGTTCCGGTGATCCCGGCGGCGGCTTCGCCGGTGTCTTTGGATCGATGCAGGAAGCGTGCCGCCGCGATCGATCCGGTGAAGTTCAGTAGCGCGTAGGCGAGGGCGAAATCGACGAACATCTCGACCCGCTCGAAGACGACCCCGATGATGACGAGCATCACCGCCGTTTTCGTTCCGATGATATTGGTCGCGACGATGCGGTCGAGCGCGGTGGGGCCGACGGCGATGCGGTAGATCGCCGGCAGCATGAGGAACAGCAGCACGGCCCCTACGCCGATCGAGAATTGCTCGAAGGTGATCATGTCGTGGCGGCTCCCTTCCGGCTCTCCGTGTCTTCGGCGAAAATGCGGGCGATCCGTCTCTCCATTTCCCCGTCGAGACCGGCGGCGGCCTCGTCATTGATCGCGTGAATGTAATAGGTGCTACCGAGGATTTTAATCGTCACGGTCCCGGGCGTCAGGGTGATGGAGTTCGCGAGAAGAAATTTTTCGAAATCGCTTTTGAGCCCGCACTCATAGCGCACGATCTGGGGCTGGAGTCGCTCGCGCGGTCCGAAGGCGAGACGCAGCAGAAAAACATTGGCAAGGACGATCTGCCGGAGCAGCCAGAAGGTGTAACTGACCATTCTGACGAACTGTATGAGGCGCCGGCGGAATGAAGTGGTGCGGTCTTCAAAGAGGAGGTCCGACGAGATCCATGTCACGATCGCGCAGGAGATCAGTCCGAGGCTGAGGTGAAAGGCGTCGAAGAAACCGGAAAAGATCATCCACACCACAAAGAGGAGCGCAAAAAAAAGGGCAGTGTAGAAGCTGGGTGTCGTTTTGCGCTTTTCCATAGCGGGGCGCCGGGGAAGGCTTGCAAACAGAGCAAGGAACCCGCCCCTTGTCAATTTTCCTATCCAAAATTCGGAGCTTTGCTACCTTTATTCCAACATGTCTCTCCGGCTCACCATCGTTCTCGGCTTCGGTCTCCTCCTTGCGGGGCTGTCGCAGGTCGTCGCGCAGGACGACGACGGTCGGGTCGCCGCACCCGCGCCGCCGCCGCCATCCGTTCCGGGGCAGGATGAGTTCGCCCCCGGTCCGATGACCTCCGGGGAGATTCCGTTATCCGTGCCGTCGGTGACTGCCACGATCGAGCCGGGCGAGATGGTGATCCCTTCCAACAAACCCATCATCACCAAGCCCACTGACAAAGTCGTCCCGACTGGGGCGACCATCTCGGAGATGCAGAGCCAGTCACGGGTGATTGAGGATGAACGACCCGAGCGGGTTCAGGTTTTCCCCGAAGACCCCGAAAGCGCCTGGTGGGAGATCAATCCGCACTACGCCTTTGACCGGGCTCAGCGCGAGCAGCGACCGCTCATGCTCGTTTTCACCGGGATCTGGAACGCCCAGGCGATGGCCCTGTCGCAGGAGGTCTTTGCGACGAAGAGCTTCAACAATTTCGTGAAAGAAAATCTCGTCATCTGCTATCTCAATTACCCGCGCAACTACACTGACGCCCCCGACGCGCTTCGCAGGATCAAGGACCGGTTTAAGGTCAAAGGCTACCCCAATGTGCTTATTTTCAATCCCAACGGGGAAGTCGAGCGGGGTATCCGCGGCTACCGCACGGGGCGTCCGATCGATTATTTCAACGAACTAGTCGGCGCTTCCCGTCCGGTTATTGAATCGATCAGGGTGCAAAAGGCGGAACTCGTCGCGCGAGGCTTCCGCGACTGGTCGAACTATCTCGGGAAAGAAATCTTCGCCCGCTTCGTCAAGCACGACGGCGTCAGGGTCGTCATCCAGGATGCCTCCGGGCAAAAATGGACCATTCCCCTCAACGACCTCGCCCCCGAGGATCAAAAGATGGTGGAGTCTTTCCCGAAGGTGGATAAGCTTGACCCCGAATAAGTTCCCGCCCCTTTCACCCCTTCGAAAAGGATTATGGCCCGTTTTTTCCTCCGACTCCTCGGTGTCGCCCTCATTGGCGGCTTTTCCGCGTTCCTCTATCTAGGCCTCATCGATGCCGGTGAGCGCTACGACATCTTCGACCTCCTCAAGCGGCGTTCCCTCACCGCCGCGATCGGGGTCGAGACACCCGTCGTCGCACAGAGCGACGCGAATCCGCTCCTGCGCGCCCAGCCGCTCGACCTGAACAACACCGGTATCCTCGAAGAGGTGAACCGCTCCCTCGCCGACCTCACCGATGCCGTCGTCCCCTCGGTCGTCAGCATCGACACGACCACAAGCGTGAATGTGACCCGTGTCGTTCCGGCCGACCCGTGGGGCTTCTTCGGATACCGGCAAAATGAGAACTACCAGTCTCCCGGATTGGGTTCGGGCTTTATTGTAACCGAGCAGGGCCATCTCGTGACAAATCACCACGTCGTCGCCGGGGTCGATAAAATCCGGGTGACGCTTCACGATGGCAGCCAGTTCGAGGCCGAGTGGGTCGGGAGCGATCCCAATGTCGACGTCGCCGTGCTCCAGCTCAAAGCGCCCGAGGGAGGTCAGCTCCCCGCATTGCAGCCGCTCGCCTTCGGGGATTCAGAGGCGGTCCGGGTCGGGGAGATGGTCCTCGCCGTAGGCAATCCCTTCGGTCTCAGTGAGACGGTCACGCGCGGCATCATCAGTGCCAAACAGCGCGAGCTCAGTGACGGAGCCAACGAGTATTTTCAGGTCGACGCGGTTATCAATCCGGGTAACTCGGGCGGGCCGCTCGTGAATGTGCGGGGCGAGGTCATCGGGGTCAATGTTGCTATTTTCACGGGCCAAGAGGACGTGCGATTCTGGCAGGGGATCGGTCTGGCGATCCCGGCTAACGAGGCGAGGGAGGTCTTCGAGGCTATTGTCCTGGGACGGCCCCTCATCCGCGGTTACGTCGGTCTCGAGGTGGAAAACATCACGAGAAATTACGCCATCGCTCTGGGCCTTAACAGCACGCAGGGAGCGCTCATCACCAACGTCGTGAAGGACTCGCCGGCCGAGGGGGCGGGGCTCAAGCCCGGCGACGTCATCGTGAAATTCGACGGCAAGGCGGCAAATTCGGCCGAAGACACCCTCACGAGAATCCGGTCGAAAAAGGCGGGTGAAGTGGCCCAGCTCACCGTGATCAGGAAAGGTCAGTCGATGGAGGCCGCCGTGCAGGCCATTGCTAAGTCCGATACGAACACGCTCAAGCTCCGCTCTGACATCGCGGCGAACGGACAGTCCATCGCCGAGGCTCTAGGGATCACCGTCGGGAATCTCACTCCGGCGCAGCGCACCGCCGTGGGGTTGCCTGAGACGACCGCCGCCGTCGTCATCACTGAGGTGAAGTCCGAATCGCAGGCGGCGAAGCGATTCCGCCCCGGGGACCTCATTCACCGCATCAATCAGGATCCCGTCACCGATGTCGCCACCTTTTACGATCTCCTCGGGTCTCTGCCGCAGGACAAAACGACGGTCATGGTCCTGAGTCGCGACGGCCAGATCATCCGCGCTTTTCTCAACCCGTGAACCCGGTTCGCAGGGGGCCTGACAGGGTTGCCTCCTTCACCTGACAGAGTCAGATCCCGCCTCTCCCCGCCACGGCCCATGCAGCGACTCACTCTCGACGAGCTACGTGAAAGGTCCGACGAACTCGCGGCGGCGGCTCTGCGGACTTCCGGTGTCTCAGCTCTCTGCTCGGGACCCGACTGGCAGCTCGCCGCGCACGACGGGCTCCATGGTGCCGACCACGCCAGATCGCATCTCATCGTCGAGGACGCGGGATCGTGGATGATCTTCGTCGAGCGCGAGCGCGAACGGATCTATTTTCCCTTCGAATCCGCCTGGATGTTCAGCTCTCCGGTGACGGGTGAGCCCGATCGCATCGTCGAGCTGCTCCTCACCGCGCCCCGGTGGCTCGGCGGTCCGGTGGGGCTTTGCCTCGGCGGGATTCGGTGCGACAGTCCGCTCCACGAAGCGGTTCGCCGGATCGAGCCCGCGACGAGGCGCTACGACGAGTTCACCGCGACCGAGTGCATGATCATCGATCTCGTCGGGGGCATCGAGTCTTGGCTGGAACGCCGTTCCCCGAAGTTCCGCCGGACCTTGCGGGACTCGGAAAAATCGACCGAAATCGAGATAGTCGAGGCCGGGGAGGACTCGGCCGGAGAGCTCTTTGATCGTATCCTCGCGATTCAGCGGCGCACCTACAAATGGCGCGAAGGGACGGATATTTTTAAAGCACCCGAGTATGCCGCCTTCTATCGGACCCTCCTCACCGGGCTGCACGAGCGGGGGGACTTGCGACTCCAGTTCGCGCGGCGTGACGGTGAGGATGTCGCCTATATTTTCGGAGGCGTCGCCGGGGATACCTATCGCGGGTTCCAGATGAGCTATGTCGAAGAGGTCCGTTCCCTCGGGCTCGGCAACCGTCTCCAGTTCGAGAATCTCCGACGCTGCGAGGCCGGAGGCATCACCCGTTACGATCTCGGGATGCACTCGCCCTACAAAGAGCGATGGGCCGACCGTCGCGAGGAAAATACGGGGATCTTTCTTGTCCTTTAGTGCGCCCTAACTAGTCTGCATTTCTCACACCCTTTCGTCACGAGACGACGCGAGACCTGCTCTTAAAAAGCGCGGGCCGCAGCCAGTCGCGGTAGAACGGTCTCGGGCTCACCCTGAGGAACACGGAGGTGCGGTTGCTCGAACTGACGAACGGCTACGCTACCCTCGCGCGGCTCGGAACTTACCTTCCCTATCGCCTCGTCGCCGGACCCAACAAGGTTGAGTCATTGACCAAAGAGGGTTTGGTCTTCGATCCCGAATGCGCCTGGGTCATCGCGGACATCCTCTCGGACGCACGGGTGCGGGCGGTGGCGTTCGGGCTG